>DBMM01000048.1:25284-28564 GCA_002298925.1 Geobacter sp. UBA698 | reverse complement strand
TGTCCCAGGCGCCATCGCTCTTCACTCTGGCAGGCGGCCGGATCGCTTCGATCGAGATCCTCAAGGAAATCCATGAGGAAGCTCCCCGTGAATGCTCAGCGCTTGTGCCCTGGCTTGACCGGGTTCTGGAGGCCTACGCCACTGCAAAATGGCTGGCCGGGGAAATCCTGGAGATGATTGAACGCTTGATCAGCGCTGTGCGCCAGCTGTCGGCCGGGATGAACATGGAGTTTCTCTATGACCCCAAGCACAAGCTGTTTACCATCGGATACAACGTCTCCACGGATCGACTGGATGTTTCGAGTTACGATCTGCTGGCCAGTGAGGCCCGGCTCGGCAGTTTCGTAGCCATTGCCCGGGGCGACGTTCCCCTGGAACACTGGTTCTCCCTGGGGCGCCCCTACGGTGCCATCGGCCGTCAGCGGGTGCTGCTCAGCTGGACCGGGACCATGTTTGAATATCTGATGCCGCTCCTGTTTCAACACTCCTACGGTAATTCGCTGTTGGACAAGGCCGCCCGTGAAACTGTAGCGGTTCAGATCGCCTACGGCCGCCTGCGTTCCGTGCCGTGGGGCATTTCCGAGTCCGCCTATGCCGATCTCGACCTGGCCAAGACCTATCAGTACAAGGCCTTTGGCGTGCCGACGCTCGGCTTGAAACGCGGCCAGGAGGATCAGCTGGTTGTCGCGCCCTATGCCACCCTGCTGGCACTGAACGTGGCGCCGGTTGAAACCGTCCGAAATCTGAAACAACTGGCCAAGCTGGGGCTGCTGGGTAATTACGGTTATTACGAAGCGATGGATTTCAGTCGCCAAGCGCAGCGCGAGACCGGTAGTCCGACTCTCAAACGCGGGGTGATTGTCGAGGCGTATATGGCCCATCACCAGGGGATGGCTTTCCTGGCGCTGACCAACTTCCTCCATGGTAATCCGTTCCCGCGCCGCTTTCATAGTGATCCACGGGTGCGAGCCTTCGAGGCCCTGCTCCAGGAACGCATTCCGACCCTGCCGCCGCTGCAGCTGATCTCGACGCGGCAGAGCAAGCCCGCCCTGCTTGCTGCAGACCTGCTAGCGCCGGCAATCAGCAGCTTTAGTACTCCCCATACGGTCACACCCAAGAGTCTGCTGCTCAGTAACGGCCGCTATGGTTTGATGGTCACCAACAGCGGCAGCGGCTACAGTCAGTGGGGCGGCCAGGAACTTACCCGCTGGCGCTCTGATCAGACCTGTGATGGCCAGGGTACCTTCTGCTATATCCATGAGGCCGATCCGGATCATGTCTGGTCCAGCACCTGGCACCCGGTCGGCGGGAAAGTTGAAGGATATTCCGTAGACTTTGCCCTCGACCGGGCCGTATTCCGCCGCGCCGATAATGGTATTCATACCGAAACGGAGATTATCGTCTCTCCGGAAGACGATGTGGAAGTGCGCCGGATTACTCTGGTCAACCGCTCCGCACGTGCCCGTCGCCTCAACCTGACCAGCTACGTGGAACTATCCATGGCACCCCACAACGCCGATCGTCAGCACCCGGCCTTCAACAAGCTGTTCATCCAGACTGAAGCGCTGCCTGAACAGCAGGCGCTGATCGCCTACCGTAGAGCTCGCAGCGAAAACGAACTGCCGCTGTATGTGGCCCATTGCCTGACACTTGAGCACGCTCTGAATGATGGTTTGTCTGCAGAAAAATGGCAGTTTGAAACCGACCGGAGGCGCTTCATCGGTCGCGGCCGGACCCTGGCCAATCCCATGGGGGCTGTGAATGATCTCGGCAACAGCCAGGGCTTTGTTCTTGATCCGAGCTTGAGTCTGCGGCGGAGTTTCATCCTGGAACCGGGCCAGCGTGCCCGGTTTTCCCTGGTTGTCGCTGCCGGAGCAACCCGCGAGCAGGTGCTGCTGCTGATGGATAAGTACCGTGACCCCCATGCGAGCGAGCGAGCCATGGATTTCGCCTGGCGCTCGGCCCAGCAGCAGTTGCAACTGCTGCACATCCAGCCTGACGAAGCGCGCCGTTTCCAGCAACTGGCAAGTCACCTGCTGTATCCCAATCCGCTTTTGCGCGCCCCTGCCGAACGACTGGAAGACAACCGCAAGGGTCAGTCAGGATTGTGGCCCTACGCCATTTCGGGCGATCTGCCCATGGCTCTGGTGACCATCGGCGAGGTGCGCGATATCAGCCTGGTCCGCCAGATGCTCCAGGCCCATACCTACTGGCGCATGCATGGCTTATCGACCGACTTGATCATTCTCAACGAGGAAGCTGGGAGCTATGAACGACCGCTTCAGGAACGACTGGAACAGCTGATCCAGGCCCATACCCTCACCGCAGCGTCTGATCGGCCGGGCGGGATCTTCCTGAAGAGCGCGGCGCAGATCCCCGAGGAAGATCAGAATCTCCTCAAGGCCGCAGCCAGCGTCGTGCTGGTGGCGGCCCGCGGCACACTGCCCCAGCAACTGGGGGTGCCGGTGGAGGTTCCCGATCTGCTGGAAACGCTGGTCAAAAAACGTGCATCCCGGGACCCCTCGGCCCCGCTCCCTTTCATGGAGTTGAACTATTTCAACAGTCTCGGCGGATTTACACAGGATGGGCGTGAATACGCGATCTATCTCGGCCCCGATACCAATACCCCGGCACCCTGGGTAAACGTCATTGCCAACCCGACCTTCGGCACCATGATCAGCGAAACCGGCTCCGGTTTCAGCTGGTATGGCAACAGCCAGCGCAACCGCCTGACGGGCTGGTCCAACGACCCGGTGCTGGACCCGGCCTCGGAAGCGCTCTACATCCGCGACGAAGAGAGCGGCGTCTTCTGGTCGCCGACCGCGGCGCCGGTCCGTGAGGAAAACGCCTATCGGGCCCGGCACGGGGCGGGTTATACGGTCTTCGAGCATAACAGCCATGGCATCGAACAGGAGCTGACCGTCTTCGTACCGGTGGATGAGAGCGGGGGCGAGCCGATCAAGCTGCAGCGCCTGCGGCTCAGCAATGCCTCCTCCAGAAGGCGCAGGCTCTCGCTGACCTATTATGTGGAACTGACCCTCGGCGAGAACCGCGAAACTTCCCAGATGCATATCACCACCAGCTGGGATGAAGAAGCCCAGGCACTCCTGGCGCGTAATCGCTACCACCCCGAGTACGGAGAACGGGTCGCCTTCGTGGCCATCACCTCTCAGGTCGACTCATACGGCGGCGACCGCAGCGCCTTCATCGGCCGCAACCGCACGCTGGCCAACCCGGCCGCCATGGAGCTGACCCGGCTGTCCCAACGGACCGGGGCCGG
>DBMM01000048.1:0-25264 GCA_002298925.1 Geobacter sp. UBA698 | reverse complement strand
ATCACCTGCATGCTGGGCCAGGCCGACTCCGTGGCACAGGCCCGCCAGCTGGTGCAGGACTACCGTGTGGAACTGGCCTTTGAGGCCGCCTTTGACCGGAGCCGGGCCTGGTGGGATGCTCTGCTGGGCACGATTGAAGTGCACACCCCCGAACTGGCCGTCGACCTGCTGATCAACCGCTGGTTGCAGTACCAGTCCTTGAGCTGTCGCATCTGGGGGCGCTCCGCCTTTTACCAGTCCGGCGGCGCCTTCGGCTTTCGCGATCAGCTGCAGGACGTGATGGCGTTCCTTTACGCCAAGCCCGAACTGGCGCGCGAACAGATCCTGCTGGCAGCCAGTCGCCAGTTCAAGGAGGGGGATGTCCAGCATTGGTGGCATGAACCGGCCGGCGCCGGGATCCGATCGCGTATTTCCGACGACCTGCTCTGGCTCCCCTATGTGGTCGCTCACTACGTCCGGACCACCGGCGACAGGGACATCCTGCTGGCGGAGGTCCCCTTTCTCAACGCCCCGCCCCTGGCTGACGATCAGCACGAACTCTTCTCATCGCCGGAAGTCACCTTTGAACGGGCTACGCTCTTTGAACATTGCCGGGCTGCAGTCAGCCGCGGCCTGACGATCGGGCCCCATGGCTTGCCCTTGATGGGGACCGGGGACTGGAATGACGGCATGAACCTGGTGGGCGCCGGAGGGAAGGGAGAGAGCGTCTGGCTGGGCTGGTTCCTGTGTGATCTGTTGCAGGGGATGTCTGAACTGTCAAGCCTGCTGCAGCAACCGGAGCTGAGTCAAACCTATCAGGATGACAGGTATGCCCTGATCCAGCGGGTCGAACAGGCCGGTTGGGACGGGGAGTGGTATCTGCGGGGAACCTTCGATGACGGCACCCCGTTGGGGTCAGCGGAAAACAGGGAAGCAAGGATCGATTCCCTGCCGCAATCGTGGGCCTGGCTTTCCGGCGCCGCCGACCTGTTGCGGGCGGATCAGGCCCTGGAGTCGGCCTGGCAGCATCTCGTCCGCGAAGAGGAAGGTCTGGTGCTGCTCTTCGAACCACCCTTCGACACTTCAAAGCCGTCACCCGGCTACATCAAGGGCTATCCTCCCGGGGTGCGGGAGAACGGTGGCCAGTACACCCACGCCGCCCTCTGGATGGCCATGGCCATGGCCCGCAAAGGGGATGGGGAGCGGGCAGGGCAACTGCTGCGCATGCTCAATCCGATCGAGCATACCCGCGATGCGGAAGCTGTCTGGCATTACGGGGTCGAGCCCTACGTGGTTGCGGCCGACGTTTACCGCTTGTCCGGCCGGGTAGGACAGGGGGGCTGGTCCTGGTATACCGGTTCGGCGGCCTGGATGTACCGGGCCTGGACCGAAGAGGTCCTGGGCCTGCAGGTGCGTGGAGATCTGATGCGGATAAATCCGGTTATCCAGGCAACCTGGCCGGGTTTCAGCCTCCGCTATCGGCACGGTGAAACGATCTATGAGATCCAGGTGGAAAATCCGAACGGCTGCCAGTGCGGTGTCGCCTGGGTGGAGATGGATGGGCAACGTGTGACCGGTGGCGCAATCCCGTTGGAGCGGGGTCTGGTGAAACATCAGGTGCGCGTCCGGATGGGGGACCCGGAACAGCCGGGTGAGGATGCAAAGATGCCATGGGTCATGAAAGGCGACAGCATGCTGGTTGACCTTCCTGTGCCGGGAGAAGTAGTTGCTGTTAACCCAGTCAGATGAGAAGAGAGCATGATCATCAATCGTGGTAATTTAACGGGGAGTCGGCCAGGTTGTGGGGTGACCGCTCTCAAGGCTACTCCCCGATAAAGCACCGCCGAGGCGGCGTGGAATGCTAAGTACCGGAAGCATAGGAAGTTCGCGATCAAGGCGTTGCCCTTGTCGTATTTTATGATAATCTGTTAAGGATTAACGGATTATCATGATGCCGCGAGGCCTCTATGCACCTGATTAACCGAATCATCAGAGCTCTTGCCCTGGCGCGGATGACAATCGATCCCTTCACTGTTTTCGAAGAACCGATCCGCTATGAGGTGCTCAGCGCAGAACGCCTGGAGCAGCACGCCGGAAGCCTTGCGGTCAGGCAGAAGGTCACGGACGATCCTCGCCAGGGCCGCAGGTTTACTCCGCGCATTAACGAAAACGGACGGGTCCTCCTGGCGTCGTATCACTCCGTCGCCGAATCGGTTCGGGAACAGCGGGCAATCACGCCGGCCGCCGAATGGCTCCTCGACAACTTTTATATTGTCGACGAACAGCTGCGGGATATCCGTGACCTTCTTTCCTCTCGCTATTACCGAGAACTCCCAAAACTCGCCGGAGGTCCGCTCAGGCAATACCCCCGCGTTTTTGAGCTCGCCTGGTCTTATGTCGCCCATACAGACAGCCGCTTCGACCCGGAACTGCTGATCCGTTTCGTCCGCGCCTACCAGCGCGTCCAGCCGCTTACCATCGGAGAACTGTGGGCCATCCCGATCACCATCAGGATCGTGCTCATCGAGAACCTCCGTCGCCTTGCGGTCCGTATCGTCGGATCGGAAAGGGCGCGACGTGAGGCGGACAGGATTGCCGACGATCTCCTGGGTATCAGCGGCCGGTCATCGCAGGAATCCATGGATACCTTGCGGGGAATGGGAGCGGAGCCTCTTTTCACAGCCTTTGCGGTGCAGTTGGTGCAACGCCTGCGCCACCAGGAACCCGATGTGGCCTCCGCCATGGAGTTGCTCACGGAGAAGCTGGCAGCGCAGGGGACAAGCCCGGACGAAATCGTTCTGCAGGAACATAACCTCCAGGCGTCTGCCAACGTGACAGTACGTAATATCATCACGAGCATGCGGCTTATATCGGCCTATTCCTGGAACTCCTTTTTCGAGGAGGTCAGTCTGGTGGACGAAGTCTTCCGCTCCGATACCCTCTTCGCCGAAATGGATTTCATCACCCGTGATCGTTACCGGCATGGTCTGGAAGATCTGGCAAAAGGTGCTCGGCTGCAGGAACTGGAGGTCGCCCGCCGGGTAATCGCCAAAACAGAAGAGGCGCGCAGGGAAGCGGGGGGAAGCGGCGAAGCTGCCGACTGGCGCTTTCTGGATCCCGGCTATTACCTGATCTCCAAGGGACGGCAGGCTTTCGAGCAAGAGATCGGCTTTCGATCCTCGCTGCGACTGAAACTCCTTCGATTTTATATCGCCCATGCAACTTCAGCCTATATTGGAAACATCGGCCTGGCGACCCTTCTCCTGGCGGTTCTCCCCCTGCTGGCGAGCTTCGAGGCGGGGGTGACATCTCCATGGCTCTTCCTGTTCGGCATGCTGGCGCTTTTCCCCGCATCCGACATGGCGGTCATGCTGGTAAACAGGATCATGGCGGCGCAGATCGGGCCGCGCCACCTTCCACGACTGGAACTTGCCGGCGGAATCCCTCCATCGCTGCGAACTTTCGTGGCGGTGCCGGCCTTTCTCATCAGCGAAGCCGAAGCTGAAGAACAGATCGGGCTCCTCGAGGTGCACTACCTGGCGAATCCGGACGGCGATGTCCGCTTTGCCCTCCTGACCGACTGGCCGGACGCGGACGCCGAAATCCTTCCCGGCGACATGGAACTCCTCCGGTTCGCAGCAGCTAGACTAGAACAGCTCAATGGGCGCCACGGACCCGCTCCCGACGGGGGGAAACGGTTTTTCCTCTTCCACCGCAAACGTCTCTGGAACGAGGGGGAACGAAAATGGATGGGGTGGGAGCGCAAGCGCGGAAAACTTCATGAATTCAACCGGCTGCTGCGGGGAGTGGGGGAAACCAGCTTCATCTCAAGCACCGGTTCGCCGCCGGAGGTCCCACCCGACGTCCGCTACGTCATCACCCTCGATGCGGATACAAAACTTCCGGTAAAAACTGTAAATGAGCTCGTCGGGAGCATGGCCCACCCCCTGAACCTCCCCCGCTTCGATGAACGCCTAGGGCGCGTGGTTGAAGGGTACGGGGTGATCCAGCCGCGTATCATCCCTTCCTTCCCCACCCATAGTGACCGCACCTTATACCACCATTTCTTTTCCGGACCGTGCGGCGTTGACCCTTACGCCTTTGCCGTTTCGGATATCTATCAGGACCTCTTCGGGGAAGGGTCGTTCACCGGCAAGGGGATCTACGACGTGGATGCCTTCGAGGTCGCCCTGGCGGGACGCGTGCCGGAAAACGCCATCCTGAGTCACGACCTGTTCGAGGGGACCTTCGCCCGCTGCGGACTGGCAAGCGACATCACGCTGTTCGAGGAGTTTCCTTCCCATGCGGAAGTTGCCGCCACCCGCCAGCAACGCTGGGCGCGGGGAGACTGGCAGCTTCTTCCCTGGATTTTAGGAAAAAAGGGAAAAGACATCCCCATCATCGGACGCTGGAAGATGATCGACAACCTGCGGCGCTCTCTCTCCGAGCCGGCAATGCTGTTGCTCCTTCTGGCTAGCTGGTTCGTCCCAGCTGCCCCGCGCTGGGTGTGGGTCCCGTTCATTCTCGCTAACATCGCTTTCCCGGCATTTCTCTCGTTCGTCACCGGCCTGGTGCCGCGCCGCCGCGGCATTTCCAAGAGAAAGCACCTGCGAGCCGTGCTTGGCGACCTGATTGTCGGCGCCGGGCACACGGCCATCGTCCTGACGCTCCTTGCTCATTATGCATGGCTGATGCTGGACGCCGTCAGCCGCACCCTCGTGCGCCTCTTCATCACCCACCGCAACCTTCTCCAGTGGGCAACGGCCGCCCATGTGAAAAAAACCTCCGCCTTTTCGATCAGCTACTTTTTCCAGCAGATGCTCGGCGCCGAAATCCTGGCCTTAGCCTCTTTGTTCCTGACGGCCCTCCTCGCCCCCGGAGCGCTTCCCGTGGCCGTCCCGTTCATCATGCTCTGGACAGCCTCCCCCTTCGTAGCACGCAGGATCAGCATCCCCCCCGCGACCAAACCTGCCGAGATCCTGCCGGAAGGTGAGGTGGCACACCTTCGCCTGACCGCCCGACGTATCTGGCGCTTTTTCACCACCTTCGTGACGGCCGAGGATCACTGGCTTCCACCCGACAATTTTCAGGAAGAGCCACATCCGGTCATCGCCCACCGCAGCTCTCCGACAAACTTCGGCCTCTATCTCCTTTCGATCGTTGCCGCCCGGGACTTCGGCTGGATCAGCCTGTCCGACACAGTGGAGCGACTCGAAGCAACCATGGGAACCATGGAGGAGCTTCCCCGCTTCCACGGACACTTTTACAACTGGTACGAAACCCGTGAACTGCGGACACTCGAGCCAAAGTACATCTCATCCGTCGACAGCGGGAATCTTGCCGGACACTTCCTTGCCCTCTCCCAGGCCTGCAGGGAGATGACGCAGAACCCCATTCTATCACCGGCCGCATTGAAGGGTATCCACGACACCGTGCACCTCTTTCGCCATGCCTTGCAGGGGCTCGGAAGAGACGACGTTGTGCGGCAGACGCTGGATGCCATCGGGGGGATAGAGTCCTCTCTTTCCGCTGCACCGTCCGGCTTTGCAGGTCAAGCCACCTTCTGGGACTCGCTGGAGGCCAGAACGGAAACTGTCGTTGCCTCGGTCCGAACAGTCGCAGAAGAGAGCGGAGAGTGGGGCGGAAGCGAAGTTGCTGCCTGGGCGGAACTTCTCCTGGTCGACATCAGAAGCCATCGGCGCGACGTCGATCTTCTCTTCCCTTGGGTGAGGATGCTGGCAGAATGGACGCCGGAGAGGAAGGGAGCCGTCGGGGAAGAGCAGGAGCTCTGGAATGTCTTCCTTGACCTCCTCACGCCCGACACTCACCTGGCGCGCATGCCTGGCTTCTGTGAAGCCGCCCTCGGAAAGCTTTCGCAGCTTCAGGCGCTCACGGGAACCAGGGAGCATCTCGCCCGCCTCGACACCCTGGTCGCGGCTATTAAGCGGTCGGGGGAGATGTGCGGCCGGCTTTTGGAGCGGCTCGACAGGATCGCCGTGAGCGCGCGGCGGCTCTTCGACGAGATGGATTTCAGTTTCCTCTATGACTCGGGCTGCCGGCTCTTTTCCATCGGCTACCGCGTCAGCGATGGACACCTCGACCCGAGCTTCTACGACCTCCTCGCCTCGGAATCACGCCTCACCAGCTTCATTGCCATCGCCAAGGGGGAAGCCCCTCCTTCCCACTGGTTTCGGCTGAGCCGGGTGCTGATCCCGGTGGAGAAGGGTGCAGCCCTCGTCTCGTGGTCCGGATCCATGTTCGAGTATCTCATGCCCTCGTTGGTCATGTACACGCCGCGCGGCAGCCTGCTGGACCAGACCTGCCGGTTTGTCATCGCGCGCCAGATCAGCTATGGAAAGGAGAACGACGTGCCGTGGGGGATTTCCGAATCTGCCTATAACACCCGCGACCTGTCCTTTGCTTACCAGTATTCGGCCTTCGGGATACCCGGTCTGGGGCTTAAACGCGGCCTCGGCCAGGACCTTGTCATCGCCCCTTACGCCACGGTGCTGGCGGCAATGTATGCTCCTGCCGCAGCGGCGCGAAACTTCAGACGGCTCGCGGAAGCGGGGGGGCGCGGCCCGTACGGCTTCTACGAGGCCATGGATTTTACCCGCGACCGGCTACCCGAGGGGACCAGGGCCGCCGTCATCAAGGCGTACATGGCGCACCACCAGGGGATGTCGCTGATGGCCCTGGATAACGTCATCCATGACGGGATCATGCGGCACCGCTTCCACCGCGAACCGATGATCCGTGCGGCCGAGCTCCTCCTCCAGGAACGGATGCCCCGCGACGTCGGCGTTGCCCGCCCGCTCGCCGACCAGGTCCAGGCCGCGAAGGTCTGGGAAGCGGTCCAGCCGGTGCTGCGCCGCTTCCACACCCCGAACCACCGCCTCCCCTCGACCCATCTCCTCTCCAACGGCCGGTACGCCGTCATGGTTACCGCGGCCGGCTCCGGTTACAGCCGCTGGCGAGACATCGCCGTCACACGCTGGCGCGAAGATGCGGCGCGGGACGCATGGGGAAGCTTTATCTTCCTGCGCGATACGGAGAACGGCGCGGTGTGGTCTGCGGCCTACCAGCCGGCGGGTTTGGAACCGAAGCGCTACGAGGTGGCTTTCGCCGAGGACAGGGCGCTCCTCGTCAGGCACGACGAAACCCTGACCACCGCCCTGGAGATCATTCTGTCGCCGGAGGACGACGTTGAGCTGCGCCGTCTCTCTATCATTAACGAGGGGCTATCCACCCGGGAAATCGAGGTCACCTCCTACGCAGAGATCGTCCTCGCCCCTCAGGGTGCAGACATCGCCCACCCGGCCTTCTCCAACCTCTTCGTCCAGACGGAATATCAGCTCGACTGCTCAGGGCTTCTGGCGCACCGCCGTCTCCGCTCCGCTGCCGACTCATCCGTGTGGGCCGCCCACGTGATCGCCGTGGAAGGGGGCGGGGGCGGCGTTATCGAGTACGAGACCGACCGGATGCACTTCCTCGGGCGTGGCCATACTATCCGCAGGCCCGTTTCCGTCATGGAAGGACGCCCCCTGTCCGGCATGGTCGGTCCCGTCCTCGACCCGATCTTCAGTCTCCGTGCCCGGGTGCGGGTTGCACCCGGGGCAACGGCACACATTATCTTCGCGACCATGGTTGCTTCGTCCCGCGAGGTTATCCTGCTCCTGGCCGACAAGTATCACGACCCGGCCTCCTACCAACGAACACTCACCCTTGCCTGGACCCAGGCGCAGATCCAGCTGCACTACCTGGGGATAGAGCGGGGCGAAGCCCACCTCTTCCAGCATCTGGCGAACCGCATCCTCTATTCAGACCCTGCCATGCGCCCCCGCAATGAAATCCTCAAGCAGAGCGTTATGAATGTTACGGGTCTCTGGAGATACGGGATATCGGGGGATTATCCCATTGTCATCGTGCGCATCGACAATGCCGATGACCAGGGGATTGTCCGGCAGTTGCTGCGTGCCCATGAGTACTGGCGGTTAAAACTCCTGGCGGTGGACCTGGTCATCCTGAACGAAAAAGAAACCTCTTACATTCAGGAGTTGCAGCGCTCTCTGGAAGCAATGGTGAACACCAGCCTTGCAGGAGGCCGGGCTCTGCAGGAAACCCGCGGAAGGATCTTCGTTCTGCGCGCCGATCTCTTGACCAGCGACGAGCGCCTGCTTATCCAGACCGCCGCCCGCGCCGTGCTTTCCGCCCGGGACGGGAGCCTGACCGAACAGGTTAGGCGGATGCGCCGTCAGGAGCTTCGAACGGTCTACCCGGCGCGCCGTCAGTTTCCCCGACACCCGGCTGAAGAGGCTGCCCTCGAAGCGCCTCCCCTGGAGTTTTTCAATGGCCTCGGCGGTTTTGCGGAAGAGGGGCGAGAATACGTCATCGTTCTCGGTAAGGGTCAGCGCACGCCGGCCCCGTGGATCAACGTCATCGCCAATGAGCGCTTCGGTTTCCAGGTCTCCGAATCGGGGGCGGGCTACACCTGGTCTCTCAATAGCCGCGAAAACCAGCTCACCCCCTGGTCCAACGACCCGGTATCCGATCCCCCCGGCGAGGCCTTATATCTCTGCGACCGCGACAGTGGCGCTATCTGGAGCCCGACGGCCCTGCCGATACGGGTCGAGAGCGCGACCTATATCGCAAGGCACGGGCAGGGATACAGTCACTTCGAACACCTCTCCCACGGCGTACGGAGCGAACTGACGCAATTCGTAAGCCTGAGCGACCCGGTCAAGATATCTCTCCTTGTCCTGGAGAACCGTTCGCCGCAAAACCGCAGGCTTTCCGTGACCGCCTATCTGGAATGGGTCCTGGGCTTCACGCGTACGGTCTCCGCACCCTATATCGTCACCGAAATGGATGGTGAAACCGGGGCCATGTTTGCCAGAAACCCATGGCATGCCGAATTCGGCGGCAGGATCGCTTTCGCAGATCTCGGCGGGCGCCAGACGTCATGGACCGCCGACCGGATCGAATTCGTCGGCCGCAACGGCACCCTGGAGCAGCCGGCGGGACTGGTCGGAGCCCCGCTCTTAAGCGACAGGACAGGCGCCGGTCTCGATCCGTGTTGCGCGCTTCAGACCACCCTCGATCTCGCCCCCGGCGAAAGGGTCGAACTGGTTCTCTTTCTTGGGCAGGCGCCAGACCGGGAAACTGCCCGCGAGTTGATCAGGCGCTGGCGCTCGGTCGATCCCCGGCTCGAGCTGACAGCTGTGCGGGATAACTGGGAGGGGCTTCTAGGCAAGATCCAGGTCCGGACTCCAGACCGGGCCATGGACATAATGCTGAACCGCTGGTTCCTCTACCAGACCCTGGTCTGCCGCTTCTGGGCGCGGGCGGCGTTCTACCAGGCGGGCGGGGCGTACGGATTCCGCGATCAACTCCAGGATTGCCTGGCTCTCGTCATGACCGATCCCGCCCTGGTCCGCACCCATATCATCAGGGCGGCCGGGCGCCAGTTCCGGGAGGGAGATGTGCAACACTGGTGGCATCCCCCGACGGGACGAGGGGTCCGTACCCATTTTTCCGATGACCTCGTCTGGCTTCCCTACACCGTTTCCCATTATCTGGAGGTGTCGGGAGATGCAAGCGTCCTTGACGAGAAAACACCCTTCCTGGAAGGGGAGAAGCTTCCCGCCGACCGGGAAGACGCCTATTTCGAGCCAGTCGTATCGGTGGAGACGGCAACGGTATTTGAACACTGCGCCCGAGCTCTCGACCTGCGCCTGGCAACCGGGACGCACGGCCTGCCGCTGATGGGAACGGGGGACTGGAACGACGGCATGAATCGCGTCGGTCACGAAGGGCGCGGCGAAAGCGTCTGGCTCGGTTGGTTCCTCCACGCCGCGCTCTCACAGTTCGCCCCCGTAGCAGCGGAACGGGGAGAGTCGCAGCGGGCGGAGCGCTGGCGCACGCACGCAGCTAGCTTGAAAGAGGCTCTGGAAAAAGAAGCGTGGGACGGCGCATGGTACCGGCGGGCCTTCTACGACGACGGTACTCCGCTCGGCTCGGCGGCCAATTCCGAATGCCGCATCGACTCCATCGCCCAGAGCTGGGCGGTCATCTCCGCTGCGGCGGACGCGGAGCGGGCCAGACGAGCGATGAAATCGGTCGAAGAATATCTGGTCAGGCCGGTCGAGGAACTGGTTCTTCTCTTCACCCCACCTTTCGACAAGACCCCCCTGGATCCGGGCTACATCAAGGGATATCTTCCCGGAACTCGTGAAAACGGCGGTCAGTATACCCACGCCGCCGCATGGTCCGTGATCGCCTTTGCCATGCTGGGTAACGGAGACAGGGCCCATGAGCTTTTTGTCATGGTTAATCCGGTGACCCACGCCGCTACCCGGACCGGCATGCAGCGCTACAGGGTGGAGCCATACGTAGCGGTGGCGGACGTCTACTCGGAACCACCCCATGTGGGGAGGGGGGGATGGAGCTGGTATACCGGCTCATCGGGCTGGCTCTACCGGGCGGGGGTAGAGTGGATCCTGGGGCTTGCCTTACGCGGGGAAACCCTGCGGTTCGACCCGTGCATTCCCTCCGCCTGGCAGGGCTTTGCCATCAGCTATCGGCACGGGACAGCACGCTATGGGATAACCGTTGAAAACCCGAACGGTGTCATGCGGGGGATCGTCCGGCTCGAACTGGACGGAGAACCGTTGCCCGTGGCAGAGCCAACGATACCCCTGAAGGATGACGGCAGGGAGCACGTGGTGAAAATCACCATGGGATGATTGCTGAGGAGCAACATAAAGCGTAGAGTGGAAAGCAGTTATCACTTTGTCCTTTCTCATCAATGGACTTAGCGGGCCTGGCTTTAAGAGATTCTGGGTCTGCAGGTGGGTGAAGATCGGATGCGGGGTTATTCATAGGGCGCCATACGGCCACAAGGGGAATTGATGAACACTGATGATCAGCAAAAGGCGATGATCGCCGCCAATCGCCAGGAATATGGCCGCCATTACGATTTTCTGGATTTTGCGACGCCAGGGCAGGCGACGCTGGCCCATGCCGAGAGGGAGCAGTTGCTGGCCTGGCTGCGGGAACATGCGCAGGTTGGCTGCAGCGATACCAAGCTTGACTGCCGCAGGCTTTCTCCGGGCTGCCAGATCTGTGCCAGCGGCGGCTGGTCGTGCCTGTTCATAAATGGCCGCTGCAACGCCTCCTGCTTTTATTGTCCCGCCTCCCAGGACGAGACCGGCGAGCCCCAGACAAACGGCATTCCCTTTGCGACTCCCGATGATTATGCCGAGTACGTCGCCGCGTTCGGTTTCAGCGGGGCCAGCATCAGCGGCGGGGAGCCGCTGCTGACCCTGGACCGGACTCTGGCCTATATCGACGCTGTTCGGCGGCGCTGCGGCGCTGCGGTTCATCTCTGGATGTATACCAATGGCACGCTGCTAACCAGGGAGATTGCCGCTGAGTTGCGTGCTGCCGGTCTGGGCGAGATCCGTTTCGACATCGGTGCCAGCAAATATGACCTCGGTCGGCTGCAGCTCGCGGTTGGCGTCATTCCGACGGTGACGGTGGAGATCCCGGCCGTCCCGGAGGAAGAGGAGTTGTTGCGGAGCAAGCTGGTGGAAATGGCTGCGATCGGGGTCCAGCATCTCAATCTGCATCAGATGCGCTTGACACCCCATAATTTCCGGCATCTGGCCGGCAGGGGCTACACCTTTGTGCATGGCGAGAAGGTGACGGTGCTGGAATCGGAGCTGAGTGCCTTGCGGCTGGTGCGCTATGCCATCGAACAGGGAATTGACCTGCCGGTCAACTACTGCTCCTTTCCCTACAAACGCCGTTTTCAGCATGCGGCCGCCCGTCGTCGCGGTATCCCCTTTGTTCAGGCCGTTCACGAAACAGTGACGGAAGCGGGCTATCTGCGGGCGCTGGCCGCAGGGAACGTGCAGTATTTCGAGGCAGTGACCTTGTCGTCAGCCGGCTGTCACCAGCCGCTTGTCGAGATTTCACTCCCCTCGGGACGCCGGATCGCGGTCGAAAAACGGCCGGTTTCTGCGCTGATGTCCGTCATCCCATCGTTGTTTAGCGATCTTTCCCCGCAAATGTCTCTTCCCGGCGAACTGCGCCGGTTTGAACAGATCTCGGCCGGACTGGCTGAATATTTCTGAGCAATTGCCCCCCATGCGCCCCTTTGGGTCAGCTATTCCCGGTGGGAGCGGGGGCTGAAGGCCGTCCGGGGGACTGGGTTTCACTTCACCTGTTCCGCCAGCAACTCCACCGTATGCCTGACCTTGATAGCGGCGCCATCCTGATCCATCCCGCCCCTGATCTGCATCACGCAGCCGGGGCAGTCCATGGCGACGGTTGGGGCGCCGGTCTCCTTGATGTTCTTCAATTTTCTCTGCAAAATCGGGGCTGATATCTCGGGCAGCTTGAGGGAGTAGGAGCCCCCCATGCCGCAACAGGTATCGCACTCGAACATCTCGGCCAGTTCGTAACCGGCCTTGGTCAATAGCTCCCGCGGCTGCTCGCTCACCTTCAGCGCCCGTTTCAGATGACAGGAATCGTGATAGGTGATCTTGCCGAGTTTTTGACCCTCCTTCAGCGACAGCCTCCCTTCATCAACCAGTTTTTTGACCAGCGTGGAAAAATCTACCGTTTTTGCCGCCAGCAGCCGTGCCTGCGGCAGCCGTTCCGTCAGGCCGAGGCTTTCAAAGATGCTGATGAAGTCATGTTCCAGCGCCACGGTGCAGGTGGGGCAGGCGGAAATCACGTAGCTGACATCCTCGCGCAACAGGGCCGTGATGTTGTCCGTGGCGTTGCTTGCGGCGACCTCATAGGCGCCGTTGTAGCGGGCCGGCGCGCCGCAGCAGGTCTGGTCAAGGGGGAAGAGCACCTCGATGCCCGCCTTGTTCAAGATCCTGATCAGCGCCTCGCCCATCTCGGGGTAGGCGAAATCAATCAGGCAGCCGGCGTAAAAGGCCGCTTTTTCTTTGCACTTGGGCTGCTTGATCCTGCTGAAGCGATCCCGGAACGGTTCCTCCGCAATGGCCGGCAGACTGCGGCCATCGGTTAGGTCCGCCAGAAAGAGCGGCAGGTGGCGGATGAACTTGCCCGAGGTGAACGGCCTGCCCGCGACAGAAGCGGCCCGCAGCATGCCGTGGAACAGTTTGCGGTTGTTCACCACGGCATAAATCGTCTTTTGCAGCAGCGGCACCCCCTGCTGCTGGACCAGCCGGCGCCGGATCTCCATGATCAGATCGGGAATATCGATTTTGCCGGGGCAGACATCCTTGCAGGCGCCGCACTGGATGCAGAGTCCCTGGATATCTTCCGACTTTTTCAGCTCGTCGAACCAGGCGGTCAGGATCGTGCCGATGCCGCCGGTATAGACCTTGCCGAAAACATGGCCCCCCACCAGCCTGAAAATCGGACAGACGTTGAGGCAGGAGGCGCAGCGGATGCACTGCAGGGCCTGCTTGAACTTGGGGTCGGCCGCCATCTCGCTGCGGCGGTTATCCATCAGGATGATGTGCATATCCTTCATGCTGCCGTCCGGGTTGGGCGTGGGACCGGTGATGATCGACACGTAGCTGGTCAGCAGTTGAGCGGTGGCGCTGCGCGGCAGCGCCTTCAGGATCGTGGCCACGTCGGCAAATTTTTCGATCAGTTTTTCGATGCCGACCAGGGCGATGTGAATCCGGGGGAGCGACGTAACCAGCCGGGCATTGCCCTCATTGGTCATTAGGACGATACTGCCGGTTTCCGCCACGGCGATGTTGCCCCCGGAGATGCCCATGTCGGCCGCCAGGAAGGTGGGTCGCAGCTTTTCCCGGGCCACCTTCACCAGTCGGGGGATATCCGACGTCAGCCGTTCGTTGACTTCCTTGCTGAACAGGTCGGAAACCTCCTCCTTGGTCATATGGATGGCCGGCATGACCATGTGCGAGGGGGTCTGGCCGGCCAGCTGGATGATCCATTCCCCCAGGTCGGTTTCTCCGACCGCAATCCCGGCTTTTTCCAGATAGGGATTGAGGTGGATCTCTTCTGTTGCCATGGATTTTGATTTGACAATGGTTTTGACATTGTTGTCCTGCGCGACTTTCAGGATGTATTCCCTGACTTTGGCCGGGTCGCTGGTTCTGAAGACCTTGGCGCCGCAGGCTTCAGCCTGCTGCTGAAACTGTGCCGAGAGTTCGTCGAGGTGGGAGGCGGCGTAGGACTTCAGTTCGGCGATCCTCCCGCGCAACTCCTCGAAGTCGATCCCCTCATAGGCCTTGGCACGGTTGCTCTTATAGGCCTCGGAAAACTTGGCGAGCGCCCCGGTCAGATTGGCATTATTGACAGCTCTGTAGATGGATTCCTTGAATTCGTTTCCCATCAGTTGGTACCCCCCAGCTCATCAACAAAAACGATAATAAGTCGGTCCGGGCCATGCACGCCGATCGTCAGCACCCGCTCGATGTCGGCTGTTCTGCTCGGCCCGGTGATCATGGCCAGGTAGCGGCAATCCTGCGGCCGTACCCTGACCAGCAGGCTCGGCATGTCCGGCAGTAGTCCGCTGGTCGGCACGAGTGCGATGTGGATGCTGGCGAGGGACGATACCAGGCGCTGTTCGATGGCGGTGGAGTTCTGGGCCAGCGAGCCCGTATCTGCCAAGGCCCACTCCATCTGGCTAATTCCGAAACGGGCTTGTGACGCACCTTCGCGGGTAACGTCAAACTTCACTCCGGCCACCTGTCTGAGGGTGTCCCGGTCCAGCCCCTCGAGAAATGAACAGTCGGCCCACAGGGCGCTTGCCTGCGGTGTGTCGGCCACACCTTCCCTGCGCAGAAACCCGATCAGATACTCGAGCGCCTCGCTTTTGGTTGTAAAACGACAAACTTCTGCACTGACCGCTTCAGCCCGGGTCTTGAACTGTTCATACATGGGACAGCCTCCGTTTTTCTCCGTTGTTGTTCAACTGTATCAAATTCCTGCTCTCTAATGGAAAAACGTTTGATAGTCGTTGCCGCATCGCTTTGCTCCGTGTACCGCTGTTCTCGGCAACAGTGGTATATAATTTGTATAACCACTTTACATGTAGGGTAATGTATCCTGGATATCCTTGTCAATAGGCTTTATTTGCGACTTTAAAAAATATGTTGACAGGAGTATTTGAAAAAGGATAATTGGTATTACAACTTAAACAAACCTGATTCTATTTCGCTGATGCAGTGGCGGTGAATCCGGGACCGGAAGACATAGAATCGCTGTAGCAGTCGCTATTTCGTACCCTAAAAAGGAAAGGAGAACATGTATGCCCTGGATTCAAACCTACACCCCCGCAGCAGGTAGTCTCGGTATGTCGGCGCTGATCGCCGCCATTCCCCTCGTCATCATCTTTGTCTGTCTGGCCGTCCTGAAAATGAAGGCCCACAAGGCCGGGCCCCTGGCGGTGGCCTCGGCCCTCGCCATCGCCATCGCCGTCTGGGGGATGCCGGCCAAACTGGCCGGACTGGCATTCGCCCAGGGCGCCGCCTTCGGCCTCTTCCCGGTTTTCTACATCGTCATTACGACGCTGTTCCTGTACAACATCACCGTCAAGGGAGGACAGTTCGAGATCATCCGGGCCTCCCTGGCCGGGGTGACCGGTGACCGTCGCATCCAGGCGCTGCTGATCGCCTTCTGCTTCGGAGCCTTCATCGAGGGCGCTGCCGGCTTTGGCACGCCGGTGGCCATCGCCGGCGCCACCCTGGTCGGCCTCGGCTTCCGTCCGTTGTACGCCGCCGGAGTCTGTCTGATCGCCAACACGGCGCCGGTGGCCTTCGGCGCCATCGGCATTCCGGTGGTGGCTCTGGCCGGCGTCATGGGCTATGGCGACGACGGCATGATGAAACTCTCCACCATGGTTGGCCGCCAGCTGCCGTTCATTTCGGTCTTCATCCCGTTCTACGTGATCATGATCATGGTCGGCTGGAAAAAGACCATCGAAGTTCTGCCGGCCATTATCGTCTGCGGCGTGACCTTCGCCGTCGGCCAGTGGGCCACCGCCAGCTACCTCGGCCCCTATCTGCCCGACATCATCTCCTCGCTGGCCGCCATGGCCGCCCTGGTGATACTGCTGCAGTTCTGGCAGCCCAAAGAAAACTATGTCTTCGATCATGAGACCCATAGCGGTTCAAAGGAACAGCATCATTACACCGTTGCCGAGGTGTTCCGCGCCTGGGCGCCGTATCTGGCCCTGACATTGATGGTACTGTTGTGGGGCATTCCCTCCATCAAGAACGAGCTTGACAAGAGCAAGGTGGTCATTACCGTGGCCGGTCTGAACGACATGATCGTCAAGAAGGTTTCCAAACCGGAGGATGGGATCAAGAAGATCTCCGCTGTCCAGGCCGAGGCTGACAAGCTGCTGTCCGTTTTGCCGGCAGCCGATCCGAAGCTGGCGGGTGCAGTGGCACTGCTGAACGAGTTGAAAGGGTTGGAAGAGAAGTTCCTGCCGGTCGAGCAGGGGCTGGCGGGCAAAGGTGCGATTTTAACGGATGAGCGCTATGCCGGTTTCAATGCCATTGCAAAAAAAGGTGCCGATATCCAGAAACTGGTCAAGGATGACCTGGAAAAGAACAAACTCGTCGAAAAGGACCAGTTCAAGGCGCTGGGCAAGGCCGTAACCGATCAGGTCCCGGTCAAGCTGCCGGCTAAATACAATTTCAACTTCATGTCCGCCGCCGGCACCGCCATCCTGATCGCCGCCTTCCTGTCGGCCCTGATCTGCGGGGTCGGCTTCGGCGATGTGATCAAGATCGGCGGAAAGACCCTCTATGACATGCGCTATCCGGCTGTCACCGTGGCCTCGGTGCTCGGCCTGGCCTATGTCATGAACGCCTCCGGCATGACCAACTGCCTCGGTCTGGTATTCACCAAGACCGGCCACATCTTCCCCTTCATCGCACCGTTCCTGGGGTGGCTGGGGGTCTTCCTGACCGGTTCCGACACTTCCAGCAACGTGCTCTTCGGCGGCCTGCAGAAAGCCACCGCCGAACAGCTCGGCCTCAACCCGATCCTGACCGCCGCGGCCAACACCAGCGGGGGGGTCATGGGCAAGATGATCTCCCCGCAATCCCTGGCCGTGGCTACCGCCGCCTGCGGCATGGTGGGGGAGGAGGGCACCCTGTTCCGCTTCACCCTCAAGCACTCCCTCTTCCTGACGGTTGTCGTGGGTATTATCGTGTATCTGCAGGCCTACTACCTGCAGTGGATGATACCGTAAAGGGGAAACGGTCCTTTTTGACTCGGCCTGGCGGCCGTCCCCTTAGGGGCGCCTTCGCGGTCCAATTCGCGTTGCGAATTGTCGCCCTGGCTGCGTAAGTCTTCGGGATTGGTTGTGCGGCGTAGTGCTGCTACGCCTCCGCCCGATCCCTCGACAGCCTTGCCAGGACGAAAAATCACGCGTTTCAGACAAGACATACTTCGAGGTGCTAAATGGAACCAACATTCATCAATGAATTGAAAAATATCGTCGGCGAGCAGTACACCCTGACCGACCGGGAGTCGCTGGCGGTCTACGGCTACGACTCTACCCCTGAGATTGAAAGCCGGCCAGGTGCGGTGCTGCTGCCCGGCAGGGCTGATGAAGTCGTCCGCATCATGCGGCTTTGCCATGGTGCCGGCGTAACGGTAACCCCGCGCGGATCCGGCACCAACCTGTCGGGCGGATCCCTGTCCGCCGGAGGCGTGGTGGTCCAGACCAGCCGCCTTAACCGGATCATCGAAGTGGACGAGGAGAATCTGACCGCCACGGTGGAGCCGGGGGTGATCACCAGCGCCCTGCACCGCGAGGTGGAGTCGCGTGGTCTCTTCTACCCGCCTGATCCGGGCAGCATGAACATCTCCACCATGGGGGGCAACGTAGCCGAGAATTCGGGCGGTCTGCGCGGCCTGAAGTACGGCGTCACCGCCGATTATGTCATGGGGCTGGAGACGGTCCTGGCGGATGGCGACCTGCTCAGGACCGGCGGCAAGGTGGTCAAGGATGTGGCCGGTTACAGCCTCAATCCGCTGCTGGTTTCCTCCGAGGGCACGCTGGGGTTCTTCACCGGCATCACCGTCAAGCTGATTCCCAAACCCCAGGCCAAGATCACCATGCTGGCCCATTTTCCGGCCCTGCAGGATGCCGCCCTGGCGGTGTCTGCCATCATCGCCGCCAAGGTCATCCCGGCCACCCTGGAGTTTCTGGACAAGGTCACCATCAAGTGCGTCGAGGACTACGCCCATGTGGGGCTGCCGCTGGACGTGGATGCGGTGCTGCTGATCGAGGTGGACGGTCACCCGGCCGTGGTGGCGGAAGAGGCCGCTGCGGTGGCTGAAATCTGCAAGAAGTATCGCAGTTCATTCTTCCAGACGGCCCAGACCGCCGACGAAGCCCTCAAACTGGCCACGGCCCGCCGTACGGCCCTTTCGGCTCTGGCCCGGCTCAAGCCGACCACCATCCTGGAGGATGCCACTGTGCCGCGCAGCTGCATCGCAGCCATGTTGAAGGTAATTCAGGATGCGGCCAGGAAGTACAGCGTGACCATCGGCACCTTCGGTCATGCCGGCGACGGCAACCTGCACCCCACCTGCCTGACCGACGAGCGGGACCAGGATGAAATCAAACGCGCCCATGCCGCCTTCGAGGAGATCTTCGATGCCGCCATTGCCATGGGGGGCACCATCACCGGCGAGCACGGGGTCGGGCTGGCCAAGAAGAAGTACCTGCCGAGGCTGGTGGGGGAGTCGGGGATCAAGGTGATGCGGGGGATAAAACAGGCATTCGATCCAAAGGGGATTTTAAATCCAGGTAAGGTGTTCTGATATGGACTACGTCAAATTAATCAACTGCATGCGCTGCGGCATGTGCCTGCCAGCCTGCCCGACCTACAAGGAAACCTTTCTGGAAACCGCCTCGCCCCGCGGCCGGGTGGCGCTGGTGCGCAAGCTTCAGGAAGGGGAGCTGGACCAGTCCGAGCGGATGCTGGAGTATCTCTCGCTCTGTCTGGACTGCCAGGCCTGCGCCTCGGCCTGCCCCTGCGGAGTCAATGCCGGTGAGCTGGTGGCCGAGTTCACCTGCGAACGGAAAGCGGAAAGCGGTCTGGGGTATATGGAAGAGCTGATCCTGCGCAAACTGGTACCGCACCCGGACCGTCTGGAGAGTTCCATGGTGCCGATGCGCATGTACCAGAAGAGCGGACTGCAGAAACTGGTCAGAAAGCTGGGCATCCTCAAGATGTTCCCCAAGCCGCTGGAGCGGATGGAGGGGCTCTTGCCTGACCTGCCCGACCGACCGCTGCGTCAGGAGATCCAGGAAGTGACGCCGGCCATCGGCCAGGAACGGGGCACGGTCGGCTTCTTCCTGGGGTGCGTGATGAGCCTGGTCTTCTCCGAAGCCAGCCGGGCCACGATTCAGCTGCTCTCATCGCTCGGCTACAGGGTCATCACTCCCCGGAACCAGGTCTGCTGCGGCGCGCCCAACATGCTGGGGGGCGACCTGGCCGGCCTGAAGGAGGCCGCCCACACCAACATCGATATCTTTGCTGGATACGATCTGGATTTTATCGTGACCGACTGCGGCGGCTGCGGTGCCGAACTTAAAAAGTACGATCATCATCTGGAAGGTTACGAGCCGGCGGAAAAATTCAGTTCAAAAGTGCGCGACATCTCTCAGGTTCTCGCGCTGCATGCCGATGAATTGCGGGCAAAACTTAAACCGCTGGCCATGAAAGCCAGCTACCACGATCCCTGCCACATCGCCCACTGCCAGGGCATCCGCAGGGAACCGCGTGACCTTCTCAAGCTGGTGCCGGGACTGGAGTACCGCGAACTGAACGAGGCCGACGCCTGCTGCGGCAGCGCCGGCACCTACAATATCGCCAGGCCGGAGATGTCAAACCGCATTCTCAGGCGCAAGCTGGACAACATCGCTGCCAGTGGCGCCGAGGTGCTGGTAACCGGCAATCCCGGCTGTCTGCTGCAGCTCAAGAAGGGGCTGGCGGATCATCTGCCGGGTGTCAGAATCATGCACCTGACAGAGGTGCTGGCGCAAAGCATGGCGTCCTGGCACGGTTGCAATAACTTATGAAATGTAGTAGGTAGAGGGGGGCTGCTAGCCACCCCTCAACTGTTTCAGATCGGATCACCATGCCGTTTAAACCCATTAAACCCAAAAAAGTCTCCAGTCAGATTGCGGAGCAGATCCGCGCCTCTATTCTGGCCGGTGAATTCGCCCCTGGCGAGAAACTCCCTCCGGAGCGCGAACTGGCCGAGATGTTCGGCGTTTCGCGGCCGTCGGTGCGGGAGGCGCTCAATGTGCTGGCATCCTCGGGGCTGGTCATGTCCTACCAGGGGGGGGGCACGCTGGTCATGTCGCTGGTGGAGACAACCGCCGGTAATCCCTTGACCGAACTGATCCGCTCCCAGCAGGAGCGTGCCCTGGACGTGATCGAGGTGCGCAAGGGGATGGAGTCGTGGACCGCCTTTTATGCCGCCCAGCGGGCCTTGCCCGAAGACATCCGCCGCATGGAGGATATTATCGCATCCATGAAGCGCAACCTGGAGGGTTTGCAGCCGTCCGAAGACCTCGACGCCAATCTCCATATCGTCATTGCCCGAGCCACCCATAATATCGTCTGGCTGCACCTTATGCAGAGCCTGTTTGATGCCATGAAGGAGTTCCAGCAGGGGGTCTGGCGGGCGGTCTATCTGACCAGCGAGGATCATCACCTGCTGTATCAGCATCACCTGGCCATCTTCGAGGCCATCAAGGCTCGCGATGCGGAGGGCGCCCGTCAGGCCATGATGACACACCTTAACTTTGCCGAACAGCGCAGCGAGGCCTATGTGACCCAGCAGCGGGGCTGATCCCAGCCCGATTATCGAACAGGAACAAAAAAAGACCGGTCGGGAACTGAATCCCGGCCGGTCTTTTGGTTGGTGTCTGCTGGGTGGGCTACTGGATCTTCAGCACGATCTTGCCAAAGTGCTGGTCTGCTTCCATCATGCGGTGGGCCTCCGCCACCTGGTCGATGGTGAAGACTTTCTCGATGATCGGCACGATGGTGCGGTCGGCGAATTTGGGCAGGGCGCAGCGGGTAAACTCGGCCACGATCTCGCCCTTCTCCGGCACGGGGCGGGAGCGCAGCACGCTGCCGATGATCTGCTGGCGCTTGACCATCATCAGGGCCAGGTTCAGTTCGGCCTTGATGCCGCTGGTGACGCCGATGATGACCAGTTTGCCCTTGTAGGCCAGCGAGTTCATGTTGGGGGCCAGGTACTTGGCTCCGATATGGTCCAGGATCAGATCGGCGCCCTTTTTGGCGGTGTATTCCTTGACCACCTCGCTGAAATCGGGGGTCTCGCGGAAGTTGATCAGCAGGTCGGCTCCCACTTCCCTGACCCGCTCCATCTTTTCAGGGGAGGCGGTAACGATCAGCTTGCTGGCCGGTGTCAGGGCCCGGCAGAGCTGGATGGCGGCCGTGTTGACCCCGCCGCCGCCGCCGTGCAGGATGGCGGTCTGCTTGTCCTTGAACTCGCCGATCATGAAGACATTCAAAAAAGCGGTGATGTAGGATTCGCAGACGCAGGCCGCTTCCTCGAAGGACATGGAGTCGGGAATGGCCATCAGGTGACTGGCATAGGCCACGGCATACTCGGCATAGCCGCCGCCCCCCACCAGGGTCATGACCCGCTGGCCAACGCTCCACCCGGAGACGCCTGGGCCCAGCTCCTCGATCACGCCGGCCACTTCCAGCCCCAGGATCTCGGAATCGCCCGGCGGGGGCGGGTACTTGCCTTCGCGCTGCACCAGGTCAGGGCGGTTGACGCTGGTGGCAAACACCTTGACCAGCACCTGTCCTTCAGCGGCCACCGGCCGGTCCGCTTCGCCCACCTTCAGAACCTCGATGCCGCCGAAACCTTCCATCAATACTGCCTTCATTGAGTAACCTCCGTCTTGATATATGGATCAATTCTGTAACCTTGTTTTGGGGTTGAATTTACCCAGTTCGGCCTGTTTTGTAAACACAAAATCCGTCCTGCACGCCTGCCTTGATTTATGGATGGATTTCTGCCATAACAGACCGGATTTCCACTGACTACGTCACAGGACCGCACTATGCATATCATGGTTACCAACGACGACGGCATTCATGCCGCCGGTATTCTGGCTCTGGCCGAAGCCCTGCGGGATTTGGGCGAGGTGACGGTGGTGGCTCCGGACCGGGAACGGAGCGCGGTCGGGCACTCGCTGACCCTGCACTCCCCGCTGAGGGCATTCAAGCTGCGCCCCGGTTTCTATGCCGTGGACGGTACTCCCACCGATTGCGTCAACATGGGTATCCACAGTCTGCTTCCCTTTCGCCCGGATCTGGTGGTTTCCGGCATCAACCACGGTGCCAATCTGGGGGATGACATCACCTATTCCGGCACGGTGGCAGCCGCCATGGAGGCCACCCTGATGGGAATTCCGGCCATGGCGGTATCACTGGCTACGTTCGAGCGCAGCGAGCATTTTCCGGCAGCCGCCCAGGTTGCCCTGCGGGTGGCCCGTCAGGTGCTGGCCAACGGGCTGCCGGCGGATACGTTCCTCAATGTCAATGTCCCCAACCGCCCGGCAGCAGAAATCAATCCGCCGCTGATCACCCGTCAGGGCAAACGTTCCTTTGTGGGCAAGATCGTCGACAAGACCGACCCCCGCGGCCGCAAGTACTACTGGATCGGGAGCGACGAACCGGATTTCAACGATTACGAGGGTACCGATTTCTTTGCCATCAACCGCGGGCATGTTTCCGTTACGCCGCTGCATCTGGATCTGACCAATTACGAATCCATGAAGATCATTGCCGGATGGGAGCTGTGACGGCCGGCGATTGATCAGACTGTACTTAGGATATGGCTGTCTGCTAATGTTATGTTGTTTATGGGGTATCTGATGAATTTCGAGTATGCGCGAAAAAAAATGGTGCAGGAACAGATCGTGGCCCGGGGAGTCAGTGACCGCCGGGTGTTGGAGGCCATGCTGAAGGTTCCGCGCCACATTTTTGTGCAGGAGGCGATGGCTGCCCAGGCCTACAGCGATTCGGCTCTCCCGATCGGCGAGAAGCAAACCATTTCCCAGCCTTACATGGTGGCGCTGATGAGCGAACTGCTTGCCCTGACCGGCAGGGAGAAGGTGCTGGAGATCGGCACCGGTTCCGGTTATCAGACCGCCATTCTGGCCACCCTGGCCGAACGGGTCTTTACGGCGGAGCGTATCCGGCCGCTGGCACTGCGCGCCAGAAAATGTCTGGATTCTCTGGGGCTGTTCAATGTAATGTTAAGAATCAACGACAGCGAGGGCAGCTCCATCGGATGGGAAGAAGAAGCGCCCTTTGATGCCATCATCGTTACCGCCGGTGCTCCGGCGGTTCCCGGGATACTTACCGAACAGCTGGCCTGTGGCGGCCGTCTGGTGATCCCGGTGGGTGATGAGGAAGAACAGCGCCTGATCAAGATTGAGAAACATGCTGACGGTACGCTTGAAACCGTCGTCTCCGTCAGCTGTCGTTTTGTGCCGCTGATCGGCAAACAGGGCTGGTAGCCGGACAGTCTTTTGGTTAGGGGAGGCAGTGTATGACAAAGAATAACGAAGATCTTCTGTCGAATGGTTTCATCGAGGAAGAACCTCTGCAAGATGTTGATCTGCTCATTGAAGAGCCGGAGGAGCCGCTGGCTTTTCTGGATGTGGACCCTGCCGCTGATGATGACGATGAGGAAGACCTGCCGCCAACGGTATTGGAAACCTTTGACGATGCCATCAAGATTTACCTGCGGGATATTCAGCGCACGCCGCTTCTGAACGCCGAATCGGAAAAAGATCTGGCCCGTCTGGTGGAGTCCGGCGACAGGGCTGCCCGCAACAAGATGATCGAATCCAACCTGCGGCTGGTGGTCAAGATTGCCAAGCGCTACATCAACCGTGGCCTGCCGTTTCTGGATCTTATCGAGGAGGGTAATCTGGGATTGATCAAGGCGGTGGAGCGCTTCAGTCTGGCCAAGGAGTGCCGCTTTTCAACCTATGCCACCTGGTGGATCCGTCAGGCCATCGACCGGGCCCTGATCAACCAGTCCCGCACCATTCGTCTTCCGGTGCATGTCTCCGATGACATCAACCGCATGGCCAAGGTGACCAGGGCTCTTTCGCAGCAGCAGCAGCGGGAGCCGACCGCCCATGAAGTGGCTGAAGCCATGAATGTCAAACTGGCGTATGTGCGCCGGCTGATGACGCTGCTCAGGCGCACCTGTTCCATGGAAACCCCGATCGGCGATGGCAACGATTTTTTTCTGATCGACACCATCGAGGACTCGTCGGTGGTATCCCCATCGGAACTGCTCGAAAATGTTGACCGGTATGAGCAGATATCCGCGTTTTTCAATGAGCTGAGCGAGAGCGAGCAGAAAATACTCTCCCTGCGCTTCGGCCTCAATGACAAGGAACCTCAGACGCTGGATACCATCGGTCAGAGTTTTGGTGTGACCAGGGAACGCATCCGTCAGATCGAGGCCAAGTCGCTGGAAAAGTTGCGCAACAGCATGAGGTCCTGAAGCCGTTTGTGAAAAAAGGATCAAACGATAAACGTAGAAATAAGGAGAGTATCTGAATGAAAGCCCTCAAAGACATCATCCGCGACGTGCCAGATTTCCCTAAAAAAGGCATTGTTTTCAAGGACATCACCACACTGCTGCAGGACGCCCAGTCCTACCAGCGCATGGTCGATCTGATCGCTCACCGCTATGTCGGGCAGCGCATCGACAAGGTCGTGGGGGTGGAGGCCCGTGGATTTATCATCGGATCCGCACTGGCCTACAAGCTGTGCGCGGGCATCGTGCTGGTACGCAAACCGGGCAAACTCCCTTCCGAAACCTTCAGCAAGACCTATGCGCTGGAATACGGCACCGACACGCTGGAAATACACAAGGATGCCATCAAACCGGGCGAAAAAATCCTGATTGCCGATGATCTGCTGGCCACCGGCGGTACCATGTCCGCCGTGGTGGACATGGTCACCAGCATGGGGGGCGAAATTGTTGAGTGCTGTTTCATGGCGGAACTGGATTTCCTCAATGGTCGCGAGAAACTGCCCCCTGGCAAAGTCTATTCTTTGCTGAAATTCTAGGACATCGATTGAATTGAGTTGAAACCGGCCGGTAGCTCTGCTATACATATCCGGTTTTGTAACCTGTCCCCGTAGCTCAGCTGGATAGAGCACTTCCCTCCTAAGGAAGGGGTCGGACGTTCGAATCGTCTCGGGGACGCCAATAA
>DBMM01000092.1 GCA_002298925.1 Geobacter sp. UBA698 | reverse complement strand
CACTCCCGGGCGCCGGCGCTGTTATAGCAGACGTGACCGTCGGGAACCGGGACGTTGAATCTTCTTAAAATTGCTTTGGCCTGATACTCATGGACGTTCATGTTTTCCTCCTACGGAAATGACTTCGCTGGCAACCAGACTTGCATTACAGTACTTGTTTACTATTTTATATCTATAAAAACAAGCTTTACCTGTTTTCATGAAGAGATATGCAGCACTGTTTGTGTACAGACATTACGATTACCGTCCCGATAAACCTGTCTGAAACATTTCGGCGGCTGCACGATCGTCTCGCGCAGCCGCTAAAAATGGCAATCCGTTCAGGCCGACAACCTTTCTACCAGAATCTCCGCAACATCCCGCGGAGCCAACTGTCCCTCCAACTCGGCCCCCTTAATGCCGTCTTCGAACATGGTCAGACAGAAGGGACAGTTGGAAACCAGCGTGGCCGATCCGGTCGCTGCGGCCATTTTTGCCCGGCTTTCACTGATCCGGCTGCCCAGCTTCTCCTCGGCCATGATCCGCCCGCCACCGGCGCCGCAGCAGAAACTCTCAGCCTGGCACCGTTCCATCTCGCGGACGGTTCCGCCGGCTGCCGCAAGCAACGCCCGCGGTTCACGGTAAATGTCGTTGTAACGGCCGATGTAGCAGGAATCATGATAGGTACAGTCAAAGGCATCTGCTTTTATCTTGAGTTTACCTTCCGTCACCAAACGGTTCAGAAAGGTGGTGTAATGTTCGGCTTCGACATCGAAACCGAGATCGCGGTAGTCCTTGCTCAAGGTATTGAAACAGTGCGGACAGGCGGTAACGACCTTTTTGACGCCGTACCCCTTGATGGTTTCGATATTCTCGGCTGCCATGGACTGGTACAGGTATTCGTTCCCCAGCTTGCGCATCGGCTCGCCGCAACATTTCTCCTCTTTGCCCAGGATGCCGACCCGGACCCCGGCGGCGGCGCAGAGCTGGATAAAGCTGGTGGCCACCTTGATGTTCCGCTTGTCAAAAGAGGCGTAACAACCGACAAAATAGAGGATGTCGACCTCGGCACCGTCAGCCATGAGGCTGACCGGCAATTCACTGGCCCAGTCACCTCTCGAAGCATAGGCCATTCCCAGGGGGTTTCCGTTGACTTCGACATTGTCCATGGCCACCATGACTTCTTCACCGGGGAATTCCCCTTCCATCAGCACCAGGTTGCGGCGCATGTCGACGACCTTATTGACGTGCTCGATGGAAGCCGGGCAGATCTCCTGGCAGGCCCGGCAGGTGGTGCAGGACCAGAGGGCGTCCTTACCGACCGTTTCGATCAGGCTGGCTTCCGGATTGGCGCAGGCCACCTCACCCAGTTGATTGATCACTTTCATCGGCGAAAGCGGTTTGTCGGTGCCATGGGCCGGACAGCGATCCTGACAGCGCTTGCATTTGGTACAGGCATCGGTATCAAAGATGTCCTTCCAGGTCATATCCTTGATGTGGGCGACGCCGAAACTTTCCGCGTCACCTTCCATGTCAATGGTAACCAGCGCCCCCTTCGGACCGAGGTCTGCAAAGAAATAGTTGGCTGACGTTGTGAAAATATGCCGGAACTTGGTGAAGGGGATTGCGCAGATAAAGCCGATAACGAGGATGAAGTGCAGCCACCACAGACTCAGGTGCAGGCTGCGCAGTGCCCCCTCCCCCATACCGGACAGGGCCTTGGCGAACAGCAGACCGACCGGCGACCAGAGCGCCAGCCCCGGGTTGACCGGGAGCTCGGTTACGGCCATCCTGGCCCCTTCAATCACAAAACCGGTAACCAGAATGGCGAAAAGCAGACCATGCATGACGGCATCGTCCCGGCTGGTTTCTAGACCTTTGGGGCGCACCAGATAACGGCGGACAAACAGCCCAGCGAGCATGGCCAGAACAGCCAGACCGGCCAGATCCAGCGCCAGGGAGAAGAACTTGTAAAAGTCACCGTTAAGGAACCGGTAGCCGAACAGAAGGTCAGTAAAATCAGCCTGGGCGGCTACAAAACAGGTGCCGATAAAAAGCAGGAAGAATCCCCAGAAAAACAGGCCGTGGGCATACCCGGGACCCTTGACCAGAAGAACCCGGCTCTGCAGCAGAACGTTCTTCACCAGCGAGACAATCCTCACTTCACGCTGGTCAGTCCGGTTCAACGGTTTACCCTGCCGGTAGATGTTCAGACGCTGCAGGCAGCTTTTGATCAGAAACCCCAGGGCCGCAAAGGTAAAAAGATACATCGGCAACAGCACTGATGCCCCATGACCTATATTCCAATAAAGTTCTCGCGTAGCTTCCATAAGCATCCCCGTCTTACTCGTTATTTCTTGTCGCGTCAGTACGTATAGAAACCGCGACCAGCTTTCCGGCCGAGGTAACCCGCTTCAACCATCTTCACCAGAAGCGGACAGGGACGGTACTTGCTGTCCTTGAAGCCCTCATACAGTACATTCATGATGGCCAGGCAGGTATCGAGGCCGATAAAGTCGGCCAGCGTCAAGGGCCCCATGGGCTGATTGGTGCCGAGTTTCATCCCCTTGTCGATATCCTCGGCAGTGGCGATCCCTTCAAAGAGCACATAGGCAGCTTCATTGATCATCGGGATCAGAATGCGGTTGACGATAAAACCGGGATAATCGGCCGAGACCGACATCTCCTTGTCAAGCTTCGCCACCAGGGCCGCAGTGGTAGTGAATGTATCGTCACTGGTGGCAAGACCTCGAATCACTTCCACCAGCTTCATGACCGGAACCGGGTTCATGAAGTGCATGCCGATGACCTTGTCCTGACGGCCGGTTACGGCTGCTATGCGGGTAATGGGGATGGACGAAGTATTGGAAGCGAGAATGGCTTCCTTTTTCATTATTCCGTCGAGTTTGCGGAAGATTTCCAGCTTCAGCACTTCCTTCTCGGTAACCGCTTCGATAGCCATATCGCAATCGGCAAGGTCCTCCATGGCCATGGTGGTCCGAATCCGACCCAGAATGGCCGGAATCGCGCTGCTGTCCAACTGATCCTTCTTGGCTTGCCGCTCCAGGTTCTTTTGAATACCGGCAACTGCCCTGGCCAACTGCACTTCGGCAATATCAAACAGCACCACGTCAATTACCTGCTGGGCCAGAACATGGGCAATGCCGCTTCCCATCTGACCGGCACCCAGAACTCCAACTTTCCTGATCATTCGCCCCTCCTAAATTCGTTCAAAGATCACCGCAACCGACTCGCCGCCACCGATGCAGAGGGTGGCAAGACCGTAGCGAAGCCGACGTTTATGTAGTTCCCGCACCAGTGTGGCTGTCAAACGGGCGCCGCTGGCTCCCAAAGGATGACCGATGGATACGGCGCCGCCATTGACATTGACCTTTTCCGGGTCAAGCCCCAGGGTCTTGATGGCTATCAAAGGCACCGCGGCAAAGGCTTCATTGATTTCAAACAGATCTATGTCGCTGATCTTCAGGCCGGCTTTGGAACAGGCCTTTTCAATGGCACCCACCGGCGCCTCGGTAAACTGGTCCGGATGCATGCTGTTGGAAGCATAGGCCACCAGACGGGCCTTGGGCCTCAACCTGTATTTCTCCATCGCCTCGGCGCTGGCCAGGAGGGTCATTCCCGCTCCGTCATTGATGGTCGATGCATTTCCGGCAGTGATGGTGCCCTCCTTCTTGAAGACCGCTCTCAGGCCAGACAGTTTTGAAACATCACCCTTGAACGGTTCTTCATCCTCGCTGACCACAAGGTCACCCTGCTTCCCCTTTTTCACTACCGGGACGATCTCATCCTTGAAGATCCCTTCCTTAAGTGCGGTCTGGGCCTTGCGATAGGAATTGACAGCAAAAGCGTCCTGTTCCTCGCGGGTCAGATGGTATTTCTCGGTAGTTGCTTCAGCAATGACACCCATATGTTTGCCGCTGTAGGGGTCCTGCAGACCGTCATAGACCATCAGGTCAAGCAGCTCGCCACTCCCCATGCGATAGCCGTAACGCCCCTTGCTGAGCAGGTATGGCGCCAGCGACATGTTCTCCATACCACCGGCAAGCACTACCTCCGCATCCCCGAGACGGATGGAACCGGCGCCGAGCATCAGGGCCTTCAAACCGCTTCCACAGACCTTGTTGATTGTCAAAGCCGGGATGGAATCAGGCAGATCGGCATAGCGCATCGCCTGCCTGGCAGGAGCCTGACCGGTGCCTCCCGCCAGTACCTGACCGATGATGACCTCATCGATCGCTTCCGCTGCAAGACCGCAACGCTCAAGGACTCCCTTGATGACAGTCGCCGCCAGGCGCGGGGCCTCAACATCGGACAACACTCCGCCAAAAGATCCGAGCGGCGTACGCAACGATTCAACAACATAGACATCTTTCATATCAGCACTCCTCTTACCCCTGTTAAACAGGATAGGTGTGGTTGCGAAGTCATTTTTGCCGGAAATGCCAGAAAACAACTTCTGTCTTACAAAACCGAGATCATCACAGGCTGCCAGTACATAAGCCGCGCTTCCGTGTGTTGAGATCTATTTCAGCATTAAGGTACCACTATACTATTTAATACGTCAAGACAAAATATTCTGTAGATTTCTGCTTTATGTTTAGATAGTCAACCAGCTGTTTTACTGTCAGTTATACGCCAGCAGCCCTGACCCGCCTGTTATTCGCCGCGGTAATTGCCGGTCCTTTTCTCCAAAAAAGCGCTGACCGCTTCCAGGTGATCGGCAGTGTGATGCGCCATTGCCTGGAAACAGGCACACAAATCGAGAAAGTCGGGCAGATCACTGCGCTGTGCAAGCTTCATCATCCGCTTGGTCAGCCTCAGGGTCAGCGGCGGTTTGGAGGCCATCTGGGCGGCCAGCTCCCGTGCTCGCGGCAGAAGCGCCTCCGGCTCCACTACCTCGAGAAATATGCCGAGCCGTAGCGCTTCCTCAGCCTTGATAACCCTGCCTGTCAAGGTCAGTTCAGCAGCCCGCTGGTAGCCGATTAAACGCTGCATGAACCAGGCACCGCCGTCACCGGGCGTAATCCCTAGATTTATGAAGGTTTCTCCCACCTGGGCCTTGGTGGAGGCGATGCGAATATCGCACATGCAGGCCAGGTCGAAACCTGCACCGACCGCCGGACCGTTGACTGCGGCAATTATCGGAATCTCGGCTTTATGAATGGCCAGCGGGATCTGTTGAATTCCACGCCGGTACTGATCCTGAATACTGATCGTTGAGCCGCCGAAACAGCCGCTCTGCTCCTGCATCTCCTTGATGTTGCCACCGGCGGAAAAAGCCGTGCCATCACCGGTGATGATCAGCACCGAAAGAGCGGATTCTGAATTTGCCCAGTTTACTGTCTGCACAATATCATCGATCAGTGCTGTTCCGGTCAGAGCGTTCCGGACATCATGCCGCTTGAAGGTCAACACAGCTACACGGCCGTCAACCTCCAGAGTCGAGTCGCTCAGTTCAGGTACATTGATAGTATTTTTCGTCACTTTGTTCATAAGACCTCCCAACACTCCCATCGTTGTCTGTTTCACGTCAGCACACTCTGCCTGTCTCAGCTGTTGCCGGGTCGCCTTACGACGGCTTCAATCAGTGCAATACGGTCTTCTTCGAGATTGAGAACCTGATTGTGTGCCATTTTCCGAAAATCGGACCCCAACAATAATTGCAGGCCAAGACTTGGCACCCCCTGGCTGCTGATTTTACCCTGCATGCGCCGAAACCACATACGACCCGAATCAGTGACGTCCCGCCAGATGAGAATTTCAAAGCCGGTTTTCGAGAGTATCTCCAGCAGTTCCTGCGAGGTTGTCAGAAAACTGATCGAAGACTCTCTCGCCCACGGAACTGGAAAATGAACCTCCCCGCCCGGTCCAGCCAGGATATCGTACATGGCAAGTCGCCCTCTTGGCTTTAATACCCGCCATACCTCCTGATAAAGCTTTGCTTTGTCGTGAATATTCATTGTCGCGTGTTGAGTCCAGACTAGATCAAACGAGCAGTCCGGAAAAGGGAGACTGGTCGCGTCACCCTGCCGGTACGTAACCAGGGAATCAAGTCCGAGGCTCTGCGAGAGATTTGCAGCGACCCTGCAATAGTCCGCACTCAGATCCAGTCCCGTCACACGGCATCCAAACTCATGTGCCAGATATCGCGACGCGCCTCCCAGGCCACAGCCGACATCAAGCACCTGCATGTCTCTGTCGATGCCGAGATCACGGGCAAGTTCGATGGTGGCATGACGCCCCCGGATATGAAATTCATCAATGGGAGCAAGGTCTTCGATTTTAAGCTGTTCAAGATCTTTACCGGCTGCAACCAGGGCGTTCAGTATCGTCGCGTCCAGATCCTGCCGAGAGTAGTGCTCACATACGTTTTGTGATGTTGCCTCTGATGTAATCATAACCCTGAAACTCCCTTCATCTACAAAACATCTGCCACCTGAGATTGACTGCAATTCTGGGCATCAACCACGGCTATGGCGGCCATGTTGACAATATCCATGACATCATCGCCAAGCTGCAGGATATGGACCGGCTTGTTCATCCCCATCAGGATCGGACCGATGGCATCCGCCCCTCCCAGGTGGTGCAGCAGCTTGTAGCAGACGTTGCCGGAAGTGATGTCGGGAAAGATCAGAATATTGGCAGCTTCCTTGAGAGATGAAAATGGAAAGCTTTTCTGCAATATTTCCGTAACGACCGCCGTATCAGCCTGCATCTCACCGTCGATAACGAGTCCGGGGTGCTTTTCCTTGACCAGTTCAACCGCCCGGCGCACTTTATCGGCCTGAGGATGACGAACCGAGCCGAAGTTGGACATGGAGAGCAGCGCCACACTCGGCTCGATTTCAAGCATCCGGGCTTTTTCTGCAGCCAGGATTGCGGTTTCGGCCAACTCGGCGGCAGTTGGCTCAATGCAGACCGTAGTGTCGGCCAGAAAGAAGATCCCTTTTTTGAAGACCATCATATAGAGGCCATGTACGCTGGACAGCCCCTCCTGTTTGCCGATCACCTGCAGCGCCGGACGGATGGTATCGGCATAGTTGGAGTCGATCCCCGCCAGCAGTGCGTCGGCGTCTCCCTGGCGTACCATCATGCAGCCGAAATGGGTACGTGATTTACGTGTGATCAGTCGCCGGGACTCGGAGAGAGTCAGCCCTTTGCGCTGCCTGAGTCGAAAGAGTTCATTGGAATACGGCTCAGCCTTATCGGAATTGGCCGGATCGATGATAGTCACACCGTTCAGATTGATATCGAGTTTCTGCAGGGAACAACGGATCTTAGCCTCACTGCCGAGCAGGATTGGTCGTGCAATCCCCTGTTCCACAAGCACCTGAGCCGCCCGCAGGATTTTCTCGTTCTCACCTTCCGGGAAGACAACGCTCTTCGGATCGCACTTCGCCTTGTTGATGATCATGCGCAGGGTTTCTTTCGATTTACCCTGCAACGACTCCAGCGTCTCAACGTACTTGTCCATATCGGCAATCGGCTGCCGGGCCACTCCCGACTCCATCGCAGCCTTGGCGATGGCCGGTGCGACCCGCAACAGTGCCCGGGGATCGAACGGTTTGGGGATGATGTAATCTCGACCGAAGCTGAACTTGACATTGCCGTAGGCGCGACAAACCGAGTCGGGGCACTCTTCGCGGGCCAGTTCTGCCAGGGCGAAGACGGCGGCTTTTTTCATATCCTCGTTGATGGTGGTGGCCCTGACATCCAGTGCGCCCCGGAAGATAAACGGAAAACCGAGCACATTGTTAACCTGGTTCGGATAGTCGGAGCGACCGGTGGCGATTAGTAAGTCGCCACGTACCGCGTGTCCTTCCTCCGGGGTGATTTCCGGGTCGGGGTTGGCCATGGCGAAGATGATCGGATTAGCCGCCATACTGCGGACCATTTCAGGGGTGAAGGCCCCTTTTGAGGAGAGTCCGTACATTACGTCGCAACCCACCGCCGCTTCCTCCAGGGTTCGAAACGGTGTATCCACGGCAAAGCGTTCCTTGTACTTGTTCATCCCCTCGCTGCGCCCCTTGTAGATGACCCCCTTGGTGTCGCACATGATCAGGTTTTCCGGTTTGAGTCCCAGGGAAATGGCGAGATTGGCGCAGGCGATGGCCGAGGCTCCGGCACCATTGACAACCAGACGAATCTCTTCGATCTTCTTTCCCACGAGTAACAGGGCGTTGATGAGACCGGCCGCCGAGATGATGGCGGTACCATGCTGGTCATCGTGAAAGACCGGAATATTCATGGTCTTCTTCAGCTCTTCTTCGATGTAGAAGCATTCCGGGGCCTTGATATCCTCCAGGTTGATACCGCCGAAGGTCGGCTCCAGGAGTTGAACTGCACGGATGATCTCATCCGGATCCTCGCTGTTCAATTCGATGTCGAAAACATCTATGTCGGCAAAGCGTTTGAAGAGGATCCCCTTCCCCTCCATGACCGGTTTGCCGGCCAGAGCACCGATGTTGCCAAGGCCAAGCACCGCGGTGCCATTGGAAACAACAGCCACCAGATTACCTTTGGCCGTGTACAGGTAGGCATCTTCGGGATTCTGTTCAATGGCAAGACAGGGTTCGGCGACTCCCGGGGAATAGGCCAATGAGAGGTCCTGAGCTGTCTGGCAAGGTTTGGTTGAGATTACCTCAATTTTCCCTTTACGGCCGGTCGAATGGTATTCCAGTGCAGCTGATTTCTTGCTCATTATATAGACTCCTTCGGATCCACAATGGGTACATAGCAAATGCTACAGAACTGCAACTGCAATATTAATCGATGGTCAACAGGAGCTGGCCGATATCGACAGCATTTCCTTCCTGAATAAGAATCTGGCTGATGATGCCGTCCTTGTCGGCAAAAACTTCGTTCTCCATTTTCATCGCTTCCAGAATCAGGAGCAGATCACCTTCCTGAACCTTCTGTCCCGAGGCAACCTCGATTTTCCAGATATTGCCGGCCAAGGGAGCCACTACACCGTTCTTGGGGGCAGTACCGGCTGCAACTGTCGCAGCAGTTGCGGTTTCAACAGCGGCACCACCTGCGCCCAGCAGTGTGACCAGGGGCTGGCCGATGACAACCGCATTTCCCTCTTCAATGTGGATCTGACCTACGACACCGTCCCGGTCGGCAAAAATCTCGTTTTCCATCTTCATCGCTTCCAGAATCAGGAGCAGATCCCCTTCCTGCACAACTTGTCCCGGTTCAACCTCAATCTTCCAGACGTTGCCGGCCAGCGGCGAAACGATATCGTTCTGGGAAACAGTTGCAGAGGGAGCAGCAAACTGAGCTCCGCCGGCAACGGCTGATGCCGCTGCAGCTGCGGCTGCGGCTGCGCCGGTTGCTTTTGCGACCTGAACCGTAAAGGTCTGACCGCCACCGGTAACGGTAAATACTTCCCCACCGGCAACCGCGGGTGCTGCTGCAGCTTTGGGAGCGGTCTCTTCGCCAGTTGGTACCGGTTCAAACATGCCCGGATTGTCACGGTGCTCAAGGAATTTGAGACCCACCTGCTGGAAAAGAGCGTAGGTGAGCACATCTTCCACCTCGTGATCCCCCATTTTCAGGTTCTTCTCGGCTGCCAGGCCGCGCAGTTCGGCGGTGAGTTTATCCATTTCCGCATCGATCAGGTCGGCCGGCCGGCAGGTTATGGCCTCTTCGCCTGCCAGGACCTTAGCCTGAAGTTCCTTGTTCACCGGAGCCGAGGTGGCGCCATATTCGCCCTTGAGTACGGCAGCAGTCTCCTTGGTCATCGATTTGTAACGTTCACCGGTCAACACATTGATGACCGCCTGGCTGCCGACGATCTGGGAAGTGGGGGTTACCAGAGGAATAAAGCCGAGATCTTCCCGAACCCGCGGAATTTCCGCCAGAACCTGGTCCATCTTGTGACCGGCGTTCTGCTCCTTCAACTGGCTCTCCATATTGGTCAACATGCCGCCGGGGACCTGGGCCAGGATTATGCGGGCATCGATCCCCTTGAGTGAACCTTCGAATTTTGCATATTTCTTGCGAACGATCGTGAAGTAATCCGCAATTTCCTGCAGCTTTACCATATCGAGGCCGGTGGCCTGATCGGTCTCCGCCATGATTGCCACCAGGGCCTCGGTGGCTGAGTGGCCGTAGGTCATACTCATCGAGGAAATCGAGGTATCAACATTCTCGACACCGGCCTCGATGGCCTTGATGTAGGTGGCGGTGGACATGCCGGTGGTGGCGTGGCACTGCATGTGGATCGGGATATCGATGGCCTTTTTGAGTTTCTTGACCAGTTCATAGGCGACGTAAGGGGACAGCAGTCCGGCCATATCCTTGATACAGAGCGAGTGAGAGCCCATATCCTCGATGCGCTTGGCCAGATCGACCCATTTGGGGATGGTATCCACCGGACTGACCGTGTACGACATGGTCCCCTGGGCATGTTTGCCCTGTTTGATGACGGCCTTGATGGCTGTATCGAGGTTGCGGGGGTCATTCATGGCATCGAAAACGCGAAATACGTCGATGCCGTTAACCGCTGCCCGCTCCACGAACTTTTCCACCACATCGTCGGCATAATGACGGTAACCGAGGATATTCTGCCCCCGGAACAGCATCTGCTGCGGGGTCCTGGGCATGGCTTTCTTCAGCTCCCTGAGTCGAACCCAGGGATCTTCTCCCAGGAAACGGATGCAGGAATCGAAGGTTGCCCCGCCCCACATCTCGATGGACCAGTAGCCGATCTGGTCAAGCTTATCAGCAATGGGAAGCATATCATCCAGACGCAGCCGGGTGGCGAAGAGTGACTGATGGGCATCCCGCAATACGACTTCCGTCAGCCCCAAAGGTTTTTTTGTTTTACTCATGTGCAACTCCTTTCCATTTATCGTAAAAAAGTAGACTGATCAGTAAACCTTATCCCTTGATAATGCGGGGCAGAAGCATTTGATGGACCGGTGTAATCGATTTGGGGTTCTGGTAGTTGGCCCCGGTGAAAGCCTGGATGTACTTGCGCAGATCGGGCAGAGAAACGATTTCGTCGACAAAGCCGGTCTTGGCGCAATATGCCGGGCGAGACTTATCCTGGTAGTCCTTGATCATCTGGTTCATCTTGTCCAGAACCGGGGTCAGATCGTTGCCCGCTTCGTCCTCTTTGACAAGTCGCCTGGCATAGGATGCGGCAGCGGCTGTTTCACCGTGCATGACATAAATTTCTGTCAGCGGAGTGCCGAGGGTGAAGGCATTATTGTTGTTGGCCTGGGGACCGCACATGATGTAGTGGGCGGCAGCAGTTCCCTTGCGCAGGACAATGCACATCATGGAAAGATCGGTCTGCTCGATGGAGTAGACCAGTGACTGACCAAGGGCGAGCAGTTCGGCCTCCTCGGCCAGGTCACCGACGTCGATGCCGGTGGTGTCCTGCATCCAGACGATCGGCAGGTTGTCACGGCCGCAGAGGGTGACGAACTCGGCCTGCTTGATCAGTCCCTCGCGGTAGTGCTTGCCGCCCACGGCCGGATAGGCGCCCTTGGCATATTCGGGATAGCCGGGGAAAACACCCTGACGGTTCCCGATGAAAGCGACCGGGAAGCCGTCGATCTTGGCGATGCCGGCATAGACCTCACGGCCGTATTCAGGACGGTACTCCATGAACTCGCTATTGTCGGTAAGGCGGGCCAGAATCTGAACGGCATCGTAGGGGCGCTTCTGGTTGGCGGGAAGTATCATGTTGAGATCTTCAAGCGGGAACTTTGGGGCTGCGGGAGCGGCAACCCGGAACATGGTCGGATCATAGGCCGGCATCATCCGCATGTAATCCTTGATGCCATCCAGAACACCCTTTTCGGTGTCGTGGACTTCACGAAAATAGGCGGTCTGGTCGAAATGGGTTTCCACCCGGCCCGGATCTTTGGCCTTGAAGCTCTTGGTGCCATCGATCAGCGCCCGGGCTGCTTCGGCATCGATATACCCCTTGGGATTCATGCCGCCGACGATGCCGGCACCGCCCACGGCGATGTTCGCCCCTTCATGGGCCAGCAATATGGTGGGGCTGATGCCCTGATAGCCGCCACCGGCCGGATTGGTACCGTAGATGGCGTTCAGGATCGGAATCCCCAGGTGGTTGAGATCGGCATGCCGGTAAAAGGGGGCGCCGCTGGAACGGCGGCCGGCATAGACGGTTTCCTGCTCCATCAGCTTGACGCCGCTGCAGTTGGTCAGCCAGACCAGCGGCACGTTGAGCCGTTTGGCCATATCGGTAACCATGAGAATGTTTTCGGACTGACCGGCGATCCAGGCGCCGGCCATGACCTTGTTGTCAAAGCCGATGATCACCGCCCACTTCCCTTCGATCTTGCCGAGGCCGTTGACCACGCCGGTACACCCTTCTTCGTTGTCCCGCGGGTTATAGAGGGTGTGCAGGGGTGACCAGGTACCCGCATCCACCAGGTAGTCAAGACGGTCGTAAATAGTCATTCCGCCACGTTCATGAATTTTTTTGGCGGGGATACCCGAGTTTTTGACTCTTTCAACCTCCAGGGCCAGGATTTGCTCCTGCTCCTTGACGAGATCGATATTTTCCTGTGAGCGGCGTACTTCTGCATCACTGAGCGCTTTGCCAATATCGGCCATCTTTTCAAAATACGGACGCAACGGCGTTTGTTTTCGTGACATTACAGACCCCTTCCCCTCTATTGTTTTTCAATACGATAACTACCGCATCCCTGACAGCACTATCGGTTGGTCACATCACCGAGGGCAAAACCCGCTATGATGGTCTTCTGGATATTGCTGGTCCCTTCGACTGTGCGGAGCGACATGGAGTCGCGCAGGAAACGCTCTGCCGGGTATTCGGTGGAAAAGCCGTAGCTGCCGAAGATCTTCATGGCCTCGCTGGTGGCATGTACGGCGGCCTCGGATGCAAACAGCTTGGCCATGGAGGTCTGATACTGGTTGGGCAGACCCTGATCCTTGAGCCAGGCGGCCTGATAGACGAGCAGACGTGCGGCTTCATGCTCGGCGACCATATCGGCAATCTGGCCCTGGATCAACTGGAAGGAGCCGATCTTCTTGCCGAACTGGGTGCGCTCATTGGCGTACGCGATGGCAGCATCAATGGCGCCGCCGCCGATGCCGAGGGCACCGGCTGCGCAACTGATGCGGGTGTTGTTGAGCTGCCACATGCAGATCTGGAAACCTTGATTGACCTCACCCAGAACCGAGTTCTTGGGAATCCTGGCCTGACTGAAGGAAATCTCTCCGGTCGGCGCACAGTGCAGTCCGAGCTTGGTCTCGATGGGAGCGGTGACAATGCCCTCGTTCCCTTTCAGATTAACGATGAAACAGGTCATGCCCTTGTTTCTCTTGCTCTTGTCGGTCATAGCGTAGACGAGACCCCAATCGCCCAGATGAGCATTGGAGATCCACATCTTCTGACCATTCAGTTCCCAGTGATCTCCACGGTCGGTCGCCGTGGTCCCCATACCTGCAACGTCCGAACCGGAGTTGGGCTCGGTGATGGCGAAAAAGCCGTAGGACTCGGCGCTGACCCAGGCGGGAATGAAGCGCTCCTTTTGCTCTTTGGTGCCGAACTTGTTCACAGTAACAGCCGGACCGATGTTCTGCATGTTGAGTGGAAGACGCGAGGAACCGCTGACCATGGCAAGCTGCTCGGCAATAATGACCGACTCAAGATATCCACAGCCGTTGCCGCCGTATTCCTCAGGCAGTGCGCAGCCGAAGAAACCGAGTTCAGCCATCTTCTTGACCAATTCAGGACGAAATCTGTGATTTGCCTCGTCATCCTTGAGGGTGGGCACGATCTCCTTTTGGGCAAAATCACGAGCCATGTCCTGCATCATCTTCTGTTCATCGGTAAGTGCGAAATTCATAACAACCTCCTCCTTTAATCTGGTTACTGAGTCTGTAGAAAGAAACGCTCTATACTATCGCCAGCAAAAACTTAATCCTAAAACCTGATTTTATTCACGCTGAAACATAACCACAAATAAAGCATTCGAGTACCATAATACACATTTTTTTGTCAATACAGATAATCAACGACAAAACCAACGAATGAATTACCGGCGCTACAACTTACAGTAAATACGCTTTAAAACAGTGTTCAAGAGCTAAACCGACTATTTCAAGGAAGGCCGCCAAACATCAAAATCATATTTAGTATTCCGCTGTGCAGAATTATTGTTCTGATAATCATCATACAAAAATATTTTTTGAAATGCAAACAAAATGTGTAGCAATTGAAAAACATGAGCCAACACCGATAACTGATGTTTATAATACGCATTATCGATAAGTTAGCACAAACTCAAATGTTACAAACGATCAAGCAACACAATTTTAAGGTTCCACTGTGCAGAATTATTCTCCCAGAAAACCCCTGATTGCTATTGACATAAATTACATCTTTATGTAAACCTGTGTTCCAACAGGAATCTGCACGCTCCTACCTATAATTTCAGGGGAATTACGATATGACAACCAATCACAAAACAGAAAAAACCCCCGAAGATGCCCGCAAATTTGTCGAGGCCCTGGCAAGAGGACTCGAAGTGCTGAGTTGTTTTCACCCAAGCGATCATTACCTGGGCAACCAGGAAATCTCCAAAAGAACCAAACTGCCAAAATCAACTGTTTCGCGATTGACGTTCACCCTTGCGGACCTTGGTTATTTGAATTTTTCCAAAACAAACAACAAATATTGTTTGGGAAATGCCGTTATCAGCCTTGGTTACGCCAAACTGGCCCAAATGGACATCCGCCGAATCTCACGTCCGTTGATGCAGGCGCTGGCCGAACATACACAGGCTTCGGTGAATCTGGGCATTCGTGATCAGCTGAATATGATCTATATCGACACCTACCGGAATACATCGACATTCACGGTCCAACTCGATGTCGGTTCGCAAATTCCCATTGCGACGACCTCGATGGGGAGAGCCTACTTGTGTGCTCTGCAAGAGGATGAGCGTACGAAGTTGATGGATCAGATCAAGTCAAGTGATGAACAGAATTGGCCGATCGTCAAAGAAGGCATTAAGAATGCGATGGCAGAGTTTCGGGAGTTCGGTTACTGCACGAGTCTCGGCAACTGGAGAACTGAAGTCCACGCCATTGCCGTACCATTGATCCTTGATGATGGAACCATCATGGTTTTCAGCTGCAGCGGCGCATCGTTTCAATTGTCGAGACAGTTGATTGAAAGCGACATCGGCCCAAGACTGATCAACCTGGTTGGCAATGTGCGTACTGCCCTTTCATTTGCTAAGGGCTGAAAGCCTCCCTGCAAGGCACAATTGGAGACATAGTTATCAATGGCAGCCTGACAGATGAAGACGAACAACTGATGTGTAATTTTGATTAAATACAGATGAACGGTGAGCTTGAGAGATATTTGATATGAAATACCGACTGAATCTGTTGCGAGAGTTCTCAATACCACTAATATCAGGAGTTGTTGTTGCCATGTACTGGGCCAATCTGGCTCCGGATACGTATCACCACTTTATTAACAATCCGATATTTGGTGGTTTTTCTCTTCATTTTATCTCAAACGAACTCTTCATGGTTCTCTTTTTTGCTATCGCTGCAGTCGAAATCACTCAGAGTTGCCTGCCAGGCGGTAACCTGAATCCCTTTTCCAAAGCGATCAATCCGCTGCTAGGCACTTTGGGCGGAGTAGTCGGCCCAATTGGCGTCTATTTTTTATTAAACAGCACCTTGGGTGCTCCGGAACTTACAAACGGGTGGGGCATCCCTACCGCTACAGACATTGCTTTGGCTTGGCTGGCTGCACGTATGGCATTCGGGGAAAGACACCCTGCTGTATCATACCTGCTTCTCTTGGCAGTGGCAGACGATGCAATCGGATTGGCCATAATTGCCATATTTTACCCAAACCCAAGCCTGCCTGCTGAACCTGTCTGGCTACTTCTGACCTGTCTCGGTATGCTCACAGCATATGGCCTGCGAAATTTGCGAGTCCATAATTACTGGCCATATTTGATCCTGGGCGGCGTCATGAGTTGGACAGGCCTGCACAGTGCTCATCTGCATCCTGCACTGGCACTTGTCTTTATTGTCCCGTTCTTACCCCATGCTCCCAGAGAAACAAAACAGATATTCGAAGAAGATCCGAGCGATCGTTCGCCTATGCATCAGTTTGAGCATGAATGGAAAATCGTGGTCGATTTCGGCCTTTTCATATTTGGACTGGCCAATGCAGGAGTAGAGTTTTCCAATATTGGAACCGTTAGTTGGATTGTGTTGGCATCGCTTATTTTGGGTAAAACAGTGGGTATTTTCAGTTTTGGGTGGCTTGCGACCCGTTTGGGATTCGGACTGCCCCGAGACATGCGCAGACGAGAACTACTGATTGCAGGGATAATTGCCGGCACCGGATTTACTGTAGCACTATTTGTTTCCGGAGAGGCGTTTACCGATCCAGCCATAAAAGGTGCCGCCAAGATGGGAGCCATGCTTAGCATTGTCGCGGCCGGTGGAGGTATTGTAATGGCAAGATTATTGAAAATAAAAAAGGTCCACTAAAACCGCTTCCCCCCCGTTGACCGACCAGCCACAGTATTTATTTTTGCACCTTGCCGGACCGTAGGGCAAAATGGAATCTGAACGAGTTGCTGTTCATGTGCTGGACAAGAGAGATCGGCGTAATCCCCGTTGCACAGGCCGACATCCTGGTCGGGATGAAGATTCCTGGTTCCGAGATTATTGCCTCCATTACCAACAGTATCCCGAAGAAAGGATACAGTACCCCTGCGGCGATCGGGACACCGGCCGTGTTATAAATGAAGGCAAAGAATAGATTCTGTTTGATGTTACGCATGGTGGCCCGGCTCAAGCGCCTGGCCCTGACAATACCCTGCAAATCACCTCTGACCAACATGACACCGGCGCTTTCTATAGCCACATCGGTTCCGGTACCCATGGCAATGCCGACGTGGGCCTGTGTCAGCGCCGGGGCGTCGTTGATACCATCACCCGCCATGGCAACAATACGACCATCCGCTCGAAGCTCTTTAATCAGTTCGGCTTTCTGCTCAGGCAATACCTCGGCATGTACCTGATCAATTCCAAGGTTGCCGGCAACCGCATTCGCGGTGATAAGTTTGTCACCGGTAAGTATTATCGAGAACTTTAAAGAGAACGCTTCTTGTCAGTCGGTATATCGGCCCAGTAAACTTTGCTGATTTAATGAATATGCAACATGGTTTCGTAATCCCGCGTCAGCATGAATTTTCCCGTGTATTTCGGTGCCTGTTTGATCGCTTAGCCGGGTAGATTCACTAAAAACCGAAGTAGAAATTCTTTGATCTTCCCGAACTCACTGTCGAGGCGGTCCTATGTGTAACCTGTTAGTGCATTGGCATTGATTAGCATAGGAGAATTCCCCTCGCTTACAATTGCTCGATTACTTTCTTCAGTTTCAACTGTATTTCTTCGGCGATGGCCTGCAGTTCCTTGTTTTGGATTGCCTGCATTGAGGAAAGCGGGTCAACGGCAGATACTTCAATTTCTCCATCATCCAGTTCCTCGATGATGACATTGCAGGGTAGCATCAAGCCTATTTTAGGTTCCGCCTGTAATGCCCTGTAGGCAAAAGGCGGGTTGCAGGCGCCAAGTATGGTGTAATTGGGGAAATCAACATTCAATTTCCGTTTCAATGTTTCCGTAACGTCAATTTCTGTCAGAATTCCAAACCCTTCCAACCTCAATTCCTCGATCACCCTCGACATTGCTTTCTCGAAGGTTACATTTAGCTTTTTGCTGAAATAGTATGACATGGCTAGCCTCCTGTTTGAGAATCCGGACTCCAAACTATTGTTTTTTGATTCGCGGGTTCGTCAACTGTTACAAATCATCATTTTCCTCCTCATCTTCTGGGATATCCAGCCCGGAAGGGGGCGGTTCAGCTTTGTGACCCCGTTGATTGCCTGACCGTCCAACTGTGCTTTCGATCAATCTGGTCAGTTTGTTTAATGCACCTTTGACAGCCTGGTCCAAGGTTGTGGCCTGATGAGTAACCGCAGTGGGTTGACGGCCTTCAAGTCGGGCTTCCATTACGCACTTCATGCAGTCTTTGCCGCCTTTCTTGTCGCTGTTCTCATCGCTTAAGTGGACCTCCACTCGGGTGATATGATCGCTGAATCTGCTCAGGGCCTGTTCAGTTTCACTACTGACATAGGCAGACAGCGCCTCGTTACCTTCTATGTTATGATCTGTACTGATTTGAATCTGCATGGTGTCCTCCCTTCAAATTAGATTTACCTGCAACATTCAGCCAACTGACTGAATTTCTTTCGAGAATGTTTCCACTTCAGCCCTTAACCGCGGCAGACTGTCGGGGTATTCAAGCTGCAGGAATTCAACCAGCTTTTCACGCACATAACAGCGCAAATCCCAAGCATCCGCCGAATCTTTCGCGCTGACCAGCGCCCGCAGGACGACCGTCCTGTCGGTTGCATCCAGGACGACCAGGCCGGAGACCTTGCCATCCCAGAGATCACTGCCCGCGAGGATGCTCTTCAGTTCGGCACGAACCGCCGCCACCGGCACCCGGTAGTCGCAGTGCAGGATCACGGTACCGAGCAAGTCGGCTGAATCACGGGTCCAGTTCTGGAAAGGCTTTTCCAGAAAGTAGGTAATCGGCAGCACCAGACGCCGCAAATCCCAGATGCAGACCACCACGTAGGTCAGCGTGATTTCCTCAATACGCCCCCATTCTCCTTCAACGATCACCACGTCGTCGAACCGGATCGGTTGAGTGATGGCTATCTGGATGCCGGCGAAGAGGGTTGCCAGGCTGCGCTGGGCTGCGAAACCGATAATGATCCCGGCAATCCCCGCCGAAGCCAGCAGACTTACCCCCACCTGGCGCACCTTGTCGAAGGTCATCAGCATGGTCGCTCCGGCCAAGACAACTATCACCACCATGGTGATTTGAACGAGCATGTTGACCTGGGTGGAGACCGCCCGCGCCTTGAGGTTGTCACGGGCAGTTACGTCGTAGCGCAGCAGTAGTAGTTCCCGCATTCCAAAGATTGTGGCGGCCATCAACCAGGCGATGATGGCGATCAGGGCCAGGCTGCCCAGATGCTGCAGCAGTTCGGCGAACTCATCGGGAAACCGTAGCGAGGGCAAGGTCAAAAGAACAGCCAAAAGCGGCAGCAGCAGTTTGGCCGGATGTCGCCAGCGATGCACCAGGGCCTGGTGCAATGTTGAGTCAGGCCGGGCTGCAAAGCGTAACAGCACCTTGAAAAGGATTATGTAACCGAGCAGGCCGAGCAAAACCGCAGCAGCCAGTGCCAATAGAGAAGCAGCAGCAGCCGGCCATTCGCCGAGACCGTCAAGATGTATAAATTTATCCATCTGTTACCTCGCCATGGCTGGCATTAATCTCATACTACCTGTAGCGGGGTCCGAATGGATGGATAGCGCCAGCTTTGCCGACGGCGAAGGATACTCCTGCTCAACACGTCAACAGGGAAACCACCAGTATTAAAATAGGTGTTAGCAACATAATTCCATTCTTCTTTACTGCTGTCTTTTTTCAAAAGTCCTCCTTTGTAAAATCAACTATATAACTATGCTCCAGAATATCATCCTTGATCAGGCCATAGCATCATCCTTTGTCTGATTTTAGCTTCAGTGTTTCGGTAATTCGATAATTCGGCAGAGGAGCTGAAGATGTTTCATTTGCTCAACTAAACAGATCGCTATCAAACCGTTCCTTAAGCGCCGCCATAGGAATCACCACCGAACTTGACTTGCGTGCACTGTAGGGGTAATTCCAAGGGAATTCTGGCAATATTGTACAGACGTCTCCGTCTTCAACTTGACAATTTGATCCTTAGCGTACTATTTTTGATTCGTATTCTAAGCCCATTATAAACCCACCCCGACTCTCTTGTTGTCTTTCGATAATCCTGATATTGCCAAAAAATTTAAAGATTACATCTTACTAAGTTCTCTTTTAGCGGGTATTATCGTTTTTTTTGTTTTGAGAATCCAGCCTGAAAGTTTTTCAAATCGCTCAGTTTGAATAGCAGATGCCTGAACAGTTTATTTCGACTTCAAATCAAAGATGAAATCAAGGCGGCCAGGATTGAAGGCGATGAAGGCATACAATCAGTATGTTGAGGACTCGAAGACGAGTCAACGAAGATGACGCTTTGATTTGGAATTGGAATTAGATACATCTGGAACGGCCTATCACTTGTGGCTGTCCTGATGCTATTCGCCCGACCGGCCGCAGCCGGATATCCGTTATTCTGGACAAGATAGGCGGAACTCACCCGGGCATCAACCGTCCTCGCACCCCTTTAACGGACACCACTGAGCCCGATCATGACAAAACGCTGGCAAATCTTTACCGTCTTGGCCCTCATGTTCACCGTCGGACTCTTTTACCGGGTCTCCATGGCGGTGGTTTCCCGTGACCTGGCCGCGGAACTGGGACTTAACGCCGCCCGGCTCGGGGTCATGTCAGCCATCTACTTCTACGTATTCGCCTTTGCCCAAATCCCGCTCGGGCCGCTGATCGACCGCTATGGCGCCAGAAAGGCCGTCTCCTTCCTGGGAGTCGTCACCACCTGCGGCTCCCTGACCTTTGCCCTGGCTCCGAACTACCTGACCGCCCTGGTTGGACGGGGACTGCTCGGACTGGGTACGGCCGGTGTGCTGATGGGCTCGTTGAAGATATTCACCAACTGGTTCTCGCAACAGGAATTCCCCAGGGTCTCGGGATTCGTGATCGCAGTCGGCAACCTGGGAAGCATCTCCGCCACAGCTCCACTGGCCTTTGCCATCACCCTTTTCACCTGGCGGCCCACCTTTCTTGCCATGACCGTTGTCCAGGCAGCCGTCACCATCTCCGTCTTCCTGATCGCCCGCGATGCCCCGACCGCCAGCAGCGATCCGCCACTCCCTGTTGCGGAAGGCGCCAGCCCTGAAGAAACCGGCGTTCTCAAGATCTGGAAGACGCTCCTCAGCTCCCCGGACTTCTGGTTGATAGCCCTGATCGCCTTCTTCTGGTATGCCAACTATATGGTGCTGCTGGCTCTCTGGGGGGGACCGTATCTGATGGAGGCTGTGGGGCTGGACCGCTCTCAGGCCGGCAGCATCCTGCTGTACACTTCAGCCGGCTACATCATCGGCTCTCTGCTGCTCGGCAAGGCCATCGACCTATTAGGCGGCTCATTGGAGAAGACGATCCTCAGCGGTCAGACCATCCTGCTCGTGGTGATGACAACCATGCTCGGACCGGCGGATCACCTCTCCCGACCTCTTCTGGTAGCGATTTTCTTCGCTGTTGGCCTGGCCTCTGCTTCGGGGGTGATCATCTATCCATTGGCACGCAAACTGGTGCCACTTCATTCTGCCGCCACCGCCATGACCGGCGTGAATTTCTTCCTCCTGATGGGTGCGGCGATCATGCAGCATATCATGGGCTACTATATCTACTCATTCCCCCGCACGCCGGCCGGATACCCGGCCGCAGCCTACCATGGCGCTTTTCTGATCCCCATCTGCGGGCTGGCGGGCATCCTGATCCTTTTCTCCATCAGAAAGACAGCGAGGGGTTTTGATTTGTAGCGCAACCACAATGTACAGATTCTTGCTCATTCCAGTTTCAAATCAGAGATGCCATCAAGCGGCGAGGACTGAGGCGACGAAGGCTTCACGCCTAAGGCTCTGAATTGTTTCCAATAGGCAGAATCAATACTCGCCTGTCGCTGTTTATGCCTGTACTCCATTTGCCGGAACACTTCCTTGATATCAGCATCCCGTCGCGGGAGGAATGTAGATAGCAGTTTTGCAATGTCCGGACAACTCAGCAAGGGGAGATTCTCTTTGTGCTAAAATCGTGTTTCCAGCATAAAAAGCATCGACATCATGACCAACGCCATGTGGTGATGCCAGGACTGCCAGCTGCGAACCTGATAATGATCCATACCGGCAGTTCCCTTGGCATCCTGAAAGGATCGTTCGACAAAATAGCGTTGGCCCTGCATAAAGGCTAATAGTTGAGTGCCTTGGTCCAGTCCGGTATTTGCTGGCTGGCAACAGCCAGGGCGTAGGTGCGGGAACTGGCGCCAATGACCGCTACAAACAGCTCGACGGAGATCAATTCTCCGGTCTCCCGGTCAACGTAGGCCGGAGTATCGCCGGAGAAGTCAACGAACAGCTTTTCGCCTGCCTTGTGTTCAAAGCGCATGACCGGCTCGATGGTTTTGCCATGTCGACGGTAGAGGTCAAAAAACCATCAAGCAGGAAATCTTGGAACTGACACTCGGCAAAAAGATGAAAGTAGTGTTGGTGATTGACGAAGCAAGTCTGCTCAGGCTGGAGGTGTTTGCGGAACTGCATACCTTGACTCAGTTCGAGCAGGACTCCAAACCATGGCTCCCCGTAGTCCTGGCAGGTCAGGCGAATCTGGTGAAAAATCTCCATTACCGCACGTCTATGCCATTGGCAACCCGAGTCGTGGCGAGAAGTCATCTCAAAGGCGACGACCAGGAAACCATGGCTGCCTATCTGAAACACCATCTGAGCATCGCCGGAGTCAGTCGCATGCTCTATGACGATACCGCGATCACCGCCATACATCAGGGATCGGGTGGACTCTACCGTAAAGCCAACCATCTTGCCAGAGGTGCGCTGATTGCTGCCGCAAAGACGGATTCGGCAAGCGTCAATGCAGAGCATGTCCGGGTTGCCGCGACCGAATTACTCTAACCTGAAAGGAAAACCAGATGAATATCTATGAAGAGCAGCATCTTGAGCAAAAACTGGATGAAATTACCAATCACATCGGACAACTGGTGCTGGATATCATACTCGTAAGCGAAAAGCAGGTATCGAGAGAATATCAAACATATGAAGACATCGAAGATTGCAGAAGGTCGGTTGTCGCTGACAGACACAACCCGTTTTAAAATGACTGGGGCCGGAAAATACCGGCCCCAAAGCAGATCCATCTCAATGTATGTGAAAATCTGACCAGCTGGTCAAGATAATCAGGAAAATCAAGTCCATATAATTTGACAATCAACACTCAATGCAAGCAGTCAGCTGATGGACCGTTATCAAGTAGTCAGCTAATGCGCCCGGGCAGAGATGCCGAGCCGTTTCAACATGCTCTGAAAGTTTGGACGCAGCATGCCGGTTTCCTCGGCCGCCTTGGTAATATTCCAGTTATTCCTTTCAAGAGCGCTCATCACGAAGGCCTTCTCAATTGTTTCCACAGCCCTCTCCCGGATATGCCGCTTCATCTCCTTCAACTCTTCGGAACTGAACGGCACGTGTCCATCAAAGTCAACCTTTTCCTCGGTGACAGCAACTGTATTATAAAGTTCAAGATCATCTTTGGAGATAACATCCCGCTCTGTCAGCACAACTGCCCGCTCAATGGTATTTTCCAGTTCACGCACATTCCCAGGATAGGAATAGTTTTCAAGAAGCGCCATAGCCTCGGGTGTGAAGCCTCGGATTTCCTTGCCGATCTCGTCAATAAATTTGTTAAGAAAATGGTTGATGAGTAACGGAATATCTCCCTTGCGTTCCCTGAGCGGCGGCAGTTCAATCGGAATGATATTCAGCCGAAAAAAAAGATCCTCACGAAACGTGCCCTCTGCGACCATTTCCTTCAGATTGCGGTTAGTTGCCGCCACCAGGTGGATATTGATGGGGACAGGCTGAGTGCCGCCAATTGGAGTCACCTGGCGTTCCTGCAACACACGCAGAAGCTTAGCCTGAGTGGACATGCTGATATTAGAAACCTCATCCAGAAAAAGCGTTCCGTTGTCGGCAACCTTGAAAAGGCCGACTTTGGTCTGAACCGCACCGGTAAACGAACCCTTAACGTGCCCGAACAATTCGCTTTCCAGCAAATTTTCTGCTAGAGAGGAGCAGTCTACTGCCACGAAGGGTTGGTCCCGACGAGGACTCTTGTTATGAATGGCCCTTGCCACCAGTTCCTTGCCGGTGCCGCTCTCCCCCGTAATTAATACAGTGCTATCAGTTGGTGCCACCTGAATGATACGGCGGTAAACCTTCTGCATTTCACGACTGTCCCCGACGAATGCTTCAAAACCATGGTGGCTCGAAATCTCCTTCTTCAGATAGACCTCGTCTATCATTACATTACAACGCTCCAGCGTCTTTTCCACTTTTTCTATTATTTGCTCTGCGGTAAACGGTTTGGAGATATAATCCTCAGCACCATTTTTCATGGCATCCACGGCTGAATCGACCGTCGCATAACCGGTAATCATGATGACTGGGACATCAACCTGCAGGGCCTTGACAGCCTTTAGTACCTCGATGCCGTTCATGCCCGGCATCTTAAGATCGGTAATGACCAGATTAAATTCGCGCTGTTGCAGAAGTTCAATGGCGCTGTATCCACTCTGACATGTTTCGACTGTGTACTTGTCTCCGCTCAGAATACGCTTGAGACCTTCCCTGATTACCGCCTCATCGTCAACGACCAGAATATTGATACGATCTGTCATCACGTCCCCTTCCCTGCAAAGCTTCTTAATATTACTATGTCATGTGTATAAAATGTATATAAAATCCGCTTGCAATGAATACATTACAACTAAATTATATACCATCCGCTTTTAACACAAGTCAATGATTTCATTCTAATATGCCATTCAACATAAACCGCTGCTAACTCCCAGCTTCTACCTCCCGTCTGCATGCATGTATATTT
>DBMM01000057.1 GCA_002298925.1 Geobacter sp. UBA698 | reverse complement strand
TTGAAGGTCTCCATATCGTGAGGAATTACGGGAATGTGATAGTGCATGTATCCGGACTGTGAAGCGGAAAAGGCCTGCCCACCGATGACAAGGTTCCAGCGCATCATGAAGACTCCCATGAGAACAAGAACCGTAGCGACGGCTGCCCTCTTCACCGACAGGCGCGGCAACAGGAACAGGGTCAGGGGTACCAGATTGCCGAGGCCGTACTGGACGACAAAGATGCTGATAAAATCCTGGCCGTAGATGAGGCCCCGGATGATTTCCCACGAACTGGTCTTGGCGTAATCCCGGAAAAGGAGATCAAGAAGCTCCAACCCCAGAGCGGCAACGAGAGCCAGCACGAGGTATTTGGAGGTCATGGTGACCTCATAGATTTCCACGCTTTTGATTTCCTCGGGAGAGGGTATATCCGGGTGTCGTTTTGCCTTCCGGCTCGCCATGAACTTCCGGATTTCCATGGTAATGATATAGGTGAGGGTGCAGAGGGCCATACCCGAGACCACCGCCGAACAGATAAAAATGAACGGCATGAGGGGAGTAGTCCAGAGGGCATTTGCCTTGACCGAGCCGAATATGAAGCCGGCATAGCCGTGGAGGAGGCAGGCTATCGGTATCCCGGCAGCCGCCGTGAATTTCATCGCCTTTTCATCTTTTGCCAAGGCATGCTCGCTGATGTCCCAGGCGCCCAGGGTCAGTACGGAAAAAAGGAGGAATTTCACTCGGTCAAACAGGGATTTTCCCGGTTTATCCTGCAGAGCCAGGGCAGTTTCCACGAAATGTCTGCGGTACAGAAACCAGAGTTCCGAGGCGACGATCATGCCGTAGGTGGAAAAGACGATACCGAAGGCGGCGATGGCCGAGGTGAAATGGGTGGTCAGCATAACACCTGCTCCCCGCAGCGGGTGCTGCAGATGGAGCATGAGCGGCAGCATGGCGACCGGAAGGAGGGCAAAGGAAAAGACCAGGGAAAAGCGGGCGATGTCCTTCAGCTGCTGTATCCCGAAGACGTGATAGAGCGAGGAGAGGACGAAGGCCCCGGCCACCAGGCCGGTCATGAAGGGATACATGACGATCTGGATGGTCCAGTAGATATATTCGTTGGGAAAGACAAAGAGCTCTTTCAGGGTCCAGGCTTCTCCGTGCACCATGACTATTTTACCTCCCTGGAAAGCCCCAGGTAGTAGACCTGCGGCTTGGTCCCGTACTCCTCCCTCAGAACCCCGATCCGCCCGGACATGATGGTTTTCGTGACCGGATCGTTAGGGTCCCGCAGGTTACCGATCCGCCGGGCGTCGAAGGAACAGGCATCGACGCAAGCGGTCTTCATTCCTTTGGTGATCCGGTGATAGCAGAAGGTACATTTTTCCGCCGTCCGGTACACGGGGTGAAAAAACCGCGCCGCATAGGGGCACGCCATGATGCAGTAACCGCACCCCATGCACATCTTCCTGTCCACGAGCACAACACCGTCTTGGGTCTGGTAGGTGGCCCCCAGCGGGCAAACCTGGACACAGGCCGGGTTTTCGCATTGATTGCAGAGTTTAGGGACGAAGAACGCTTTTTCGATATCCTCCGGCCTGACGTTCCGGCTGGTGCCATCTCCCATGGTGATCTTTTGACTGGTATACCCGTCCCGCCCCTCCTTGGGGGAATCGATTAAGGTGTTTCCGTCCCTGGTGACCACGTAGCGTTCTACCCAGGTTCGCGATACGTCGGCGTCATAGGGGAGTTCATTCTCCGCCTTGCACGCCATGACGCATAACCCGCAGCCGACACACTTCTGGGTGTCAACCAGGAATATCCATCTGACCTTTTCTCCTCCGGGTTTATCGGCGAGGAGTTCTTTAGGATTGATGAATTCGAGGGCGGAGAGGGGGACCGCAAGCCCCGCGATCACGGTGATGCTGTTTTTCAGAAACTCTCGCCTGTTCATGGCGCTAACTCCTTGAAGTCGGGATCCGGGGATTGTGAGGGTTGTGGCACATGCTGCATTGCTTGCCGGGATAATGAACCTCGGGATCAATGCCGCGAATCGCCGACCTCCCGCTGGAAGGGTAGGGGAGGAAGGCATGGCAGCGCAGGCACAACTCCCGCCTGGTGTCTACGTTCAGTTTCATCGGGTCCTCGGGATGGCCCAGGGCCGGCCCATGGCAGTTTTCGCAGGCGATGAACCTGTGGGAGGAGCTGCTGATGCCGGCGACCTTGTCGTCGTGACATTCCTTGCAGTATGCCGACGTCTTGTATTTAACGGTTACCGCCTTCCACTCATTCTCGTTCCCCTTCCGGTGCCAGCCATACATGTATCCCCGCTCATGGGCGCCGAAGTCCTTCGGTACCAGGAGATATCTGGCCAAAAAGACGAGGGCGACGATGGCCAGTGCCAGATAGAGTGGTCGGAAGACATGGTTGTTCACGGGTGCCATCCTCCAGAACCGGCGGTTAGCCGGAATCAAAAGATAATAATTGTTTGCAACTTTTTTATTTCGCAGCAAACCCCTCTAAATCTCCCCTTATCAGGGGAGACTGAAGGGGTTGGTTTTAGAAGTTTCATGGTACTAGAGTGCAAACGCCCTCTCTCTTCCACTTCGGATCAGATTGGTATACTTGACATTAAACAGAGCTCTCGGCTTGCCCATGAATTCTTCAACACGACTCCTTAGCACCTCAAATTCAGCATAAATATCGATCTCTCGCTTGTATTGAAACCTGTCCCATCTTTCTGGGTCGATAATTTCAATATTCTCGCCTTTCTTGCAGCGTGCAATCAACATTGGCGTTGCATCTCTTTCATTGTTATCCCAAAGGAAAGCTGCGTCAGCTTGTGGAAATATTCTTTCAACAGAAGCCGGCATATCGCGATGCGCTTCCAGAAACATCTTGAAGCTAGGTCTTAATGCTTCAGCGATATCGATATCTTTTTTCAAGAAAACCGTAAAAGCGTTGTATTCTCCGGCAACATGTCTGGTCAGCGATCTTTTCCAGGCTTCAGTAGCTTGAGTTGTAATGAAATTGCATTCAACAATTCGACCTGCATTACGACCAATTGAAATGTACTCCTCAGCTCTTTTTGATACACAGAAAGGCCAATCCACTGTTACTCTCGAAACACCACCATAAAACACCCTGGATCTCTCCAAACCGTAAACCATGCTTACATGATCCCTGATTTCCTGTTCTATCACTTCCGTGTAATATCTTTGTGCCTCTTTAACTACCATTGCATCATAATCAAGATGCACAAACTCCTTGCAGGATTTGTCTCCGTAGTTATCTCGAATGTAGGTACTCTTTCCGGATGCAGGCGGACCGCCAACTAATTCTAAAACTCTTGTCATGATCGTTCCTCAAAATTGCCTGTCAGCGATTATGGGGCGTGCCAACGGGGGTTAATGGGCTGCTGTGTTCTACTGAAAAAGCTGTCGGGGCATCCTCCGGCCCGGTTAAGAAGCGTCCATGGCAGCAAATGTTCCGGTGGACCTCAGGTAATCATATGGCGATCAATGCCGAGTTCTTCACGGGAATGGCCGAGCGCCAAGCCGATTATCTGGGAAAGGTGGAGTACCGGGATGCTCCGGGAAACTCTCCTTCCTTCCAGTGCCTTGGGCTGGTAGGCATCCAGGGCGGTATGGCAAAGGGGGCAGGGGGTGACGATATAATCTGCCTCCGCCCGGATGGCGCTTTCGATGGCGTTCCCCGACATGGCCAGCGATTCCTTTTCCGCTACCAGGAGGGTGTGGAACCCGCAGCATTTGTTCTTCGACGGATACTCCACCAGACTTCCCCCCAGAGCCTCCACGACCAGGTCGAGAGAGGAGGGGGAGGCGGGATTGTCCCTGCCGAGAAGCTGGGAGGGGCGAATGATGTGGCAGCCGTAAAAGGGCGCGAAGCGAATTCCGGTCAGCGGCGTGGTCACCTTCTCCGCAAGCCGGCTCAGTCCCAGATCCTCGGTGATGACCCAGAGCAGGTGCTTTACGTCGCTGGAGCCGGTATAGCTGAGTCCTTCATTCGCCAGGAAGCTGTTGACGAACTGCCGCTTGTCGGGAGATGAGTCCAGAATCTGCTTGGCCCGGCGCAGGGTGAGGAGACAGGTGCTGCAGGAGGTGACCAGGTCGAGGTTCATCTGCTCGGCAAGGGCTATGTTTCTCCCGTTGATGACGAGGAAGTGTTCGGGGCTCACGTAATCCAGGTTGCTCCCGCCGCAGCAGGCGCCCTTTTCCAGCTTGAAAAGAACGATGTCGAGGTCTTTCTTCAGGCTCTCGATGGACCGGTCGACTTCCCTGGTCATGGATTCGTTGATGCAACTCAGAAAATAGGCGAACTTCATGGCAACCTCATTGTTTCGTTATGTGTTTCTCTTTTTTTCACTTCTCAAGTTTCCGATAGATTTCCCTGATCCGTTCAATCCCGGCAATCCGGTGGACGAAGAGTGGCGGTGTTCTCCCCTTGAGCGCCATTTTCAGCGCCAGAGGGAGCATTCCGAAGCTTCCGGTCACTCCTTTGGTGCGCAACGGCAGAGTCACCTCTCTCAGCCTTCCGGTATTGCGGGTGTCGTCGAAGAACGCCTGGGCATGGCGCGCTCCCTCCGACCCGGTCATACCGCGCTCGAAGGCTTCTTCCCGCAGCCGGTGGATCCCGTCCATGATCGGGATATTCTTGGTGCAGTGCTCCACGCACCGGTAACAGTGAGTGCAGTCCCAGAGGCCGTGGTCGGCCGTCACACGCCGGAGGCGCTCATCACCGTCCGTGTCGCGGGTGTCGTTGTTCATCCGGAACGTCTTCAGGAGGACCGGCGGTGATATGTAGCGCGGGTTCACCCCCATCATGCTGCACTCCGAATAGCATGAGCCGCAGAGGATGCAGTCGGTGGCGGCGTTGATGACCTCGAACTCGTCATCGCTGACAGCGTGTTCCTTGAAGCCCATTTTCTCCTCGGGGATCGACGGCACGACCCATCCCTGATTCTGCCGCAGCTTTTCGATCACCGGATCGATATCCACCAGCAGATCACGGATCACGGGGAGATTGCTCAGAGGCTCGATCAGGATCGGGTCGTCGCCGCCACCGGTCAGTTCGTCCCAGACCTGCGTGGTGCAGGCGAGCTTGGAGATGCCGTTGACGCGGACCGCGCACGATCCGCAGATCCCCGCCTGGCAGAAGGCGCGAAAGGTGAGGCGTGGTTCCAGCTGTTCCTTGATATGGTTCAGGACGCGCAGGATGGTAATCCCCTTCTCGACGGCAATCTTGAAGTTGTCGTAGAATGGAGTCTGGTCCACTTGGGGGTTGTAGCGTTGAATGCGAAATGACACCTCTCTCCGTTCCATCAGTAACTCCTGGCTTCCAGTGGATACATTCCCATGGTTATGGCCCTGTTGCCGAGTTGGATATCCCCGTCCTCACCCATGGTACAAAGCGAATGCTTGTGCCAGATCGCATCATCACGCAGGGGGAAATCTTCGCGGTAGTGGGATCCCCGGCTTTCCTGCCGCTCCAGGGCGGTCACGGCGACGCAGAGTGCCAGGTCGAGCATGTTTTTCAGTTCCAGGATCTGGATCAGGTTGGTGTTGTATACCGTCCCCGTATCGTAGAGCCGGATGTGCCGGAAACGCCTCCGCAGCTGACGGATTGCATCAACCCCCTGTCGCAGTCGTTCGCCGGTCCGGTAAATTCCCACGTTGTCTCCCATGGTTCTCCCCAGTTCTTCCCGGATGATCCCGTAGCGCTCATAGCGTTCATGACTTGCGTATGATCTGATTTCATCGGCCGCCCTTCTGACCGCGGCGGGCGTTATACCCAGAGCCTTTCGCTGCGGCGCCTCGCAGGCCGCCTCCTGTCCCGCCCTTTTCCCGAACACCAGGATATCGAGCAGCGAGTTGCCACCCAGCCGGTTGGCCCCATGCACGGAAACGCATGCGCACTCGCCGATGGCATAGATGCCACGGACCGCGGTCTTCGCCATGGTGGTGTCGATTCCTCCCATGGAATAGTGGGCGGTCGGCCGCACCGGGATCGGCTCCTCGATCGGGTCGATTCCCTCGAAATGCATGGAGAGCTCCCTGATCTGGGGGAGCTTCTTCTTGATCGCCTCGGCGCCAAGGTGGCGCAGGTCAAGCTCGATATAGCTCCCGGCGTCGCTGTCAAAACCGTTCCCTTTGATGATCTCCGTTTCCATGGAACGGGCCACCACGTCGCGCGGCCCGAGTTCCATCTTCTGGGGGGCATAACGCGCCATGAACCGCTCGCCATGGCGATTGAGGAGGTATCCCCCTTCGCCGCGGGCCCCTTCGGTGACCAGAAGCCCGCTTTTGCGCAAGCCGGTCGGGTGGAACTGGATGAACTCCATATCCTTCAGGGAAATGCCGGCCCGCAGCGCAGCGGCCTGCCCGTCACCGGTATTGCCGGCAGCGTTGCTGGAACGGTTCCAGTACATCTTGGCGTGACCGCCGGTGGCCAGGATGACGATCTGGGCAGAAAATGTCTCGATGGCGCCGGTCCTCATGTTCATGGCGATGATCCCCTGGCATTCGCCACCATCGTGCTCCAGGGAAAGCAGGAAATATTCGTTGAAAAACTTCACCCCCCGGCGCAGGCACTGTTCAAAAAGGGTGTGGAGGATGGTATGGCCGGTTTTGTCGGCGCAGTAGCAGCAACGGTCTTTAACCGTCCCGCCGAACGGCCGCTGGGCGATGGAGCCGTCCGGAAAGCGGGAGAAGGGTGCCCCCAGGTTCTCCAGCTCCCGTACCACCTGGGGAGCCTGGCTGCAGAGGTATGCAACGGCATCCTGGTCCGCCAGGTAGTCGCTCCCCTTGACGGTGTCGAAGACGTGGAGTTCAACCGTATCATCTCTGTCCTTGTTCCCTAGGGCGGCGTTTACCCCCCCCTGGGCGGCCGACGTGTGGGACCGGGTGGGATAGACCTTGGAAACAACGGCCACGGAGACCTTGGGGTCGGTGCGGATCGCTTCCAGGGCGGCAAAGAGCCCGCCTCCTCCCGCGCCGACGATGACTATGTCGAATGTGTGCTCCATTGTTTGCTCCCGGCTACAACGCCACTTTGGTTACCGCCGGCAGTTCCTCTACCGCGCGGAATATCTCGATCTCGCTGATGATTCCCTGGAGTTCGTTCCCCCGCAGGACCACCAGTCGCCTGACGCCGAGCTTGTTCATCATCCTGAGCGCGTACTTCACGCGCATGGTCGGGTCGATGCTGAAGACCGGCTTGTTCATGATGTCATGCACCTGGGTGTTCCAGATGTCGCGGTAGATATTCTCCCCGGGATCGATAACCTTTCCCAGGATGTCCCGCACCGTGAGGATGCCGTAGGCATCGTCTTCGTTTCTCGGCAGCACGACGAGACTGGCAACTTTGCGCGTTTTCATGATCTGGATCGCCTCGGCGACGTTCCGGCTGCCGTCGATGGTGATCACGTCTCTCTGCATCAGTTCCGAAACGGGGGTGTTTCTGATCTTCTTAAGGTTCTCCATGGGCCACCTCCTCGCTCAATATTATCGTCATACAAGATACACAAGCTCTTCCGGAGGGGTCCGGCAGTCCATATCAAGCCCTCTGCTCAGGTGGTCGGCGATCTCCGCCGAGACCCCCGCCATCCTGCCGTAGAGGAACAGTGTGAAGACGATCTCCTGGGCCTCTTTCTCTCCCAGTTCGCCGCGCTGCAGTTGCTGCCAGAACAGGTCCAGCGCAATGCAGGCAATCGCCGCATCGACATTGACGCAATAGATGTTGGGTGTTATCCCTTCGGCATGGAGTTCCCCGACCAGGTAGTGATAGTATTCGAGGAACGGATTGACGACGTCCCTGGCCTTGAGCAGTGTGCGCAGATGCACCTCGCGCGGGTCATGGTTCTCCTGCTTGCCGCGGAATACCGGATGGTTGATACACGGAATCCTTTCCGTTACCCCTTCGAGCTTTGCCTTTTTCTTGCGGATGACGAACTCCTGGGTCGCTTCGGAGGCCAGCCGTTTGAATACGGCTTCGCGACCGGTCGTGTCGGTCTGGTACGGATCGACGCCGGCAAAGGTCTGCAGAAGATAGCTCACCGCTTCAAAGCCGTTGCCGCCATGGGCAAGGCCGGTGTTGGTCATGAATCCGGCATAGGCGGTGGCGATATGGTTCCTGGCGCTGACGCTCTCCTTGGCTCCTTTTGAACTGAGGGTTCCCGGACCATTGGTCACGGTCAGGTTAAGCAGGGAATTGAAGGCGAAGAGTTCATGATCTTCCGGAACCCGGTTGAACAGCACCTGGAAACAGGTCGATGAATAATCGGTCGACAGGATCGCCGGTTCGGCTAGTCTGTTCAGTCTCTGCCAGAAGTCGTTTTTTTCCGGGTTCACCGGGGAGACACCGACGATGATGCCGTTCAACCCCAAGTACGTCCCGAGATCCTGTGCGGTCTCCCGGGTGATGCGTCGTTCCAGGAGCGGTTTCCAGGCGAGACTCGTCAGGATGGAGGCAAGCAGCAGGGTTAACGGATCAAACCCGTTGTCCGTCTCTTCTCGTGTGCCCGCGTATTCCTGGGCAAAGCGGGTAAGGATTGTCTCCTGGCCGCTCTCCCTGAGCACGGCGCTGAAGTAGTCCGCCCATTTTCCGGACCCTTCTCCGCGCCGCATCGGGGGGGGCGGTTCGTCGGCACGGCATTTCCGGGCAACGATCTCTTCGTCAATGCGGAGTTCGATGTCCGCTTCGTGATAGAACTGGTCGATGAGCCAGGAGCAGGCAGATCTCAGATCCTCGAAGAGCCAATTGTTGCCGGCAAGCAGCACCTCGGAGGCTATGGATGCGTTGGGGGTGCACCCGTTCCCGCGACCGCGGACTACGGTCTCTACATGCTCGCTGCCTCGGGCGACGAACCAGTTGAGGAGGGGATTGATCAGCGCCATCCGGTTCTTGTCCGGCATGGTCTTCAGCACCGAATAGATACACATCGCTCCGAAAGGGTTTTCAATGAGATCGAGAAGTTTTTGTCCGTGCAGGGAGATGGTGTGATCGCCCGGGGCGATGGAGCTCGCGCCGGAGCGGTTCCGCATCGGTTCCCGAATGATGCGCGCCCCTATCAGCTGGTTGGATTTCTCTATTTCCTCGCCGTAGGGGGATATCGCCTTGACCGCCTTCATCCGCAGACCGGCGGGGAGGATCAGTTCCTGATCGTTAATAAACCAGGGCTTGAGGCTCAGGTCGCCCGTCGATTCGAAATCGGGGAGGCCTCCGAAGAGTTTTACGCAGGCGTTAACCGCCTCCGGCACATCCTGGATGGACCTGATGCGGACCCCGCGACGTGAAACTGCCGGTTTATCCTGATCGAACTCCGGGACACCGAAAAAGTGATCGAACCATCCCTCTTTCGCCTCCGCGTCGTCACCGCTACCGGCCATGGCGCCGGCATGGCCGCACGATCGGGTGAGGTTCTTCTTCCAGCGTCCTGTCACGCAGGCGATGATCGGCTTGGTCAGCTTGATCCGCCCCTGTTCGACCCAGTCCAGGGCCTGCTTTTCGTAATAACCTCCCGGTTCTACGTAGACAACGATCGCCCTGGTACGGGGATCGTTTTCCGCGCAATAGAGGAATTCTGCCAGCGCGAAGTGTATGTAGACATCCTTGCCGCTGCTGAGGATCGTCGATGTGCCGAACCCGGCGGTTTTCAGGTACTCGGATAGGGTCGTGCTGAAATTCCCGGAGTTGCTGTAGATCGCGATACTCCCTTTCCGGAGGCTTTCCTCCGGGGTGTCTCCTCCCAGCGCCCCGCCGATCCTGACCTGGTCCCAGGGGTTGGCTATCCCCAGAGTATTGGCCCCGATGACATCAATCTTTCTGTTCTGGCAACCATAGCGGATCATGCGCGAATCGCGGACCGGCACTTTTTCGGTTACGATTACAATGCGCTTGAGATCGACATTGCGGGCACACATCTCCGAGACCGCATGGGAGACCGCCGTCGGGGGGAGATAGATCACCCCGGTATCAAAATGTATCCCGGCCCGGATGACGTCGGCAATGCTGCCGAAGACAGGGATGTCGCCGGCGGGGGTTTCAAATGTCCCGGATGATTCGCCGTACTGAACGCCGGCGACCACATTCCCGCCGCTGTAAGCGTGGGAAACCGGAGTCACCAGGGAACTCTCGGTTCCCCGGATGTTCATGATGCAGACGCGGGAGTGTTTGTGGGCCAGCTCGTGCAGTGACTGAACACCGACGTAATAGGGAAAAGGATTATTTTGGTGATTCATGATTGTCTCCTCGTATACCGATTAGTGCCGCTGTTCATATCGATGTGCCGTACCCTTGTCGAGTTTCGTCGTCTCTCTGTCCGAGAAACGTATCGATCTCCATGGCGTGTTGCAGGACGCTCATCATGCTGCTGTCATGTCCGAAAAAACGATACGGGATTCGAAGGCTGTCGAGAACATCCCTGCCGTACACCATGCCCTCGATCACCTTGGGGCCGCCCCGTCCCGCGACGACGAAGATGTTGGGGTTCAGGCCGATATGCTCCTTCAGTGAGTCGAAAATCGCCTTGAAGGTGGTGAAGATGTTGGTGTTGTTCGCCCGGCCACCGATCAGCAGGAGCACGTTGGCCTGGGGGAGCCAGTGGCGGAAGGTTATGTCGGCAATTGCCTTGATCTTGGCGTAGGGAGGATTGCCGCCGAAATCGGAAGAAAGGATGGCCTTGTCTCCCAGTATTTCCGTGGCAGCGCTGTTTGCGCCGCCGCCGAAGATGAACGGCAGGACCGTTCCCTTGGGGTTTATCTCCGTGACGTCGCTCTGCCCCTGATGGGTCCGCAGGACATTGATTTGCGATTCGAACTGGGTGATGGTCGTGGAAAAGATTTCTTCCGGATACCCCAGCCTTTTCCAGGCCTGATTGTCCTGATCGAAGGAGGCCTTGATATCGCAGGCGAAGGGGACGTAGCGCCCTTTCACCCTCCCCATCCGTATCGGGTTGAGCTCCAGGGTGGTAAGTCCGTAATTGTCATAGGCCTGCCAGAGTTTGGGGAGGTGCTGAACCAGGGAGCTGATGTACTGTGACGGGCACTTCAGTTCGCGCAGGGCGTCGTTGATATGAAACGATTTGACCCCGGTAACCGGATTGAACAGGATCGTCCGCTTATTCTCGGCCGGCACATCCTCGACATCCACACCCCCCTCTGTCGTTAGAAGAAGCACCGGCATGCGATACTCACTTGAATCCGTAATACTGGCGTAGATTTCGATGTCGGAGGAGATGTACCCCTCGAAGGTCACTCCGCATGCCTGTACGGCGCGATTCCCCTGCTGGTGAATGGCAAAGAACAGGTCACGCTTGGCCACCATGGCATCAAATACATTGGTGACAATGCGCACAAGTCCCGCTTTTCCCTTCTTTCCCACCCCCCCGAGAAAAACAGGTTTGACGATGCATTTCCCCCCATGGGACTCGATCAGGTGATTGATTTCATCATGGGACGCATCCTCGGTAAGCACCGGCGCCACGGGAAAATCAACCAGATCCAGAAGCCGCTGTCCGTACTTTAAGCCCGTTAATTGCATGGAGACCTCCTGTTTTATGTGTGTGATACCGCATTTATTAATTTATTTTTATATTTGCAATTGGTGTACCAAGAATTGATCGGTGTGATAATTTATTTAAACGACTGATTACATGGAGTTTTTTGTAAGAAGGGGCAGGGTTGAGGTGAGAAGGGAGAGAGAAACGTCGTTACCGCATGTTACCGAGTCGTAACATATGGGAGGAAAATGTTACGTAATTTGGAGAAGTTTCATTTTTTCCCACAGGGTCTTCCGGGAGATGCCAAGAAGTTTTGCCGCTTCCCCCTTTCGATTCCCTGTGGCGCGGAGGGCCTCTTCTATGGCGGACCTTTCGAAGCGATGAACAGTCGTGGCAAGTGATCCTGCGACGGAGGGAGGTGGTGTGGAGGGGGAAGGAGCAGGGAGCGGTCTGGAAAAATCGAGGGGAAGGTCCTCGAGTCTCAGTTCGCCGCCAATGGAGAGTGCTACCGCCCGTTCGATGGTGTTTTCCAGTTCGCGGATGTTGCCGGGATAGGCATATTCCATCAGGGCATTATTGGCATTCGCAGCAATCTCCAGGACCGGCTTATGCATCTTTTCGGCAAACCGGTTGAGAAACTGCTGCGCCAGTGGCTGAATGTCTTCACGCCGTTCTCGCAGTGGAGGCAGATGGATCGGAATGACGTTTAGTCGATAGTAAAGATCCTCCCTGAATTTCCTTGTATCAACTTCATGACGAAGATCTTTGTTGGTGGCGGCGATTATCCGCACATCCACCTTGATTTCCTTGTTGCCGCCAAGCCGCTCTACGGTCCTTTCCTGCAGAACCCTCAGCAGCTTGGACTGTGCCGCAATCGGCATTTCAGCGATTTCATCCAGAAAAATCGATCCGCCCTGGGCCTGTTCAAACTTGCCTTTACGTTCTTTGACTGCCCCGGTGAAGGCCCCCTTTTCATAGCCGAACAATTCAGATTCCAGGAGTGTCTCCGGCAGCGCCGCGCAGTTGACCTTGATCATGGGGTGGTTCTTGCGCCGGCTGTGCTCATGGATGGCGAGCGCCACCAGCTCTTTACCGGTGCCGCTCTCACCGGTAATCAGAATGGTGGAGTCAACGGCGGCCGCGGCGTGTATGACCTTGAAGACCGGTTGCATGGCTGGGCTTTTGCCGATCATATCGCCGAATCCGAGTTCAGAGTGCACCTGCTCGCGGAGCCCTAAATTCTCTTCCTTCAGGAGTTCTTTCTCGGTGATGTCCCGGCTGACGAGAAGCGTCCCCACATAGTTGCCGCTATTGTCCCGAATCGGATAATAACAATTTTCGAAGATTTTCTCCTTGACCTCGATAGTCTTCGTACAGGAAGGCATTGCCCCGCGCTTCATGCCGGCCAAAAGCTCCCGGACCCGCTCGGCTGTCTGCGGAGAATGGATTGAGCTGAGATTCAAGCCCAGGTAATTCTCCGCCCGGATGTTACGAATCTTCTCTGCCGCAGCGTTGATGTACGCCAGTCGGTCATCCTTGTCGACAAAGATGATCCCTTCGCCCATGCATGCCAGTATCGCCTGGTATATTGAGGAATCCAGTGTCCCTTTGTCTCCGTCCATGGTGTTTCTCCTGGCGATGTTACTGGCTGGTAATACCAATTCCAAATCAAAGCGCTATCTTCGTTGGCTCGTCTTCGGCTCCTCAACATACTATCTGTATGCCTTCGTCGCCTCAATCCTCGCCGCCTTGATTTCATCTTTGATTTGAAATCGGTACAACATCAGCTTTTAGGCCTCGGAAAGAGTGTCAGGGCGAGGAGGAGGTTGGCGGCTTGATCTCTTGCTCGGGCTTGAAGCGGAGCTTTAGTTCTCCGCGGTTGTCAAGGTACATTTTCAGCTGCAGATTCACCGTTGCCGGAGCCGGGGCCCGCGCAACGATCAGCGCCTGGCGGAGGAGCGCCTCGGCCTTGCCGGCATGGCCGGCGGCGTCGGTCAGGATCCGTTGTGCCTCGACCGGATTATGGAAGCCGACCGAGTTCTCCGCACCGATGAAGATCACCCGGTAGAACGCTTCTTCGTAGTGGGCCTTCGCCTCTTCGTACAGAGCCATGTCGATCTTCGTACCTCTGGCCTGCTTGCGGTGAACCATTTCGAAGAGCTTGGCAACGGTAGCGGTAGCGTAGCCGGCACGGATGAAACTGTCGATGGTCCGGTCCTGGATGGCGTAAACCTGCTCGCGGAGCCACTCAATGCGGGCGATGTGACACTTTTCGCATGCCTTGAGATCATTCTTGAGGGGGCTCATGATTCTATGATCTGTAATTTTCCGGCCGCCCTCCTGGGTCACGGGCATGTGACAGTCGCCGCAGGTTGCCCTGGCATTCCAGTGGAGACTGTTGTTGGAGAAAAACTCGAATTCGGGATGACGGATGAACCCCAGCTTGAAACCGGTGACGCTCTGAGTCCATTCGCCGTAGGCAGGATCGCTGCGGATCTTCTTGATAATTTTTTCGATGGTAATCTTTCCCCAGGTGCTTCCCTGCCACGGGAAGAAGAGTCCGACCGAATTCATCTGCTTGTCCTTCGGGATCGTGTAGGTGACGTGGCACTGGGCGCAGACCAAACTCCGCATCTCCTGGTGGGTCAGCTTGGCCCGGTTCACCCCCATCTCATTCAAGGCGCTCCCCAGCGTGAGCTCCCGGGAGATTTTAAGCGTCATGTCCCTGGGATCATGACAGTCGCTGCAGGCAACGCCAAGGGTCCGATGATCCTCCGGTATCCTGGCGAGCACCTCCCTGAAGGGAGTATTGTAGTAGTCCGCTCCCATTTCCTTCTGCAGCTTCGGCGCATAGGGCGTCTTGCAGGTGAGGCAGACGCCGCCGGCCTTGACCCTGGTCGGGTCAACTTCCAGCTGGTCCCGCACCATGCGCGCATGGCCCTTGGGCTCATTATACTCACTACCCATTCCCCAGCCATGTAACAGCAATGCCAGGAAGGGAAACTCGGAAAGTTTGTCGTAAGTGATTCGGTCGGCGTCAAAGCCCCGCTTGTACCTGCTCTTTCCCGGCGGTTCCGGGAGATCGGTTTTTTTCCATGATTCGAATTCGACAGGGTAAATCTTGCCCCAGGCAGCGGGGTCGATTACTCCCTCCGGTACCCGCACCTTTATTGACGGCTCCGTTTTTTCCCTGGAACACCCGGACAATGCAAGCGCGGATGCAGCGGCCAGGATGCTAATCATCGTTCCTGAACAGCGTGTTAAATTCATAGCGTCGCTTCCCCTGAAGGTTTTACTCGGAGTCAGTGACTACCATACGGTTTTGCTATCAAGTCATTGGCTGGATGCCGATCGCGTCGGTGCCGGCGGAATATGTAATTAATATTTTATCATGTTGCTGCATTGATTTTTGGAATTTCTTTGTGGCCAGTCAATGCATGGATACACTTTGCTGACTGCGCGACACGAGATAGTAGACGATGCCGAGGATCAGCAGGGTCCCCGCCAGAAAAACCTGCGTGTTGAGCGGATCGTGGCGCAGGGTCGATATCAGGATTTCCCGGATGATGGCGACAATGACGACACCGATGAATACGAGGATGTTGAAACGACCTCCTTTCAGGGTCTTGATCTCATTTTCCATCAGTTCGATCATCATCCAGAGGATCAGCAAAGTTCCCAGCGCCGTCATGATCCCCTTTTCAAAGTCCCCGCCGAAAACATGGAGTATCTCCCAGAAAAACAGTCCGACAATGGAGACTGACGCGCCGACCAACGCGAGTACCAGAACCAGGTTGAGTCCATAGGTAAAACGCTCGGAAGCCCTGATTAGAACGGACTCAAACTTCTTGGAAATGAAGACCTTCTTCAGTTCCTCCTCGATATAGGCAGCCGTCATGATGTCCAGGTTGATGTCGAGGATTTTTTCCACAGCCTCTGTTTTTTTTCGTCGCTCTTCCCGGTCGGGGAAGTTCTCCCGGATCATGCCGACTGCGAAGCGGCGTACCACCTGCATGGCCGCATTGACGTAGTGGGCGTTGAGGCCGATGGCGACGTGGATGTGTCCGGTTCGCTGCAGGGTGTGGAGGTACTGGTTGTCGTAGGTGCCACGGAAGAGGTTGACGAACCAGGCACCATGGCTCCTCTTGAGCCGCTGGAGAATCTGTTCATCCTGCAGGAAAGTGGCTGTCTCCGGGAGGCCGAGGAGGTAGTCGTAGAAGTCGTCGAGCATTCGTTCCCGGTTCTCCTCGGCTATCGGCAATAGTGATTTCAGCGTTTCGGCCTCTTCATCGGAAAAGAGGTAGTGGCTCTTGATCTCCTGCATGGTGAACATGGGTACCTCGCCATTTCATGCCGTAGACTGCAGCGGTTTTCCATGGGATATGAGTTATTTTCAAGTCCCTTAGCTGCCCAGCTTCGTCTCCAACTCCCCAATACGCTCCTTGAGGGCCTTTTCATTTTTCCATCGTTCGGTGACATCCCTGATGATTGCCCCAGTCCCGGCCATTGTCCCGTTGTCATTCTTGACCAGTGACATGCTGAACTCAAGAGATTTCCGGGAACCGTCCTTGCAGATCCCCGGCGCCGAGAGAAGTTTGGTCCCATAGTGGGTGACGCCGGTTTTCATGACTTGGTGGTACCCGTCCCAGTGCCGTTTGCGGAGGTTTTCGGGAATGATGAGATCGAGCGACTGTCCGATAGCTTCTGCGGCGGTAAATCCGAGCATCGTTTCCGCTCCCTGATTCCAAAGCCTTATGATCCCCTCCTGGTCGGAGAAAATGAAGGCGTCGGGGCTTCCTGCGGCGATCTTTTGGTACAGTGTTGCTTCGTGTGTTGAGTTCATGGGTGCTCTCCTTTTAAAATCGTTTTATCAATCATACCTGTTTTTTCGGCTCACATTTTTGACTTACGACAAAATTATACACTTTTCATGTAAATTTTCTTATTTTAATGTTGCGTTAGTGTGGGGCACATTGATAATATAAATTATTGGGATATGCTTATTAAGAAATTATTAGGTATGCTCGGAAAAGTTACGGGGATGACGCCGATGAGGTCAGGTAACTATCTGAAAATTATTCTCGGAGTGATGGTGATTGGTGCGGCGGTGATGCTCTTCGTTCTCTTTGGCCCGCCGAAACTGCTGGCCAAGACCTCGACCCCCGACTACTGCATGAGCTGCCATGTCATGGAGAGCCAGTTCGAGGCATGGTTCCACACCGGCGCCCACCGCAGGATCAAGTGTGTCGACTGCCATCTTCCCAACGGCAACGCCGGGATTCACTACATCTGGAAGTCGATCGACGGGATGAAGGATGTGTTGGTCTTCTACTCGGGAACGGTTCCGGATCGGATCATGCTCTCGACCCATGGAGAAAAGGTCCTGCGGGAGAACTGTATCCGCTGCCACGATACAGCGGTTGCGATGATTGATACCACGAGAAATTGCTGGGGATGTCACCGCTGGGTTACCCACACCCGGAATGCCGCCATTGAAACCCTCTAGAAGGAGCTAATCATGAGACGGAGCAACGGTATTATTGTGGTATTGGCAGGAATGGCGGCGGCCGCCGCACTGGCCATGGGCGGCTGCTCGCCGCAAAAGGCAGAGCCGGTCCGGGCGGTGCAGATTGCCGACGGCGACATGGACCCGGTCAACTGGGGCAAGGCCTTTCCCAGCGAGTACGAAATGTGGAAAAAGACCGAGCAGCCGGAACCGGCCGGTAAGAGCAAATACAAGCGGGGCTTTGACGCCGACAAGGTTACCTACGACAAGCTCTCGGAATACCCCTATATGGCGCTGTTGTTCAACGGGTGGGGATTCGGCGTGGAATACAACGAGCCCAAGGGGCATGCCAACATGGTGCGGGACCAGCTGGAGGTCGATTCAACCCGGCTCAAGGCCGGTGGTGTCTGTCTGACCTGCAAGACCCCCTATGCACCACAACTGCAGCAGGAAATGGGTGAAGCCTACTATAAGACCCCCTTCAAGGAGGTGCTGGCCAAAATCCCGGAAAAGCACAAGACCCTGGGAGTGTCCTGTAGCGACTGCCACAATAACCGGGATCTGACTCTCAAGATCAGCCGCGAGTTCACTCTGGGTGCCGCGCTCAAGGACATGGGCGTAGACCGGAGCAAACTGACCCGCCAGGACATGCGCAGCCTGGTCTGCGCCCAGTGCCACGTTACCTACACCATTCCCAAAGACAAGGACATGAAGTCGGTCAGCGTCTTCTTCCCCTGGCAGGGAAGCACCTGGGGGAACATCAAGATCGAAAACATCATCAAGAAGATCCGCAGCGATCCGGCCTACGGCGAGTGGAAACAGGGCGTGACCGGCTTCAAGCTCGGCTTCATCCGTCATCCCGAATTCGAACTGTTCTCCAACAACAGCGTTCACTGGAAAGCGGGCGCCTCATGTGCCGACTGCCATATGTCCTATACCCGTTCGGGCGCCTTCAAGGTTTCGGACCACCGGGTCACCAGTCCGCTCAAGGGAGATATGAAATCCTGCACCCAGTGCCACCCGGAGAAGGCTGAATGGCTGCGCGATCAGGTCGTGGCGATCCAGGATCGCACCGCGTCGCTCATGCTCCGCTCCGGCTACGCCACGGCGACGGTGGCCAAGCTCTTCGAGAGGATTCATGATCTCCAGGCGCAGGGTAAACAGGTAGACAAGGCACTGTATGACAAGGCCAAGGATTTCTACGAGGAAGCCTTCTACCGCTGTGTCTTCATCGGCGCGGAAAACTCCGTCGGCTTCCACAACCCGACCGAGGCGATGCGCGTACTCGGTGACGCCACCGCCTTTGCAACCAAGGCCGAAGCACTCCTCAGGCAGGCACTTGCTAAGGCCGGCGTGGATGTGCCGATGACGGTCGATTTGGAGTTGAACAAGTACGTCGATCAGCGGGGCGAGAAGAAGATCAAGTTCGATCCTAAGGTGGAGATCAAGGACCCGTACGGGGTGCAGGTGCGGTTCTGACGGAGGCGAAATAAGAGCAAAAAAAGCCCGGGGATGTTGACCGGGCTTTTTTCGCGCTTACTAATTAACCTGATTCCGGCATGTTCATTTCCAGATTTTCCGGAATTAGACGGTCTCCAGAAAAGCTGTTATGACTCGCACGGCCTCCTGCGTAGCGCATTGCAGAATCAGGTGCGGGCTGTCGATCCGTACGAACGTGGTGTCGGGACGGATTCGGCGGATGTGCTCCACGCAGCCGGGGGAAACGATGCGGTCTCTTTCAGCCACCAGGGCGAGGATCGGCGCCGGGCAGCGGCTCAATTCCCTACTGCAATTGACTGTTGTAACCGCCCGGGCGCGGGCGGCAAGCACCTCGGGCCGGACATTGTCCAATGCCGCGAAAAACAGTTCTCTCAGTTCGGCGCTTGCATTTTTGCCCAGCAGCAAGCGCTGAATCAGGGGGGTTGATTTCAGTCGGAATATGCCCAGGCTCACCAGCAGTCTTGCCACAGAAGCCGGCAGTGTCAGCGGCCAGGTGGCAAAGGTGGCACAGAGGATAATCGCCCGTAAACCGGCCGGATTTTGTGCCGCCGTCATCATTGCCAGCGGACCGGAAAAAGACTCCCCCAGCAGCAGGAACGGTCCGTCTAGCGGCAGGGCGGCCATGACGTACTCCAGATGCCCCGCGTAATCGAGCGCCAGATCGGCCGGATAGGATACGACCAGCGGCTTGATGTGATCAGGCAATGCCCGCACAAAGGGGGCGAAGAGCTTTCCGCTGCCGTCCATTCCGGGTAATAGCACGAGCGTGACCGCTTTCACTCCCTCACCACCTCCGCTTCACTGCATTGTCTCGGCGCGTCTTTTGCTGGCTATAGAAAAATCAAACCCCAAACAATGGCCACGGTAAACAAAGAAAGCAGCACCGCCGCGCTACCCAGATCTTTTGCTTTTTTTGCCAGGGGATGGATCTCCAGTGAAACGCGGTCAGTAAGGCTCTCGACAGCGGAATTCAGTAATTCAACGATCAGCACAAGCATGACGGAGCCGATCAGAAGCGCCTTGTCACTCCCCGATTTTTTAGAAAAGAGTGCTATCGGTAGTAATACGGCAGCCAGCAGCAGCTCCTGTCGGAAGGCGGCCTCATGTCGAAATGCCTCACCAAGGCCCGCCATGGAATAACCACAGGCATTTATGATTCGTTGCAGGCCGCTTTTCCCTTTGTAGTTGTTTTCCATGATGTACCCTTATGCGGCCGGAGTGTTCTTAAACGTTTCCATATTTTCTTTGATCAGTCCCCCGCATATCTGGTTCCAAAGTTAACTTTTCCAGCAATCGACTCAAACGAATCTCTGTATCAACTTCACAGGAAACGAAACTTAATCCTGTCAACAAATTGCTGGTGCACACGATTTTGATCATAAACTGAAAGGGAACATGATTGTCTTCGATGTAAACCGCAAATATATAATGCCCCACGGGCAGGACAACAGCCTGCTCGAAACGAACCAAAGCCCCATTGAGGGAAATGTTCTCCAATTGACCCTTATAGATGGTGCCATTGTGGTTCAGCATGCATCTCGCAGTGAGACGAACCCGTTGAAACCTCCTTCTTTCCAGCATTACCTTCGATGGCTTATCCGGGGTTCTCAGTTTCAGTGAGGGTGAATTGTTCAACTGTTCTGATTCAAAATCCAGCACAAACCAAATCACATTGTGAGGAAAGATCAAATCATCTTCCGTTTCTTGCATAAATTTTATTATTCTTCTTCCCTCGTCTATCCGGGATTTGGTTTCAAATAGTTCTTGCCACCTCCGGCGGGTTTCTATCCAAGAGCGGCGGACATATTGGCGCCAGGCTTCATTAGCCAATCTGTGATTAGTAGGGGAGTGATGCCAGCAAATTTCGCTTACACCATCCGGAGACCGAAAAATGATTCGCCAACCATAGGAAGCCAAGCCTGTCTTTTCGGCGGCATCAGCGACTCGAATAAAATCTCTCACGTGCCAACAATATTCATTGCCATGCTTTTCTGCACAGGACAGTACGTCAGGCGGCAGTAATATTTCATGTATATTCATATCGATGGTTGGTGTGCGTATCAAATACCGGTGACGAGGAAATCAATGGCAGCAATGATTTCGTTACGATGTTCCTTTAGGGAGCATACTGTATCCCCAAGGCTATGTACCGCAACTCCGGCCAATTCAGCCGTGGACATTATGACAGTGGTCCGTTTTACGGAAAATTGGAGGTTCAGGTGTTGTGCTGCTTTGCCCATGGCAGAGACTGTGTAGAGAGGAATAACTAGGCGTGTTGTCAGGCTGTTCAATAGGTCGGTCTGTATGTCGAGCAAATAGGGAATTGCCCGTTTTGTTACAGGGTTTGGGTTTGCATACACATCGAACTGGGCCATCAGAATTGCCTCAAGCCGTCACTGAAAACTCCCCGAGCTTCAATGCGTCTATTATATTCTTCAATAGCCTCTTGATTATCCTCCTGCCATTCCCGCCGTTTTTGGTCCCGTAATATTTCCGCGAGGCGCAACTCTAATGTCTGTGACAAATTAATATGATGTTCTTTGGCTTGCTGGAGTAAATCGCTGTTAATACTTAAATTAGTTGGTTTTTTTTGTGCATTCGGGTTAAAGAAATTTAGTTGCATAGTGCACTCCTTATGCGCATTCTGTATGCGCATAATTTATGGCTTTCGAGGGAATAGTGCAAGATTTTTTTGAGTCCTGATCTTCAAGCCAACGGGCCAGCCATTGACCTGCCGGTTTTTAGGGCAAATCTTATGGTTTGGTTGAGAACTTTCGTTTCGGGCTCACGTTAAAAAATGGAAGATGGAGAGTTGACCCCTTCCTTCTCCTTATCGAACCGCCCGGTGCGGACCCGCATGCCGGGTGGTGTGGGGGCTGGGGGAGAACAACCCCCGGCTACCCGATTAGGCTCGACCGTGTTAGATGTCGGGCCTGAGGCCTACTCTTGCCTGATTATATCGACCGAGATCTCCACTGCCGGAATCGTTCCTCTATTCTCAAGCCAGTGTGTGGTGTTCCTATCCTCGGGCCAGCCCACTCCCGGCCCATAGTCCGTAGCGACTCCATTTCGATGGTCAGTGATCGTTCCTTGCAGTATGTAGACGGTGCCTGGTCTGTCTTTATGGTCGTGAATCGGGCCGAAGACGCCTCCAGGCTCGATTGTCACCATACGCATTCGAAGTTGGCGCCCTGCCATGCCCTCGATCTCAGGGCCAAGGTCAACCGTTGCAAGTAGCTTCACCGTAACACCTTTCGTCTCAGGTGCCACCTGTTCGTTACTCATCGTGCTCTCCTCTCTGTACTTCCAGGGCCTAACGGTAGCGGGGCGCACTGGCGGAGCGAAGCAAAGTCTAAGTGCCGCCCATGGTTAGACGGCGACCTTGAGGCGATGGGACTGGATAAGCCAATACAACCAGACAATCACGTCATCGATGTCTCGCATGTCCAATTCCGACTCCGAAAGGCGATGTATCCGAAGTGCCTGCCTGTTCGTCAACTCCTTGGGTAGCAAAGCTTCACCAACAAGGATCGGCAGAACCTGCTCTGGGAATGTACTCACCACGTGCTCAATCTCGCGCTGAACCCAAATACTGCGGACAGCATTGATCGTCAAGAAGAACACGGCATAACCTCCACGCTCAAGGCGGCGGCACAGTCCACTTTCGATCTGAGACGCGAAGTCGCCGCCCGGCAGTATCTCTTCGGCGTCCATGAAGACATCGAAGTACCGTTCATTCTTCATGAGGCTGAGAACTTCTTGCACCTGACTCGCATCATTCCGGGAGTAACACGGGAAGACCGGAAGGTCCATCGCCTTTGCCCTATCGCGTCTCAATGTGCCACTATCAGGCTCGAAGGAATAGACGCGCTTGCCAATCCTGCGCGCATAGTCCGTTTCGAGGACCACCCACCGGGAGCCTCGGGAACTCAGCGTGTTGATGAAGATGAAGGAGGCGCAAGCGTTAATCGCAGACAGAAGCTCGTTACTGACCATCTGAGACGGAGAAACTGAGATTGGCGGGAATGGGCGAAGTTCACAGTCTGGAATCGCAAGATCCTTCAGTCTTTGCAGACCAGCACCGTCATCGTACGAATAGGACACAAAGGTCGGACCGCGAGGACGTCGAGCCTGGTGAAGAGTGACTCTTTTAAACATTGCTCGAACCTCCGGGCTCGTCCGTCAAGCCGCCTAACGGTTCGCGGCGTGACCTGCGCGGCGGTTTTTGCCGCGTCAGCGTCTGCGCCGCTGTTAGATCTCGCCTGTAATAATTTTGTTCAGTATCAAGCCAACTGCTATCAAAATAGCACCTGCGGCTGCCATCACGACGCCGAAATCATAGCATTTGTCCATCTCTCTTAGCTTGTCATCCGTTCGGGTGTAATTCAGTTGTGGAATCTTCTGGTCAAACTTAAGATTGTATTCTCCTTGGACGTTTCCAGACCCAATAGCAGGCATTGCTCCGATCAATGCAACCGCTACCCCCGACCAAATCAAAAGGGTTCCGTACCTTGCGCTGGAATACATTGCAACTCCGCCCATTACAGCAAATATAGCCCCATCAATTATTGTTATAGCTTGTATCGCCTTTTTCATATTTTCCGATCTAACGGTTTGGCAGAACAGCGGCGGTTTTTGGCCGCTGCTTCTGTCTTGTTGAACCTCTCTTTTCTCTCTTCGTTGCCATCGTTCCGCCAGACTGCTCCGGCAACGGCTCCTCTGCTTTTCTTGGTTGTCCCTTACCTTAGAATGTCAGAAATTCTCGTCGCTTCTGGGAAGTAGTATTGAAGGGCCAATGCTGCAAGAAAAGCCACAGCACATATGCTTGCAAAAGGTTTCCATGTTGTCTTGAAAATGCTGCCAATCCAATTTTCGTCATCGATTATGGTGGCCTTCTTCATAAGCGATGCCGCCAGGAGCCCCTCAAAAGCCGCCTCAGAAAGGATCATAGGGGCTTCCGAAAAAACGAAAATCGCATTACCCAATATCGTTACGAGTAGAACCACCAATATTCCTATCGCAATAGCGGGGCCTGCAACCTCTCCGAGAAGATCACCAGCCCCGTCAGCTGCACCTGATGCGCCTTCAGAGATTGATGAGATTGGTGTTTCTACAGCAACTAAAGAATCAAGTTCGATGGAAGCCGACGCTCCACCACCGTCAAACGATCCGCCTCCGCCATGAAATGTTGGGATATGATCTCCTGAAGAGCCACCAGAAGACGGAGTAGGTAAATCTAACCAGTCTGATGCATTGGACGTTTGATTTCTTCTCTTCGGAGACACATATAATAGCCAGAGTTTTATGCAAATGAAGAATATGAGATAGGAAAATATAACTGCCAGTGGATATCTTATAATGAAATTCTCGACACTGAAGGCAAGAAAAAGTTTTGAGAAAAGTAACCCTGAGCACGCAGTTGCAAGTAGGATTGCACTCATGTGAATGCGCAATGGGTGCCTGTTACGAAAGGCGCTTACGAAGTTCTCTTTCTTTTTGATATTCATTTTTCCTCTTTGTGTTCAACTCGTAGTTGACCGGTTCACGCGCGCGCGTGAACCGGTGATCTACCCATTTTGGATATTTAGACTGTGATCATTAAAAAAGGCGCTTAAATCGTTATGTTGCAATTTGCTATGTGACTAATAATGAATGGTTTTACCGCTATTCAGCCATTCTTGATTCTGATTCTACTCGAAGCGACGTTTGATCTCCCCGGTGGTTTCGTCCAACTCTATGACCAGCGTCTGGCCTTTTTTAGCCTGCTTCTTTCTCTTTGTGTCCTGTTGCGCCAATCTGCCGGCCTCTTGACGTTCCTGTTGTTCCTGCTGTTCCCTGGCGGCGGCCTTGCGCCTGGCCAGAGGGTCCTTGGCTTCAAGATCCTTGTCCCATATCACCTTGACACGGTTTCGATACTTTTTCGGAACGTCTTCGAAACGGTTGGTGATGATCATTGCTCCGCTGTTGTCCTTGTACTTGAAAAAGTCCGCCCGGGTCTTAACCGGCGCCATAAGTGCCAGAAGGGCAACGAAACAGATCATCTTACGCATTGTCGGGATAGGCGCTATTTTCACGATGGTTCCTTTTTCGGATTTTAAAAATCAAGTAAGGGCATATGTTCAACCGAAGAGCTCTCTTTTCTGGATTACCTGCGTTGCGAACTCACGGTATAAAACTTTTTTCTTGTTGTATTTGGCCAATTGGCGGATTCAAACCTTGTTGCCGTTGATAAATACATGACTTTTTGTAATGGTCAACCGAAAACTCCTTATGACAGATGCAGGTTTACCCATCCCGCTACCCCCGACAGAGCAATCTCCTTGATACCCTTCAGATCCAGATTGCCGGCCCCCAGGGGCGGCAGACAATGCCACTTCCACATGGCAATCGCGACCCGGTCTGTCTCTGGCGGTTGGAAGTCGCTGGGATCTTGAAAAGACAGTTTTTTATATTTCAAGACTACCCCATAACCATCCCATAATCTGCTCCCGACTAGATAATATATACCTACCGATCGGTAAGTTTTTCTTGATCGTCATCTCCGTGTAGTTGTATACTTACCGTTAGGTAGTTTTTTAATGGGGGATGAGATGACAGTATCTAAAGATGTTGTGCAGGCTGTTGATGTGGCGGCCCGTGAGCGGTTGCTGGCGGCGGCGCTGGAGTTGTTCAACGAGAAGGGGTATGCGGGAACCTCGGTGCGGGAGATCGTGGCGGCGGCCGGGGTGAGCAAGCCGGTCCTCTACTACTATTTCAAAAACAAAGAGGGTATCTACCTGGAGCTGATGAACGAGACCTACGCCACATTCCAGGGGGTTCTCTCCCAGCTGACCGCCACCAGCGGGACGTCCTCGGAACGGATCGTCGCTTTTGCCACCAGCATCTTCGACGCCTTTGTCGACAACATCGCGGTGGTGAGGCTCATCTACGCCATTTTCTTCGGCCCGCCCCAGGGTGCGCCTTTTTTTTCCCACGAGCAGTACTACGACTCCATGATCCAATTTATCGGCGGCCTGGTGGAGAACGGGGTCGCGGCAGGGGAGCTCCGGCCGGTCAATGTCAATGATGTCACCTGGGCGGTCATCTCCTGCATGAATACGGTCATGGAAGAGCAGCTCTGCAATGATCCGCCGCGGATCGACCGGGAAGGGCTGGTCAGGATACTGAATCTTATTCTCGACGGCGTTGCCGAAAGGTAAGAGCTCCGACGGGAAATCAGCAACGAGGAGAAGATGATGAAGCGTTATCTCAGCATGATGGTCGTCGGTATGGCAGCAGTGGCCACCCTCTCTGCCTGCTCTAGCAATGGCGATGCCACCCAGCCCCAGGCCCAGAAGCCGCCGGTGGCGGTGGACGTGGCAACGGTTCAGCCCCATAATCTCAGCGAGGGGATCGAGGTGACCGGCAGTCTGGAACCGAAATTCTCCGCCGACGTGAAGACCCAGATCCCGGGCCTGGTCAAACAGGTCTATGTGGCCGAGTGGCTGCGGGTGCGCAAGGGGCAGCAACTGGCGCGGATCGACGTGGCCGAGGCCGAGGCCCTGGCCATGCGGGCGGAAGCGTCAGTGGAGGCTGCCCGGGCGAGCCTTGCCCAGACCCAGGTGAATGCCAATCGCGCCGAGCGGGAGCTGGCCCGGGCGCTGCAGCTGAAGGAGTCGGGACTCGCCACCCAGCAGAGTGTGGATGATGCCCGCAGCGAGGCGTCGGCTGCCGCTGCCCGCATTGCCGCTGCCCGGGCGCAGATCCGGGTGGCCGAGGAAGAGGTGCGCCAGGCGCGGGACCGTCAGGGGAAGGGGCTGGTGGTTTCCCCCCTCGACGGGGTGGTGGCGCTCCGTGACGTCAACGTGGGGGATCTGGCGAGCGATGCGGCGGCGGCCAAGCCGATCTTCCGGATCGTCGACAACCGTCTCCTCAACCTGACCGTGATGGTTCCTTCCGCCGATTCGGCCCGGGTGAAGGTGGGGCAGCCGTTGGAATTCACCGTGGATGCCCTTCCCGGCAAGACCTTCACCGGCCGGGTGATGTTCATCAATCCGGAGCTGAACCCGGCCGACCGCTCCCTCAAGGTGATCGCCGAGGTGAAGAACGAACCGGAACGCCTCAAGGGGGGGCTCTTCGCCAAGGGGCGGATTGTCAGCGGCGAGCGGGGCGATGTGCTCCAGGTGCCGCGCAGCGCCCTGGCCAGCTGGGATACCGCCTCGAAAAAGGGACGGCTCTTCGTGGTTGCCGGAGGCAAGGTGCAGCTACGCCCGGTGGAAACCGGGGTGGTCAGTGGCGAACAGGTGGAAGTAGTCAAGGGGCTCTCCGCCGGCGAGCAGTTCGTGGTGCGCGGCGGCTTCAACCTGAAGGACGGCGACCGGGTGGCGCTGGCAGCGGCTGCACAGCCAGCGGATAAAAAAGGACAGACCCCATGATTCTTTCCGACATATCCATCAAACGCCCGATTTTTGCCACAGTGATGATGCTCGCCCTGGTGGTGCTCGGTATCTTCTCCTACCGCCGCCTGTCGGTTGAGATGTTTCCCAGCGTGGAGTTCCCGGTGATCTCCGTGGTGACCACCTTTCCCGGTGCCTCGCCGGAGACGGTTGAGCGGGAGGTCTCCAAGCGGATCGAGGAGGCGGTTAACCAGGTGGCGGGTGTCAAGCATGTCTTCTCCACCTCCCGGGAGAGCGTCTCCACGGTGATGGTCCAGTTCCGGCTGGAGGAGAAAGTCAACGATTGCGCCCAGGAGGTGCGGGCCAAGATCAGCTCCATCCGGGGCACCCTCCCCAACGGTATCGAGGAGCCGATCATCCAGAAACTGGACTTCAACGCCGCGCCGGTGGCAGCCCTGGCGGTGCAGTCCGGTACCCTCTCTCCCCGCGAGCTGACCACCCTGGTGGAAAAGAAGGTGAAGAAGCGCTTCGAGAGCGTGGCCGGCGTCGGCAAAGTGGAGATGGTCGGCGGCCGGAAGCGGGAGATCACAGTGGACCTGGACCCGACCCGCCTGGATGCCCTCGGCCTCGGGGTGAACGACGTGGTGAACGGTATCAAGTCGGAGAACACCAATACCCCCCTGGGCCGGATCACCCGAGGGACGGCGGAATATCCCCTGCGGATCGAGGGGAAGCCGGACCGGGCCGACCAGTACCGGCAGATGACCGTGGCCCAGAGGGGCGGCCGGCCGGTCACCCTGGGCGAGGTGGCCCGGGTCAGCGACGGGGTGGAGGAGAAGCGCAAGCTGGCCCTGATCAACGGAGAGCCGGCCATCGGCCTCGACATCTACAAGCAGTCGGGGGGCAACCAGGTCGAGCTGGTGAATACGGTCAAGAAGACCATCGCCAGGGTGCAGAAGGAGATGCCCCCGGGGGTGACCATCACC
>DBMM01000141.1:3908-4871 GCA_002298925.1 Geobacter sp. UBA698 | reverse complement strand
CCTTGGACAGCAGATTCAGCACCAGCACTCCTGCGATGATCAGCACAATACCGATGGTGCCGGCCACGTCCAGCTTCTGCCCCATAAAAACCCAGGCGATGAGAACCACCAGCGCCGTCCCGGCGCCCGACCAGATGGCATAAGCAATTCCGACCGGAATTGTCTTCAGCGTGAGCGACAGGAAGTAGAATGCCGTTGCATATCCCAAGACAACAACGCATGATGGGACGAGCTTTGTGAAACCTTCGGCGGATTTTAATGCGGATGTGCCCGCAACCTCGCTAATGATCACCACAACGAGATACAGCCATTTCTGCATGATCGTATTCCTTATTTGGGAAACATAAAGGTTACCGTGAATTTAATTCCCCAGTTGGGGCCGCCGCCCGGGCGATCCAGATAGCTTCGGCCCCCGACGGCAAAGTCTACCGGCGTGTTTCCAATCCGAACGAGTTGCGAAACGGTGACATCCAGGGGAACGAGCCAGTGGCGGCCTTCCCAGTCATAAGCAGCTTCAGAGCCTAATCCGAATGTCGTGAGTGCCGAGTTGGTGTAGGAGAGAAACGGCTGGAGAGAGGTTGCATTCACGGTGGACCCGCCCCGGCCGGCAAATGACCAGACATGGCTCGCCAGGATTCCGTACGTCCAGGCGTCGTCCTGGCGCAAAGCCACGGCGGTCGGTCCCGCTCCCCAGACCCCATCGCCCAGTTCGCTTTCTGTGGCGGTCGGCAGCCTTAGCACTGGGCCAGCCCCATAAATCCAGCCGTTTACCGGTTCTCTGGGCGCCAGGAAGAAGCTCTGGCTGGTGTCCCCCAGGCCGGTACGGCTGCGCTGATTGTTGCCAACACCTTCGGCATAAATGACGGGAAGGATGGTACGGGAAACGAGAACCAGGTTCGGCCCCAGTTCGAACGGAAGGACCGGCTGTATGTTCAGAGTGTAGCGCAGTTTGTTACCCGCACT
>DBMM01000141.1:2047-3860 GCA_002298925.1 Geobacter sp. UBA698 | reverse complement strand
CGGAGCAGAGCCCCATTAACACAATAAATAACGCAGCAAATACCGTTTTTCTGCCTGTATTGATGACATGCATTCCTATGTTCCTCCTCGGCGGATAGATGCTGCATGGTGAGGGGCAATGTTTCGCCCCTTATGCATCGACATGGGTGACCTGGTTCTGCGGCTCCCCAGAAACAGACAACATTAGGTTTCAACGATCCGGGAATTTAAACTCCTTGTAATTGGCAGCGCCGAACAGGGAAACTGACCGGAATTTTGCAGAGGCAAAATCAATCTTGCTCAGGTCAATCTTGCGGATGTCGTAGTTGTCGTAGGTGCGGAAATAGTAGACGCGATTCTTGAGGTCACCCACCACTGCATAGGAAGTGAACTGGGGATGGTTGCTGACCCCCCTCCAGTAAAGAACCCCCTGCGGGAGGTCCACCGTGTTCAGCATGGACCAGGTGCGGTTCACGGCGGCGGCATCGGTCGGCACCTTTGCCTGCGTGGCGTTCATCGCTGCCATGCGGCAGAACTTCCCTTTTGGGGAAAAGTCAAAGGCTTCAAAGGTCTCTTCATCGAATTTCTTCCCCGCATATTTCGACCAATTCTTAAGCTGCTCTTCAAAGCGGGGATCGTTGGTCATCGCCCCCACCTTGTTCTCATGGATTACGGTCTTGCCGTCAATGAACTCCACAACCACCGACCGGCCGCTGGCATCTGTGATGGCGAAGTGCAACTGTAGCTGAATCCCTGCAGCGAGGCTGGCGAAATCGGCGGAGGTGTAGAATACATTCGCTTTGATAAAAGCGACCGCTTCATCCACCGTCTTGGTGTTTCCGAGAACATAGTTAATCAACTCGGCAGCGTGATAAGCTCCCGCTTTTTTTTCCGCATATTTGCTCTCGTCCAGCCACAAGCCGCTGCAGGCAAGCCCCTGTTCGTTCAACCCATCGCTGAACAACAGGCCGTCATGGCTCATTCCCACAAAGCCGTATTTTGTTTTGAATGCTCCGAGCCTGTAATTCCGGGGCACGATGGTTATCTCTCCCCGTAAATCCGTGGGCCATTCCATGGAACGGCCGATGAAGCTATTGCCCAGGTCGTTGCGAAATTCAAACCATGTACATGCTGAAGATTCTGTGATAAGTCCCGCAATGAAGATGGTGCAAGCGATTGCGATTCCAGTGCCAACAGATTGGAGATTAATCTTCATTGTGTCTACCTCCTTAAATGGTGTTGTTGGAATTTGATCAGGCAAGAGAGGTTCCTGTGGGTCAAGCCCCGCTATTGCGCCAGATAGATGATGTTCCCGTTCATCATGGTCTGTACCACTTTGGTGACCTTTTGCACTTCGAGCGCCTGCGCGAGGATCTCCGCCTGGTAAAGGTCATCGAATGACCAACGGGACCTGAGCCCCCTTGGTAATAACCTATTACTGCTTTGCTGGCACAGGCACAAGTTTGGGTACCAACGGGAGTTCGGCAGCTATTTGCAGATCGACAAGATTATTCACCAAAGACTCAACTTGGAGAAACCGGGCAGCGACAACCGGCGAGGTAGCCTTTGCTATTTTGCCGTAGTAGCTCTTCTGAAGATCAAAGCGGTTCCGGTTGATCTTGAGTGCTGCCTTCACAAGTTCCGACGCTTTGTCATTGGTCATGGTTCTAAAGTTAGTCGCATATGATTTTATGTTTAAAAGGCGTTCATCGGTGATCTTGGAGAGTTTCTGGTCGTACTCACGGTAGATCGGCCAAAATTTGCTTCCCTCGGCATCGGACAGATCCAGGGCCTGAGTGACCAAGGCCACTTTTTGAGTCCTCAGGTCAGACCT
>DBMM01000141.1:1540-1860 GCA_002298925.1 Geobacter sp. UBA698 | reverse complement strand
CGGAATGCGACCATAGGCACGTGTCAGGCGAAGGTCGGGAACCGCCCGTCGGCGAACAGCGGCTGCTGCAGGCGAGACCAGTTGGAGGCGAACTGGAAAGTATCGAGATCGCTGAAGGTCTGTCCGATAACCTGCATGCCTGCGGGCATCCGGCCCTCGACGATCCCGAGCGGGACATCGACGATCGGATAGCGGTAAAGGAGGTTCCACGGCCATGTCATCGTATAGCCCAATCCGCACCCTTCCATCAGGGGTACATTCCTTTCCTTGCTCTTGAACATGTCGGCGCGAACGAGGGACGTCGCCATGGTCGGCATGAG
>DBMM01000141.1:0-1525 GCA_002298925.1 Geobacter sp. UBA698 | reverse complement strand
GCTTCCTCAGCCTGGCGCTGTCCAATGGGTGTGCCGGCGACCTGGTTAAGGATTTCGCTCATATAGGGTGAAAGCTGTTCACGACGGGCGTTCGCGATATCGATTATGACGCCAATGGAGGTCGCCATCAGGCCATGAGCAAAAGTGTTAAAGTCCTTCTTCGTGAAGCCGCAGTCAACTTCGTCCACGACGCAGCCGGCGGCGCGGAGCATCTTGATGCCTTTCAGCATCGCTTCCTTCATCGCCGGCGTGACCGTAGCGATGTTGGAGCCCCAGTCCACGGCAATGCGCCACCCTGAAATGTCAGGGTATTGGGCGGGATAGTCGAGACGCGGCCGGATTGCAGACATGCTCTTCTCGGAGGGACCGACGATAACGTTCTGGAAATGGACCAGGTCGTCAAAGCGTCTGGCCAATGGACCGTGAGTCCACATGGCAACTTCTCCGCTCGCAACCCGCCCGTGCGTCGGCCTGTAGCCATAGACACCGTTTTGCGATGCGGGAAGGCGAATCGAGCCACCCATGTCCGACCCTGTGGCCAGCGTCGCGAAGCCTGCGGCAAGTGCAGCTCCCGATCCCGCCGATGAACCGCCCGGGGAGTACTCCAGATCCCACGGAGTACGGGTCGTGCCATAGGCACGGGTGGATGCACCGACGAAAAGATAGAACTCCGGCACGGTCGTCTGGAACGGCATGACGGCGCCGGCCGCCTCGAGCATGTCGACGATGGCCGCGTTTTCCGTTGCAGGCGGCGCGTCCTTGAAGAGGAGCGAACCCTGCGTCGTCTTCCAGCCCACCCGGTTGCAATCGTCCTTGACGGCGACCGTAATCCCTTCCAGCGGCCTCGCCTCGCCGCGCCGGTAGCGCGATTCGGACTCCCGGGCTTCCTTCATCGCCTGGTCAAAATGCTTGTAGGTGATGCAATTGACCTTCGGGTTGAGCGCTTCTACCCGTTTGATCTGCGCCTTCAACAGATCAACGGGCGAAGCCTTCCCGGACTTGAACATGGCCTTAAGTTCATCGACCGACGCATAGCAGAGCGGATCTGCGGACTCGGCCCGCGCCCCTGGGGCACCAAGCACCGCGGCCGCGAGGCTCGCCTTCATCATAAGCGGAGCGGCAAGCAGTCCGACGGTAAAAGTCCGCCTGCTCATCTGCATGCCTCCCGATATACTTCCTATGAGATGTTCAAGGTTCCCTGTCTCCTCATTTTTGTTCACACTCATGTTCATTCTCCTTTCTCATGCTTGTTGAAGAATCAGTCAGTGCGCCGCTGACTTGGAACACAGATTAAGTACCAGCACTCCGGCGATAATCAGCAGAATGCCGATGCCTGCTGCTGCGTCGAGTTTCTGCCCCATAAACACCCAAGCGACCAGTGTAACCAGCGCTGTTCCGGCGCCCGACCAGATGGCATAGGCGATACCGACCGAAATCGTCTTCAGAGTAAGTGACAGAAAAATGAACGCCGTGGCATACCCCGCAATGACAATGCATGAGGATACAAGCCTGGTGAAGCCCTCGG
>DBMM01000140.1 GCA_002298925.1 Geobacter sp. UBA698 | reverse complement strand
AAGGCCATGTTCAAGGCCAGGAAGGCTTCGCCAGTTGATCTGCTGAAGGCGCAGATCAAACGGATAGAAGCGCTCAACCCGAAGGTCAATTGCATCACCTACAAGCATTTTGACCAGGCGATGAAGGAAGCCCGGGAGTCCGAAGCGCGCTACCGGCGCGGCGAGGCGAGGCCGCTGGAAGGGATTACGGTCGCCGTCAAGGACGATTGCAACCGTGTAGGCTGGAAAACGACGCAGGGCTCGCTCCTCTTCAAGGACGCGCCGCCTGCAACGGAAAACGCGGCCATCGTCGACATGCTCGAGGCGGCCGGCGCCGTCATGCCGTTCCAGACGACCGTGCCGGAGTTCTATCTCTTCGTCGGCGCGTCCACCCGCGCCTATGGCACGACCCGTACTCCGTGGGATCTGGAGTACTCCCCGGGTGGGTCGTCGGCGGGATCGGGAGCGGCGCTTGCCGCAGGCTTCTCGACGCTCGCTACTGGGTCGGACATGGGGGGCTCGATCCGCCTTCCCGCTTCGCAAAACGGTATCTATGGCTACAGGCCGACGCACGGGCGGGTTGCAAGCGGAGAAGTTACCATGTGGACCCACGGTCCGATGGCCAGACGCTTTGACGACCTGGTCCATTTCCAGAACGCCATCGTCGGCCCCTCCGAGAAGAGCATGGCCGCAATCCGGCCGCGCCTCGACTATCCTGCCCAATACCCGGACCTTTCGGGGTGGCGCATCGCCGTGGACTGGGGCGCCAACATCGCCAAGGTCACGCCGGCGATGAAGGAAGCGATGCTGAAAGGCATCAAGGTGCTCCGCGCCGCCGGTTGCGTCGTGGACGAAGTCGACTGCGGCTTCTCGAAGAAAGACTTTAACAACTTCGCTCATGGTCTGATGGCGACCTCCATCGGCGTGATAGTCGAGATCGCGAACGGCCGTCGTGATCAACTCTCACCCTATATGACTGACATCCTCGACCAGGTCGCCGGCACAGCCATCGGACCGCGTCAGGCTGACGAAGCCGAGGCGTTGCAGGCGCGCTGGCACTTGCAGGTTCAGCAGCGCGTCTACGGCAAGGGCTACCGCATCCTGCTCATGCCGACCATGGCGACGTCCCTCGTTGGCGCCGACATGTTCAAGAGCAAGGAAAGGAATGTGCCCCTATTGGAAGGCTGTGGGCTGGGCTATGCGATGACGTGGCCGTGGAACCTCCTCAATCGCTATCCGATTGTCGATGTCCCGCTCGGGATCGTCGAGGGCAGGATGCCCGCAGGCATGCAAGTGATCGGACAGACCTTCAGCGATCTCGACACCTTCCAGTTCGCGTACAACTGGTCTCGCCTGCAGCAGCCGCTGTTCGCCGACGGGTGCTTTCCGACCTTCACCTGACACGTGCCTATGGTCGCATCCCGAGGATTCGGTAGATCCTGCACGGTGTCAGCACGGCAACGGTAAAGCTGATCATGGTGCAAGGCCGAATTACATATCACGGAAGGGATTGATCTCATCATTAAGAACGACAAGATCACCCATCGTGATGGAATATAACAAGGCAAGTGCTCTTTCACTATCAACCGAGGCAATGCCTCAAAAGGAGCGAGTATGAATCGTGGAATTGTAGTAATGGCAGTCATCTGTTGTGCCCTGTTTTCCCGGATGGCCGGAGCATCTGAGTCCAGTCCGGACAAGTATCTGGAACTACTTAGGTCCGACCTGAGAACCCAAAAGGTGGCCTTGGTCACCCAGGCCTTGGATCTGTCCGATGCCGAGGGAAGCAAGTTTTGGCCGATCTACCGTGAGTACGATCATAAGCTCTCAAAGATCACCGATGCCCGTCTTTTAAACATCAAAGCGTACGCGAAGAACTTTACGACCATGACCAATGACAAGGCGTCCGAACTTGTGAATGCAGCGCTCAAGATCAACCAGAACCGTTTTGACCTCCAGAAGAGCTATTACAGCAAAATAGCAAAGGCCACCTCGCCGGTTGTTGCTGCCCGGTTTCTTCAAGTGGAGTCGTTGGTAAATAATCTTGTTGATCTGCAAATAGCTGCCGAACTCCCGTTGGTACCCAAACTCGTGTCTGTGCCAGCCAAGCAGTAATAGGTCATTACCATGGGAGCTTAGGTCCCCGTGGTAATTCCGGACAGAGATGACTTTGGTGATGAGGATGAGCGTAGCCAGGATGCCCAGTGGGTCTGGGAAGAGTTCAACAAGGTCGAGAAGCTGCCTCTGCTCATATAGAAAGGAGATCTCGAATGAAGTTGGCACTAATAAGAATTGCTTCACGCCTAAATTTCACCACAGAATCCGTGCTGGCAGTTTTGGGGGGATTGGATTGCACATACTGATTTTCTTTGTGATCGTATTATGTTTTGGCTGCGGAGACAGAAGCAGCGGTGGCGGCACAACGCAGATGGGCGGTGCCATACAGGGAGTGCCGCTTAATTTGTCTGCGATCGTGACCACGCTGGCCGGGACGGCGGGCCAGACCGGCTCAATAGACGCGACGGGGTCGGAAGCGAGGTTCAATGAACCCTACCACATCACAACGGATGGGACAAACCTCTATGTCGTGGATCATTTCAATCACACAATCCGGAAGATTGTCATCGCGACGGGTGCGGTGACGACGCTGGCCGGGACGGCGGGACTGAGTGGCTCAACGGACGCAACGGGGTCGGCGGCGAGATTCTATCATCCCGGAGGCGTTACGACGGACGGAACAAATCTCTATGTTGCGGATTCGTGGAATGACACGATCCGGAAGATCGTCATCGCCACAGGCGAGGTGACAACGCTCGCCGGTGTGGCGGACGATCCCGGCTCATCGGACACGCCGACTGCACCGCCGGCAAAATTCTATAATCCCATTGGAATCACAACGGACGGAACAAACCTCTATGTTACGGACTCGAATGACACAATCCGGAAGACCGTCATCGCGACAGGCGAGGTGACAACGCCCGCCGGCTTGGCGTACGATTACGGCTCGGCGGACGGAACGGGGTCTGCGGCGAGATTCAACATGCCCTGGGGCATCACAACGGATGGGAAAAGCCTCTACGTTGGGGACAAAAGCAACTACACCATAAGAAAGATCAGATGATCTGTAAGAATGATTGTTTTGTGCCTGTTAGCGTTATCGATAGGGCTTGGTCAGTGTAACCGGTTTTAAGATCTGGGCGGACGGGATTTTCTTTCCCATACCGCTGTCGAGATAGAGCCTTACGCTAACAAGCCGGAAACGCGGGGGGAGAGAGAGTTACTGGACCAAGGAAGTTCTGGCTCGCTGGATTGAAGCGGCATACACCTCCTGCTTCGATGTATCCGAACGACCCCGTGTTCGTTGTCCGGCAGAAGGTGACCCTGGCTCAAGCGATCCAGTGCTACACCTACAACGATGCCTATCAGATGCGCATAGAAGACCAAGTGGGGTCCATTGCCGTCGGCAAGAAGGCGGACCTGGTGTTCCTTGAAAAGAACCTGTTCAAGATCTCTCCCGAGACGATCCACTCCACCATAGGTGGTGCAGACCATGATGGACGGGAAGGTCACGCATTCGCTGTTGTAGTTCCGATCTGCCGACCGTTGGGGGGGTAGCTGTTTCCGGAATTCATTGAGCGACTATTTGGTCCGGGGACTGGCGCCAGTCTTGCGGTTGCGTGACGAACAGGGCTTGGAGGCATTCTATAATGTTGCCGTAACGCCTTGGCTCCACGTCTCGGCGGACATCCAATGGGTCAGGCCGTTTCTGGCGGATGCCCCCAATGCGGTGTTTACCTCGTTGCGAACCAACATCAAATTTTAGGTCAAAACTAAAAACAGGCCCCGGCCTTACCAGTATCGGTGCACGTGAGGCAAAGGAGCAGCCTCGGCAATCAGATACTGGTGCGGTTCCGGTGAAACCCTGATAATTGAAGGAGGTCATAATGAACGGATTGATGAAGAGCTTCGTATTACTGGCGCTGGCAGGTTTCCTCCTGTCCGGGTGTTCTGCGACCCGGCTCGTTACTTCCTGGCATGAACCGTCACTCCAGGCTGGAAGCGCCGGGAAGCTGCTGGTGATAGCCTTGGCCCAGCAGGATACCCTCCGCCACAAGATCGAGGATGAGTACGTGCGGCAACTGAAGACGCTGGGGGTCGATGCCGAGCCGAGCTACCGGACTTTCCCGGACGAGGCGCAAATCGTGCCGGAAACGGTCAAGGTGAAACTGCCTGAAATGGGTAGGGATTCGGTCCTGGTAACCCACCTTGTGGATGTAAAGAATGAAAGGGTCTATGTCCTCGATGCCCATTCCGCCGGTCGCCAGCGGCCGCTCTATTATGACCGCTTTGGCGCCTACTTTGCCCATAGCTACGGCGTGGTCAGCAGTCCGGGGTATGCTTTCGGCCCAAAGGTGTACGTCGTGGAGTCGAACTTGTACGCGGCATCTGACAAGATGCTCTGGACCGCGATTACGGAAACTAAAGAACCCGACTCCTTAGATACCGCTATCCGGGATTTCGTGGGGGTGGTCACGGCGGATATGAAGAAAAATGGCCTATTCCAGAATCAGCAGAAATAGAGTGCTGCTATGGAAGGGGGCCATTCAGCGAAAAGCAGGCGTTACTTCGGAGAAAGGGGAACAATATGAATGTGATAAGGGGATGGTGGGGCATTCTGGCCCTTTGCGTGACTGTCCTGTTGCCTATGGAAAGTGCCATTTGCGCCGAGATGGCCGATTACGTATTCAAGAACGGAGCAATCTACACCATCGACAACCAGAAGCCCAAGGCTCAGGCCATTGCCGTCACGGGGAAGAAGATCTCCTACGTGGGGAGCAACAAGGGGGCTAACGCCTTTGTCGGGAAGAAGACGAGGGTCATCGACCTGAAGGGCAAGATGCTGTTGCCTGGTTTTGTGGAATCACACATCCACCCCACCTTGGCCATTGTTGCCTCCGGCGCCGATCTGCCATGCGACTCAGTGGCCGAGGTGCTGACAAGAACGAAGGCCTGGGCGGATGCTCACCCGGATGCCAAGCTGATCCAGGGTTTTGGCTGGCGCTATACCCTGTTTTCAACGACCGGCCCAACCAAGGAGGCGCTGGACAAGCTGTTTCCTGACAAGCCGGTGATGCTGGTTGCCATTGACGCTCACAGCGCGTGGGTGAACAGCAAGGCGCTCGAACTGGCCGGAATTAATGCAAAAACCCCCGATCCCGCGCCGGGCGTGAGCTTCTTCCAGCGCGACCCCAAAACCAACGAACCGACCGGCTGGGTCGTGGAGACCCTCGCCGAACAGCAGGTAATGGCCAAGCTGAACCCTCCCACGCCCGAAGCAGTGATCGCTGCTGCGGCTGAAAAATTTCAGGAGTTTGCGGCTGCCGGAATTACGGCCGTGTGGGATGCCGGGATGGGCACGATACCGACCGACCGCGGTCTTGAGGGATACCAGCAACTGGAAAATGAGAACAAGTTGCCGGTGCGGATCGTCGCCAGCTATTATTGGAACGATCCGGCAATCACCGACCCCGTGGGCAATATTTTGGCGTTGCGCAAGAAGTTCAACTCGGAGCTTGTGCAGGCCCGGACCCTGAAGATTATGTTCGATGGCGGTGAGGCCCAGCATACGGCGGTCATGCTCCAGCCCTATGCCGACCGACCCGGCTTCCTTGGCGAGTTTGCNNCATTGCTACGGGGATGGCACGGTTCGCACCTACCTTGACGCTGTCGAGCAGGCACGCAAAGCTTACCCCAACAGCCCGTCGCGGCACGCATCCGCGCACAATATCTTCGTCAGCGATCAAGATGTCCCGCGCTTTGCAAAGCTGAATGTGACGATGCAGAGCTCGGCCCAGTGGGC
>DBMM01000137.1 GCA_002298925.1 Geobacter sp. UBA698 | reverse complement strand
CACCCTTGTTCGCCCTCTGGCTGCAGATTCTTGGCTTTCACCACAGAAGCAAATTGAGTATCCGGAATGTTTGGCCTTTGAAGATGAAGAAACGGATAGCGCGATCCGCAAGGCCACTAGCTCCGCGCGGCCTTTTGGATCGGAGTTCTTCGTTGACATGCTGGAATTTTATTGAATCAGGTACTCACCAAAGAAACCTGGGCGTCCTAAAAAGAAAACCGGGGAGTGTCCTTGGTTTTTCCCTTGTTTTTCAGCGGTTTGAAGTTAGTGCCGCTCCCTTTCCATGATCTGCACGATCCTTCCGCGTCACGGAGAGCAGCGCTGCTTGCCTAAGCACTTGACGCCGTCGCTTTCAGAGGTGTATGTAGGTGGTGTCATTTAATGAGACAGGGTGGAAAAGGCGGGATGCCGGCGTTCCGCCTCAGGGAGCCGCGAGACTGCGCAGCAACCCTGATATAACGGAAAGCCGCCCCGATTTCCCCCGGCCTTGATCAACCGCAGACGCTGCTTGGAGGATTGACACCGAAAACGCCGTCCACTGGATGGTAATCCCAACCGAGAAAAGGAGAATGGAATGAACAAAGCGAAGTCTCTGGGAATTGCAGCAATGGGTCTGGCAGCGGTTTTGGTGCTGCTCCAACCGTCGCAGGCCGGTCAGGGGGAAGAGGGCCTTGCCAAAGCAATTGCCGATTATCTGGTGGCGGCCCGGGGCGTCATCGCCAGGAATCAGACGCTGATCAACGATTCAGCCAAAGGGGACAAGGGTTTTACCCCGGCGGTCTTCGAGGGCCAGGTGACCGAGGAGTTCAAAAAGGTCGGCGGTATCGATCTTAAGACGGCCACCAACTCCTCCCCCACCGGAAAGGCGTTGCTGGAACTGAACGATGCGGCCAAAGAGGTGATAGCCGATGCCCAGCCGGAAATAAACGAGCAGGGAAAAGCATTCAAGGGTTTCACCCCCGCCATCTTCGGCGCGCGGACCGGTGACAAGTTCTACAAGAAGACCAAGCTGAAGCTCAAGCAGACCAGCCTCAAGTTCCGCGGCGACTACAATCGGCCCGACGACTTCGAAGAAGAGGTACTGAAAAAATTCGAGGCCAAATGGGACAAAGGCAAGCCCTATATGGAAGAAACAACCCTGGGCGGTAGAAAGGTGGTGCGGTACATGAAGCCGCTTTACATCGCCACTTCCTGCCTGACCTGTCATGGCGATCCAGCAGGCGAGATGGACATCTCCGGCCGGATCAAGGAAGGCTACAAAGAGGGTGACCTGCGCGGCGCGATCAGCGTTATCGTACCGGTAAAGTAACCTGATTCAACAGCAATGGGGGGTGGCTGCCACCCCCCATCCCGTTTTCAAAAGGACACGAACCTATGTTTGCAGGTAAGTTCTCCATCAAGATGATGATCATTCTCAACGGCGTGCTGATTTTTATCATCGCCGCTGGGGCGACCCTTTTCAATGTCATGACCACCTCATACATCCAGGAAAAGCTGTCGCACCTGACCACCCAGTCGACTCCCTTCCAGGTCAAGACCATCCAGGCTCAGGCAAAACTGCAGGAAGCCAACGGGTTCCTGATAAAGATGGCAGCTGCCACCACGCCGGCGGCTCTTATGGAGAGCAGGAACAGCCTGCAGAGCGTCATCGGCGAGATGAAAACCATCGGTTCCGAACTGAATGCGCTCTCCCTCGGGAACAGCAAGGTAGGAACGGTGGTGGACGAATTCGAAAAAACCGCCGAAAAGGTCTACGCCGTGACCAAGGACAAGCTCGATTCGGAAGCCACTGCCAGGGATGCCAGCACCAAGATGTCCGCCCGGCTGGTGGAGATCGGCAACAAGCTGCAGGGCATCGACAGCAAGATCAAGACAATCCAGAAAGGTGCCTCGGACAAGCTCTCATCGACCTCCGGGCTGGTGGTCAATGCCTCTGACAAGATCCGCGACCTGTACGAACTAACCAAGGTCATGCGCACCACGGAGATCGCCTTCGAGGAGATCCGCCGGGCCGACAGCAAAAAGGCGCTCGATCTGGCCAACGGCAAATTTTCCCTGGCCATCTCCAAGGCCCTCGCCTTTGACTTCTTCAAAAGCAAGGAGAAGGAAATCAGGAAGCTGCATGACGGGCTGAAGGAGGTGCAGGCCAAGGCGCTCAACAAGGACGAGCTGCCGGCGACCATTGAAAGCTGGCTGAGCAAGCCCGACGCCGAGAAACTAAAGAAAAAGGAGCAGGTTGAAAAAGAGATCGGCCGCAAGATGTACAGCGTCTCCTCGGAGATCTCCAATTACATGGATGTACAGCTGGAAGACATCGGCACCGGCAACCAGGACCTGAAGAAGTCGGTGGATATCTCCAGCATATCGAGCAACGTGCTGCTGCTCAGTTCCAAGATCATCGCCCAGGGACATTCGATCGAGGGGGACGCAGCCAAGCTGCTGGCCATCAGGAACGGCACTGAGCTGGTTGCCCAGACCCGCGCCATCTCTGTAAAATTCAATGATGTCGACTCACTGATCAACAAACTTTCGACCATTTTTACTTCCCTGAACCGTAAGGATGACGTGGCCTTCCTGAAGAACATCTCCTTTTTCTTCAGGGATGTCCGGGGAACGCTGATCGGCGACGAAGGACTCTCCAAAAAGATCGAAAAGACTCTGCTGGCGCAGCAGAATGCCCTGGCGCTCAGCAAGCAGATCGAGATGATGGTTGCCGATCAGCAGCAGAAGAGCAAGGCCGGGCTGTCGGCAGCAACGGCCGAGCAGGAAATATCGATTCTGGCCGTCAGCAGGATCGTGCAGAAATCGATCTCGGCCTCGGTGGTGATGGGCATCTGCGCCATCCTGATTGGCATCTGCGCCGGCCTGGCCGGGGCAAGAACCATCGGGTCCTCCATCGCGCAGATCACCCAGGTGGCCGACGCCATCGCACAGGGGGACCTTTCCCGGGAAGTGGAGATCAAGGGCCCCCTGGAGATCCGCCTGATGGGGCAGAGCTTCACCAAGATGCGCACCGATCTCAAGGAGATGATCGGCAAGGTGGTTTCTTCGGCGGAAAACGTGTCGCGCAATTCACACAACCTGCACAGCGCTGCTGACACGCTCTCCATGGGAATTCAGGACCAAGACTCGCAGACCCAGGTGGCGGCCAGATCGGTGGAGGAAATTTCGGACACCATTGCCGAGGTGGCGGCCAACGCCGAGAAGGCTGCCGAACAGGCGCGCAACGCCTCGGCCATCGCAGACCAGGGGCGCCAGGCCGTGGAGCTGACCAGTCAGGAAATGCGGCAGATAGTGCAGACCTTTCAGGCCCTGTCCGAAACGATCCGGAAGCTCGGCAACAGCTCTTCCACCATCGGCGAGATCATCGACGTCATAACCGACATCGCGGACCAGACCAATCTGCTGGCTCTTAATGCGGCAATCGAAGCGGCCCGGGCCGGAGAGCACGGCCGGGGTTTCTCGGTGGTGGCCGACGAGGTCAAGAAACTGGCCGAAAGAACGACCGAGGCGACGGGACAGATCGCGCCGATGATCCAGCTGATTCAGAAGGATATTGGCGTGTCGGTGTCGTCCATGGGGCAAGGGCGCGAGATGATCGAAAACGGGGTGCGGCAGGCCAATGAATCGAAAGCGCTGCTGGAACAGATTGTCACCACCTCCAATTCCAGCAACGACTTCGTCTGCATGATCGCTTCCGCCGCGCACGAGCTGATGGCCGCGGCACGGGGCATTTCCGCCAATATGGAGCAGGTTTCGCGGGTATCCCACCTCTCGGCCGATTCGGCCAGAGCGATCGACGAAACCTCCAATAATCTTTCACAACTGGCCGAGGAGTTGAACAGGCTGGTCATGTGGTTCCGGATCAATGAAAACGACACCATCATGAAACCTCCCTCCAAGGGCGTCTCCTTTGCCGCGGCAACGGTGCGCTCCGGTGTCCAGGCGGGCTACTGATCCGGCTAATTGATCCAAGCAGAAACGTGAACGGGGCAGCGTGCAACGCTGCCCCGTTTTATTGCACCTGAGGATTGTACCCGATTATCCATCCAACCCGGCTGTCTGCCGACGAGAGCGGGTCATCGGAGTATTCCGGGGACAGTTTATTCAATTAGTCAGTAGTTATATCTACTGCCCCCAGAACTCCCCCTTTTGACAGTAGCAGGAGCCATGATTTACTTGAAACTCTTTTGGCCGCTTTGATGCCTAACCCGCGGCGGCATGCGGTCTTCGCTACGCTCCGCCGGTGCGCCTTGTGACGTTGTATGAGGATACATGCATATGAAGCAACAAAAAGAGGCATTACGCGTACTTGAGGAAGCCTTAAGGGAGCTTGAGTCACCTAAGGGCTCAGTACTTTCAGCGATTCAAAAACTGTCCCGAGCCGCTGGAATTATCGGTAACGATGATGTGAAAATTTGGTGTGCAATTCAATTGGGCGACAGTAACTATACTATCTCATTGAATAAATTTCTGACGATTTTGATGAAAAGTGCGAATGAAAATACTGAGTCTGATCAACAAGCTATTAACGCAGTCGTCGACGAACTAAATGCTCTTCAACTCAATCCGGATACTCACTATTCGAGTGAAGAACTGAGTGCAAAGTCCGCTGAAAGTGGTGGAGGTTATAAAAATATTGGTTTTATTGAAGAGCGTTATGCAGACTTGGTTCGTACCAAGCGTGGCAATGATGGTACCTACTATAAAACTAACCTGAACGACCACATAAACTATGTGCGTAAAAAAGCGCACGAATTCGCATCAGCTTTGTTCAACCAGCTTAAATTTTCTGGCACAGCCAGCAACTGCTTTGATCTGTTAAAGAACGCCGTTGATGATCGGCTCCTTGACTTAAGTCCTCCATTGGCGGAACAGCTGATGCTCGCTTTTAAAGCTGTATCGGCAAAAAAAGACGAAGAATGGTCGCAGGCGCTTACTACGTGTCGGAGACTGCTTGAGAACCTTGCAGATGAACTTTTCCCACCGACGGATAACACTCTAAAAGGTAGGCCGCTTGGCCAAACTCACTATATTAACCGCCTTTGGGCGTTTATGGACGCATCCATAGAATCTAATAGCAACAAAGACCTCGCCAAGACCCACGTGGATTTTCTTGGGGCATGGATCGAAAAAATCAACAAATTATCAAACAAAGGTGTTCACGCAGAAGTCGGACAACTGGAGGCCGTAAAGGCCGTTTTTCATACTTACCTCGCCTTAGCTGATATACTTGAATATCTTGATAACTTGCAAACGTCCAAGGGAAAGCCAGACATCAACACTGTAACGATTGATGAGTTAGAGGCACTGCTGGACGTACCCAGGAAAGTAGCGAAAGAAATAGTCAAGGCCCGTATTAAAGAAGGGCATATAGATTTGGACACACTGTCGCAGGTGGACGGAGTTGGCCCCAAGACTTTCATGAAGGCAAAAGATATTTTCTTTCCCGAGTAAAGATGTAAGGCTGACATACGTACAGTCGCCATAGCATACAACAAAGCGTGGCAGACGGCCTCCGCTACGCCTCGCCGCTGCACTCTCAGCCGTTGGATAAAACAGAAGTACTGAAGTGAATTGGAGGTTGCTTATGAAAAGAATACTGCAATTGTCGTTTCTCATTATGGTATGCATTCCTGTTTCTGTGTTTTCTGCGCAAATTCCTCCATTTTACCTAGATTCAACAGTAATTATAGGAATCCCTGGCGAAAACAACACTGTTAAATGGACAGGATCAGGATTCATTCTGGGAACATTGATAGATAAGGTCCATATTCCGAAACAATACAGGACCTACTTAGTTACAAATAAACATGTTCTAAATAACCTGGATTCAATCTATGTAAGATTTAATTCTGTAGAAGGTTCTCAAGGGAAAGACTATTTAATACCATTAAAAGAAAATAAAAACAAATTATGGGTTGGGCATCATGATAACGATATTGATGTCGCCGTCCTGTCTATAAATACAGCAGTTCTAAAAAACGATAAAATGATTTATAGCTTTGTTCAAGATGATGCGCATGTTTATAAAATTAGGGATTTGATTGAGGCTGAAGTGACGGAGGGAGACCCAATATATCTACTCGGTTACCCTTTGGGCATCATCGACAATAATAGTCAATATGTTATAGCAAGATTTGGCATAATAGCAAAAATTAGAGACATGCTAAAGTATAAAGGTAAAGGGTTTTTGATCGATACAAAAAACTATCCAGGTAACAGTGGAGGCCCTGTTATATTAAAACCAGAGCCATCTAGCATAGAAGGGACAAAATCAATAAAAAATGCTCAAGTAATTGGTATAGTTAGTTCTTATATTCCTTACATAGATGTTGCTATCAGTAGCCAAACGAATAGACCAAGAATAACTTTTGAAGAAAATTCAGGGCTCGCCAACGTGATACCTGTTGATTATATTTTAGAAACTATCAAAGAATTCGATGAAGAGAAGAACAGAGGTGTCACCCATTAAAGGCTGTTGGTCAGCCCTTGGTGCGCCGGTCAAAACCGGCGAGCAGGAACCTTCGGGGTCAGGATTGACTTTTGGACATTTGGATGACTTATAAAGGCCGTGTCTTAACTCCATACAGATTTAAATAACAAGAAACCATGACCGACCTCTCTACCTCCATCAAACATTTTGCCTCCCTCAACCGCGCCCCCGGCGCGACCTGGACCGACGCCATTAAGCGCAAGGCCCCTCACAAGCCGCTCCTGCTGCTGGCGGTGCTAGACCTGGTGCATCGAGGCGGCATCACCGCGTCGTTCATCGCCGTCACCGGCGATCTGGTAGAGCTGAACGAGCTGTTCAACCTCTACTGGCGGCGGATCATCCCGCTGGGTCAAACCAGCAGCATTGCCTTCCCATTCTCCCGCCTCGACCGTGAACCGTTTTGGACGCTGGTGCCGCAACCGGGCACGACCATTACTCCAGCAATCATCAACAACACCTCCTCTGTCACATACCTGCGCAAATACGCATTAGGAGCAAAGCTGGACAAAGAGATGTTCCGGGTCATGCAGAGCGGGGAGGGTAGGGAGGCGCTGCGGGAAGCGCTACTGCAGTCCTGTTTTTCGGTGGAAGCTGCGGCGCTGCTACGGGAACAATCGATCATCAACCGCGAGGCGTTCGACTACAGCCGGCTGCTGGAGGAAAAATCCCACCTGCCGCTGGTGAAAGAGATTGTGGAAGCGGACAACTACCGCCCCGCGGCCCGCGACCAGGGTTTCCGCCGGATCGTGGTAAAGGCCTACGACCACCGCTGCTCTTTGTGCGGGGTACGGATCATAACGCCGGAACAGCACACCGTGGTGGATGCCGCCCATATTGTCCCTTGGAGCAGGAGTCAGAACGACGACGTCCGCAACGGCATGGCATTGTGCAAGCTCTGCCACTGGGCCTTTGACAAGGGGATGATGGGGGTGTCCGACTCCTACTCCGTCATAACCTCGCGCCAGATCGCTACCGATCCCAATTCCCGGCTTCCTGCAAACCCTTTCCGGCCGCAGCATAATCCCGCCATCCGACCGTGATCTTTGGCCGGCACAGCAGTATCTTGTCGAACATCGACGGGAATGGCGACTGTAACAGGTAAATTTACTACAAAGAGGTAATCATGCTGATTAAAAGTAAGGATGGTCGTCTGGAAGATATTCAGGAACTTAACCGGCTTCTCTCCCTCAATATTACTGCAAAACAGCGCTTTTCGATTGAACGGGAGCTGAAGTGCCTTGTATCAGGAGATCGTAATGAGCAGAACTCAGCCTACTATCTGGACTTCAGTTACAAGGATTCTCTCAATTGGGCTCTGATCCATGATCTGCGTATCGAACACCGTGGCAGGGTCGCGCAGATCGATCATCTGCTGATCAACCGTTTTCTGGATGTCTATGTGCTGGAGTCGAAGAATTATTACTATGGAATAAAGATTACCGAAGAGGGTGAGTTTCTTGTGTGGTCCGGCAAGGGGTATCAGGCAATTGAATCGCCATTTGAGCAGAATCAGCGGCATATTCAGGCATTGCAATCATCTATCGCGGACAGAAACCTTGGCCCCAAACGACTCGGATTCGCTATCCCGATCAGCTTCCGCAATGTTGTTCTTGTATCGCCGACTTCAAATGTGTTGAAACCGAAGGCCGCAACATTTGATCTTTCTCCTGTGATTAAGGCGGATGCATTCGTGTCGGTTGTGGTTAAGAGTATGGAAAAGAAATCCATTATTGAAGCACCAAAACTTGTAGGGAGCGATACGTTACGGGATTTCAGCGAAAAGTTGGCGCGCCTCCACCGTCCAGGATCAATCGACTATGCGGCAAAGTTCGGAATCAGCAATACTGATACAATCAATATCATACAAGTCCCGACAATCGTCGCATCTCCGGCATCGCCCGAATATTCATCTGCTGCTCATGAAAGCACAGATGTTGTGGCATGCCGAAAATGTAACAGCCCAAAACTGGAAATTATGTATGGGAAGTTCGGCTACTACTTCAAGTGTGGGGTGTGTGATGGCAACACGCCAATAAAAATCGCGTGTGGTACGGCTGGGCATAATGAACGGATTCGAAAAGATGGAAAGAATTTCTTTCGTGAGTGTTCAGATTGCGGGAGTAGTTCCGTATATTTTGTCAATCCATAAGGACAGTTCGTGCCTTGCCGGAAGATTACTTTTGGAACTGAACAGCCTAGAATTCAAACGTATCAAACTGTCACAGGAATCGACCAAGAAACTGCAACAGTTCAAGAGCCGTACCGGCCTGACGCCGAATATCGCCTGTCGCCTTGTTTTGGGTATTTCCATCGCCGAGAACAACATGCCGTCGCTGGAGCTGTTCACCGAGGAATCAGGGCAGGAAATTAATCGCTACACCTTGTTTGGCGAGATTGAGCTGGCTTGTCCACAACCTTAGTCTCACAATTCCCGGCGTCGAGGCAAAGGCCTTGATTCACCTGCTGAAAAATAAACTCTCCTTCTCCACGGGTTCAGCCTGCTCAACTATCAAGGTCGAGCCTTCCCACGTACTGAAGGCCATTGGCCTTAGTGATGATGAAACATTTCAGACGATTCGGTTGGGGCTTGGACGGTCTACACAGGATGCAGCAGGGATTGTAAGTATTTTGATTGAAGGTATTCAACATGTGAATGGGCGGCGACTGGGGCAAGCTTGACTTTATGTCCTTCTCCATCAACAGGATTTATCGAAAGCCTATAGCAGGTTTAATTCGGGCCAAGTATCAACACTATACATCACAATAATTTCTCATTGATTGATACTGGACACTATGGTTAGCATAGTGTTTACTGTGATGAAAGCCGCCATCTGAAAAATGACCATCATGCAAAACGCTGTAATGAAAGGAAAAACA
>DBMM01000124.1 GCA_002298925.1 Geobacter sp. UBA698 | reverse complement strand
GCCATAACGGCAAGAAGGCGTTCTCCGTCAAGGAAAACTGTGCCACCTGTCATAAGGCTTAATAACTTAATGGAATAAAACGTGCCGGACTGCTATCGTTGCCACCTTTCATAGAAGACAAGTTCCTCCAGCGGCTTGCGCGGCGAGCTGCTGGAGCTTTCATTTTGCGGATACCCCAGCGGAAAAAGCCCGACAATACTGATGTAGGCCGGAATCCCCAAAAGATCAGCCAGCGGTTTTTCCTCGAAGATGCTGACGAATACGCTGCCCAAACCCTGGTCATGGGCACTCAAAAGCAGGTTTTCCGCTGCCAGGCCAATGTCAGTCATGTAGTACTGCTGACCGCGCATGTCACCGGACTGGTTGGGCTGGGCACAGGCCACAATCACCACGGGTGCCTCGGCCAGTGCCAGTTGCGACGGATTGGTCTTGTAGCCCTTGGCGGCAAAAAATGAATCCACATAGGAAAATTCACTGATCCTGCGTTTGGTGGCTGGATCCTGCACCACCACAAAGCGCCAGCACTGCAGATTGGCCCAGGAGGGAGCCATGCGGGCCGCATTCAGCACAGTCATCAGCTTGTCGTGCTCCACTGGCCGGTCCGAAAATTTGCGCACACTGCATCTGGTTTTGATCGCTTCAAGTGTCTCCATGGCTGACTCCTTGTGATCGAGAGGCTTTCAATCAGATCATAGCACTTCTGACTACAAAAAAAAGCCGTCTTGCGACGGCTTTTTTCTCGATCCATAGCTACCTGGAAAAAGTTTACCTTCTGGTTGTCATGCGGCGCTGCATGCGTCCGCCCATGGCAGCCATCTGGTGTTTCTGGATGGCTGCCACGCTTTCCAAATGGAACTGGAACCACAAGTCACCAAAGCTGCGCATCTTCATCTTCTTGCCCTGGTTGAGGTTCTCGAGATTTTCCGTAATATGGGCATCACCCGGCATTTTCTTGAGACCCTTCTCGAGAATCTCCTTGGCCTTGGTCGGCTCGCCGCTCTCCACCAGGCAGTAGGCATAGATGTTCCAGAGCAGGGATTCCTTGGAATTCCACTGGACCGTCTTCTCAAAGGTGGCGATCATCTTGTCCTTCTTCTGGCGCTTCATGTAGCAGATGGCCAGCATGGCCATGGCCACCCAGTTTTTGAAGAACGATTTATCCAGAAAAGGGAAGGCATTGGAGAAATCCCGCTTCATGTAGTAGATCATACCGATCTGGGAATTGATCTGCCCATCGACATAGACCTGCCACTTGCCGTACTGCAGGGCATCCTTCAGCTCACGAATGGCTTTCTCGAAGCGCTGGGCCTGAAGGTCCTTGCCGGCCGCTTCGATGATTACCATGACTTTTTTCATGATGATGCGTGAAAAAAGCACGAAGACACCGGTAAAGACCACAACGGCAATCAGAAGCGACCCCAACCAGGCCAGCTTGAAACCGAACAACAGAATCAGCAGCACAGCCAGCGCGGCCCCTGCCGAGATTAGCAAATTATACATCAGTCCATCCTTTCACTGAATCAAGTAACACAATTGTATGCTATTGCGGGAATACCGGCAGGAATCAGCCTTTGCCACCGGCGGGAACCATTTCGCCGTTCTTTTCGATAAAGCGGGCAACGATGATCCGGCGTCCCGGCTTGAGGGCGATCCTGTTTTTCAGGTTGTTCCAGGCCGACAGAAGTTTGGTGGAGACATTGAACTGCCTGGAAAGCGAGGCCAGTGTGTCGCCCTTTTTCACGGTGTAGTATTTGGCGAAATCACCCTTGCCAGCGCTGCGGGCAGCGGTGCGTCCTTCGTGATTGAAATCGACCGTCTGTTTGACCGGTACAACCAGCGTCTTTCCGGCGATGCGGCTCTTTTTGGTAATGCCGTTCAGTTCGCACAAGGCATCAGGCGAAAGACCGAAACGGCCGGCAAGCGACGCCACGCTATCCTTCTTACGGGCATGATAGCGGGTGTAGAGCACTTTTTCGGTAAAACGCTGATCTGCGGGAATCTTGGCAAGGGCGGTTACGAACTGCTGCTTGCTTCCCTTGGGAAGTTTAAGCTCATAATCGGGATAGTTGGGGGGTGTACACCAGTGGCGCAGATCAGGGTTCAATTCCCGGATGGTTTCATAGGTCGTGCCGGTCAGACGGGCCACTAGCTCCAGGTCGGTGCGGGAGGGTATGCTGACCGTGTCGAACTCGATTGGCGGCAGGTAAGCGATATCCGTGAAACCGTAGCGAGCCGGTTCCTTGGCAATAATGGCGGCCGCCAACAGCTTGGGGACATATTCCTTGGTCTCGCGTTTCAGATAGGAACCGCGGGATATCTCCCAGAAGTCGCTGGTGTTGTACATGTTGATGGCGCGCAGGATCTTGTTCTCGCCGGCATTGTAACCGGCCGCGGCCAGATACCAGTCGCCGTTGAACATCCCGTAGAGTTCCTTCAGATAGAGAGCCGCGGCAGTTGTCGCCTTGACAGGATCCTTGCGTTCGTCAACCCACTGATCGATTCGCAGGGAATAGCGGCGCCCGGTTTCGGACATGAACTGCCAGGGACCGACGGCACTGGCCCAGGAACGGGCCTGCATGTGGAAGCCGCTCTCGATCATGGCCACGTAGACCAGATCCTCAGGCATGCCTTGCCGCTTGAGGATTTCCTTCATCATGGGAATATAGCGCGAGGACCTGGAAAGCCAGCTGGAAAATGACGGTTTACCTTTGGTCTGGAAATAGAAGAGGAAAAACTCAACCTTGCTGTTCAGGGTCAAGGGTATATCGGCTATGGGCAGGTCTTCATCCGGCAAAACCAGTTCTGTGCTCCCACCGGACCTGGACTTGAGCTCCTCAAGAGTGAACAGGTCAGTGACCGTGGCAGGGGCATCTTCTTCTGGCAGGTCTTCATTCAGGGCGAGCTGCTGCTCGTCGGTTGCGGACAGCTGCGGGGCGTTGGGGCGGATCAGGTCATTAAGCAGCGCCTGGGCCGGCTCGGCCGCTGTTGCCGGCAGGGCGTAAAACATGACAATCGCCGCAAGTGCAGCGGTTTTCCGTGTAAGGTTAGCTAGCATAGGCCGATCAGTATAGCGGAGTTCCAGCGGAATGTCAATCACACCCGAGACCGCATGGATCGGGCGTTTGCATGACCTTGTCATAAAAAAAGCCCACCTGCTGGGTGGGCTTTTTGGCATCTGCTGATTGATCGCATCAGAGTGTCGTGGTGCGTTCCTTCTCTCTCTGCATGGCCTCACGGCCGGCCTCGATAGCCGATGTCAGGATCGACTTTTTCTCGACGATGCTCTCTTTGCCTTCGTCAATGACGCTTTTAATCTTCTCCTGGGCTTCTCTGGTGTATTCCTTGATCTTGTCTACGGCGTCCTCAGCAAGATCAGCCAGATTTTCGCGCATCTCCGTACCACTCTTGGGCGCGTACAGCAATGCCAGTCCGGCGCCGATCGCCGCCCCGGCCACAAATGACACCAACACCGTTCCTGCAGATATCCCTTTTTCCTCAGACATGGTCATTTTCCTCCCCGTTTTTTAAGATAACGTTCAATTGCGTATTTTCCAGCCACCTTGGCGCCGGTCACCCAGACCGAAGCCGAGCTGAGTACACCGGTTACAACCCCGACCGTACGGTTGATGGTATGCAGGTTTTCACCGGCTTCCCCCAGCGACAACATGAAACGCCTGACGTCGTCAGTATGCTCGGACACGCCGGCACTAACCGTTTTCAGCTCCGCAACCAGTGTGGACAGCTCCTTCAGGGTCGGGCGCAGTTCATTGTGCACCATGTCCGCCAGGGAACCGACCGAGGCCGCCGACTTCCGCACGGCCAGCAGGGTTGGCACCAATGCCAGCACCAGGACGGCAAAAGTAATCACAATAACCAGCAGAGCGATTTCGGTAAGGGTCATAGAATATCTCCAATCAATACAATAAAATTTGTCAATGAAGTAATTATAGTACAAAACGCTGATACATCAATCGAATTTAAAGCGCCCCCGCAAGCAGAACCGGCTTGAAAACACTCTACCCGGCATCCCGTTGAGCAAAGGCCTCCAGAATCTCGCGGCGCGCCTCGCCGACCGTCAGCGGCAAGCGCTTGAAGGGCAGATTGTCGCCGGTTTTCAGGCGGTGAATCAATTCGGCAATATAGGGCAGGCGCAGCTTTACACTGGCCAGATCCTCCCCGGCATTGAAGACCTCCTCCGGCGTGCCGCTGCGCACCAGCACACCCCTGCTGAGGATATGCAGCCGGTTGAGAAAGACCGGCACCAGATCGACACTATGGGTGGCCATGACGATCGTCACGCCCGACTCCCGATTCAGGCGGGTCAAAAGCTCCATCATGCGGTATTCACCCATGGGATCCAGACCGGCGGTCGGTTCGTCCAGCAGCAGAATCTCGTGCCCCATGGCCAGCAGACCGGCGATACAGACCCGCTTCTTCTGGCCATAACTGAGATTGTGGATATCCTTGGTAGCCAGTTCCGTCATCTCGACCGCTTCCAGTGCAGCGGCTACCCGCCGTGCAACCTCAGCCTCACCCAGCTCCATGTTGCGGGGACCGAAGGCCACATCCTCATAAACCGAATGGGCAAAAAGCTGGTCGTCCGGATTCTGGAATACCAGCCCGACCTTGCTGTATATCTGGCGGGGCGAGAGACGGCGGATATCGTCGCCGTCCAGCAGGACAGTTCCGCTGAAATCCCTGGCAATGCCGTCCAGCAATCTCAGCAGCGTGGTTTTTCCGGAACCGTTGGAACCGAGGATGGCGCAGAACTCTCCCCGAGCGACATCCAGATGGATGCCGGAAAGAGCCACAGTGCCGTCCGGATAGCGGAAGGAATCGATACGGGCTGAGAGGCGGGGGGGTGTCATGATCAGTTCTGCAGCTTCCAGGCTGTTGCCGCTGCCAGGGCGAAAACCAGCAGACCGGTTATCTGGGCCGGTCTGAGGCGCGAACCGCTCAGAAGTGGCAAGGTACCATCATAGCCGCGCTGGGTCATGGCTGTGGTCATGGACTGGCTGCCGTCAAAGGCCCGGATGGTCAACATGCCGGCCATGGCGCCGAAGGAACGCAGACCGCGACGCAGGCCGCAGTAACCCAGACGGTTCTTCTGGGCCGTGTAAACTACGCTGGCATCGTCATAGAGCATGAACAGCGAGCGCCAGGCAAACAGGGAAACATCCACCAGACCGCGTGGAACTCTCAGCCAGGCCAGCGCCGCCATGGTTTCGGTGAAGGTCATCACCTGGCTGAGCAGCACGGCCACCGATACGGCCCCCATAATGCGGGCGGCAACCTGCAGCCCCTCCTGCAATCCGGCCGGGTGGGCCCTGAGGGCAAAACCGCCAACCTGCAGGACAACTGCAGCGTGACCGCCCCCCAGGAATACCTTGAGCACCAGGATCAACGTGACGATGAACAGGGGGTGCAGCAGACGCAGACAAAGCACCCGCACCCCCATACCGCACAGCAGGGCCGCCGGCAGACAGACACCAGCCACCAGCCAGGGGAAATTGCCGCTGCCCGAACTGACCACCAGGGCAAGCAGCAGGAAGGCTGCCAACAGGCGGATGCGCGGGTCGATTTTCGCCGTAAGGGCATTGCCGGTATGTGGGCGATACATGTGTCTCACAGAAACCCCGCTACTGAAATGCATCCCATGATCGCGAGATTACCCTTTTTTCAGCATTCCGGCAATCACATCTTCCGCTGCCGAATAGGGGTCAAGGGTGCCGGCGCCCATTCCGTCCAGAACCCGTGCCAGAACAGCGTCCTGCTCCATGAAGTCCATCACGCGACGATAAAGGCTGTCCCGCAGGATGTCGACAAAATGACGCTGGTTTCTTTCACGCAGTAAATTATCGATGGTGCCGCTGGCAAACAGAAAATCGCGGTGAGCCCGGATCTGGTCGACCAGCGCCTCAATGCCGGCTCCGCGCTGAGCCTCGACCTTGAGCACCTGGGGACTCCAGCTCCCTGCGGCGGCATTGCGCATCTCCAGCATGGTTTCCAGTTCCCGGGCAGTGCGGTCAACCCCCTCCCGGTCGGCCTTGTTGACCACGAATACATCGCCGATCTCCAGAATACCGGCCTTGATGGCCTGAATATCGTCCCCCAGCCCCGGCACCATCACCACGCAGGTAGTGTGGGCGGCCTTGACGATGTCGACTTCATCCTGCCCGACGCCAACGGTCTCGATGATGATGATATCCATACCCATGGCATCCAGCACCAGCGCCACGTCGGAGGTGGAACGGGACAGGCCGCCCAGGGCGCCACGGGTGGCCAGACTGCGGATAAAGACCCCCTCGTCCGTGGCATGGCGGTTCATGCGGATGCGGTCCCCCAGAATGGCACCGCCGGTGAAAGGGCTGGTGGGATCAATGGCCACTACCCCCACCTTCTTGCCCTGCTGGCGGAAGGAGGCGGTCAGCTGGTCGACCAGGGTCGATTTTCCGGCGCCCGGCGGCCCGGTGATGCCGATGATGTAGGCATTGCCGGTGCGCCCGTAGAGCTGCTTGAGCTCTTCGGTCGCCGACGGGCGGGCATCGTCGATATCGCGCATCAGTCGCGCGGCGGCACGGACATCGCCGCTGAGAACCTTTTCTGAGAGTGACATGATTTGTTCCTGTTAAAGGAGAATAGGCTGGAGAGGGTTCCGACCGGGAGCTGCTTGAGCAGTCGCATGGTTGCGAGGCCCAGCCAATTGAAGCGGAAACCGGAGACCAGCAGGACATTGCCGACCCTGTTGCGGGTTTCTATGCGGAGTTATTCAATAGGGCGCAATCGGAATCCGGGACAGGGGTCCAGCAGCCGGGAAGCATTCCTGCTCTCTGGCCACAGGTCCCCATTCCCTGCTTGATCAGGCGCGCGGCTGGATGTTGTCGCCGATCCACTTGACGATATCTTCGGTGGAGGTGCCGGGGGTAAAAACCGCGGCAATGCCGGCCGCCTTGAGGCCGGGGATATCATCTTCGGGAATGACGCCGCCGCCAAAGACCTTGATGTCGTTGGCGTTCTTTTCCTTCAGCAGCTGGCAGACACGCGGCAGCAGTGTATTGTGGGCACCGGACAGGATCGACAGGCCGACACAGTCCACATCCTCCTGGATGGCAGCAGCCACGATCTGCTCCGGGGTCTGGTGCAGTCCGGTATAAATCACTTCGAAACCGGCATCGCGGAAAGCCCTGGCAATGATCTTGGCACCGCGGTCATGGCCGTCCAGCCCCGGTTTACCTACTAAAACTCGCAATGTTCTTGAAGCCATTCTGGATTACCTCCTTCTTTATTGTAAACAGACCGTACCAGGTTTTCGGCTACATCTCGATACCGCTGCGGGCCGGCACACCTGATTTGTAGTAGTGCTTGATCTCACGCATCTCGGTCACCAGATCGGCGGCTGCCATGACCTGCTCGTCGGCATTGCGGCCGGTCAGGACCAGCTCCACCGACTGGGGCTTCTGACGGATCAGTTCCAGCACCTGTTCCACGTCGATCAGACCGAAACCGACCGCCCCGTTGATTTCATCCATGACCACTAGGTCGTAATTGCCGGAAGTCAGGATCTGTCTGGCCTGCTCCAGGGCTTCCTGGGCCACCCGCCGGTCTTCGCTGATATCCTTGGTGTTGACCCAACCCGGCCGGCCACTCTGGATGATGGTCAGAAGCGGGGCCAGCTTCTCGGCAATAAGATGCTCGCCATAGGGGCCGCCCCCCTTGATGAACTGGAACACGCACACCCGCAGCCCGCGGCCCACGGCGCGCAGGGCCAGTCCCAGGGATGCGGTCGTCTTGCCCTTGCCGTCACCGGTGTACACCTGCACGCAGCCTCGCTCCAGCATCATCATTCCCCCTTGAAGTCAAAGCGGATTCTTTCCAGGAATACCCGCATTCCCTCGCCGCCAATGCGGATGACAACCCAGTTATCCGGCAGCTGCAGACAACCGAGCCGCTCTGGCCGTCACAATATCCTGATTACGGAATAATAAAACAATAATTTTGTGAATATAACAATTCACCACAGCAGGGTCAAGCAAAGCTTTGGCGGCCCCATGGTCGGGTCCCGGAGACGCTTACAGCTCGATTCTGAATTCAGCACCCCCATCCGTATTGCGAACCGCAAGCCTCCCGTTCATATGTTTCTCGATGATCACCTTGGACATGTACAGACCGATACCGGTCCCCTTGCCCGGTTCCTTGGTGGTGAAGTAAGGATCGAAAACCTTGGGCAGTATCTCGGGCGCTATGCCGCCGGCGTTGTCTGTTACCGTCACCACTGCCCGGCCCTTATCGTTAAAGACCCTGACCGAGATGCAGGGTCGCTGGACACGCCGCTCCAGCAGTGCGTCCCTGGCGTTGTTCAGGATGTTCAGCAGCACCTGGGAAAACTCGTTGGGATACCCCATGGCGGTCACATCATCATCGCCGTCCAGATTCCAGCTGATCGAGTTGTCCTTCAGCATGGCAGCCACAAAGTCCAGGGATGTGGCGACCCGTTTCTTGACCAGGATCGCCACGCGCTTCTTGTCCTGGCGGAAAAAATCCCGGAAGTCGTCGATGGTATGTGACATGAACATGATCATCTCCATGGCATCTTTGACATCGGCATGAAGAGATTCGCGGGTGAGTTCACCGGCCTCTTCCATCAGTTCCATGTTCTGGATCAACAGTCCCAGGTTGTTGAGCGGCTGACGCCACTGGTGGGCAATGTTGTTGATCATTTCCCCCATGGCGGCCAGACGCCCCTGCTGAATCAGGGTATCGTCCTTCTGGCGCAGTTCGGCCACGGCCTGGGTGATGCGGGTTTCCAGGGACTGATTGAGAGCCTCCAGTTGAAACTGTTTGACCGCCAGCTGTTCCTCCGCAATATGCCGCTCGGCAATCTCTTCTTCCAGCAATCTTGCCTGTTCCTGAAGCGAGCCGGCGCTGCGGTTGAGCTGGCGGAAGCCGACCGCCAGGGTTACCGTGCCGAACAGCCAGAGCATACCATGGAAAACGCCCTCCTCGACCACATGCTGACGGGTGGCTTCCTGCAAGCGGGCAAGCGGGATGGAAACGCTGACACCGCCACGGATATCACCGGCTTTGTAACCCTGCTGCGCATGGCATTTCAGGCAGGGCTGTTCGGTCACAAAGGGGCGCATCAGGCGCATGTACTTCTGCCCTTCCATGACCTGTACGGCGCTGACTTCGTCTACCCCCTTTTCAAAAGCCCTGAGGGCCTGTTCCTCCCACTTGTCGGGCCTGTTCTCCGGCCGCAACGCATTCAGGCTGGTCAGATGCCCGCGCCCGACCATACCCTGCTCTTCTGCCAGTTCGTATACCTGGCGGGTCATGTAGGCGGGGTTGAGCAGTGTCAGCGCCTTGCCGGAAGGAGTGGTGATATCCCGTTCAGGTACATGGGAAAGAAACGGGTTGGGTGGTGTGGTGGGGGATATGGGGACATAGACCCCGCCGTGACGGGTGGCCCAGACACGGTAGAGGTTGTCACGGTCAAGGGCCGCCTGCGCTTCGCCGCGGCTGATGAGCAGCACCTCCTGCTGATGAAGATGGTAGTCCCTTTCAAAGGATGCGGCGAGCAGCAGCGTCCAGAACAGGACCAGCACACCGGTATATATCATCAGACGCCGGCTGTGGATGCGATGCTGGCCTTGCCATTTAGGAAATTTGGGAACCGTGAACATGGAGCACTCCATAACGAATGAAATCGGTTCGGGGGCTTAGCATACATGGCTCAAAACCCATTTGTGAAGCCTGTTTTTTACCGCTGGCCATACGCAGGAGAAGATGGCCGCTTTCCTTGACATTTCAGCTGTGTCTCTGTAATTTAGTTCAATTTTGCAGAAATTTACGCCGAGGAGACGTTTCCCATGGAATATAAAGACACCCTTAACCTGCCCCAGACCGATTTCCCCATGAAAGCCAACCTGGCCCAGCGTGAGCCGGAAATTCTAGCCAAATGGGAGCAGAACGGCCTGTATGCCGCCCTGGAGCAATCCGGACAGGACAAGCCGCGCTATGTGCTGCACGACGGCCCTCCCTACGCCAACGGCCATATCCACATCGGCCACGCCCTCAACAAGATCCTCAAGGACATCATCCTGAAAGGGAAGCGCATGGAAGGCTTTCACGCCCCCTATGTGCCGGGCTGGGACTGCCACGGCCTGCCGATCGAACTGCAGGTGGAGAAAAACCTGGGATCGAAGAAGCACGAGGTCTCCAAACTGCAGATGCGCAAGCTCTGCCGCGAGTATGCCGCCAAGTTCATCGATATCCAGAAGGAGGAGTTCAGGCGCCTGGGGGTGCTGGGTGACTGGGAGCACCCCTACCTGACCATGAATTACGAATACGAGGGGCTGACCGCCGGCGAGCTGGCCAAATTCGCCCACAACGGCGGACTCTACCGGGGCAAGAAACCGGTGCACTGGTGCTCGTCCTGCGTGACCGCCCTGGCCGAAGCCGAGGTGGAGTATGCCGACCACACCTCCCCTTCCATCTATGTCCGCTTCGCCATCAAGGACGATCTCTCCGCCGCCATCCCGGCCCTGGCCGACAGGCAGACCTATGTGGTCATCTGGACCACCACCCCCTGGACCATTCCGGCCAACCTGGCCGTGGCCATGCACCCCGAGTTCGACTACGTGGCGCTGGACACCGAGCAGGGTGTGCTGATCGTGGCCGCAGGGCTCAAGGACAGCTTCCAGCACGCCACCGGTCTGACCGGCAGCGTGCTGGCCACCTTCTCCGCCACGGCTTTGGAGCGCAAACGGGCCGCTCATCCCTTCTATGACCGCGACTCGATCATCCTCTTGGGCGAGCATGTCACCCTGGAAGCCGGCACCGGCTGCGTCCACACCGCCCCCGGTCATGGCCAGGAAGACTACGAACTGGCCCTGAAGGAAGGGCTGGATATCTACAACCCGGTCGACAACCACGGCAAGTACATCTCCACCCTGGAGTTTTTCGGCGGCCAGCAGGTCTTTGCCGCCAACGAGAGCGTGATTGCCAAGCTGACCGAGGTGGGCGCCCTGCTGCAGACCTCCAAGATCTCCCACTCCTACCCCCACTGCTGGCGCTGCAAGAAGCCGATCATCTTTCGCGCCACCGAGCAGTGGTTCATCAGCATGAACGCGAACGACCTGCGTGCCAAGGCGCTGGAGGCCATCGACCAGGTGCAGTGGATCCCCAAATGGGGCCGCGAGCGGATCTACGGCATGATCGAGAACCGTCCCGACTGGTGCGTTTCACGCCAGCGCTCCTGGGGTGTACCGATCACGGCCTTCTCCTGCTCCGCCTGCGGCGAGTACATCGCTGACGGAATACTGATGGACCATATCGCCGAAATCTTCAAGGAGCACAGTTCCGATGTCTGGTTCGACTGGTCGGCGGAGAAACTGCTCCCGGCCGGCACGACCTGCCCGAAATGCGGGGCGGCCTCCTTTGAAAAGGAAAACGACATTCTGGATGTCTGGTTCGACTCGGGCGTCTCCCACGCCGCCGTGCTGGAGCCGAACGCCAAGCTGGGCTCGCCGGCCGACATGTACCTGGAGGGGAGCGACCAGCATCGCGGCTGGTTCCACTCCTCGCTGCTGGAGAGCGTCGGCACCCGCGGCCGCGCCCCCTACAAGAATGTCCTGACCCACGGCTTCGTGGTGGACGGCTCCGGCCGCAAGATGAGCAAGTCGGTCGGCAACGTGGTGGCCCCGGAAGAGGTCATCAAGAAGTACGGCGCCGAAATCCTGCGCCTGTGGGTGGCGGCCCAGGACTACCGCGACGACATCCGCATCTCCCAGGAGATCCTGACGCGCCTGTCGGAAGCCTACCGCCGCATCCGCAACACCTGCCGCTACATCCTGGGCAATATCAGCGATTTCGATCCCGCCCGGGACAGCATCGAGCCGGCCCGCATGCCGGAAATCGACCGCTGGGCACTGCACCAGCTGGAACTGCTCAAGGAAAAGGTGCTGGCCTGCTACAACGATTACGAATTCCACGTGCTCTACCATGCCGTCAACGGCTTCTGCACCGTGGAGATGAGCGCCTTCTACCTGGACATCCTCAAGGACCGGGTCTACACCAGCAAGAAGGACTCCCTGGAGCGCCGCAGCGCCCAGACCGTCATGTACCGCATCCTGGACAGCCTGCTGCGCCTGATCGCACCGGTGCTCTCCTTTACCGCCGACGAAACCTGGGCCTATCTGCCGGGCGACCATGAGGCCAGTGTTCACCTGGCCGCTTTTCCCAAGCTGCAGCCTGAATTGAAGGACGATGCGCTGGTGGAACGCTGGGAACGGATCATGAAGGTGCGCGGCGACGTATCCAAGGCGCTGGAGGTGGCCCGCACAGCCAAGACCATCGGCCACCCCCTGGATGCCGCCATTACCATCAGCGCACCGGCCGAACTGCTCGGCTTCCTGCGCGAATACCAGACAGAGCTGCCCAGCATCTTTATTGTCTCCAAGGTGTCACTGCTGGAAGAGATCAGCGGCGACTGCTGGAACTCCGAAACCGTTGAAGGCCTCAAGGTACAGGTAACGGCCGCGCCTGGTGAGAAGTGCGAGCGCTGCTGGTGCTACAGTGAAGAGCTGGGCAGTGATGCGGCCCACGCCGGGATCTGCCCCAAGTGCACCGCGGCGGTAAAATAGAGATGGGACGCTGGCCACTGTTTGCAGTTATTTCCATTGCCGGCCTGGTGATTGACCAATTCACCAAGCTGTACATCGCTGGCAGCATGTACCTCTACCAGTCCGTCCCGGTCATTGACGGTTTTTTCAACATTTTCTACATCCGCAACAAGGGGGCCGCCTTCAGCTTCCTCTCCCAGGCCTCCTGGCGGCTGCCATTCTTCATCGCCATCTCGTCCATCGCCGCGCTGGTAATCATTGTCGCCTTCAGCAAACTGCGCGACGACCAGAAGATGGCCCAGGTCTCCCTGGCAATGATCTTCTCCGGCGCGGTCGGCAACCTGATCGACCGCATCCGGCTGGGCGAAGTGATCGACTTTCTGGATGTGTACTGGCAGAACCACCACTGGCCGGCCTTCAACGTGGCCGATTCCTGCATCTGCGTCGGTGTGGCCCTGCTGGCACTGGACATGCTGCGGGAGGAGAAACGCAGGAAGTCCGCCTGATCTGCTTTAAGATATCTGCAACAGAGCTGAGGGAGAAGGGGGACACTGTTTCGACAGTGTCCCTTTTTTTGTCTGTCGGGTCAGATATGCTGCAGCAGACGTTCCATGGCGTTGGCCAGACTTCGGGCGGCAATGCGGCTGTTGCGGGCCAGACGGATCAGCTGGGGGATGATGCGGGGGCGCTTCAGGATGGTGGCCAAGACCTTGATCGGCTTGATGCGCAGGGAATCGTCACAGAACTCAGCGATGGAGAAATCCAGCTCCTCATTCCAAGGGTCGCTGACTACCCTCAAGCCAAGGAAGGGAATGCGCTGTTCGGCTGCCACCCGCGCCACGGCAGCGCTCTCCATCTCGACCAGCGGGTTTCTGACAACAGCTGACAGATGACCCGCCAGAGCCTTTTTGTTGAGAATTCCGTCGCTGGTAATGAACGTACCGCGGGAGAGCAACAGTTGTTCGGCGACACTGTTGCGGCCGTAGAACCCGACCGGCACCTGCTCAAACCCGCTCCCCAGCCAGTGCAGCACCTGTTCGGCCAGGACCGCATCTCCTACAGCCAGGCCCGGCAGGACGCTGCCGCCGAAGCCGGCCGAGATCAATACATCCGGCGACTCGCAGCCGAGGGACATGGCTGCCCAGCCGGCGTTCAAAAGCCCCATGCCGGCCTCGACCAGCACGATGTCATGGTCCGCAATCCGGCAACGGCAGATTCTGCGGCCGTCGATCCGCGACCTGCTGCGGCCTGCGGCCCCCCTCAGCACGGCGCGCGTCTCCTCCGGCATGGCTGTTATTATTCCGATTTTCATGCTTTTAGTCTGTCTCCAGCGGCATTTTTTTTGCGCCAGATTACTACGTATTTTACTGTTCGTCCACGCACAATACATGAAATGCTGGACAAACGCTTTCTGATATACTATATTTTTCGTTCCCTTGCGGAGAGATGTCCGAGCGGTTGAAGGAGCACGCCTGGAAAGCGTGTGTACGTTAATAGCGTACCGAGGGTTCGAATCCCTCTCTCTCCGCCATTTTTATTGGCAAAGAGCCCTGTTTGAGCAGTAACTGCGCTGTTGCAGTGTCAAACGTATACTGCTTGCAGATGGAGATGATAGCCGGGTCCCGCGCAACGACAGGCCGTGAACTCCGCCAGGTCCGGAAGGAAGCAACGGCAGCGGCCCCCGCCGTGTGCCGCGGGTAAACCCGGCTATCATCTGCGTCTGCAACTCCTGCAACAGCCAGCATCCCTTATCCCAATCCCGATGTCCGCACGACCCCCCTTTTCTTGCCCATACGGGACGTCGGGGCGACAGATGACCTGTGAGGTTCAATCTCTTGTCCAACGGCGCGCATTATGAAGTCCTGGCCAGAAAGTACCGTCCCCAGACCTTTTCGGAACTAACCGGACAGGAGCACGTCAGCCGCACCCTGCAGAATGCCATCGATTCCGGGCGGGTGGCCCACGCCTTCCTGTTTACCGGCGCGCGCGGGGTTGGTAAAACCAGTACGGCCCGCATCCTGGCCAAGACCCTCAACTGCGAAAAGGGTGTCACCCACGAACCCTGCAATGTCTGCCCGCTCTGCATCGAGATAACCAAAGGCACCTCCACCGATGTCTTCGAGATCGACGGCGCCTCCAACACCGGCGTGGACGACATCCGCGAACTGCGTGACAACAGCAAGTACCTCCCCTCCCACAGTCGCTACAAGATCTTCATCATCGACGAAGTCCACATGCTCTCCACCAATGCCTTCAACGCCCTGCTGAAGACTCTAGAAGAGCCGCCCGAACACGTCAAATTCATCTTTGCCACCACCGAGCCCCACAAGCTTCCGATTACGATCCTGTCCCGCTGCCAGCGTTTCGACTTCAAGCGCGTGCCCCTGGTCAAAATCATCGCCCGACTGCGTCAGATTGCCGATGCCGAAGGAATCATCGTCAATGATTCGGCCTTGGCCCTGGTGGCGCGCAAGGGTGACGGCAGCATGCGCGACTCCCTGACCGCTTTTGATCAGGTGCTGGCCTGCTGCGGCAGCACGGTTACCGACGAAGATGTGATCACCCTGATCGGCGCCGTGGACCGACGCCTGCTGGCCGACATCTCCGCGGCCGTGTTCAGCGGCGACGCACAGCGGGTTCTGGCCGGAGTCAAGCAGGTCGACGGGGTTGGCTACAACATGCGCCAGTTCTGCCAGGAACTGATCGAACATTTCCGCAACCTGCTGGTAATCCGCTCGGTCAAGAAACCCGAGGAGATCCTGGATCTGGCCGAGGCCGAGCTGGACGAACTGCGTCGGCAGTCGGACGGGTTTTCAGCCCTGGATATCCAGCGGCGCCTGACGATCCTGATCAAGGCCGACGGCGAGATGGCCTATGCCACCTTCCCGCGGCTGATCCTGGAGATTGCACTCCTGAAGGCCGCCACCCTGGAACCGGTGATCCCGATCCAGGAACTGCTGGAAAAAATCCGCACACTGGAAGCCGGAGCTGTGCACACCCCGTCACTGCCGTGGGAGGCCGGCCGACCGGCACCCACTGTTCCCCAGCGCCAGCAGGAGGCAGTGCCCGCAGCGGCGCCCCCCCGCCAATCGCCCGCGGTTGCACCAGCCGCAGCCCCCCCCCCTGCAGCCGCGACCGCCGCAAGCGTGCGCCCCATCGCCGGCCAGCCAGGCTGGGAGCGCTTCGTGGCCTATGTCATCGAGAAGAACCCGGCCATCGGCTCGGTGCTTGAGCATGGCAGCCCCTTGAAGCAGGAGCCGGGCAACATGGAGATCGGCTTTCCGGCCGGGAGTTATTTTCTTGCCAGCATCCAGGATCCGGTCTCCATCGAAGAGATCCAGGCACTGGCCAAGGCCTTTAGCGGCCAGGAGACCAGACTTCGCATTACCGCCATCACTCCGGAAACAGGCGCCAACCCCCTGTCTCTGGCAGAAAAAAAAAAGTTTGATCTAGAACAGCACCAGGAAGAACTGAAGCGGGAAGTGGCCGACCACCCGGTCATCAACGAGGCCCTGCGCATCTTCGGGGGCGCGATCACCGAAATCCGCAAGGCCTGAAACAGCCGCCGGAGCCCATGCCGTCAATGCGACCAGGCTTTACTGATAATCACATACCCAGGAGGAAACGATGTCAAAAGGATTAGCCAGTATCATGAAGCAGGCCCAGATGATTCAACAGAAAATGGCCAAACTGCAGGAAGAGGCCACCCTCAAAACCGCGCAAGCGACCTCCGGCGGCGGCGCCGTTGCAGTTACAGTCAACGGCAAGAACGAGATTCTTTCACTCTCGATTAAAAAAGAGGCTGTGGACCCGGAGGACGTCGAAATGCTGCAGGACCTGATCATCACTGCCGTTAACGAGGCACTCAAAAAGGTTCATGCCGAACTTTCCGATGAGATGTCCAAGATCACCGGCGGCATGAACATCCCGGGGCTGTTCTAGTTATTTTAGCTGTAATAGCGTTATGCCGGATCTATCCAGCATGACTTTGTTCAAGTCGCAAGATGGTATTTGTTCCGATCAATTGTTTTAGTCGTACTAATCATGAAGTCTTTTCAGGGTGTTCATAACTACCATGACCCGACTTACAACAAAGCTTGCAACTATGCTCCTCCCGGGTATGCGCTCGACCGCCAGCCCGTTAAATACGGGGAGCATATTTTTTAACCTCGCTATAACACATAAAAAATTGTTTTATTTGTATCGGGAAATATGCTAACTAAATCTTCCTCGCTGTTGCGATTGGTTGGAGAACTTAAGAAACTGCCCGGGGTGGGTGAACGTACCGCGCTCCGCCTGGCCTTTCATCTGCTCAAGTCTCCCCAGAACCTGACCAAACTGGCGGAATCACTGCTGGAGGTGCGCGACAGAGTGCGCGCCTGCTCCATCTGCTTTGCGATCACCGAAGATGATCCCTGCGCCATCTGTACCGGTCAGCGCGATACAGGCACCATCTGCGTGGTGGAAAACTCCCAGGACCTGATGGCCCTGGAACGAAGCAACGCCTACCACGGCATCTACCACGTGCTGGAAGGGGCCATCTCGCCCCTGGCCGGCATCGGGCCATCCGATCTGCGTATCAGCGAGCTGCTGGAGCGGGTCTCCCGGGGCGGGGTCAACGAGGTGGTGATTGCCACCAACTTTACGGTGGAAGGCGAAGCAACCGCCCTCTACCTGACCAAGGCTCTCAAACCCCTTGATACTAAGGTTTCCCGCCTGGCCCACGGCATACCGCTGGGCAGCGACATCGAGTTTGTCGACGCAGCCACCGTCCAGTGGGCCTTGCAGGGGCGCAACGAATTATAACGTTTTCTCGGAAAGCCGAAGAACAGCCGCTTAAGAAACAATCCATCACAGGAGGAATGCATGAGCAAGAAAATGGTAACCATTGACGGCAATACCGCCGCCGCACACGTGGCGCACGCCACCAACGAGGTCATAGCCATCTACCCGATCACCCCGTCTTCGGTGATGGGTGAGATTTCCGATGCCAAGAGCGCGGTCGGCGAGAAGAACATCTGGGGCAACGTCCCCTCGGTGGTGGAAATGCAGTCCGAAGGTGGCGCTGCCGGCGCCGTGCACGGGGCACTGCAGGCCGGAGCCCTGACCACCACCTTCACCGCCAGCCAGGGTCTGCTGCTGATGATCCCCAACATGTTCAAGATCGCCGGCGAGCTGACTTCGACCGTCTTCCATGTCTCGGCCCGCGCCATCGCCGCCCAGGCGCTCTCCATCTTCGGCGACCACTCCGACGTCATGTCCTGCCGCTCCACCGGCTGGGCCTTCCTCTGCTCCAACAACGTCCAGGAGGTGATGGACTTCGCCCTGATTTCCCAGTCCTCGACCCTGCGCAGCCGCATTCCGTTTTTGCACTACTTTGACGGTTTCCGCACCTCCCATGAAATCCAGAAAGTGGAGGAGCTCTCTTTCGACGAGATGAGCGCCATGATCGATGACAAACTGATCGCCGAGCACAAGCGGCGCGGTCTGTCACCCGACCACCCCGAGATGCGCGGCACCGCCCAGAATCCGGACGTCTACTTCCAGGGGCGCGAGACCGTCAACCCCTATTACCCGGCCTGCGAGAAGATCGTCCAGGAAGAGATGGACAAATTCGGCAAGCTGACCGGCCGCAAGTACAAGCTGGTCGATTACGTCGGCGCCAAGGATGCCGAGCGCGTGGTGGTTGTGATGGGCTCCGGTGCCGACGTGGTTCAGGATACCGTCGAGAACCTCGTCAAAAAGGGCGAAAAGGTCGGCGTCGTCAAGATCCGCCTCTATCGCCCCTTCCCGCTGGACGCCTTCATCAAGGCCCTGCCCAAGAGCGTCAAGAAGATCGCCGTTCTGGATCGCACCAAGGAGCCTGGTTCTCTGGGCGAACCGATCTACCTGGATGTGCGCACCGCCATCGGCGAAGCGATGGCCAGCGGCAAGTTCAAATCCGACGGCTACCCGGTCATCGTCGGCGGCCGCTACGGCTTGGGCTCCAAGGAGTTCAACCCGGCCATGGCCAAGGCTGTTCTCGACAACCTTAAGGCCGCCAAGCCGAAGAACAAGTTCGTGGTCGGCATCGAGGAGGACGTTACCGGTTGCAGCCTGAAGGTGGACTACTCCTACAAGAACCCGATGGACGGGGTCTACGAGGCCATGTTCTTCGGTCTCGGTTCCGACGGTACCGTCGGCGCCAACAAGAACTCGATCAAGATCATCGGCGAAGAGACCAGCAACAACGCCCAGGCCTACTTCGTGTACGACTCCAAGAAGGCCGGCTCCATGACCACCTCGCACCTGCGCTTCGGCAAGAAGTACATCCGCGCCCCCTACCTGGTGCAGGAAGCCGATTTCGTGGCCTGCCACAACTTCTCCTTCCTGGAGAAATACGACATGCTGGCCCGCGCCAAGGACGGCGCCACCTTCCTCTTGAACGCCCCCTTTGACCACGATGAAGTCTGGGACACCATGCCCAAGGAGGTCCAGCAGCAGATCATCGCCAAAAAGCTCAAGTTCTTCGTGATCGACGGCGTCAAGCTGGGCAACGAGATCGGCCTGGGACCCCGCATCAACGTGATCATGCAGAGCGCCTTCTTCAAGATATCCGGGATCATTCCGCTCAAGGACGCCGTGGCATCCATCAAGGACGCCATCAAGAAGTCCTACGGCAAGGCCGGCGAGAAGGTGCTGGAGATGAACTACAAGGCCGTCGAGGCCGGATTGAACAACTTCTACGAAGTCAAGGTGCCCTCCAAGGCCACCAGCAAGCTGAAGATGGCCGCGGCCGTCTCCAGCAAGGCGCCCAAGTTCGTCAAGGAGGTCACCGGCGTGATCGTGGCCGGACTGGGCGACAACCTGCCGGTCTCCAAGATGCCGGCCGACGGCACCTTCCCGACCGCCACCTCGCAGTACGAGAAGCGCAACATCGCCATCGACATCCCGGTCTGGGACGAGAAGATCTGCATCCAGTGCGGCATCTGCTCCTTCGTCTGCCCCCACGCCTCGGTTCGCACCAAGGCCTATGACGGCAAACTGCTGAAGGGCGCTCCGGCCACCTTCAAATCCACCGATTGCAAGATTCCGGAAATGGCCGGCAAGAAGTACACCGTCCAGGTTGCCCCGGAAGACTGCACCGGCTGCGGCGCCTGCGCCCACAACTGCCCGGGCAAGGACAAGACCAATCCCGACCACAAAGCGCTCGACATGCATTTTCAGCCGCCGCTGCGCGCTTCGGAAGCCGAGAACTTCTACTTCTTCCTCGGCCTGCCCGATGTCGATGCGACCCAGGTCAAGCTGGAGACCCTGCGCAGCAACCAGCTGGTCCGCCCTCTGTTCGAATTCTCCGGCGCCTGCGCCGGCTGCGGCGAAACACCGTATCTGAAGCTGCTGACCCAGCTGTTCGGCGACCGGATGTTGGTGGCCAACGCCACCGGCTGCTCCTCCATCTACGGCGGCAATCTCCCCACCACCCCCTATGCCCAGCGTGCCGACGGGCGCGGTCCGGCCTGGTCCAACTCGCTGTTCGAGGACAATGCCGAGTTCGGTTTCGGCATGCGCCTGACCGTGGATCAATTCACCAAGTCGGCTCTGGAGTATGTGGCCCTACTGGCCGACAGCAAGGCCTTTGCAGCCAACAGCAAACTTTTCAAGGAGATCGTCGACGCCGACCAGTCAACCCAGGCCGGCATTGAGGCCCAGCGCGGCCGTGTCGACAAGCTGAAAGCCGCCCTGAAGGGCAAAAAAGACAAGACCTCCGCCCTGCTGCTTCCCATCGCCGACTATCTGGTCAAAAAATCGGTCTGGTGCATCGGCGGCGACGGCTGGGCCTACGACATCGGTTTTGGCGGTCTGGACCACGTCATCGCCTCCGGCAAGAACATCAACCTGTTCGTGCTGGATACCGAGGTGTACTCAAACACCGGCGGACAGGCTTCCAAGTCGACCCCGCTGGGTGCCGTGGCCCAGTTTGCAGCCGGCGGCAAGCAGGTTTCCAAAAAGGACCTGGGCATGATCGCCATGTCCTACGGTTCGGTCTACGTGGCCACTGTCGCGCTCTCCAACCCGGCCCAGTGCGTCAAGGCCATGCTGGAGGCGGAGGCCTATGACGGACCGTCGCTGATCCTGGCCTACTCCCACTGCATCGCCCACGGCATCGACATGACCTCCGGGGTCGACGCCCAGAAGCGGGCCGTCCAGTCCGGCTACTGGCCGCTGTACCGCTACAATCCCGCTCTGGCGGCCGAGCGCAAGAACCCGCTGCAGCTGGACAGCAAGGCGGCAACCATCAGTTTCGAGGAATACACCAACTCCGAAAACCGTTACCGCATGCTCAAGAAGGCCAACCCCAAGGAGGCCGACGAACTGATGAAGAAAGCCGCCCAGTGGTCCAAGGCCCACTTCGAATACTACCAGAAGCTGGCATCCCTCAACTTTGAGGAGAGCGGCGAGAAGAAGTAAACATTCCGAAACAGTTGTGGTATCATTTGGCCCCGTGGAGCAATCCACGGGGCTTTTTATTACATTGATCCGAGGGTATTATGATTGACATGAGCCATGACCTGGGAGCAGCACTGTACAAGACCTGGAGCGAGCAGCAGCGCGAGGAAGAAATCGCCAGGCTGGTGGAGGGCTATCGTAACGGCGTACCGGTGGGCATCCTTTGCAAGATGACCGAGACCATTGCCGGCGACAAGAAAAAGGCCAGGAAGTACCTCAAGCAGTTTCTGAGCGCCAGTGAGCGCAAGACGGCCATGGAATCCGCCACCGGCGGGCTGCAGCCGCTGGTCGCATCTTTCATGAAATAAATCGGCAGGGGAACCACTGATATGCACAAGGTTTTGATTGCGGGGTGCGGCTACATCGGAGCAAGGATAGCCAGACTCTGGCGGGAACGGGGCGCCCAGGTGACCTGCATCGTACGCACCCCCGAGAAGGCCCGGGCGCTGTCTGACGAGGGTTTCGACACCCAGGTGGCCTCGTTCGACAACCCGGAAGACTTGATCCTGACGGATACAAGCGGAAGCCTGGTCTATTACCTGGTGCCGCCACCGGGGGGCGGCATTGTCGACACCCGCGCCCGCAATTTCCGCTCCGCCCTTTCCGGCAGCGGAACGCCGTTGAAAGTCATCTACATGAGCGCCACCTCGGTCTACAGCGAGTCCGGCGGCGGTCTGGTCACGGAGCAGTCGCCCACCCTGCCGCTCTCGGCCATGGGCAAGCGCCGCCTGGACGCCGAAGGTGTCTTTCGGGAATACGGCAGCTGGGCCGGTGCGACCGTGATCGTCCTGCGGGTGAGCGGTATCTACGGTCCGGGCCGACTGCCGCTGATGCAGATCCGCCAGGGGCAGCCGCTGCTGAGGGAAGCGGAGGCCGGCCCCAGCAACCGCATCCATGCCGATGACCTGGCGCGCATCTGCCTGGCCGCGGCGGAGCGGGGACAAGACGGCGACATCTTCAACATCAGTGACGGCCATCCCTGCAGTATGACCACCTACTTCAACGCCTGCGCCGATGCCCTGGGGGAGCCGCGCCAGCCCCAGGTGACCCTGGAAGAAGCCCGCCGCCTGATGTCACCCCTGATGTTCTCCTATGTCAGTGAATCGCGGGTGGTTGATAACAGCCACATGCTCGCGCAGCTGGGGGTCACGTTGCAGTATGCCCAGCTTGAGCAGGGCCTGGCAGCGTCATGCCGTCAGCACTCCTGACCGTTCTGCCGAGCCGATAGCGCCGACACACCGGCAGCCGGCCGAACCCGCCCCTGGCGTTTACCCTACAGTTCAAATAAAGAAATCGCCTTTTTCCCTCCAGCAGTCAGGGTGTTAGGGGATACCACGTTGTAATCTTGACAACTGTCTGGTATACTGATTATAGAAATAAGGGTTGCGAGAGTCGTAACAGACTCTCATCTGCCCTGGTAACTTTCCCTCCTAGTTGCCAGGGTGTTTTTTGTCCAGACCGGCATCCGTATACAGCACAGTGCGGTTGACGCCATCGGCCGGTTGTGCTTTAATCTTAATGTGCAAACTGACGCCTACATTGCCCTTGGCTCCAACCTGGGGGACCGCGAACTGAACCTGCTGCGGGCGGTTGCTGAAATCGGCAGATTACCGGCAGGCAAGGTGACCGGACTATCACCCTTTTACGAGACATCACCGGTGGGTGTCAGTGACCAGCCCTTCTTCTTCAACGCCGTCCTGCGGCTTTCCACCAAGCAGCCCCCCCATGAACTGCTGCACAATCTTCAGCATATTGAAAGTGTGATTTTCAAACGCAAACGGGACCAGCACTGGGGTCCACGCACCATCGACCTCGACCTGCTGCTGTACGGCGATCAGGTTGTCGACAGCTGCGACCTGACGCTGCCCCATCCGCGTCTGGCGGAGAGGCGCTTCGTGCTGCAGCCGCTATGCGACCTGGCCCCGGACCTGCTGCATCCGCTGTTGGGCCAAAGCATCCGGCAACTGCTGGCCGGCCTTACGTCCGACGAGACTGTGCGCAAAATCTGAGCAAAGGATCCTGATTGTGACACGATTACTCATCTGGGGGCTGCTGATTTACATCGGCTACCGGATTATCAGCTCCTTGACCCGCCCGAAAAAAAGCGTTACCGGTCAGACCCGGGAGCGGGGCGAGGCCACGACCACCCACCGTGATCCTGTCTGCGGTGTCTATGTATCCGAAGAAGACGCTGTCATCGGCAGGCTCGAGGGGCAGCGCCATTTCTTCTGCTCCCACGCCTGCCTTGAAAAGTTCCGCGAACAGCTTGACCATACATCACCCTAATCGGAGGAAAGCATGAAATTTTTTATCGACACAGCAGATGTTCGCGAAATCCGCGAAGCCCACGAACTCGGTCTAGTGGACGGAGTCACCACCAATCCATCACTGATCGCCAAATCCGGTCGCAAATTCAAGGATGTCATCAAGGAGATCGTCTCCATCGTCGACGGCCCGATCTCGGCCGAAGTCATCGCCCTGGATGCCAAGGGGATGCTCAAGGAAGCCAAGGAGCTGGCCAAGATCCACAAAAACATCGTGGTCAAGGTGCCCATGACACCGGACGGTCTCAAGGCCACCCATGCCCTGACCGCCCTGGGAATCAAGACCAATGTGACCCTGATCTTCACCCCCATGCAGGCGCTCCTGGCCGCCAAAGCCGGCGCCAGCTATGTTTCCCCCTTTGTGGGCCGCCTCGACGACATCTCCCAAAACGGCATGGGCATCATCGAAGAGATCCGCACCATCTTCGACAACTACGGCTACATGAGCGAGATCATCGTGGCCAGCGTGCGCAATCCGATCCACGTTCTGGACTCGGCCCTGATCGGCGCCGATATCGCCACCATCCCCTACTCGGTCATGATCCAGTTGGCCAAACACCCCTTGACAGACGCCGGTATCCAGAAATTTCTGGCTGACTGGGAAAGCGTGCCGAAATAATACTTCCCGGAGCAAGCATGAAGCGCCCTCAAAAACTGTCGATCCTGTTCGTCGCCTCGGAAGCCGCCCCCTTCGCCAAAGAAGGGGGGCTGGGGGATGTGGTGGGAGCCCTGCCCAAATATCTGTCCGCCCTGGGTCACGATGTTCGAGTGGTGATCCCCCGCTACTACTCGGTCAACCGTGAAAAATATGGCCTGCGGCTGCTGCCCGGCACGCTGGTGGTACCGATGGGCATCATCGGACACCAGTACTGCGGGGTCTATGAGGGGCGCCTGCCGGGCAGCGACGTGCCGATCTACTTCCTGGATCACGAGACTTATTATGGCCGTTCCGGACTGTACCAGCAGGATGGCCAGGGGTACCTGGATAACGACAACCGTTTCGTGTTCCTTTCCAAGGGGGCGCTGGAACTCTGCAAGATGCTGGATTTCACGCCGGACGTGCTCCATGTCCACGACTGGCATACCGCCGTTATCCCGGTGCTGCTGAACACCTCCTACCTCCACGACCGATACGTGGGTGCAGCCGCCTCGCTGCTGACCCTGCACAACATGCAGCACCAGGGTAATTTCTATCCCGGACTGATGGAGGTGCTGGGCGTCGGCTGGAAACACTTCAACTACCTGGAGCTGGAAAAGGATGACCAGGTCAACCTGCTCAAGGGGGGGCTGTATCACGCCACCCTGCTGAACACGGTCAGCCAGGGCTATGCCCATGAGATCCAGACCCACGACTACGGCTGGGGCTTGGAAGAGGTGGTGCGGGAGCGCGCCACGGAGTTGAGCGGTATCCTGAACGGCGTCGATTATGACGACTGGAACCCGGCCAGCGACCCGTTCATTGCCGCCAATTTCACGGCCAAGACCGTCAAGAAGGGCAAGGCCGCCTGTAAGCGCGACCTGCAGGTCACCCTGGGACTGCCCCAGCGTGATGATGTGCCGCTATTCGGGGTTGTCTCGCGCATGGTCAAACAGAAGGGCACCGACCTGCTGGCCGAGGCCATTCACCGCATCCTGGAGATGGATTGCCAGTTCGTACTGGTGGGCAATGGCGAGCCGTGGGCCCATTTCTATTTCGGCGACATCGCCGCCCTGTACCCGCAGAAGTTTGCCTGCTACATCGGCTACAACGAAGCCCTGGCCCACCAGGTTGAGGCCGGGGCCGACTTCTTCGTCATGCCGTCGGCCTTCGAACCGTGCGGCCTGAACCAGATGTACTCCCTGGCCTACGGCACCCCGCCCATCGTGCGGGCCACCGGCGGCCTGGACGACAGCGTCGAAAACTTCAACGAGGCCACCCTGACCGGCGATGGCTTCAAGTTCTGGAACCATACCGCCACGGCCCTGTTCGACACGGTCGGCTGGGCGGCCTGGACCTTCTTCAACAACCCCAAGGGGCTGGCCGCCCTGCGCAAAAATGGCATGAAAAAGCGCTTCACCTGGGAGACGGCCGCCCACAAATACGACGAACTCTACCGCTTGGCCATCCTGCGCCGACGCGGGGCCGAGTACTACCGCAACCGCTTCGGGGGCTAACAGCGGCACCGCTATTCCGGAGATCCGCCCATGGCATCCGATCACTACGATGTTATTCTCATCGGCACCGGCCCCGCAGCCCTGGGGGCCGCCTTTCATCTCAGCGACCACCTGCCCGCACTCTCCCTCCTGATGATCGACAGGGAACGCATCTGCTCCGGCGGGCTTTTGAACGACTGCAAGCAGAACTATTCCTACCCCATCGGCTTTGCCGAAGAGTACTGGACCAGGGAAGAGGCCGAGCGGCTGTTGCCGCTGGTGGAGCAGAAGCTCCAGCCCGTCTTCAAAACACAGCACAATATTGATGTCTACCGCCGACGGGCCGAACGGATCGGTGCCACCCTCTACGACATCCGCCAGGCCCACGTCGGCACCGACCGGAGCAAACTCCTGATCCGGCGGCTGATGGACGAACTGGTCACCCGCGGAGTCCGCATCATGCTGGAGCGCGAGGTAACCGACATCCGGGAGGAGAGCAGCGGGGCGGAGGTCACCCTGGACAACACCGAGCGCCTCCGTGCTGATCGCGTAATCGTGGCGCCGGGGCGCAAGGGTTTCGGTTTCCTGCAGCAGGTCATGGAACGGTCCGGCATCACCTACATCGACAACATCGTCGATGTGGGCATCCGGGTCGAAACCACCCTGGACAACTACCCGATTGTCAGGGACTACTACGATCCCAAGTTCTACTTTCCGGACGGCGTCCGCACCTTCTGCACCAATTCGGGACACGCCCGTGTGGTGCTGGAGCGCTACCAGGATTTCAGTATCGTCAACGGCCACGCCCTGTCCGCGGAGCGGACCGGCAACAACCTGGTAAATTTCGCGCTGCTCAAGACCATCGGCCTGAAGGCTCCGGTCCGCAGCGGCCACCAGATGGCCCTGTTTCTCGGTCGTCTGGCCCACGAGATCGGCGGCGGCCGGCCGCTCATGCAGCGGGTCGGGGATTTCAGGATGGGAAAGCGCTCCACGGCCGAGACCTTCAACGACGATCTCTACTCCTTCCGCCCCACCTGCCCGGTGACCGCCGGTGACCTGGGACTGGCGGTGCCGGCCAAGATCATGCGCCACATCTGGGCGGCCCTCAAGAAACTCGACACCATCATCCCCGGTGTACTCCATCCCAGCACGATCATGTACTACCCCGAAATCAAGATGTACGCCAATAAGCCGACCTTCATCGACCACCATTTCCGGGTCAGCGACCACCTCTACATGATCGGCGACGGCGCCGGGACATCGCGCGGCATAACCGGAGCCTGGGCCAGTGGCATCAGAGCGGCGGAGGGGATTGTGCAGGCGCTGGGGTAGTTGGAAAAGAGCTCCTCTGTAATAGCTCATAAATGCGTCGGCCTGCCAAACTCCCCTCTTGTCCGCGCTCCCGCCCCAGAGGATCAGTGCCCCCCCCCCGCATCCCGGTCAAGCCCTCGTTCCTCCGCTGATAAAGCCTGCAAAAACGCCTGAAAGCTGATATAGTTTTTCCATGTCTGTGAACGGCCTCCACCAATTCAAAGCTCTCCTCAAAGCCAACCACGAACTCAGCCGCATCCAGGCCGAAACCGATCCGCTGCTCGAGGGCGCCGCCGTCAGCGACCGGGTCTGCAAATCCGCCGGCGGTGGTCCGGCGCTGCAGTGGCTCTACCACCAGAGCGCCATCATTTCCCTTGAAAATCCGCGGCCCGGCATGGTAAGTGAGACAGCTGCGCCGCACAAAACCTTACTGCTACGGGTGGCGCACCGCCGGCATGAGTACGGCCTTGACTAGGATCATGGTGTTGATTCTGGCGGTTCTGCTGCCGCTACCGCTCACGGCCTGCTACCACATGCGGGCTGTTGCCGAAAAAATCGAGTCGCCGGTATTAACCGTCGGGCAGTCTCCGGCCGAGGCCTTGCGCCGCATCAGAAAGCTACTGGAAGATGAACGCCAGCTGCGGATTATTGCCGAAGAGAGCAATGGAGCGACCCTGATCACCGCACCCTGGCACTTTTCCACCGACACCGGTTTCGGCCAGCCGGCCGGCGGGCGCAAATACTATACCCAGCTTCAGGTCACGGTCTCGGTCACGGACGGCAGGACCACCGTCACGCTTTCACCCCATAATTATGAAATCAGATCCAGCTATGCCTATGGACTTGATGGACAGGTCATGACCATGAACAAGCATTACCCCTATGAGGAATATCCCGGCATGTTCGACAATAATCGCCTGACAGCAGAACTGAAGGAGGTGTCCGATGCCATCGCACGGACCTGCAATGAGTGACTCCCAACAGCAGACCGGACTGGTGCGCAAAGTCATCGTCTTTCTGGAGATGATCAAATTCTCCCACACCGTCTTTGCGCTGCCCTTTGCCCTGTCCGGCGCACTGCTGGCGGCCGGCGGACTGCCCGACGGCAGGCAGCTGCTCTGGATCATCCTGGCCATGGTCGGTGCCCGCACGGCGGCCATGGGGATGAACCGCCTGATCGATGCCGAAATCGACGCCCGCAACCCTCGCACCGCCGTTCGCGCCATCCCGGCCGGCCTGATCAGCAAGGGTACGACACTGGTATTCATCCTGCTGTCCCTGGCCCTGCTGCTGCTGGCGGCCAGCCGCCTCAATCCGCTCTGCCTGCTGCTGTCGCCCCTGGCGCTATTCTTCCTGGTGCTGTACTCCTATTGCAAGCGCTTTACCGCCCTGGCCCACGTGGTGCTGGGCATCTGCCTGGCCGCGGCCCCCATCGGAGCCTGGATTGCCATCCGCGGCAGCGTTGAGGCCCCGGCCCTGATCCTGGGCGGCGCGGTGCTGTTCTGGGTGGCCGGCTTCGACATCCTCTACGCCCTGCAGGATCTGGAATTTGACCGCCGCTCCGGTCTGCACTCCATACCGGTGGCGCTGGGGGTGGAGGGTTCCCTCTGGGCGGCACGCCTGTTCCACCTGGTCATGCTGGCTCTGCTGCTGGGTCTGTTTGTGACCATGAAGCTGGGCGCCCTGTTCATGGCCGGCATCCTGATGACGGCAGCCATGCTGCTGTATGAGCACTGGCTGCTGCGAGACGGCAACCTGGACAAGCTGGACGCGGCCTTTTTCAACATGAACGGCTACATCAGCCTGGTGATTCTGGCCAGCACCGCGGCCGATATCCTGACGAGGCAGCCATGAACGTGCAGCATATATTTCTGGCCATGACCGGTGCCTCCGGCTCCGTCTACGGGCTGCGGCTGATCGAGGAGCTGCAGCGCCATGGCTGCCGGTTGACGGTTACGGCCAGCGCCAGCGGCCGGCTGGTCTGCCGCGAGGAAACCGGGCTGGACCTGTCCGGTGAACCGTCAGCCGCCACGGAACGGCTCTGCGGCCGGCTCGGTCTGGCAGACGGCATCCGGGTGGTCGCGCCGGATGACCTGTTTGTCGCTGCGGCCAGCGGATCAGCCGCGCCGGACGCCATGATCGTTGTTCCCTGCAGCATGGGCACCCTGGCGCGCATCGCCTGCGGCATCTCCGCCAACCTGATCGAGCGCGTGGCGGATGTGATGCTCAAGGAGCGCCGTCCACTGCTGCTGGTTCCCCGGGAAACACCGTTCAGCGAGATCCATCTGGAAAACATGCTCCGCCTGGCCCGGGCCGGTGCGCGCATAATCCCGGCCATGCCCGCCTTTTACCAGCAACCGCGGAGTATCGACGACATGGTGGACTTCATGGTGGGGAAAATACTGGACCAGTTGGGCATCGAGCATGAACTGTTCCGCCGGTGGGGGAAATGAAAAGGGCGTCCGCAGGGGCGCCCTTTTTGTATCCGAAATGGCCGCAGCGCCGCTGCGATCAGGAGGTCAGCACATAGCCCACGATGGTTTCGGCGATTTTTTTGGGTGTATTGCGGTCATTGTTGAATATCAAGTCATAGACGCTCAGATCATGGGCATCCCGGTCAAGAAAATCGCGAATAAAATTGTCGCGCTGTTTCTGTTTGGTTTTGATCAGCTTCTCCGCCTCATCTGCGGAGATGCCCATGCGCTTGACTATGGAGTTGATCTTGAATTCAGTTGAGGCGAACATGCGGAAATGGTGGCAGTTTTTCATCGAGTGGGTGATGAAGGCGCTGCCCCGCCCGACCAGGATCACGTTGCCCTGCTCGGCCAGAGAGACGATGTGGCGGCACAGCAGGCGAAAATAATCTTTTTCGCTTTTCCAGCGCGGCGAAAATGTTGCCAGAATTTCGTCCAGAAAGCGCGTCTTTTCGCCCAGTCCATGCATGATCTGCTCCGAAAGGTTATGGTTGCGGACCACCTCATCCAGCAAGGCCTTGTCCATCAGCAGCCAGGATTCTCCGGACTTCTTCTCCAGCAGCTCCCGCAGGAACTCGGCCATGGGATAGGCCTCGCAGCCGAATTCACGGGAAATGGTGATGGTCGGCTTGACCTTCCTGGATCTGCTTTTGGATTCCGCCTCCAGCTCCTTGCGCCGGTTGTACTCCAGCAGCGTGCCAATCCGCTTGTCTATGGAAGGTATCAGTATTTTTTCCGGCATGGCAAACCTCCTTGGTAATCGTTATCTCCGCCCCGATGAGCACTGCGTCAGTCCCGCATAATTAAACTATAACACAGCTCATTTAGGCCGCAAGCGGCGCCTGCGCGAATCCGGCATTCCAGTTGACACGCACGTCAACACGATGTATACACAGCAAGGATTTCTTAAGCCTATTTCACCTGTCAGGAGCCAAACCAGCCATGATCACCCATATCGTACTCTTCAAGCTGTCTGATCCCACCCCGGAAGCGGTCACCCAGGTCCGCGACAAACTGCTCAGCATGCGGGGCAAAGTCGAACAGCTGCGCCATCTGGAAGCGGGCTGTGATGTGATCCGCTCCGAACGCTCCTATGACGTGGCCCTGATTACCAGGTTCGATTCCCTGGATGACCTCCAGGCCTATCAGATTCACCCCTACCACGCCGGTGAAGTCGTGCCGCTGATGAAGTTGCTCTGCTCCTCAATCGTTGCAGTGGATTACGAAGGCTGATGCAGCCGCCCAGACCAGGGCTGTGGCAACATTGTATATTGTATACAATTTCAGCTTGACTAAACAGAAGCTAATGCGTAAAATCCGGTTTTACTTAATGCTTCCCGGCAGCACAATACATCAACCAAACGTAATCATAGCCAATTATTGAAACAAAACGTCCGCATCCCACCAGGACGGCATTTGCCTGTAAACACCATAAACAAACGAGGAGGTAGGAGATGTCTGATTACGGAACACTGCAAGACCGCGTACGTCACAAGTCACTGTTGAGCAAGGTCATGACGGCCGAAGAGACCCTTCAGTTCTTCAAGCCGGGCATGAACCTGGGCTGGTCCGGATTCACCCCCGCCGGTTACCCGAAAGTGGTGCCCATCGCCGTTGCCGACCATGTCGAGAAAAACAACCTCCAGGGCAAGTGGAAATTCAACCTGTTCATCGGCGCCTCCGTCGGAGCCGAAACCGAAAACCGTTGGGCTGAGCTGGACATGATCGACCGACGCTGGCCCTACCAGACCGGCAAGAACATCGCTGCCGGCATCAATGAAGGCCGCATCCGCATGGGCGACAAGCACCTCTCTCTCTTCGCCCAGGATCTGGGTTACGGCTTCTATACCAAGGACACCGAAAGCGGCAAACTGGACCTGGCCATCATCGAAGTCTCGGCCATCACCGAAGACGGCAGTCTGGTTCCGACGTCGTCCTGCGGCGTTATCCCTGAAATTCTGATGATCTGCGACAAGATCATCATCGAGGTCAACACCGGACAACCCTCCTTCGAAGGCATCCACGACCTGTTCACTCCCGGTACTCCCCCTAACCGCCAGCCGTTTAACATTGTCAAAGCTGATTCGCGCATCGGCTCCACCTCGATCCCCTGCGATCCGAAGAAGATCGTGGCCGTGGTCGAATCCAAGCTGCGTGACCAGGGGCGTGCCTTCGCCGAACAGGACGACACCTCGGAAGCAATCGCAGGACACATCATCGATTTCTTCAGCCATGAAGTGAAGATGGGGCGTCTGCCGGACAACCTGTTGCCGATCCAGTCGGGCGTCGGTTCCATCGCCAACGCCGTTATCGGCGGCCTGGCAAAAGGTCCCTTCTACAACCTGTCGGTTTACACCGAGGTTCTGCAGGACACCATGCTGGATCTGTTCGACTCGGGCAAGCTTGATTGCGCCTCTTCCTGTTCGCTCTCGCTCTCTGCTACACCGGGTTTCCCCAAGTTCTTCGAGAACATGGACAAATATTTTGACAAGATCGTCCTGCGTCCGCTTTCGGTCTCCAATGCTCCTGAGCCGATCCGTCGTCTCGGTTGTATTGCCATGAACACCCCGGTCGAGATCGACATGTATGCCCATGCCAACTCGACCCTGGTTGGCGGTACCCGCATGATCAACGGCCTGGGCGGTTCCGGCGACTTCCTGCGCAACGGCTTCCTCAAAATCATGCACACTCCATCCAGCCGTCCAAGCAAGACCGACCCGACCGGCATCTCCTGCGTTGTGCCGCACTGCTCGCACATCGACCACACCGAGCATGACCTGGACTGCGTCGTTACCGAACAGGGTCTGGCCGACCTGCGCGGCCTCTGCCCACGCGACCGCGCCAAGGTCATCATCGCCAAGTGCGCCCATCCGGACTACAAGCCGATCCTGACCGAGTACTACGAGATGGCCCTGGCTGAGTGCCTGCGCCGCAAGGTCGCCCACGAGCCGCAGCTGTGGGACCGCGCGTTCAAGATGCACTTGAACCTCGAAAAGAACGGCACCATGAAGATCAAGAACTGGGACATCAAGCTGGATCTCTGCGAATAGGGACTGGCATCACTGCTGCACACTGCCCCGCCGGATTTCCGGCGGGGTTTTTTTGTGGGTTTGATACTATTCCGGCTTGAACTTGTCACATAGATATGGTTTAACTAACGCGCTTGTACTGCCCGTCTGAACGGGCACAACTATGCAGCAGGGATCACGCCAATGGCCAACGACATAAGCGGTTTTCAGGGTGCGGTGGCCGGCCTGTCATTGACGGACGTCATCCAGCTCAAGGGGCACAACAAGTATACCGGCTGCATAACCGTCGAATACGACGAGCTCACCGGTGCCATCTATTTTGCTGACGGGGAGATCATCCACGCCGAACTGGGTGTCGAGGTCGGCGAAGACGCCATCTACCGGATCATCAAATGGCCCGGCGGGACATTCAACATCCACCCCGAGATGACCAGCACCGTCTGCACGATCCACTACCGTACCGACTTTCTGCTGCTGGAAGCTCTCCGTCGCATGGATGAGGAGAATGCCGGCGTCCCCCGCCAGATGAGTTCCACAGCGAACGTATCCCCGCGCCGCACCATGAGCAAAGTGGCTGCCAGACTGATGGAGATCGGGGGCATCACCTATGCGGTCCTGCTGGATAAACAGGGGCACCCCCTGCAGGACTCCAGTATCGAGGCCGCGGCCCTGGCGGCCAAGGGTTTCTTTCTGGCCAAGTCCGGCAACCAGCTTGGCGAACTGCTGGGCCTGGGGGAGATCAAGGCGGCCGCCGTGCGAACCCGCAACTTCGACCTGTTGATGTACGATTCAAAGCAGCATTACCTGAGCATTGCCGTCGACCCGGCCAGCAATCTGGACAACGTCGAATCCGAAATCAGGTCAGCGTTGATTCCCGCCAAGTAGGAGGCCGCATCCATGCAGGACATCCTGCAGCACATAAACGGCGTTGAAGGCGTTCTGGGCAGCGCCGTCGTCAGCAAAAGCGGGGAATTGCTGGAGCACACCTTCCCGGCACTGATCGATGTGGCGACACTCAACCGGGCGGCCGGTCTGATTCTGGATTGCGCCCATGGCCTGCAAGCGTCGGAATCCCTGGATCTGCTGGACATGCGTTACAATGAGGGGCGGATCATCATCAAATCCTTCTCCGGCGCCATGCTCTGCCTGCTGTGCGCAAAAAGCATCAACCTGCAGATGATCACCATCACCCTCAACCTGGCAGCCAAGAAACTGGAGTCAATCCTCCTCAGCCGGCAAGCGGCAGCCGAAACTGCACCCGATGCCCCCCAAAAGCCCGAAAAACCCCAGGGTGAAACCATACTCAGACTGGCCGTCACCCATCTGGCCAACCGCGAGGCCAGCAGCAGCTTCGACTCGCTCGGCATGATCGCCCTCAGTCAGCATACGGCCAAGTACATCAGCAGCTTCTACAAGACCCCCTTCAGGAAACTGACACTGACCAACAACGCCGTAGGCACCAGCGGCACGTTCCCGATTATGGTCATGAATGACATGGACACCCAGTATGATGGCGCCATCATCGTCGGACCGGGTATCGAGAAAAAGCTCAAAGTCAACGCGGGGGATCGGGTAGCTGTGACCGTCGGCTAAATGCACCCAAAAACTGCAGCGTGTGGGCCGGTAAAGAATCAGGGGGGTGAGGCGACTTACCCCTCTGTTTTTGTGTGCGCCTTGGGGTGGGCCTTGTCGTAGACCTCCATCAGGCGGTCGAGTCCGACGTGGGTGTACTTCTGGGTGGTGGATAGCGAGGCGTGGCCCAGCAGTTCCTGGATGGCGCGCAGGTCGGCGCCCCCCTCCAGCATGTGGGTGGCAAAGGTATGCCGCAGGACGTGGGGAGAGATGCGCTTGAAGGCGGCGATCCTCACCACATGGGCATCGATGACGCGCGCCACACTGCGGCGGTTGATGCGACTGCCGCGGGTGTTGAGAAATAGCGGCCCGTCACCGCTGCGGGCGCCCAGCCCCTCCAGATACTCCCGGATGGCGGCCAGGGCCTTGCTGCCCACCGGCACGATACGCTGCTTGCCCCCCTTGCCCATCACCCGCAGCATGCCGCCGACCTGATCCACATCGCCGATATCCAGCCCGGTCAGCTCCGAGACCCGCAGACCGCAGGAATAAAGTGTCTCGAGGATGGCCCGGTCGCGCAGTACGTAGCGTTCGTCGTCGTGCGGCGCCTCCATCAGGGTGGTGGCCTGGTCGATATCCAGGTGAAAGGGGAGCCGGTTTTCCTTCTTGGGGGTGGCGATCAGTTCGGCCGGATTGCGGGTGATGACACCCTGGCGCAGCAGGTACTTGAAAAAGCTGCGAATGGCGGCCAGCTTGCGGCCGATGGAGCTCTTTTTGGCGCTCTTGGCCAGCAGGGCCAGATAGCGGCGCAGCAGCAGGTGATCCACATCCGCTGCCGCGCTTTCCTCCCCCTTTTCCGTGCGGACAAAGCCGGCCAGCTGCCCCAGGTCACGGCGGTAGGCCTCCAGGGTATGGGGCGAGACGTTGCGCTCGGTTTCCAGGTAGACGCAGAAGCTGCGAATCTGTTCCGACAAGCGTTCCACGGCGATCAATCGAAAGTCGGCAGCCCGCTCTTCAAGAGCCAGCTTTTCTTCTCGTTGATCTCGCGATAGCCCCACTCCTGTTTATAGGTCAGGGTCTTGATCCGGTTGGAAGGGAGCGTGTAATAGTCGAACTCGGCCACAACATCACCGGTGCCCTTTTCCGGCAGGCATTCCGAGGTCAGGATGCGATAGTCGGTGATGGTGATTCCTTTTTTCTTGATGGTATCGGCCGACTTCAGAAACGCGTCGCGCCTCTCGGGCTCCATGTAGGTCATACCGGCACCGGCGATCTCATGCCAGCGCAGCATCTTGTTATAGCTCTTGGTACTCCGCTCAAACTCTTCACGTATGCCGACATTGCTCACACAGGCCGTCACCAGCAGACAGCACAGCAGCAGCACGGCATTTTTTGCATTAACCATCATGGTTTTTTCCTCTCCAGTGCGTGGATGTACTCGATCAACTCCAGGGCCAGTTCGTATTTTCCGAAGGGGGGCACCAGATAGTAGCCCCCGGCCGATGCAAAGGTGGCAGCGATGAATTCCCTGGCAATGGCCAGCCCCTCCCGTACTCCGGCCTCTTTTTCCAGCCCCCTCATTCTGGCCCGGATTCCGTCGGGGACGGAAATGCCCGGCACCTCGTTGTGCAGATATTCGGCATTGCGCTCGCTGACCAGCGGCATGACTCCCGGCAAGAGCGGGATGCCGCAGTCGCGGGTCAATTCCAGCGCCTCCAGGAACAGGGCCGGGTCGTAGACCGGCTGGCTTTGGGCAAAAACAGCGCCGTTGGCCGCCTTCTTGCGCAGCCGCTCGGCCTGCACCGCCATGTTGTCGGCATTGGGATTGAAGGCCGCGCCGATGGTGAAGCCGGTACCGCTGCCGATCGGGTTGCCGATGGCGTTGACCCCGCGGTTCAGGTCGGCCAGCAGCTTGATCAGAGTGAAGGAGTGCAGGTCAAAGACCGATTTGGCCCCGGCATGGTCACCCATGCTGGCCGGATCGCCGGTCACCGCCAGTATCGAGCGGATTCCCAGCAGGCTGGCCCCCATCAGATCGGACTGCATGCCGATCAGGTTGCGGTCGCGGCCGGTAACATGCACGATCACCTCGATGCCCGCCTGCTGCTGGATCAGGCTCCCCAGGGCGATGTTGCCCATGCGGGGCCGCGCCAGGGGATTTTCAGCCAGGTTGATGGCATCGGCCCCGACCTGCTTGAGCAGGCGGCTGCCCGCGATGATGCGGCTACAGTCCATCCCCTTGGGCGGGTCCAGTTCGACGGTGATGATCTTGCGCTCCCCCCAGCCATCCAGCCAGGAGGTGGCGCCGCGCTGGCTGGGCTGAAGCGACTCGCCCATGCTGATGGATGCGGGCCGTGGCCGCGCTGCCGGTTTCCGGCCGGCCAGACTGCGGGCCATGGCCGCGATATGCCCGGGGGTGGTACCACAGCAGCCGCCGATCAGTCCGGCCCCGGCCTCGGCCAGTTCCTGGGCCATGGCGGCCAGGTAGTCGGGGGTGGCACGGTAGATGTAGCGCCCGTCCCGGTATTCGGGAAAACCGCTGTTGGCATAGGCCGAGATCGGCTTGTCCGTCAGTGCGGCCATCTGACGCACGACCTTGACCAGCTCCAGCGGACCGGCGCCGCAGTTGGCCCCGATCATGTCAGCCCCGGCCTGTTCCATGGCCGCACAGAAGGCCGCCACCGTGGTGCCGTCAGCGCTGCGCCCCCCCTCCAGAAAGGCCAGCGAGGCACAGACCGGCAGACCGGTCTGGCGGGCGGCTTTGACGGCGACTGTGATCTGGGGCAGGCTGGCAAAGGTCTCCAGCAGCAGGAAATCCACCCCGCCGCCGGCCAGGGCCTGGCATTGGCTGCTGAAAATCTCCAGCAGCTCGTCGCTGTCCGGCTGGCGCTCGTCCCCCTTGATGCGCGCCAGGGGGCCGACCGAACCGGCCACCAGGATGTCACGCCCGCCACTGGCGGCCTGGCGGGCGATGCGGGCGCCGGCGGCATTGATCTCGGCCAGCTTGTGCCCCAGCCCGATGGCCGAGAGCTTGCTGAAATTGGCTCCAAAGGTATTGGTCTCGATCACCTGGGCCCCGGCGGCAACGTATTCCGAGGCCAGCTCCAGCACCAGGGACGGCCGCACCAGGTTCAGGTGTTCGAAGTTACTCTCCAGGCTGACGCCCTTGGCATACAGCATGGTACCGATGGCACCGTCACCGGTCAGGATCTCGTTTTCAAGTCGTTCAATGATCTTCATTTTGGCTTTCTGTTGCTGGAATCTCCAAGATGGGGTATAAGTTTGTGTTCCAGCATGATTATAGTAGAATGGAGTTCTTTAATGCACGCACTTGTTCAATGGCTGCTGGATACAATCGGCGCCATGGGGTATCCCGGCATTTTTCTGCTGATGGCCATGGAAAGCTCGATCATCCCGGTGCCGAGCGAGCTGGTCATGCCGCCGGCCGGCTATCTGGCCTTTCAGGGGAAGATGAACATGGCCGGCGCGATCCTGTGCGGCACCCTGGGTAGCCTGGCCGGCGCCTACGTCAACTACTTCGTCTCCCACTATCTGGGTCGGCCGCTGATCATAAAATACGGCAAATATGTGCTGATCCCGCCGGACAAGTTTGAGCGAGTGGAGCGCTTCTTTCTGCGCCATGGCGAGATTTCCACCTTCATCGGCCGCCTGCTGCCGGTGGTACGGCACCTGATCTCGATCCCGGCCGGGGTGGCCGGCATGAACCACCTCCGCTTTTCGCTCTACACCCTGCTGGGGGCCGGCATCTGGTGCAGCATCCTGACCAGCATCGGCTATGTCATCGGTGAGAACCAGCAGCTGATCATGCAGTATGCCCATCAGGCCCTGGTGGCTGTGATCCTGTTCAGCATAGCCCTGATCGCCGCCTATGTCTGGCGGCTGCGCCGGCGTGCGGACATTAAAGCGTAAAGCAGTACAGAAGGCAAAGAGATTTTACTAAAGCATGTCAGAGGAAAAGATTATGCAGATGAAACGCACCGGCCGCATCCATTATGTTGCCACGGAATTCGGCACTACTCCCTGTTCCGTGCAGGGCTTCACCAGCCGCCATGAAGGGGTGTCGCGACCGCCTTACAACTCGCTCAACCTGGGGACCACCACCCTGGACCAGCCGCACAACGTGGAAGGGAACCGCAGCCTGCTGACCCGCTCGTTCGGCATTGCCCAGGAGGCCCTGGTCACCGTGCGCCAGGTGCATGGCAGCGACATCCTGGTGATCGACGAGCCCAACGAGGAATATGGCCACTTCCTGAGCGTCGAGTGTGACGCCATCATCACCAACCAGCCCAATGTCATGATCGGCGTCTGCGTGGCCGACTGCGCCCCGATCCTGCTGCTGGATCCGGTAAAACAGGTGATTGCCACGGTGCATGCCGGCTGGCAGGGCACCGCCGCCGGCCTGGTCGCCAAGACCGTGGCCGGAATGGTATCGCAGTTCGGCTGCAGCCCCCAGTCAGTGCAGGCTGCCATCGGCCCCTGCATCGGCCAGTGCTGCTACGAGGTGGATGCCCCGGTCAAACAGGCCTTTGTCCAGGGGGGGATCCCCTGGGAGCAGTGCACGCAACCAAACGGCGATGGCAAATGGCGCCTGGATCTGGGGGCCGCCAACCGGGAACTGCTCCTGTATGCCGGAGTGCCGGAGACGGCCATACAGGTTGCCGGCATGTGCGTCTGCTGCCAGAAAGAGCTGTTCTTCTCCTATCGCCGGGACGGAGGTGAGACCGGGCGGCAGATGGGCTTTATCATGCTGGCTTGAAATCAGGGACCAGGGACCGGGGACCTGAAATAAAACTGAACGGACTCTCTAATGCTCGCAAAAGTGTTAAGCAGTGCCCTGATCGGTATCGATGCAATTCTGGTGGATGTTGAAGTGGACCTGGCAGCCGGCCTGCCGGCCTTTGCCACGGTCGGCCTGCCGGACGGCGCGGTCAAGGAGAGCAAGGACCGCGTGCGGGCGGCGCTCAAGAATTCCGGCTACGATTTCCCGGCCCGGCGCATTACCGCCAACCTTGCTCCGGCCGACATCAAAAAAGAGGGGGCTGCTTATGACCTGCCGATCTCCATCGGCATTCTGGCCGCCACCGGCGTGGTAAAACCCGCTCTTCTCCAGGAGTACAGCCTGCTGGGAGAACTCTCGCTGGACGGCGGCCTCAAGGCTATCCGCGGCGCCCTTTCCATGGCGGTGGCCGCCAAACGGGCCGGCCTGCGGGGCATCATCCTGCCGGCCGAAAACGGACCCGAGGCCGCGGTGGTGGAAGGGCTCGAAATTATCGGCGCCACCTCCCTGTCCCAGGTGGTGGAGTTCCTCTCCGGCCGGGAGGGGATCGAGCCCCACAGCATGGACCTGGAAGAGCTGTTTAGCAGCGGCTGCGAATATGGCGAGGACTTCAGCGAGGTCAAGGGACAGGAGCACGCCAAGCGCGCCATGGAGGTGGCGGCCAGCGGCGGCCACAATCTCCTCATGATCGGGCCGCCCGGCTCCGGCAAGACCATGCTGGCCCGCCGCATCCCCACCATCCTGCCGCGCATGTCCTTTGAGGAAGCCATCGAAACCACCAAGATCTTCAGCGTCAGCGGGCTGCTGGAGAAGGAACGCGCCCTGCTGGCGGTGCGCCCCTTCCGCTCCCCCCATCACACCATCTCCGATGTGGGCCTGATCGGCGGCGGCTCCTCCCCCAAGCCGGGCGAGGTCTCCCTGGCCCACAACGGCGTCCTGTTCCTGGACGAGCTGCCCGAATTCAAGAAAAACGTGCTGGAAGTTCTGCGCCAGCCGCTGGAGGACGGCCGCGTGACGATCTCCCGCTCGTTGATCTCCCTGACCTATCCCTCCCGGGTGATGCTGGTGGCGGCCATGAACCCCTGGATTTGCGCGTAAACCCTTAAATAACAGTCTGTTACGCTCGGACAGAGTGTGCAGCTTTCCAACTCCCCTCAACGATCCAGTCAGTTTCCATTCAAAGGTTCTTATCCCCCAGATCGAGATGAAACTTGTGTATAAACCGATGATAGACCGGGGTAAATAGAACTCCGCAAAAAGTCAGGAAAGCCACGCCGCTGAAGATTGAGTAAAAAGACGCAAAAAGCTTGGCTGTATCTGTTTCAAGTTTATCAACTGGTCCCATACCGGTCAGGATCATCGATGCGTTCAAAAAGGAATCTATCCAACCCAGGTTCGCCGTTATATGATATCCAACCGTCCCGACACCTAACGAAAACACCAAAAACAGACACCCGAAAAAACCATACCACCCCATACGGATGATAAAATCACGCTTTGACATCAGTTGTGAGTTTCTGTGTTCTAATTTGACACGTTTCATGTTTACCTCGATTATTTCACCAACGGATATATGTGAGATGAGAGCAAGAGTCAACGTATCAGTGGCTTGGACACAAAATCCTTGACAGAATATTATTGAAAGCGTAAGTGAAGAGAGTTGTATTCCTCGTTAGCATGAGGCGTTTGCACAAACACAGGCTACTGCTCGGAAACGTCGAAAGACGCCAATGGGTAGACCAGGTCTTGCCGGATTAAGGCTTGACATAAGGTAGCTGGTTCTTTTGGACCTACGTTGTGCACTGCTGAAAACCTACGAGAGGGGAATCAAGTCGCTGCTATTTATAGGGCCATGGTTCTCCATGGCCCTTTTTATTTGTCATTATTCTGAACCAGAAAGGTGGTGGTTATCTACCAATGGAAAGTCATAGTAGCGATTATCCATTAATCATCCCGTTCATACTGCTGTAACCGATTCAAAGCCTGCCTCTTCTTCTCTGCTTTGATTGTTACCGCCGTGTTGAGCGGGGACAACAGCATAAGCAGGGAATCCTTCGTTGGATATCTCTCTTCCCAATTTTTCAGTCTCTGGTGAATCAACATCATTAGCATTATGCCGTGATGCGACGAACTGCGCCCTGAGACGGAAGGAGATTTACGCATGATCTTGTTTTCAAATTTAATTCCAGGTCGTACCGAAACCGCAGCCACACCCACCAAGAGGACGGATGCAAGCGAACATGAGCGCCTCATGGTTGAACTTTGCGCTGTTTCCGAACAGGAAGCAATAGAGAAGCTGAAAAGCTCTGTCACGGGTTTAACCGAAGAAGAAGCAGAACAGCGCTTGGACAAGTATGGTGCCAACGAACTGGCACACTCCAAGGAACTCGGCTTCTGGGCTGATATATTTCGCCGTTGCAAGAGTCCTCTGGTAATTCAGCTACTGGTGATTGCCGCCATAGCCGGAATTATCGGCGAAGCAAAATCGGCGGTTATAGTTGGTTTGATGGTCGTTCTCAGCGTCGGGCTCTCCTACATCCTGGACCGTCGGTCAAGTCGTGCAGTTGAAACTCTTGGCAAAAGGGTTCAATCGCGCACCCTGGTTCTGCGTGACGGTGTCGAGTCTGAAATCAAGATTACTGACGTTGTTCCGGGGGATATCGTCCTGATGCAGGCGGGCTCAATCGTACCTGCTGACGTGCGGTTACTGGTCGCCAAGGACTTCTTCCTGAGTCAGTCGGCACTGACCGGCGAATCCATGCCGGTGGAAAAAACCGCCCAAGCCGACAATGTTCAGGGACAAAGCGCTTGGGATTTGACGAACGCCTGCTATCTCGGCAGTAGCGTAACCAGCGGTTCTGCCCGAGGCGTGGTGGTCAATACAGGGACGCGAACCCTGTTCGGTTCCATATTCCAGACCTTGGGCGAAAAGCGCGAGGAAACCAGCTTCGATACCGGTGTGCGTTCCTTCACCTGGCTTATGATTCGTTTCATGCTGGTAATGACCTGCGCGGTCTTTTTTATCGTTGGAATGACCAAGGGCAACTGGGGCGAAGCCCTGCTGTTTGCCCTTTCCATTGCCGTTGGTCTTACCCCGGAAATGCTCCCGATGATTGTCACCGTGAACCTGGCCAAGGGTGCGTTGGCTATGGCCGCCAAGAAGGTCATCATCAAGCGTCTTCCCTCCATTCAGAACTTCGGTGCCATCGACATTCTCTGTACCGATAAGACAGGAACACTCACTCAGGACCAGGTTGTCCTTGAACGGTATGTGGATATCATCGGGAATACAAGTGAAGACGTTCTGAGTTATGCCTATCTGAATAGCCACTATCAAACCGGTCTGCGTAATCTGATTGACCACGCTATTCTTGACCATAGCGACCTGAATGTAGAGGTATGCCGACTGGTGGACGAGTTGCCGTTCGATTTTCAGCGCCGCCGCATGTCGGTAATCATGGACTACGACGGTGACCATGTGCTGATTTGCAAAGGCGCGGTAGAGGAAATCTACGACTGCTGCACTCACTACACAATCGGTGATGAGGTCTATCCGCTGATAGAAATGATACGCGACAATCTCTTTGAGGAGGTCGATAGCCTTAACAGGGATGGATTCCGTGTGTTGGCTATTGCCTACCGTGAATTTCCTCAAGATAAGACCAGCTTCACCGTAAAGGACGAGTCTGAGCTGGTCCTCTTGGGTTACGTATCCTTCTTCGATCCGCCCAAGGCTTCAGCAACTGAAGCTCTGGAACTACTAGATAAAGCCGGAGTCCGGGTCAAGGTGCTGACCGGTGATAATGGTCTAGTTACGCAACGGGTCTGTACGAACGTCGGATTGAAGGCAGAGCGGGTGGTTACCGGTTCGGAACTGTCCAAACTCACACCGCGGGAATTCAACAAAATCGTAGTGGAAGAGGACATCTTCGTCAAACTCAGTCCAGCCCAGAAGGCACAGATTGTTCGCGCTCTGCGCGAGGCCGGTCATGTTGTGGGCTTTATGGGAGACGGAATCAATGATGCACCAGCCCTCAAGGCCGCCGATGTCGGGATTTCTGTTGATTCGGCTGTGGACGTAGCCAAGGAAACCGCCGATATCATCCTGCTGGAGAAAAGCCTGCTTGTCCTCGAAGAGGGAATCATGGAAGGTCGACGGGTTTTCGCCAACATCGTCAAGTATATCCGTATGGGGGCAAGTTCCAACTTCGGCAACATGTTCAGTGTCATCGGTGCAAGCTACTTGCTCCCGTTCCTGCCGATGCTGTCGGTGCAGATTCTTGCAAACAACCTACTTTATGACTTCTCTCAGACCGGCATCCCTACCGATAAGGTTGACGAGGAGTTGGTCGCAAAACCTCTCAAATGGAACATTGGCAACATCAAGCGGTTTATGGTTTTCATAGGACCGATGAGTTCTATATTCGATTACGCTACATTTGCCCTGATGTGGTACTACTTCGGTTGCAGCGCTTACAATGACCCTGGTACTACGGTGGCACAGCAGACAATGCATGCCAGTCTGTTCCAGACCGGGTGGTTCGTGGAATCGCTCTTAACGCAAACTATGATTGTCCATATTATCAGAACCCGTCGTGTTCCATTTTTTGGAAGCAGTGCCTCGGTACATCTGACACTAACTACTCTCGTCATCATGGCTGTGGCAAGTTGGCTCCCCTATTCGCCTTTTGCAAGTTCACTTGGTATGGTGCCGTTGCCAGCCATTTACTGGGTTTGGATTGCCGGATTCCTCGTAACTTACGGTGTCATGACCCACTTTGTGAAAACCTGGTTCTTTAATCGTTATGGAGGTAATTGAAAATGGATAGCTTACTGGATGCACTACAAGAAGGACGACTGATAGAACTACCCGATAGTGATAAAGAGCACTCTCTCAGGTTCCTGGCACATATCCTTGAGGCTATACCGTCTCTGCCGGTGGGTACTGATATAGCCGGGCGGATCATGACCAAGGAAGTATCCACCAAAACAGCACTCGGCAAAGGCTGGGCCTGCCCGGATGCACGGGTCCCATTCAATGAAGACTTGATCTGCGTCGTGGGATGGAGCCCGACGGGCATTGAGTACGGTACACCGGACGGCTTACCCGTCAGAATAATCGCCATGTATCTGGTACCGGAAAACCAGCGGAGCAATTATCTACGCGAAGTTTCTTTACTGGCAAAGGCCCTGGCAATCTATCCAGGTCTAGAAACGTTGAATGCAGCCGGTGAATTGAACGAGGTCCGTGATCACCTGCTCGATTTGATCAGTTCAACCAAGGGAACGGTCGGCCCAGACACTAGGGCGAGAATGATTCAACTACAGGCTAGGCCGAGCGTCGTGGAAGCGCCTGCCTATGATCTGGCAAATCTGATTGTGGAACCGGTGACCATCATCACTGGCACCGGCATTACACCTGTTGTGCTTGCCCATGACCGGCAGCTCGTCGATTTCCTGGATGGCTCTACAGGGCTCGTGGAGGGAATTACCTCTCATGGCATGTTCCAAAATGGCGGGTGGCGCATCGTAAAACGGAGAGAGGCATCATTTCAGGCAGACCGCGTTCTCTTTGACTGCCTGGCGATTAAAGCTGCCTGATTTGAGTTTAGAACCCGGGGAGTGTTATGATTTCAGCAGAATATGACAAGTTGAAGCGAGGGGCTGCTCGCCTTTCGGTTCTGTCTAATACGATCCTGGTGATCGCCAAGCTCGTTGTAGGCATCATGTCAGGCTCGGTATCAATTTTATCAGAGGCGGTCCATTCCGGCATTGATCTGGTAGCTGCAGGTATTGCCTGGTACTCCGTGCGGGTATCGGGCAAGCCTGCAGATGATGATCATCGTTTCGGTCATGGCAAGATTGAGAATGTTGCTGGTACGATTGAGGCTGTCCTGATCTTTGCTGCAGCGCTATTCATTATCTCTGAAGGCATCCATAAGCTGCGAGCGGGAGTAGTGGAAGTAGAGAGTCTTGGTCTGGGAGCTGCGGTTATGGCTGTCTCTGCCATCGTAAACTACCTTGTTTCACGGCATCTGCTGAACGTGGCTGTCAGGACAGACTCGGTAGCGCTTGAAGCAGATGCATTGCATCTGAGAACGGATGTGTACACTTCAGTCGGTGTTCTTTGCGGCCTCATCGCCATCAAGCTCACCGGCATTACCTTACTTGATCCACTTATAGCTATCGCCGTGGCGTTCATGATTATAAAAGCCGCCTGGGATCTCACCAAAACGGCTTTCTTCCATATTCTGGACGTCAAACTTCCGGATGATGAGGAAGCGCAGATTCATGACGTGATGACCCTCTACACGGGGAGGTTCATTGAGTACCATAAGCTGCGTACCCGCAAATCCGGTCACGTCAGGCACATTGACATGCACCTGGTTGTACCCAAACAGATGACCGTGGAAGCCGGGCATACCTTGTGCCACCAGATAACGGCTGATATTGAGGGCTGTCTGCCTTACAGTCATATCCTGATGCACATTGAGCCTTGCCCAGGAGGGTGTGAAAAATGTGCGGTCGAATGCCCAAAGGTTGAAGTAGCTGTTTATTGACTATTTCGCCCGCAAATTGACTGTTATTTTATTTTTTAACTTTTGGGCAAGAAAGAGTCGAATTCCATTTGCCGCACTATTTATTACGTAATCTATGTTAGACTCAGATCCATATGAAAATATTATCCGTAATTTTAATAATTGCATATCTCATGTTGCCGGCTTTCTGCTATGGACACCCTTGCGAGCTTCAGGGTGAAAGTGTCGAGCACAGCATGGTTGAATCTGATGATTCTGACGGATGTCCGTTCAATCACGAAACAGACAATTGCGAAACGACTTGTTGTTGTGCCGGACATGTTCCTTCATCAATTTTTGCAGAAATCCCGTATGCTGAACTTACTTCCAATCTGATGCCATACGAACCCCATCTTGCACTTCCACGCCTATTAGACAGGATATTCGTCCCACCGCAAAACCACGCATGACTCTTCATTTTGTAGTTCAGCCTGTATCAAATTCATTGTAATTACCAAAAACAAGAGCATTCTTTACCATGAAGCAATGGTCGCTCAATAAACTGAAGCGCTTTCTCGTGGTAGTCATCGGTATTACCATCCTCCTCATCGGTATTGCCATGATAGTTCTGCCCGGTCCGGCCATCGTGGTTATCCCGATTGCACTGGGCATCCTTGCCACAGAGTTTACCTGGGCCCGCAGACTGCTTCACATTGTGCGGGAGCGGATACAACGCTCTGTTAACAACTCTAAAAACAATAACAAACAAAAAACATAAGGAGAATTCGTCATGAAATGCCCGATATGCACAGGAGTTGACCTTAAGATCGCTGAACGCCAGGGTGTAGAAATTGATTATTGCCCAGAATGTCGTGGTGTCTGGCTCGACAGGGGAGAACTGGATAAAATCATCGAACGGTCAACTACACAAACACCAACTCATACACAATTGGAACCTCAAAAATACCACTCCGGCGACATTCAGCAGCAGTATGGAAAACATCATGATGATCAT
>DBMM01000127.1:14744-16606 GCA_002298925.1 Geobacter sp. UBA698 | reverse complement strand
TCATCTTTGATTTGAAACCGGAGTTGGGTTTGCGGCAGGCTGTTTACAGGATGGTCTTGCCGAACAGCGAGACGGCCAGTTCGACCGCCACCTGGGCGGTCTGGTTGCGCTGATCGAGAATCGGGTTGATCTCGACGATGTCCAGCGAGGAGAGTTGTCTTGAATCGGCGATGATTTCCATCAACAGTTGTGCCTCACGGTAGGTCAGTCCGCCAGGCGAGGTAGTGCCGACACCCGGCGCCACCAGCGGATCGAGGCTGTCCATATCGAGGCTTACGTGCAGCCGTTCCCGGTGTTCAAGCCGCTCCAGCGCTTCGCGGATGATGGCGCTGATGCCCCGTTCGTCGATGTCGTGCATGGTGTAGACAGTAATGCCGCTCCGGCGCAGCCGGCTGCGCTCCTCCCGGTCGAGGTCGCGCACGCCGATCATGACGACATCCGCGGGCAGAAGCTTGGGTCCGGGTCTGCCCAGCTGCACCAGCTCGGGATAACCCTCTCCCAGCAGCACTGCCAGGGCCATACCATGGATATTGCCGCTTAGGGTGGTCTCGGGGGTGTTGAAGTCGCCATGGGCATCGATCCAGATCAGACCAGGCGGTCCCTGGTGGCTGACCCCGCCGATCGATCCTATGGCCAGCGAATGGTCGCCGCCGATAAAGAGAGGGATGCAGCCCTCCTCCATCGCCAGTTTGCCGGCTGCGTAGGCCTGGCTGCAGACTGCGTGGATGGAGGGGAGGTAATGCAGCCGATGCTCGGCTGCCAGGGTGTCGCGCACCGGTACGGAAAGGTTGCCGGCATCAGCGATGTCGTAACCCAGCGAGGCCAGCCGACCCGCCAGTCCGGCATAGCGCATGGCCGCTGGCCCCATGTCCACCCCCCGCTGGGACTGCCCCAGGTCGATCGGTACGCCGATGATCCTGACGGTTCTTTGCATATCCGCTCTCCCCCTATTTCAGGTTGTGCCAGAGGTTGACCATGAAGTCCTGGGCATTGGTCAGGATGGCCACCGCCTGGGCCGACCCGCGGTTGGCCAGTTTGTCGGCACTGAACTCGGTCATGTCGACGATGTAGAAGAACACCGGACGCACGGAGCCGTCCGCCATGACCCGGTAGCTGGGGGTCATGTTGCCGAAGGCGATGGAATGCAGCTGCGTGGCCAGGGCGATGACTGTGGTCGCCTGGCGGGCGTAATGCCGCATGGCGTCCTGGGCCTGGCATGAGTCGGTGATGACCCCCGGCAGCGGCCCGTCGTCGCGGATCGACCCGGCCAGCACATAGGGCACGCCCCGTTTCTCGCAGGCACAGATGATGCCGTCACATAGTCCCAGTTCCGCGATGGTCTTGCTGATGGAACCGCGCAGCCGCACCTCGTTGATTATGTCCAGGTGGTTGTAGTGACCGAGCGGCCGCAGGGCCTGGGTGTAGATGTCCTGGCCTAGGCCGGTGCGGAAATGGGCCGCCTCCAGGTCGTGGGTTGCCAGGGCGTTGCCGGCCAGCAGGGCCTGGCAGTAGCCCTGTTCGATCAACCCCTGCATGGCGTCCCGGCTGTCCTTGTCGAAGGCCACGGCCGGGCCGAGCACCCAGACGATGGCGCCGTGCTGGCGGTCATGGCGCAGGATCTGGTAGAGTTCGTCGTAGGAGCGGGAGAAGGGCGTTTCGCGGGTGCCGCGGGTACGAAAAGAGAACTTGTCGGCCGTTGCAGCTTCATCGCCACTGAAGCCCTCGGTGTGCACATAGATCCCCTCCTCGCCGTTCTCGGTCCGACCGATCACCACCGGGTCGCCCTGTTTCAGGCGTCGATGCTCCACTACTTCGAGCGTTTCGTCACGCAGTACCAGCACCCCGTCCATGCGGCTTTCGGC
>DBMM01000127.1:0-14666 GCA_002298925.1 Geobacter sp. UBA698 | reverse complement strand
GGGTGAAATCCGGCGGGCAATAGATTGGTATCAGTGGCATGGTGTTCCTCCTCGGAAAGAGTGCCTGCTGACGGCTGGTTTCATTTCAGTAAATCGCTTACCAGCCGGTTTGTCAACAGCTCGCATGCATTGATGGGCATGGAACCGGCTCGGAGCAGTTTTTTAAATTCAAGGATGGCCGTGTGCAGTTGCCTATCTGGCAGGCCGGGATGCGCCGTCTTTGCCGAAAAACGGTTTTTAAGGTTACAATGTGCTGAAATTGTTGTGAAATTGTGGCGTTGTGATTGACTTCGCAGGCCGTGTCTTATATATTCACTCCGTAATTTCAAAAATAGAGATAAACGACAATACTAAACCATCCGCGAGGGTGGGGCGGAAAGCCCATTGGGTCTCACAGAGACAGCCGGGATGCCGAAAGATCATAAAATTCGGCATCCCGGTTTTTTTTAGGGATGATGGGCGCTCGCAGCAGATCCACTATTTCAGGAGAACAGAGGAGAAAAGAATGAGCATGAAGAAGCATCTGATGAAAGCATTTGTCGGCAGCATTGTCTGTGTGATGGGTATGGCGAATATCGTCACTGCAGCCAACGTCGGTGTCGATGTCAGCACCCCCAATGTGAGGGTGCAGGTGGGCACGCCGGCTCCGCCGCCACCACCACCGCTGCCTGCTGTGACCGTGGTGGAGCGGGAGCGCGTCATCGTACGGGAGAGAGATGAGTGGCACGACCATGGAAAGCACAAGGGGCATTATAAAAAGTATAAGAAGTATAAGAAACATAAGAAGTATGATGATGATTAGGGATAGTGCTCAAAGAGTATAAAGATACAAAAGGCGGCCGTTTGGCCGCCTTTTTAGTTTAAGAGACAGGGGGGCTATCAGAGCTTGAAATATAAGAAACTGATTTTCATGTGCACCCGAGCCGTTTCAATGGTCGTTAGAAAAACACCGTAAGGTAAGGCATAGACTTTACGCTTCTGTTTTACTGAAGCTCTCGGAAAAAACGCTAGCAGGACGTCCGCTTCCTCCGGATGTAACTGGTGAGGATGATACAACAACCTGAACCGACGGTAAAAAGGGTCGAAGGCTCCGTCGCTACCTGGCTGACTATTTCGATATTGCCCATGTAGATCGTTGTTCAAGGAATGCGTGTTATTATGTGCTTTTTTCTTGCATTGCGGTCTTTTAATTGTTTTTCCATAGCTGTTATATTTTCTATACCTTTATTAGCACAGATAGTTTTGATGACTTGTTCAGCATTTAATACACCCATCAATGCAGCGTCTTCAATAGATTTTTCCTTGATAAGTCCAGCTAAAAACCCTGAACCGAAAGCATCGCCTGCTCCAGTAGTGTTAACTACAACACGGCTTTTGTCAGGTTGTATATGAAATTTACCATTATTGTCACTATATATAGCCACGCCATTTGAGCCGTCAGAAACACTAACTATTTTCGGGCCATACTTGGATAAACCCTCGGCTAGATCAATAAGTTTGTCTTGATCCAACAAGTATTTGGCACCTTCCTTATTTAATATCAATACATCAGTATTCTTTAGAATAGACTCCAAAGGTTTAATACCCATTCTGCACACATATACGCCTGGACTGTAAGCAATTTTGATATCGCGACGTTTTTGTTTAACTAAGGCGAAGAGCTTCCTTTGTGATTCATAACTACGGCCAAACATAGATGCGCCGTAAATCCACTTTGCGTTCATAACTTGTGGCGGAAGCTTATCAACCGTGAGATTATTGCTGCTACCTCTAAAGGTCAGGATCGTATGGTCTTGAACTGCTTGACTAGAAAGGATGACACTATATGCTGTTTTTTCGTCGCCTATTTGTCCGATAAACATAATATCGTGATCATGCATCCATCGAAGAAGTCTTACCCCCCTAATATCAATACCGACTCTTCCAAGGAATGCCGTTTTGAGTCCGAGTCTCGAGAAGGTAGCGGACACATTCACTCCTCCACCGCCAGTGTGAAACTCAAATTTATCTATGAGTATTTTACTACCAATCGGATAACCAATGACGTTTCTTTCTTCGGAGTGACATTCATTCTGAGAAGTAAGTATGGCATTAGAAAAAAGGAATAGATCTGTACAAGCATTTCCAACGACCGCAACATCATAGATACGCTTAGATTTATTCTTTGAAGCTTGCGACTGTGAAATATATTTTTGGAAAATATTAACGAGATCCTCACGTGTGCTTTCCTGCATTATCCCTGGGTCATCAAAGAATATCGGACTAACTAACAAGTCTTGAAAAATAGCGGCTTCCTTCTTGGCTGTTGGAATCTTTTGAGTAGGCATTAATCCACCTAGAGGGAATAAAGACTTGAGTTTAATTTCCTCTGGTGACTTACCCCCGTCAGCATCGAGTCTGAAAGAATTATCCGGATCAATTTTCCATCCTTCAGCTTGGGTAAATGCTTTTCTTGGCCAGTAACGTAAAGTGCACCGATCTGGCTTTTGACCAAATTTTAATTGTCCAAATATATAACCATGAGATCTGGATTCATTTTCTTTACCCCAAGTATCCAGACCAAATAGCGATATCCCTTGGCAATAACGCCTCATAACATCACCATCTCGACTGCTGGAAATAGTATGTGATTCGTGCATGTGACCAAAGAGATGTATCGCAAAGCGGTCAAAAGCGGCAATCTCACGATCAAGATACCCTCTAGCTTCGGTAGTAAGCCATTCTGGCGGGTGATGAGTGACAAGAAGGCATAGATGATGCTTCTTGGCCCAGTCACTTGGGAAAATTCCACAAACCTCCATAAGTTGAATCGGATGTAAAGCTAGTTTTTTCTCGTAGTCGCCTTCTTTGAGTTGAAGAAAAGCAGTGTTAAGTCCTACTACCCCAAGCTTGAACCCGTTAATCTCAATGGTGGCACTATAGTCGCCAGGAATGCACCCAGCCTTAAATTCCTTTGGTTTTGGAAATGGGTGATTATGAAACCAATATAAGTAGTTTGCAAAACTATCGTTAACAGCTTGTCTGAATGGGCCTTCTGGGTTCTCCCAGAACAATGGCTGGACATCGTCATGTCGATTAGTCCATTCACTGAGAAGGATTATTTCGGGGAGTGTTGGATCTGGCCGATTGAGGTCATGGTTTCCTGGAACAGGAAGGAGGACTGGCTTTGAATGGAGGCAATTTGTGTATATTCGATCCAGCATCGTATTAAAAATCTCATACTCTTGAGATTTGCCACCTTGTGTAAGGTCGCCAGAAAAAAAAATTACATCAGGCGGACCATGGTCTTTTTGAAGTTTTTTCAGATCATCACAAAGCTTTTCTTCTATATTGCCAAAAAAATTGCCAAGTCTTTGTTGCCCACAGTGGAAGTCGCTAAAATGTAACCATGTTAGAGTTTGCATGAGAAACTCCTTCAGAAGGTTTAGTAGTGAAGTCCTACGCTTAAAGCAGATTTACACTTCAACGACTGGCTAGCCCCTCCATAATTTTGTCAAAGCGTCGACCTCACCTCATCTTCACTCGCAAAGCACCCCTAACAGGCCCGTACCAAGACCCAGCAACCCGATCGTTGCCGGCTCAGGAACGGGCTGGGCCGCCTTTTCGAATTCAACCACAAAGCCAGAAGCATAGGGAATCTGACGGTAAATTTCGTTCCAGCTTTTGCCGAAGAAAGTGATGCCATGATCAAAAATCAGGACATCTTCGTTGGTGTTCATAAACTGGTCAAAATTGTTCGGCTCGCTTGGCCACCAGTTACTGAAGTCCCATGACTCACCCGTTATCCACCCCCACCCTCCTCCTGGTTCAAGCGAACTTGGCGCCTGAATCCCGCCAAGACAGTGAACGCTAAGACGGCCAGCCCCGAGGGGGGTATCGGTTAGCCATTTATTCTCATCTGCTAATGTTACTTTCCGGATGGACACTTTTTAGAGGGACCTAAACAGATTTACGTCCTCCGCGATAGACAACCAATGCTGCCATACCACCAAACACCAACAGCAATGTGCTCGGCTCAGGTACTGGCTGCATGCCCGGTATCACAGAAAGCGTCATCTCTCCACCCAATGCAGTGAAAGGCGAAAGAGTCCCTCCTTGGCTGCCGTCAATCTCGAACAGCAACAGAGCATCCGCACCCGTCGGATCTGTCGTGCCAAAGAGTGGCAAGCCTGAAAAAGGATCGAGTAGGAAGATGGAGAAGGCATCAGGCACCGAACCGGAATCTGGACCATTTACGGTATGGCTGAATACAAAGGATAGCTGGGCACCGAGCGTTATGTCGGCAAGATGCTCATTGAAAAAGAAGGCATCTCCCAAGGTGACCTGACCGGGAAGTGCCCCCGAGATATCGCCAATCGAGAGAGTTGTGCCGAGCGAACCGTCGGTTCCGAAAGAAGAAATGACCACCGAATTGCTTGGTGGACCACCATCGATGAAATCGAGCGCCAATTGGGCAGCCGTGCCAGTCAATCCCGGCGTGTCAATGGTTACTTTGTAAGGAATGGCATGGGCGGACACGGCAAAACAGAATCCCGCCATCAGCGTCAAGACTACAGATATAACTTTCCTGAAGTTCAACATAATTCCCTCCTGAACCAGCAATGGTATGGGCGCCCCCTAGTCTGACCAAGAAGGGAGCGCACCGGAAACTCATTTGAAAAGCAGGGGAAAAACGCCGGACTGAACTACTAACTTTATAACTTCAATCCGCGGCTACCAGCGTTACCTCCCCGCAAATCAAAATAAGATACGAGAAAGACTCCTGTTTCTCAAAACCAAGCATCCCTCAATGCTCACCCGTTCCATCAAGCACTCGTGTGGTGTAGGTAATGCCCTGGTTGTTCGGGTTGGCAAACTCAAGAGTTATTGCAACGCTTTCGGCGGGGCTAAGAACATCGTCTGCACCAACGTTGATATTGATGTAGGAGCTTCCAATAGGCTCAGCACATGCGGTCTTTCCAGTAGAATTGAACAGCGTGACATTACTGCTCAGGTCGGCGAGGACCATCGAGACAGGGCCATCAATTGCACTTGTACCCATGTTCTTTATCGTCACTGTCTGGACGTAACGCCCGGTTGTGCGATTCAGACGATAACCGCCGCGAGTCACGCTGACCTGCGCAGAGCGGTCAGCTGCACAGCTCACGATAGTCGTTGAAGCGTCCGGCGTTGGGTGTGCATCTTCAAGGTTGCCTGTATTGTCCCTAGCAATACTGTAAAAAGCGTAGGTCTTTCCCCTCTGGCCACTAAAGGTTGCTGAAGTTGCAGGACTGGCGTTGATCCATGAGGTAAACGGCCCACCATCCTCGGACACGAAAATAGAGTAATCTTTGATTCCTGACCCTTCGTCACTCCCTGTCCATTGCACTTGGAAGTCTTTGGCGATTTGCGTTGCTGCAAGCGGGAGAACCTTGCTCGTAGGCTTTGAGTTGTCGATGGTATTGAACCACTCTGGAGTCACAATGGGCGCGTTAGCATCAAATACAATTTCAGCCTTATTTCGAATTTCGCTGCCTGTTGTAAGACTCGATTTCGGCATGATTGTAAATAGAACGCTTCCAGTTCCTTCTGGTGGATTTACATTCGGAGGCAGGAACCCAGCTAATGGATCTTCAGGTGGATTTCCTGTTGCTGGATCGATGGAGGTAAAACGCCAAGCAAGTAAGCCGGTACTGGGATTCAGACTTCCAGTTATCTTAACTACAAGGTTCTTGTCAGGTCTGAAATCTACATCAGTTGCATAGGAGCTTTGCCCGGAAGTTGGCACCATTAGTCTATTTCCGAATTTCATAGGCCCTAAACTTAAGGTGCTTAAATCAAGCTTCGTTATATCGATTTGGTCAGCGATCATTACCTCCTGGGCTGGAGCTGTTGCAGTTTCAATGTTCTCAAATGTTATTGCATATTTTAAGGCCTGATGGCCAGCAGCGTAGTGTTCATTGCCCACTCCACTTCCGATTTTATCATTGGGATCAAAGGATTGAACAATGGCTACATCTGAAGTTCCGCCTCCTTCCCATGAAGGGCACATGCCCCCGTCGTTTGAATCAGAGGATTGAAGAAGTGAAACTGTAGATTTTCCCAGTTTTTCCAATGGAGGAAATACTCCATCGCCACTATAGAACCAAAAGCCAGGATCGACAAATAATGACTGAGCAGGGCAGAATAATCTGCTCGAGGTTTTCCCAGTCGAATTACAAGTTTCCCAATGCTCTAACCCAGGTGCAACAGGGAAGAACTTAACAGGAAAGAGAGTAAGAAATGGAAAGTGATTAATAATGTAGTATCTCCGTTCTCCATTTTGGGAAGGTGAGATCAAAATGTTTGCTTGATGACAAACGTTCTTTACTGGCGCCCACTTCCACTCGTGCAAAGGGGAATCTGGATTGTCAATTTCTTTATTAAGATAATTGCCATATTCAGTGGCAGCACCTGCGCACGCTCCAAATAGGTAAAGAGGATTACCATTAAAGATAACATCATTAGCAAGTTTTAGTGCTCTCGATAGAGCATCTATGTCGTGTGGGTCAAAATCGCAGCTTGTATCTGTTACATAGTTAGTATTGGATGTGTCGATGGCTATATTGGCAAAGCTACCTTGGTTCGTGAATGTTTCCAGGTGAAAGCCTATATTTGATGTAGCTGTCAGTTCAACAGGGAAAAATATTGACTTTCCTGCACCAATTTCTGGAATTATTGCAGAGATTGCCGTTTCGTCTTTAAATTTTAGCAAAGAACTATCAATGGATTCGAGTCCTTCCCATTCAGGAATCAAAGAAAAAGGTAAATCGAACAATCTTTTTACCTTTATGCTATTTGGTGTGGCACCCAACATCACTGTATGGCCATATCTGTTAACATTCCCGGTATTTTCGCATACAATCCAATATGTTTGAGGCCTGTTGGGCCTAATAATATTAAGCCCGACAATATCCACCCGCAATTGACCATCACGCCCTTTCTCGATGGTAAAGCCTTTTTCGAGCTTTAGAATTGTGGAATCAGGATTTTGAACTACCAAATCCCATTGTCCAAGGGCTTTCCCTTTCAGATCAAAAGTTGCCTCAATCGTCACGCCATTAGTTTCCACTGTCACAGGATTTCCGATAATATCGAGCTCTCCCGACTTGACAAGTTTCACTGCCGCTCCATAAGCAAATCCCGAACCGTTAATGCGTACCGAAACATTTCCGGTGTCGCCGCCGACATTGGGAGTGATAGTTAGGCTAGCTGTTCCCTTTCGATATAGTTCCAGGACCTCGTCTTTGCTAAGGGCTCGGTTGTATATGCGCAATTCGTCAATCTTGCCATCGAAATAGCCGACATTTCTATCGGTATAGGGTCCGTACCCTTGATACCATACATCCACACCAATGGTTAAATCTCTTCCGGGGAGCACAGCGGTATTGTTAACAAAATAGGGATTGGAATCGACATTTTCTCCGTTGACGTAAAACTTTGTGCCCTCTGGGCTAGTGGTTATTACCAAGTGGTACCAATCACCTATCGGCTGCTTATAATAGGGTGCCCAAATATCGTACGAGTGGCAATGGCCTGATATATAGAAGGGAGGGGAAGGGGCTGGATCAAGCATCATGAACCAACTAGTGCCACAGCCGGTCCCTCCTCCATAACCAAGCAGGACTGGTCTCGGCATCTTGATTGTGTTTGCGAAGAACCAGAGTGAAACACTTCTTTCTGCATTAGGCAACCCGTCTGACCTGGCCTTTATATAAGCATTGATGCCATTAAAACTGGCCGCTTGACCCTTTATGCCGGGTTCATAGGCGACTCCATTATATCCAGTTCCATTGCGCCCTTTCCCGCTGAAATCATTTGCATTGCCGTCAAATGGGTAGTAAGCAACAAGCCCAGTAGTTACGTCAGCATTCCCGGGCCGCGCGAAACTTAGCACCAAGAAAGTGCTTAACAATACCGCAAAGAGACTTTTGATTGTCATGATGATCCTCCTGATCAAATTAGCCGCTTTATAGAACCCTACTTCCAAACGTGGAAACTGCATGCTTGCTTTTCAGTAATCAATGGTGATGGTAGCCCAAGAAGGCATTGCTTCAATTACAATGAAAGATGCCGCGTAGATTCCCAGAAACGATAACCACTGCCAAGGGTGCCATGACATGGTTCGGATTGGGTCGCACATCAAACACTCCCAAAACATATCTGCCAGTGTATGAGACAAGCAGAATTTATCAACCCGCTGATACGAACAATGACCGCAAACAAAAAAGCCGGACCGCAACAGAGCAACCTCATCGGTGGTTGCTTCCGGCAATCCGGCTAACTAAGTGAGAGAACATCGAGCTGATTAGGCTGAGAGCCTTTCATGGCAAATTACTTCAGCTAATAAGCACACTGAGTCCCGTGACTTTCCGCCCCCCGGTCGCCCGGGGGTTGGCTTTATTGACTTTTACTAACCCTAGCACTGCGGCTAGAATTGTCAAGCGATCATGATCTTTAACGGCCCTACCTGTGCTTTTACCTTCGTGAGCACATTCCTCATCCTAACGTTTTCAAACATTAAAAACTTTTCTCCCCCAAGTGGTACCACGCTTAGAACTTCTCAGCAAGTCAGTGTTCCGCTGGCGGACGAAGGAAGATTTTTTGCCGTCCACAGGGCCTTACGGCGGGACTTCCGCAAATAGACACGCGCACATCTTTTCTCCCAGCAACCTCTCCCATATGATCATGACGTGCGGTCATGACCGAGGAAGTGAGTCGGGTCAAGCTTCCAGATGTTAGGATGCCCAACAAGTTATCATCTTGGAAGCCTAACCCTACTAATGTTCTATAATGTTCTCCAGCCGGGATCTGGCGGCAGGTTATGACGGGGTGTTTCTGGATGGCAATTTAACCAGTAAAACATTGGTCAGATCCCTGGCAGTTCAAAGGCACCGACCAGCCGGGTAAACAGGGCTGGAATCCGGGTCTCGAAACTAAGGTATTTGCCACTGACCGGGTGGGTGAAGGAGATCGAGCGGGCATGCAGCGCCAGATTGGCATGGGAGGCATGCCCCTGGCCGTATTTCCGGTCGCCGACAACCGGATGCCCCTTTTCAGCGAAGTGTACCCGGATCTGATGCTTTCTGCCGGTCAGCAGGTGAATCTGCAGCAGGCTGAGCCCTTTATGTTCTTTCAGGAGAGTATAGGCCGTTTGCGACAGCTTGCCCTTGGTCGGGTCGGGGGTGGAATAGACCATGAGAGCGGCGTTCTCGGCCAGATAGCTGCTGATGGTCCCCTGGGGCGGGCTGATGTGGCCAAACACCACGGTCAGATAGATTTTGGTGGTGTTGTCCCAATCCGATTGCAGGAAAAGCTTGGCTTGTTCGCTTTTGGCAAAGAGCAGGATTCCGGAGGTGTCACGGTCCAGCCGGTGTACGATGTACACCCGATTGCGGGACTTGGGGTTGCCCTTGCGGACGTAGTCATTGAGGATCGAGTGCACGGTCCGGGATTTGTCCCGCTCGGTGCCCATGGTCAATAGGCCGCTGGGCTTGTCCACCACGAGTATGTCGGCATCCTCGTACAGCAGCGTCACACCTTTGGGCTGGTGTTTCGGTTTCGGGGCCGACGGTCTGGTTGTATGCATGGCAGCCTTTATGGAAAAACCGCCGGGGTGGTCCCGGCGGTCGGGGTGTGTCTGGTCACGATTAAGCAGCAGTTGGATCGTCAAGGCTTTTACCCAGTTCCAGCTGGGTCAGATACAGCCTGGTATCGAATTCCAGCTGATGATAGGCCGGTTCCATGTATTCGCACAGTTTGTAAAAGGCCTTGTTGTGGTCCTTTTCCTTTAAATGCGCCAGCTCGTGAACGACGATCATCTTCAGAAATTCCGCGGGAGCCTGCCTGAAGACCGACGCTACCCTGATTTCATGTTTTGCCTTGAGTTTGCCGCCCTGCACCCTGGATACGAAGGTGTGGCTGCCCAAGGCGTTCTGAATGACATGGATCTTGCCGTCGTAGGTTACCCTGCTCAACGGTTGTGCCGTACGCAGAAACTCGTTCTTTATCGCCATGGTAAAATCGTAGAGCGCTTTGTCGGTCCTGATGTCATGAGTTTTCGGATACTTTTGCATCAGAAAACTGCCCAATCGGTTTTCCGCGAGCAGTTGGCCCACCCGTGTGGTGATCTGCTCTGAATAGCCTGCCAAATATTTCAATTGATGCATCTGCTGGTTATCTTCCTTGGTTGCGCTGATTTTGTGAACCTGCGCTATTACAGCCTTCAGGCCCCGTTACAGGTCAAAAGCGGAGAACGTGAACTTAACTGTTAGCCGGTATTGCGCAGCCCGGCCGAGATACCATTGATGGTGGCGGCCAGGACGTAGTTCAGTTCCTCGCTCTCCTGGCCCGCTCTTTTCCGCCGCAACAGTTCGATCTGGATCAGACTGAGCGGGTCGACGTAGGGATTCCGCAGACGAATGGAGTTAGCCATTGGAGCGTTGTTCTCCAGCAGGCGCGACTGCCCGGTAACGGCCAGCAGTATCCGCCGGGTGCGCTGGTACTCCTCTGTCACCATACAAAACACCCGTTCGCGCAATGCCGCATCCGGCACCAGGGTTGAGTAGCGGTGGGCCAGGGGGAGATCTACCTTGATTAGGGCCAGCTCCACGTTTCTGAGCAGATCGGTAAAGAAGGGAAAGCTGCGCATCATGAGCTGAAGCTGCCCCATGGCCCCTTCTTCCCTGGCGGCAAAGCGCTCCAGGGCATACCCGACCCCGAACCAGCCGGGGATCCCATGGCGGCTCTGCATCCAGCCAAAGCCCCAGGGAATGGCCCGCAGATCGGAAAGATCGCGGGTTATCCCCCGGCGCGCCGGGCGGGAACCGATCTTGGCCAGTTCGAACTCCAGAACCGGGGTGGCCTGTTCGAAATAGGGGATGATATCGGGGTTCTCGGCAATCTGCTGCCGATAGAAGGAGTAGGCATCCGTTGACAGGGCTTCCATGACCTGGGTCCACCCGGCGCGGGACTGCTCATCCTCACGGCCGTTGAGCGCCAGTGCTTCCAGGGCTGCCGCCACCATCAGCTCCAGGTTGCGCTGGGCCAAAGAAGCATCCGAGTACTTCCAGTTGATGACCTCACCCTGTTCGGTAATCTTGAGGGAGCCGCTGAAGGCCCCGGCCGGCTGGGCCACAATCGCCCGGTGCGTGGGGCCGCCCCCCCGGCCGACCGTTCCGCCCCGGCCATGGAACAGCACCAGCCTTACCCCGCACTCGTCGGCTACCCGGTGCAGTTCCCGATGTGTCTTGTAGATCTCCCAGGTGCTGGTGAGCATGCCGCCATCCTTGTTGGAGTCGGAATAGCCGAGCATCACCTCCTGTCGGCGTCCCCAGGAATCGAGAAACGGCTGGTATTCGGCCGAAGTCCAGAGGGTACGGCAGATCTGCGGGGCCTGGCGCAGGTCCTCGATGGATTCGAACAGCGGCACCGGCATAACACCCGGGTCGTCATTGTCGTTTGCCGCAACGCGTACGCCGCATAGTTCCAGCAGCCAGACCAGCGAAAGGGTATCCTGTACGCTGCTTGCTCCGCTGATCACGTAACTTTGAATGGCTTGCGGGGGATAGTTCCGTTTCAATTCGGCAATGGCACGCAGGGTGTCAAGGAGTTCAGTCGTTGCCGCCGAAGGTGCTGACGGCAGCGCGGTTGATGAAATGGTGCAGATCGTACCGCCGGCAGCCAGTTCGGCTATCGCGTTGGCGTGCACCTTGGCATGCTGGCGGATATCGAGACTGTGCAGATGAAAGCCGAAGGTATCGATTCTCCGCAAGAGCGGATCGAGCAGGGAGCTGGCCAAGCGCTCGCCGCCACCGGCTGAGAGGCTCTCCCTGATCAGCTGCAGATCGCTGCGGAATCCGTCTGCAGCGGGATAGGCATCGGGATGACCCGGCTCCTGGAGCGTGCGGCGCAGCCGATGGAGGATATAACCGGCCAAGCGCCGGTACTGCTCGCATTCCGGGATAACTTCGGTCTCCGGATCTGACATGGCCAGGGTGGCATGATAATTATCAACCGCCGCCGCCAGCAGCGGCGAGACGGTCACCCGGCAGTTGGAAGGGGTCAGCAGGCGCCGGAGCGCTTCCAGGGATGCAACATAGTCGCCCAGGACGAGTTCGCGCGCCTTCTGTAAGGCTTCCCGGGTGGAAACGGCGCTGACATGGGGGTTGCCGTCCCGGTCGCCTCCGATCCAGGAACCGAAGCGGACCACGGTCGGCAGGTCGGCGCAGGAGAGTTCGCAGCCGTAGGTTTCAAGGAACGCCGCCGCCATATCCTCGTACAGTGCCGGGAGCGGCGCAATCAGGGAATCGGGGTAATGGTCGAGTCCCATCTTGATCTCGTCCAGCACGGTCGGCTTGCGTCGTCGTACCTCGTCAGTCTGCCAGAGGGCTGTTATTTCGGCCAGCATGGTGTTCTGCCCGTGCAAAGCCTCGCCATCTGTCAGGGGCAGACGATCGAGTGTCTCCAGTTCCCGGGCCATGCGGCGCCGCTTGAAATGAACCACCCGTCGTGCCACATCGGTGGGGTGGGCGGTGAAGACCGGCACGATCTCCACTTGGCGCAGCCACTGCAAAGCCTGCTCCGCGCTGATCCCGCTCTGGCGCATGCGCAGCAGGGTGCCGCGCATGGAACCCGGCTTGTCCGGTGCATTGCTCATCAGCCGGGCCGCCCGCTGGCGCCGCTTGCGGTGGTTGGTCTCAGCCAGGTTGGTCAGTTCGAAAAAGGTGGAGAAGGCCTTGACAATCTGGTAGGCATCGCCAACGGTCATGCCGGCGATAATCCCTTCCGCCTTTTCTTGCAGTTCCCGCTCCCCGGGAAAATCGAGACACGCCTCTCCCCGGTTGTTGTTCAACTGCCGGTGCTGGATGGCCAGATGACGGAGCTCTTCCTCGGCCAGATAGGCGCGCTCACCGGCCTGCTCCCTGATTACTGTTCCCAGCAGGCGACCAAGAGAGCGGACATCCCGTCGCAGGGGAACTTCCCGCAGCTCTCCTTCCAGGTTGATCAGCTCTGCCAACCGGGCAGCCTGATCTTTGGTTTTCCAGAACAATTCATTAACTGTCATAACTGCTCCTTCCTCGCCAGTTTCCACTCCAGGTACAGCACCTCGACCTTATCCCTGGCCCAGGGCGTTCTCCTCAAAAACTTCAGACTGGAAGCGATACTCGGGTCATGGGTGAAACAGCGGATTGCGATGCGCTTGCCCAGCTCTTCCCAGCCAAACTCTGCCACCAGCTGGGTCAGAATCGTCTTCAGGTTAATGCCATGCAGGATATCGCCGGATTGTTGTGACTCGCTCAAGATTAATTCCTCGGATGTAATCGTGTCAAACGTAACGAGTGAAGCTGGCGTACTTTTCAGGATGCTGTCTCTTGTCTCGTGATGACAGGGAATATGGCTGCCTCGATCAATATCCCCAGATATGCGCCGCAGATTACATCGCTTAAAAAATGGTAATTGGTGGCAACCAGCAGCGTTCCTAATGCTGTCAGCATCAGGGCCAGCATTTTCTTCAGATCGGGGTGGCATCTCCAGATCACCGCAAACAGGGCTGTAAATACGATCATATGTCCTGACGGAAATCCATTGAAGTTGAAACCGCCTTGAAACCAATGGAATCCGTACTGCCCGGGATTTTGCAGCCATACTCTGCTTTCAATCCTGCCAAAGACAATTTTAACTGTGGATTTGGCTACAAATGCCACCGGCTGCGATATCGCCAGATATTTGAATAGAAAGGTATTTATGTCGTTGATATGTTTGGATTTTCTGAATAGATAGAGGATGTAGGACAACACTGAAACAGATACAACCATCACCATCAGGATGTCTGGCAGGTTGGAGGTGTAATCAGACCAATGCCTGTTGGCGTATAGATGCGCTTTCACAAACAGGCTGAGCGGCCTGTCTACATAGTAGTTGCAAAAGATTGAAATTGCCGCTATTGGCAAGGAATACAGCAGCAAGGCAGTCAGCCCTGCTCGATCTTTTGCGATCAGCTCTCCAGAAATCGATTCATTCGACATGATAGATGTAGTATTCCCCAAAGCCTTGATAGAGTGCATCAACTCACCTGCTGAATCCGGCTTCATTGACCCAGCGCCTCGCCGCGCATGACTCCCGGCGGACGGATGAAGGCCAGAAAACGCTCCTGCAACCGCTCGGCCTGTTCGGTCTCGCCCTTGTTCCGCAGGATCTCGATCACGCATTCGGCCGTGCAGAGGCAGGCCTCTTTCTGGTTCTTTCGCAGGTTGTACCGGGACGCGCCGGCCGGCTTGAGACTGACCCGGCGGGCCTTCTGCAGATAGGGGCTGCGCTGGTGGATCTTGCGGGCTTCGTGCCAGGTGCCGTCGATCAGGATGAACTGGGTGATATCCGACAGATCGTCATTGTTCTCGTCGGCCGTTCCGGGATAGACCAGCGCCACGCCTCCCGCCTCGATCTCCTCCAGGAGCCGGGCAGGGGGATTGAGCCGGTCCCAGCGGACCTGCTCGGCCGCATCCCCCATGATTTCCAGTACCAGCTGACCGGTATTGGAGCGTTTGTCGAATTCCTTGAAATGGGTCAAAAGGGTGATTTTCATCTCTGAAGGGTACCATGAGATCTTGAATCCGACAACAGGAACGGCAAAGGCGGCCCATCGGTCG
>DBMM01000130.1:6679-47313 GCA_002298925.1 Geobacter sp. UBA698 | reverse complement strand
CTGGGCAGAACAGACGTGTCCCTCGAGCTGGAAACCCGGGGTTATGAGCATATCAAGGAGATTGTTGGCTATCTGGAGGGGAAAGGGTACAGCCTGACGGTGGAGTGATCAATGTGACCGGGATGGGGAACTTGGGACCGGTAACATGACGTTACCGGTCCCAAGTCCCAGGTCCCTGCTTATTCCATCTTGGTGCGCAGGCCGGCGGCGATATTGAAATTTATGTCAATCACGATGGATAGTTTTTCAGGGTCAGGGTAGGCCATTACTTCAAACAAACGTTTGTCGATGAAGATGCTCAGGTTAAGGATGTCTTCACGCAGTTTTTTGGGAAGAGGGTTTTCAGGATCAGACAGCTCGGCCTGGAAAAAGCTCCAAACTTTCTGGTTGAATTTGACTGCTTCCAGCATTTTCTGATCACGATCAGGTGCATCCCAATTCTCCTGGACCTGTTTCAGCATGATGCCTGCCCTGGAAAGCACCGAGGCTTCCAGTTCCCTGCCGCTGAGAGATTCCTTCTGCATGTTGGTGTAGGCGTTAAGCGGGCTTTGTAACATTTCTGAGTAGCTCCTCTTCGTATGAAATCAGTTCTTTTGTTTTTTTCAGTGCCAGATAGAATTCGTTGTTAACAATAAACTGGCTGATAGAGGAAAGCAAGTCTTTCATGCTGGGGGCTGCGGCTACAATATCCCGTACCAGACTCCAGTACAGTTCTGACAGTTCCGGTGTCAAACCCTCACCGATGTACATGAGCTGGATCACCAGGTAGATCCGCTTGCAGGGTGTAACGGCCTCAGCTTCAGCAATGATATCCTTCTGACGCAGGATTGGCACCTTGTTTTCCACATGGATATGGGCAACTGAAGAACCATTGCGCAGAACAACACCGCCGATAATGACCCTTTCATGGGGCTTTAATGCCAGCTTCAGAGACATGTTACAGTCCTTTGATCGTATTGCCCATCGCTTCCTGGACAAGGTTAACTTGATTTTTCAGACTGTCAAGCTGCTTCACGGCCGCTTTGATGTGAGAATCGGGTGCGTCTGATGGAATTTGTGGGACCTGAATCGTACGGGACTGTCCCGAAAAGAGATTTTCCCAAAGATGGTGTACTTTCTCATATACGGGTGCTGGGGGAGGGGGAACCATGAGGCTGGTGATTTCTTTGTGAAGACCGCTATAGCTCATGAGAAATCCAATACGCTCTTTGCTGTCCTGCAAAAAAGGCGGATAATTTTTAACAATCGATTCCAGTTGTGTTTTCATCTTATCAATAATTTCTGCGCCAGAGGTCAGAGTCTCATTGGTCTTGCGGACACTGCTGGCTGTTGAAATAAGCAGATCTCCGACATTTCCTATTTTTTGGAGGGTATCAAGGGTGTTTTTGGGGAGTTCCAGCCGAATGGTTATTTTGTCGGTTGTTTTATCTGCGGTGTTGGATTGTTGCGGTTCCTGCGACAACTGTTGCTGCTTAAGGCTGGTATTAACTAACGATGACTGGGCAACTATCGCTGCAACTTGGGAGTCAGTACCATCAACTTTCATGCTACGCCTCCTGAAGGGAGTCAAAAAAAAGGGGAGAGGTTACCCTCTCCCCGTCATAGGCTGCTGAAGAGTGATTAGAACAGACGGAGTACGGACTGGGCGGCCTGTGATGACATGCTCAGAGCTGTTGTTCCGAGAGACTGACGGGTTTGCAGCATCAGCATGTTGGCACCTTCCTGGTTCATGTCGGCCAAAGTCAGACCATCGGCACCCTGCTGGAGGGTGTTGATCATGCTGTTGGTGAAGTCCTGACGTGTGGTGATGACAGACAGGTTACTGGCCAGGGTTGAAGACTTAGTGCGGAGAGTGGTCAGCGCGTTGTCCATGTTTGCCAGTGCCTGTGTTGCGTTGGCAACAGTAGACCAGTTGGCAGTACTGGTGACACCTAGAGTTTTTGCGTCAGATTTGAAGCCGTTGACGGTCAGGTTGGCGTCGCCGGTCTTCTGGCTGAACTCGATTGACAGTGTTCCGTCGGTCAACAGGTTGGTACCGCGGTAGCCGGAGTCGCTGGCGAGAGTTGTGATCTGGCTCTGGATGGCTACAAACTGGCTCTCGTAGGTCACCTGGGACAGGGTGTCGTTGGTGGCGGTTGCGGCGCTTGCCAGACCTTTAGCAGACTGGATCAGGGCGGTGATGGCGCTGATACCGTTGTCGGCACTTTTGATGGCCTGAACGGCTTCGCTCATGCCGTCTTTGCGATCAGCCAGGTCGCTGGCGCGGTTGTTTGCTGCCTGGGCGGCAAAGAAGTTGGTGGGGTTGTCGAGAGCGGTGTTGACTTTCTTGCCGCTGCTCAGTCGATCCTGAGTCTGGGAAAGCTGATGAGCTGTTTTCTGGAGGCCAAGAAGGTTGTTTCTCATTCCTGCGGTAAGGGAGATGTCTGAGATTGCCATGGTGATGCTCCTTTTCTGGGGTTTGCCGGAATTAACCGGTTGCGCTTTCTGCGCTTAGTTAATGTTTCGACCGTTTGGGAAAATACTTTAGATAATATTTTCACCCCGGCAAATAATTTTATCCAGCCTGCATCGCCACGCATCAATCCGCTGTTGCCGAGGGGCAAGGTACGGGATTTGAACCGGCAGCGTTTTTAGTGTCGCATCGAACAACCTGGGCAGGCTGAGCAGCAGTACCTGCAGATCACAGGTGAGCAGTTGCTCCCCATGCTGAACTACTTGATTCACACCACGGATCGAGGCTACCAACGATGCCATTGGTGGCTGGCAGCTTACGATCACCAAGTACCCGGCTTCGACAAGCATCGGCAGAAAACGGGTAAATTGGATTGTGTCCCCGTAGCCCTGCTCACAGTGCACCAACACGGAGGTACCGTGTGGATGTGTTCCGAGTTGCTCGTGACTAAGCATTGGCCACGGTGGAATCTGGCCTGCAGGAATCCTGTGAAGTCGCCATTGGAGGTGCTGCCATCCTTCGGAATATTCACCCAGTGCTAATAGCGAATACGCCAGGTTCAGGTGTCCTGCAACATGGTCAGCGTTCAATTCCAATACTCGCCTGAAAGAAGCTGCTGCTTCGGCATGCCTTCCCAGAAGCGCCAGAGAAGCCCCCACATCCAAAAGCGCATCAGGACAGTTGGCATTCATACGTACCATTGCCATATTTTGCTCAAGCTGCTGTTCCAGTAATTGACGCTCCCGGGAATATCCAACATTGGCCAGTGCAGTGGCTATGTCGTTATCGTGCCGATTCAGTCGATTGCCAGAGTACTGTGCCAACCGATACGCTACTTCTCGAATAACACTGCCCCAATCGCCGTGATCCGGCTGTCGGAAAAGCTTTATGCCAGGATACCAGGGACTATCCTCTCGGTCTATTGACCAGCGCCAGTCGGCAACATGGGCGAGGAGCACCCAGGTGGGTCTTCCTGAAGCAGCTGCAAGATGTGCTACCGAAGTATCTATCGTGATGATCAGATCGAGGTTGGCCATCAGGGCCGCAGTTTCTTCGAAATCCTTGATCTCCTGTGTGAGGTCCCAAAGGTGGGCATTAACTTCCTCTGGTTCCGGTGCACCGATTTGCAGACTGACAAAATCAATACCCGGCAGATCGAAGAGAGGCTTCAGAAGGCGGAAAGGCAGGCTGCGCTTGCGATTGAGCGGGTTGTCCTGTCGGCCGGACCAAGCCAGGCCGACCCGTATGCGCGTTTTTTGCCGGCCATCGCCAACAACGATATGATGGGAAACAGAATTGCCGGTAAGCTGATCCTGAACGCGCTCCTTTAATGCTCCAGCTACAGAACCGATCAAGCCGGGCCAATCACCCATGGCAGGTTGCCGAAACAGTCGCATGCCAGGGTACCAAGGACTATCATCGCGCCGGCAGAGCCAACGCCACTCGGCCACATGGGGGAGCACGACCCAGACAGGTACGCCCAGGGCACCGGCCAGGTGGGCAACTGCCGTATCGATGGTAATAACAAGATCCAGATTGGCCATGTAAGCGGCGGTATCGGCAAAATCCTTCAGCTGTAAGGTAAGGTCGATGATCTCGTGCTGCCTGCGGAAATCCTCGAGCTGATCCGTACCGATGCCAACCTGCATTGAGTGAAATTCAACGCCGCCAACATCCCACAGGGGGGCGAAGGTGCCCAGGGCGCAGGATCGTTTGCGGTTCAAAACCTGGGTCTGCTTTGCGAACCAGACCAAGCCCACCCGAAACTTGGTTTTCGGACCCAGCCGGTCTCGCCAGATCTCAATATCGGCAGGATCAGCAGCAAGATATGGCACGCGTGGGGGTATGGTCTCAAGTGTGGTGCCGAATACCAGGGGAAGTGACATCAACGGCAGATGGCAGTCAAAGCCAGGTAAGGGATCGCCGGCAACTATCAGGCATGCATCGGCAGCGATGGACTGCAAAAGGCGCTTCAAGGCCGGCACCTGGCATTCTATTATTACCTTGCCACCCAGTTCGGCGACCAGAGGGATGTAACGCACGAACTGAATGGTATCCCCAAAGCCCTGTTCGGCGTGCAGCAGGATTGTCTTGCCATTCAGAGGAGCCCCATCCCAACGCGGTTTATCAAATTCCCGTTCCGGCACCGGATTCGACTTTTTAAAACGCCACTCAAACTCCGGCCATCCTTCACGATAGTGGCCCATGGCGAGCAGCGCCACCGATAGATTCCAATGCCCCTCGGCATAATCAGGTTTTATCTCGATCAGATGGCGAAGTACGACAACTGATCCATCCAGCCGTCCCTTGGCATTCAGCACCACTCCCAGGTTGTTGAGTATGATCGGCTGGTCCGGCATAATCGTCAGAGCCTGCCTATAACAGTGCTCCGCTTCCTCCAGCCTCTCCAGGCTATGGTAGACGGTGCCCAACAGGTTCCAGACCGCCGCCCGGTCGGGCCGGCTTTCCAGAACTTTCCGGTATGCGTCGATAGCATCATCGAACCTTTCCTCAGCCTGATAGGTCTCGGCCAGCCCCTGAAGGGCATCCAGGGATGACCTGTCCCCCGAGAGCACCAGCTCATAATGGCTGGCGGCTTGATCGAACTTCTTCTGCTCCCTGGCAATCTCCCCCAGGCAGAGATGGGCCGGCACCAGGTCCGGCTTGAGCTCTACGGCCCTTTGGTAACAGGCGCTGGCCTGCTCAAGCTTGTTAAGGGAACGGTAGGTGTTGCCCATATTGAACAACGCCAGGTGGAGATCAGGCTGGTACTGCAATGCCAAAGAATAGGAATTCAGCGCTTCATCTGTTCTGCCAAGGGCATCCAACACCGCACCCCGGTTACAATGGGCCTCCGCATAGGTGTGATCCAATTTTATGGCCTGGGCAAAAGCCAGCTCTGCCCGGGCAGGATCTCCTTTTTGCATCATTTTCAGGCCGCGCTGGTTGTATAAGGTGGGATTGTCAAACATCTGCGACAGTTCCTGTCGCACCATGGCGATTACCCCGGCCCAATCACCCGGGGCTGACTGGCGGAAAAGCTTCATCGAGGGATACCACTGGGAATCGGACCGCTCCAGGTGCCAGCGCCAGTCAGAGGCAAAGTGGAGCATGGTCCACACCGGCTTGCCCAAAGCCCCGGCCAGGTGGGCAACCGCGGTGCAGATGGTAATGACCAGGTCCAGATTTTCGATCATGGCAGCTGTATCGGCAAAATCCTTGATCCGGTCGGTTAGGTCGATGATCTTGATGCCCTTCGACCGGCATTGGTCGGAGCCCTCCCCCATCTGCAGGCTGTAGAACTCCAACCCCTCCAGCTCTGCCAAAGTCTGAAGAGCGGCCAGGCTGCAGGAGCGATTCCGGTTATCCCTGTTTTCCGAGGCACCTTGCCAGACCAGGCCGATGCGGAAGTTACCTGTATCCGGCATCTCCTTCCGCCACTTTTCCACCTTTTGCGGATCTGGCCGCAGATAGGGTTCTGAAGGGAGCGTTTCAAGGGTTATTCCCAAAACATAGGGCAGGCTCATGGCCGGAATTTGGAGATCAAATTCAGGTAGAGGTCCGTTCTGGTCATAGACCTGACTGACACCTTCAGCCGTTGACAAAAGCGACAGCAACTCAGGCACTGCCCGAACAATGACTTTTGCGCCGGAAGCGGCGACCATCCGGGCAAAACGGATGAATTGTATTATGTCGCCGCGCCCCTGCTCCATCTGGATCAACAAGGTCTTGCCGGCAATTGGCGAACCATCCCACAGAGGACGGCCCAAGTCAGGGAGCTTAGCCAGGAATCCCCTGGCCTGCCAGCGCCATTCGTACTCCGCCCATCCTTCAGAATACTCCTGATGCAATAGCAGAAGCATACCAAGAAACCAATGGGCATCGGCATGGGTCGGATCGAGTTTGATGACTGCCCGGGCGTGCTCCACTGCTTCCCGGGATCTGCCGGTTTCCACCAAGGCATTGGCCAGGTTGTAGAGTGCTTGCACGAAACAGGGGTCCTGGGCAATGGCGGCCTTGTAGTGCATAACCGCCTCGGCTGATCGGGCCTGCATCTGCAGAATCACGCCGAGGCTGTGCTGCGGGTCGGGCAGTTCCGGAGCGATCTCGGTAATCTGTCTGAAGCAGCATTCGGCCCCGTCTAGATCACCATTCTCCTTGAGCCGGCAGCCTTGAAGATACAGGGATTCGATGTCGCCGGCCTCATCCTTCTGCCTCTGCTCAAGCCACTGCGCCAAGGCTTCCTTGACCTGCGCGATGGTGCCGATCCAGTCGTCACTGCGCTCCTGCCAGAATAACCGTGCGGTGGGATACCAGGGAGTTTCATGCATGCCCGAGATCCAGCGCCAGTCTGCAGCGGTGGAGAGCATGATCCAGACCGGTTTTCCCATGGCCCCGGCAAGGTGGGCCACTGCCGTATCGACACAGATCACCAGATCCAGATTGGCGATAAAAGCAGCGGTGTCGGATAGATCCTTAAGCCGTGCCGTATGATCGACCAGGTCCAGCCCCCCCGCCAATAAGCCGATTTCAGCTGTCCCCGAGCCAACCTGCAGGCTGAAAAAACGCACCCCGGCGAGACCGGCAAGGGGAGAAAACATGGCCAGCGGGCAGGAGCGTTCCAGATCAACCGGATTGCGGGGATTGCCCCGCCAAACCAGGCCAATGCGACAGACATTCACCTCGGCCAAGAGCTGTTGCCAATCTGCCAATTTGGCTGCATCGGGCACAATGTACGGGATCGAAGCAGGAACCGTATCCATACTTGTGCCAAACAGGTAAGGCAAGCTGATCATTTGAACATAGACATCCGTCAATGGTGGTTCTCCCGACTTTGCGATCACCCGGGAGACGCCGGGAAAGTTTGTGAACAGGGGAATCAAGGGTGGATCGATTTCCAGGATTACCTTGCCACCCCGCTCGGCCACCAGCGGAATGTAGCGGGAGAACTGGATCACGTCCCCCAGTCCCTGCTCGCCAAAGACCAGGATACTCCTGCCGTGCAGGGGAGAACCATCCCAACGCGGCTGGGGGTAGCTACGACAATCAATAGTCTGAGAGCTCATGGCGAAGCGTACTTCGAAATTCGCAAACCCGGCCAGGTAATCTCCGGAACGAAGCTGCAGATAAGCCAGGTTGTAGACCGCTTCCAAACATTCCGGATCGCTGGCAAGCATTTTTCGACAACAGCCGAAAGCACCTTCCATTTTATTCAGTCGGACCAGGGCAGCGCCAAGCAAGGAAAGGATATGGACTGATTCGGGCGACAGCTCGTGGGCCTTTTGCAGACAGGTTTCCGCCTCGGCATAAGATTTCTGTTTCAGAAGAACATCGCCAAGCCGTAACCAGATGGAGGGGTTATCCGGATTCTGGAACAGGGCTTGGCGAAGGCACCTTCTCGCTTCGTCAAGTTGTCCCGTCATCTCGTAGGCCCGTCCCAGATTGTACAAAATTGCCGGATCATCCGGCAGATGCAGGAGAAGATTGCGCAGTTCGGCGACAGCGGCACCATAATTGCCATTTTCGATATCTGCCAGCGCGTGTTGAAACGACTTTTCCGGCATTTCGGCGGCACCTGCCGCACCATGCTCCTGTGATGACAATTGAATCTGGAGTGCAGAGGCAATTTCGCGGGCAACCGAGTTCCAATCTCCCGGTTGTGGCTGGCGGAAAAGCCGTGCGGTGGGATACCAGGGTGAATCGTCTCGGTCAAGCATCCAGCGCCAGTCCGGTGTATGTACCAACATAATCCAGACCGGTTTTCCCATCGCCCCCGCCAGGTGGGCAACGGCGGTGTCAACAGATATGATCAGATCGAGATTGGCCACCAGTGCCGCAGTATCGGAAAAATCATCGAGATGCGCGGTCAGATTTATCAGATCGGCCGCTTGGGGAAGAGACACGATCTCATCTGCGGCCGGCCCCACCTGGAGGCTGTAACAACTGACGCCAGGGAGAACAAGCAGAGGGACAAATTCGGCAAGGGGGCAGGAGCGATCCCCGTCCATTGGATTGGTAGCACTGCCGCGCCAGACGAGTCCGACCCGGAATTGCCTGTCATCCGCCAGCTTGTGGCGCCAGGCTTCTACTTTCGAGGGATCGGGGACAAGATGGGGAAGCGGGGGCGGCACAGTATCGAGAGTCGTCCCGAAGATATGCGGGAGGCTTAACAGCGGAATGTAGCAATCGGTGAGCGGAGGCTCATCGGACTTGGCAATAACTCTCTCGATCCCGGATAGTGCCGAAAACAGCGACACCAATGGTTGCTGCACTTCCAGCACCACCTGCCCTCCCAGTTTGATTACACTGGGTAGATAACGGCTGAATTGTATGGCATCTCCAAGCCCCTGTTCGCAGTAGACCAGGATGCTGCGACCATTCAGTTGAGAACCGTCCCAGCGGGGTTGGGTATAGATACGGTTGTCCGCGTTCTTTATAGCGGAGAAACGGGACTCGTAGTCGGCAAAACCAGCGGCGATATTTCCGCTGCGAAGCTGGTGAATCGCCCGGTTATATCGCGCCTTGGCATTTTCCGGAGCGACTGCCAGCACCGCTTCGTAGCAACTAAGCGCTTCTTCTGAGCGACCCTGCTTATCGAGGGCATAGCCTAGGTTCAGGATAGTTTCCACTGAGCCTGGAGCGAGATTTCGTACTTTGCGAAAACAGTCCTCGGCTTCGAGGTAATGCTGCTTTTCGAGGCACGAAATACCCAAGGCAAACAATTTATTACAATCATTATTTTTCAAGTCATTCTCTGTAGATGATTATCTAAATTATGTGGAAGTTATCCATTTGTCTTCTTATAGGCAACTATGTTCAGACTGATAAGCTGATCCTTGAATCTAAGGCTGCTGGTGTCCGGGAATATCCCGAATTCAGAGACTTTCTTGTGATTTATAAAACCGGCTTTTCCGAGGCAGTATGATAAAAGCTCCTCGTTGAATCCGACCTTATGATAATCATTTTCATCAGCATGGCCTCCGAACATCATGCCCATCAATAAAAACCGCTCCTCTATATTCTGGCGGTCTTTATCGAGATACAGCCTGGCCAATACATCGATATCCGGAACAGAGACATACAAAGCCCCACCGGGTTTCAGTACGCGGTTCCATTCCGCCAATGTTCCCAGCAACTCGCCATTATAGTCAAAATGCTCCAGGACATGGGAAGCATAAATCTCGGAGAAAGTATTGTCGGGAAACCTTGATAGATCTTTGGCATTGCCGACATGATCCGCATAAGGCGCTTCATTGATGGAAAAAACTTCCCAGCCTTTCTCTTGTACCACGCCCCCGATATGCAATTTCCTCTCTGCATCAGCGTGACGCGCACAGGAAATGTCATCGGTGCGGTATTGCGAACACCACTTTTGCCACATGCTTCGCAGGGCCGAATCCAGGTTGCCGGCGAACCGGGGCGCGTCGCACAGGGGAGAGCTGAGCAGCTGTGCCCGCAAACCTGACCGTATGTGCGCAAGCCTCGGTATATCACGGCAAAGTTTCAGGGTCTTTCCGATGTATTCATCAATCGATCCTGCCACCCAATCGTCCAAACCGACCGATCTCATGATAAGCTCGCCATTGTAGCTGTAAATCCCTCGCATCATCTTCAAGGTCAGCGTCGGCGCCCCCATCCAGGCAGCCTCACAAGTAGTTGTCGTGCCTGTATAAGGAAAAGGATCAAGAGCAATGTCGATGCGCTGGTAGGATTTAATCAGATCAATGCGGGACGAAACCCCTTCGAAGCGCAGACGTGCCGGGTCAATACCACGATTCACAAAGCGCTGCCGGAAACTATCGCGCATTGCAGCGCAGTCAAAACGTTGCTTATTTTTCAAAAGAAGGACTGAATCCGGCACGGCACGCAGTATTTCTGCCCAGCAGGCTATTACGGCATCGTTGAGTTTCACCGGATTGTTGAAGCAGCCGAAGGTGATATATCCATTTTCCAGCACCGGCAACGACGTGATTTCCAGATTTGAATCAGGGGGAGTAAAGCAAATGGTGGTATCCGGCAGACGCCAGATTTTCTCGGTGTAAAACTTCTCTGTTTCCGGTGGTGCGGTGACCGGATCAGCAATGATGTAATCAATTGCATGCAGGCCGGTCGTATTCGGATATCCCAACCAGGTTACCTGCAACGGTGCGGGTTTGTGGGCGAATGTCATTAAGCGGTTATCCGCCGTGTGTCCGGCCAGATCTACCAGGATGTCAATCCCGTCAGTCCTGATACGTAAGGCCAAGCTTTCATCAGAAAGCCCCTTTACCACGAGCCAATCCTCAAAATAGGGTCTGATCCGTTCGCTCAACGCATCATGATCTGACTGATTTGCATATGCATACAAAGCGATAGATTTCTGATCGAGATTTTGAAGGACAGCCTCCAGGAAATATCCCACCGGATGGTTACGAAGATCACCGGACACAAGACCAACCTTCAGACGCTTTTCAGGTTCTCTGGCATTGCTGTACCCACCCCATTTGCCCTTAAGCGGTGACTCAAAGCGGTGACCAAAATTCAGGGCTTCGGCAAATGTATCTTCAATAGTACGTGAGTACATACATTGTAGTGTCAGGAGCAGGTTGCTGTATGCCAGAACAAATTCAGGATTGAGAGTGATAGCGTGACGGTATGCCGCCTCTGCCTCTTCAAGATGGCAAAGTTCCCTGAGGGCATTGCCCAGGTTGTTATGCGCCTCGATGTTCTCAGGATTTATGCTGATCGCCCGGCGGAGGGCTGACTCCGCTTCATCAAGGCGGCCAAGATCATAGAGCGTGTTTCCCAGGTTGTAGTATGCTTCGCCATAGTCGGCCTTTATGGCAATCGCCTGGCGGTAAGCCGCTTCAGCCTCCCCTCGGCGGCCAAGTGCGTAGAGAGCGTTGCCCCGGTTGCTATGCGCCTCTGCATGCCCGGGGTTTATGGCAGTCGACCGGCTGTAGGCCACCTCAGCTTCGTCAAGACGCCCAAGGCCATAAAGTAAATTTCCCAAATTGTAGTATGCCCTGTCGTAACCGGCATTTATGCTGATAGCCTGACGATAGGCCGATTCAGCTTCAGCAAGGTGGCCCAGGCCATAAAGCAGATTCCCCAGGCTGAGGTGTGCTTCGACATAATCAGGTTTGAGTGCGATCGTCTGCCGGTATGCGACTTCCGCATCACCGGAACGGTCCTGCATTTGGAGGGCATAGCCAAGGTTCAGGATCGTTTCCAGCGAGTCGGGAACCAACGCGAGGGTCCGGCGGAAACATTCCTCCGCATCGGCGTATTGTCCTTTTTCCATATGCGATATCCCCCGGTTGAACCAGGTTTCCGGGGTATCTGGCTTCATGCTGTTCACTGGTGGCTCCTGCCGGATACATTCATAAAATTTATCAGGATGGGCTTATGTATTCTTTTGAACCCAAAATTGATACATGCCGAAAAATGTGTCCGGATTTTCTTCCTCAAAAGCGTGCCACTGGGCAAGATTTATCGCGGCGCGATCATCCGGGAAAAATTGTTTATATCTGTTTACGACATTCTGACTGATTTCAAATCCCAGGAACACCATGCCATTGTTTCGAATAAATGAATCAATGCCGGTCAGCGTCATGCGATGCTCCTGAACATGAAAAAGCAGGTCGCGGCAGCCACTGATACTGAAAAAATCCGATCCTTTCAATGCAAACCCGAAATCAAGGCTTTTGTCCAGATCGATCAGCTCCTGGCGGCACCGCCGGATTTCATCGGGCGACGCCCCATACCCCTGGGTGGCGACAAATTCACGTATGCGCACGATATCCCGTCGCGCCACTTCACTGTAGAAGCCGAGCCTCATGAATCCACCGGGACGAAGGAGAGACAACAGTACTTTCCAACCTGTCCATGGATCGGCAAGGTGGTGAAGAACTCCAACCGACTCGATAACATCGAAGCTGCGCCCGAGTTGCGATAATCTCAGCACATCGGCCTGCCCATAGTCGATAGAGGACACTCCCAGTTCACGCGTCTTGCGCTTGGCATAACCAAGGCTACTCATGCTTAAATCGATTGACAGCACGTGCGCATTCTGGAAATGGTGCGCTGTTTCTATTGAATGCTGACCTGTGCCGCACCCTGCAATCAGTATGTCCGGAGTTTCAGGCATATCGATCGGCATAACAGGTGCCAACGGAAATCTTTTGCGCAGGTACGGGGTGACATTCATAACCATACTGGGTGGAGCGATCTTGACCCAGCGCGGGTAAGGATTCTCCTCGTACAGATTCTGAACCAGGCGTGATACATCATCTTCGATAGCAGTCAGCTGAGGAATGGTAGCGCGTAACTGCCGTTCCTGTTCAGGTTCAATGACTTGCTGCACCAATACGGCCCTTACGTCATCTGGCCACTGCAGTTCCAATAACCGATTGGAGTGCCGGAGGGAGCTTAGCGGAAAGTAGGTCGCCACCGCCACCAGCCAAAGGACCGGAATCTGAGTATTGGTTTCCAGAAGCGTGACAAGCGAATCCCGCAAACTGTATGCTTTTTGGATTTCGTCTTCAGTGTGCGCATAAACGTATTCGTTTATAAAGCACTGCCGTGCCAAAGCGGTATAAAAACTCAAGACTTCGCCGTGCTCAAAGACTGAAGGTTCAGCTGACACCGCAACTTCGAGCAGTGCCTGTCGTGCCATAGTCAAAAAACGCTCGAACCCTACGTCGCAAAGCGGTGCGGAATGTAACAGGGCAGCCAACAATGAATCAGATGTAACTGCTTTAAGACCGCTTGATTCGAAAAGCTCCTGAGGGGAAAGCCTGAGAGGCCAAGCATCTGCTGCCCGTGACACACATCCCCTGATATCCGGATCGAGTTTTACAAGGTCGGTACAGACTTTTACCATGTCAGTGGGCCGCCCCCACGGCTCGATCAACGCGCAAACCAGGGCAGGGCGAATATGAATATCAGCGGAGGTGAATTGAATATCCCTGACGCATTCGACAAAGATATTTTGAGCTGCGGGAGTCTTAGCGATCTGCAAAGATTCTATGATCGTGTTCAAAGCCGGCAGGTGCTTCCCCTGCTCGTTGAATAGCAAGGCAAGATTGTTGAGCGCATCAACGAAACCAGGCCTGTAGTCAAGCGCACGGCGGTAACTGGCTTCAGCCTCTGCAAAACGGCCCATGGTTTTCAATGTAATGGCAAGGTTATTATGCGCCTCGGCAAAATCCGGCTCGATTTTCAGTGCACGGCAATAGTTGGTTTCCGCCTCTGCAAGACGGTCCAGTTCCCTAAGGGTGTTGCCCAGGTTGTTATACGAGTCTGCATCATCAGGTAATAATGCCACCGCTTTTTGCAAAGGCTCCAGCGACTCGACAGTACGTCCTTGCACATTGAACACCGCGCCAAGCGCCTTCCAGCCAAAGCCGCAATGGGGAAAGCGTTCCGTCATGTCCCGTGCAAGGGTTTCCGCTTCAGTGTATCGGCGCTGGCCAAATAGGTTTACCAGTGTATCCAGCGCCTGGGGAGGAGGATCTTTTTGTTGATTCTTTTTTTTGGCAAGTGTTTGGTTCACAGCTTGTTTGAAGTGAGTTGGAGGCATCGCAGTTATACTTCCGCTATCCTGTTCAACCGCAATTTATGATGTTGAATGAGAAGTTGATTGGTGGTGTCGAGATCTTTAATGTAGCCTTGAAGTAATTCGTCCAGGATGACATTGTACGTTTCCAGATTATTACCGTCAATCTCTCTGCTATAGCCATCGAAACGGTTATAAACAAGATAGAGAACTCTGGCGCGGCACTGGGCGAAATGGGCATCCTCACCGCAGTCGTCACGCAGCAGTATCGACTGCAATGTAATGGCAGGTCTGAACCGGTCGTTGATTTTAAGACACTCCCTCACATGTGACAGGGCGCTCTTACTGTCATTGGCGGCATAACTGGCGAGAGCCATCAGATAGATCAGTTCATGATCTGACGAGTCAAACCATAAAGCCTGCCTGCACGCATGAATGGTCTCTTTGTAGTTCCCTTTCTCGTACTCCGCCTGTGCCCGCTGCTTCAGTTTCAGGCTGTTTATCCGACCAATCTCGCGGGGCAGTTCCTCGACGGCAAGCTCGATGGCAATCGGGTTCAATGACGCCCGGCCGACCGAAACAGACGACCTGCGCCGCTTCTTCATGTCAACAGCTGCCTGCAGCATGCGTAATGGCTGCGTCACCATCATATCAGACAGCGCGGCGTCCTGCCAGACACGGATCTCCTGCTGCAGATCACTTGAACTCCGCACCATGGACAGCTTCCATTCCAGCTCGGAAAGATCGTTGCAAAGACAGACCGGGTGACAAATGGTTTTGTGATAAGGAAGCTTTGCCGAACCGAAGCAGATCAGCCCGAGGGAGGCGGCATCGCAAAGCCCCTGACCTGCTCCACAGGCGATCAGGTTGACATAATAGGAGCATGCAGACATTTCCCGCATGTACTCGAGCGGATCTCCCCAGCGGGTCATGTCTTCAAAATCAAGATTTCTGAACGTCACCCGGGTTTGAAATTTTTTCTCGAAAAAAGCTACGGTACTCTCAAATCCGCCTCGGTGAAATGCCTCGCTGCCATGTGTCAGCATCATGATGAAGCGTTTGTCAAACCAGATCGAATCGTTTTGTTCTCCGAAGCAGAATTTCCGATTCGTATATGGATCTCGGGGATAAGGAAAAGCAACTGGTTGCGGCAGATCGTACACCCAAGCAGGACCATTCAGCATATGGTCGAGGAAAAGATCGTAGCCATGCAAAGGTGATCGAATGGAGTAAGAATATTCCGTATGGTGATGTTCATTCTGAAAATACGCGTAAAGCGTATTGCTGTCACGTGGCGGACGCAGGATCGGATCAAGTGATATGACTACATCATATTCATCGATAGGGATTTCGCCGGGATTTGCTACGTATTCAGCACAGTCATCAAACGTCTGCTGGTGGCTGTCTATTTTCTGTCGAGCCAGCTTTGAATCATGACAGAAAGGAAGCACAAACCAGTCAGCCTGAAAAAGGTGGGTCATCTCAAGATAACAATACTTGGAAGGCCATTTTCTCAATACATCCAAGGGATGTCCGGAGTCATATTTCTCGCTGCGCCACGGACCGAACACATCGTAACGTTGCTTGAGAATAGCAACCTTCAAGCCGCCAATATCCGGGAGAGTAGTAAAATATTTCTTTCCGGCATTTTTCTTTTTATAGGGGTGACGGAAGAGCATGTTCTCCGCGCCAACCCAATGTCCTTGATACCCAAGCAATTCCAGGTAATCGGTAAGGTTGTTAATATAAATATCCAGCTGATTGAGGTTGCTCCAATTAACCTTTAACAGAAGATCCGGCTTATGCTTATTGATGGTCTCAGTGGCACCGATCAGCACAAACAGTTCGCTGCCCTCAGTATCGATGTTGATTATATCAACCGCATCCAGGCCGGCAACAATAACCATGTCATCGAGCCTCGCGACATCGACGTACTGTTCCTTATATGGCGAATAGTTAGGCTGGCCGATACAGGACAATCCCGAGTCCTTATCGTGGCGCGGAGATTTGAGAACTCTTCTGCCGGGGAAATGTGAAAGCGCCTTATGAATGACCTCAAACCGGCCTTTCATACCATTCAAGGCAATGTTGCGGGTGAGCAATTCACACACATCCGAGTGAGGTTCAAAAGCCCAACCCCTGACATCTTTTTGGAGTGCGGCGACAAGCGGCAATGTGCCGACATGCGAGCCGACATCTATGATAAACGGCTGGTCATACTCGCTGCACAGATCATGAAAAAGCCGGACCAGGGGCAGCTGGTCATGGCCAGGTTCCATCACGCCGTTTGCGGTTGAATTCCAGGCTCTCGTGTAATTGGCGGTTTCGGGATGAAGTTGTATCTCCCTATTTCCAAACAATTTGCCTATCAATCTAGTTTGCCTCCCGCACCAGTGCGCCTCAGCCTTGACAATTTATGAGTTATAGGGGCGTTTTTCATACTCAGCAATAAAGTTGCGCAAAGCCTCTCCCTGTTCGGGTACCCCATTTATATTTGCAATCTCGATCTGCATCTCCAGCATGCCGCGGCCGGCATCGAAATTTAATAAGGTTTCAAGAGCATCCAGAGCTTGTTGCTTCTCCTGTGACTCCAAAAACATGTTGTACAGTGTTTGCGCCAAACTGACATCTTCCTGACTGACAGGCCTGTTGAGGTGGCTTGATGTCCAGGCAACGACATCCGACAGCGAAGATCCAATAACGTAGAAATGGAGCGTCATGATCGGAGGGGATTTAGTAAAGGCCTCGGGTGAAATTACACCGTTTCTGACATAAGTATTGGCTGGTGTCATTGCGCAGCAAAAGAGATTTTTTATTGTCACGTCAAAGGTCGTGCTATGGCATCCGACAAAAATAGCAGGCCGTAGTAGCCTTTTTTTATCCGCGGCCTCTTTTTCACAACGTGCAATTTCAATGATCACGTCCGACATCTCGCGAGCGAACTGAACTACCTCAGGGCACTTATCCGGAATCGGCAGACCGATTGAATTATTTCGTGACGGCAGATGTTTCATTGAAAGATCAACTAGGAATGATCCTGCTTCTCTGCAGATCTCATCCCGGCTTGATGGGAGGCAGCCAGTCACTGGCGACTCCAATTGCAGAAGTTCAGTACAATACAGAATCTGGCCGGAATGACCGAGCAGACGCCTCAGATCGGCCAGCATGCCCAGCAACTGAATATTGCACCCGAAATACCCAATCTGTAGGTGCGGCGAAAAATTAACTATAATATCGGCAACATAAGGAATAACGTGGGAGTTGTCGTAATATAGTCCCACGTCATAGCTGTTGACCGTGGAGAGACCGGTGATCGGTCGCTCCATGCCTGGCAGTATCTGTTCGAGCGCAGCCTGGATTCGGGTAATACGATTCTCATCCAGGCGTATATCTTCAATCTCTTCCTCGGGCATTCCCCAGGTGGTGGCCTGTTCGGGCACGAATGGAGTGCTAACATTTATGAAAAAATCGGCCAGACTATTCTCCGTGGATTTACCGGCAATATGGTAGACGGTTTGGATACGGGTATGGTCACAGTGGAAAGCATACAGCCGATCAAGAATCGTTCTGGTCTCGCCGTTCAGCAGCCACATTCGCTTACACAGGTTGCTGTCCACATGCCACCCCAGCACCATCTGCTCATTCATGCCATGTATCTGGAAAAGTTGGCTCCGCGGAGAGAGCTGGAAATCTCCTGGGCCGTCGAAGATCAACTCTTTGGAGGCGGTAACAATTTCGTTGAGATGAAGCCTCAACCCCCAGGTTTTAAACGAGCGGATGACATCTGCCGGTTCGGTTCGGTTGGTAGATTCCCATAACGATTCCGGCATTTCGAAGCGGGGTAATTCATAGAAGCCATCAGGAAGCTCACTGACCATCCGGGAGAGTGACATTCCTTCTTCCAGAGGCGTGAACACCATGTCCGTGTTGGTATTCAGAATCCAGCGATTGGCGGGATTGCTCCGGCGAATGGCGATGTTGCGGCAGAGCGGTTCCAGCACCTTGAATTTGGAACCGTTCTTGCCCCGCTCATACTGTTCGGGGCGTACACGCAGAATACGGAGCAATTGCTTTGCCTTCGGCGTCAGGGTGTCGGCGATCGATTCCGGAAAGGTGGGGATATCATCGGGGGTGTTGCAGTCGACGAAAATTATCTCGTCATCGGGATCATTCAGAAGATGGGCAATGCAGTTGATACTGAGGGCTGCACGCTTTGCCAGATTATACCCGTAGGAGTCGTTACGACCATAAACGATAACTGATATCATTCAGACCTCTATACAATATTCTACTTCTTGATGCCAATCAGTATCCAGCTGGGATAAATCCAGAAAACTTTAGCCATCTGGGTGGAGATCAAATCCCATTCAGCCGAAATCGCTTCAATTACTTCGCGTGTATTCTCATTTCGCCCGTACATAGGTGGACAGAAGTCATGCCACAACATAAGTCCGCCGGAGCGCAAAAGCGGCAAGGCCTTGTGGGTGTCGCTGATTACGATCTCCTTGGTATGGCCACCATCGATCAGGATGGAATCAAAGAATCCACCAGGATAGGCCGATGTGTCCCACTCGCGGCTGTCAGCGTAGATCTGGCAGACTCTTCTACCATACCCTTTTTCCAAATAGGCTTTGCCGATGAAACCGATAGCATCAGAGGTATAGCTGTTACGAACAGGAAGACCAATTTTCTCTGCCCAGCGCTGAGCATCCGGAATATCCTCAGTATAAAATCCGTACGAGGAACTCGCATCGCCAAATGGGAGATTTACGGTCCAAACAGTGGCTTCGGTTTCTTCGAGGCAGTAGGTTACGCCTTCACCCAACCAAGTACCGAACTCCAAGTGTCGCTTGGGCTGGAAATGTCGGTAGAGGTAGCGCAGGATCGGAGAATCGTCAGTCTGCATACGCCACGCCGAGAATGGTTTGTTTAAGGAAAGTCTCGAGGTGTCCAAGGTCAGGCTGGAAGCGATGGCTGTCGGCAGATCAAACACATGGATAATAGGAAAGTTTTGAATGAATTCTGCAGAGGTACTCGTTGCAGCTTGCTGCTGGCAGGAATCTTTTTCCAACTTAGTAAGTTCAAACCAATTGAACTCGATATCGTCTTTACCAAAATTACGGCTCCAGTTCAGATTATAGCCGGGACCGTATAGATGCTTGATCTTTTCGTCGTTATACCATTCTATCCAGGGTGTACGTTCACCATCCGTCGTTTTTGCAAACTCTGCTTGGTCCTTTGTGCCACTGGTTATAAAACGCTCTTCCGGATAAGCCAGCATGAGCACCTTTCCGCCAGGGCGCAGAAACGTTAGCAGGGCTTCCAGTTGGCGTTGGGTGAAATCAAAGGGAGCATTAATCATGGAACCAATGAACAGAAATACGTCAAACTTTTTCTTAAAATGATAAGAAAAGAAATCATCAATGAAGTAAAAATCAGCTTTGATACCTTTCAGGCTGCAGATTCTTTCAAGCAGCTTGAGGTTGTCTTCTACGATATCGACAAAGGTGAGGTTTGCGCCGTGTTGGGCAAAGTAGATTCCGTCGACTCCAACACCTGGACCAACATCGGCAACATCAAGCCCGATGAAATCATTCTTGTAGAGGTCCTGGAACCAGCCGCGGACATCAGGTGTTGTAGTTTGCCGCCTGCACTCTTCCCAGTAGTCAAGCAGTTGTTCATCTGGCCAGTTGAGAAGGTCAGAGCTGAATGCTCTATCCTGGCGAGTTGCAGGAATCTCTTGCCATTTCTCCCGGAGCTTATTTTCAAGTGAAGCAGTGGCATGATTACTCATGTGGTCTTTCCTCGATAGCGATGGTCCATTCCAAGGGCTGCCCTGGTGCTTGGTATTCAATTCATTAGCTTGGTTGCAAGTAGCTGTAAAAAGTTGACGAAAATGACTGGCATCTATTGAAGCATATACTTTGCCTGTTGTCAGCACCTCACCAATATTGCGCCATTCATGAGGATCGGTTAGCTCAAGATATCCAGAGTCTCTTAGTTTGTTATAGTCGTCAGAGCCTGGTAGAGGGACATACCAATTTATGCCGCTTCGGTAAGGTTTTAGTTCGTTTATTAAGCCTTGCGTAAGAATGATATCCTCTTCCGTCTCAGTCGGATACCCGAGAATGAAAGAAGCATGATATGGAAATTGAAGTTTATTATGAAGTTGAGCAACAGCAATATTTTGCTCTACCGTACATTTCTTGTTCATCAAATCAAGTATTCGTTGACTGCCTGATTCAAAGCCGTAAAAAAGAAAACGACAGCCTGCTTCCCACATAAGGAGAAGAAGATATTCGTCAACCTGATTTGCTCGAATGTTTGCGTACCATTCAACTTCATTGTTTAGTTTTGTTGCAATTATACTATTGCATAATTTTACTAACAGGTTGCGATTATTGCCAATGCTACTGTCGATAAAGTAAATACTGTCTATATTCAAAGTGTTTTTGAGGTTAATCATCTGTTGAATCAGGTATTCAACGGAATAATAGCGTACTTTACTGAGAGTGGAATAGGCACAAAATGAACATCTATAGGCGCATCCGCGTCCTATTAGCATGTCAACTGTTCGTACGGCCCGTGTTGATGTCTTAGCGAACGAAGGCGCTGTATAAAAACCAACGTCACAAAGTTGCCAATCAGGAAAAGGCAAATCGTTTAGATCATTAACTGGTACGCCTCTTGTTATTGAGCCGTTACTCGAAACAATGCCTTGAACTGATTCTACAGTGTCTGATTTCGCAATTTCAATGATTCCTTGATCTGCTTCACCTACAAACACATAATCAAATCCGAGTTGTTTGATTGTTTCTTGGGGTTCAACCGAGGCGTGAATTCCACCTGCTATGAAAAGTGGATTTATGCCGGTTTGTTTGCAAATCTTCCGACAGAACTTTACTATTTTTTCAGTTTCTAAGTACTGATATGAAAAAAAACTTATTCCTATAACGTCAGGCACAAAATCAACTAATTCGTTCTCCAAATGGTTTAGTGTATTGTCGATCTCGCCACCGGATTTGACTAATACGGGCTGAAGGTCTAAGAGCCTCACCGGGATATTTTCTTGCTTTAGAGCTGTTGCCAAGCATAACAATGAATATGGGCCATTACGCCATTCCTGAGAGAAGTCGCGATATTTGACTCCTTCATCATGATAATTCCATGGCTGAATCAGAAGAATCTTTTTCATACCGTATATCTTTGAACAACTATTTCTGGAATATGACTGGCATTGCTTCCGAACAAATGCTTTGGTTCTTCTCTGTTGGATCTAAGATGTAGCAACTTCATAATGTGGCCTTGTGAACATTGTTCCAGCAGTTTGATCTAAATTCAGATAGCATCAAGACACTCTAAATCACAACGTATTATTAAGCTGCTGCAAAAGATCAACAGAACAGTCCAGCATAGGCTTTTCCGGTTGCACAAAACGAGGGAAGGTAAAGGGGCCGGGATGGTTGTTGAGCGAGAAACAGAGCCAGTGGGCGTCGAGAGAGAAAAAGTCGTCTCCCAGCAGATGTGTCATCTCGGCAACCTTTTCGTTGCAAGGCCCTAATTCGGTATGCAGACTGTGATCTGCTGTCAGGAGGTCGATCCCATTGCGGCATGAAAAATCCGTGATCGATATCGCTTGCGGCACCGCGGAGTTGATGAAGCCGAGAACCATTCTGGCACCCTCGGCATCGCTGCCGCGCCAGAGAATCTGGTCGTTGTAGTTAAGTGTATCCGTGTTGAGATAACGCTGATCAGATATGTCATGCATCAACACAATGTGCTGTTTGTGCTGAATTAAGGGCAGAATTCTGCCAAGAACGCAATTTGCTACTTCAAATCCATGAGCGTCCCAAAACACCAGGATTCTGTTGTACTTGGTCAATAACGTCTCAAAGTCGAAAAAGAGAATGTCTGTAACCCAGCACTCCAGTCGCTTGAGCCAGCCTGATGAAATAGAAGCATTCTGAAAAAGACGCGGCAACGAATGTTCAACAAAATGTGACCCCAAGCAGAGGCTTACTACCTTGGTGCTCCCGAGCATATTGGCAGCCTCGGTAAAGACGCAGGTCGAGTTGCCTTTGCCTCTGCCCAGTTCGAGGATCAGATCGGGCTTATACTCCAACGCCATGGCAGCAAGCTGTGCCCACTGGAAATAGCTCAGATGTGTAAGTTCGCCGATGGTCTCGCCCATCACCTTAAACCGGCTACAGAGTTCGGAAAGGTTATGTCGTTGTTTCCAATAAGCTGTGGCAGGAGTTAGCAAGAATAACCTCGTTGACTGCTAATAGTTCAAGATAACTTCCGCGCTGTTACACACAAATGCCAACCCCAACGCTGCTCCATCCAGCGAAAGAGCGCCTGAGGCAGGTAGCGGAAGTACCAGACCTTCTTGAACTGATAATTACGGTACTCGGGGATGCTGTAGGGGAAGATATGGTCGATTTTTGTATCGATGATCTGGAAACCTTTCAGAAACGCCTTGACCGTCTTAGCAGTGTATGAATAGGTGACCGGACAACCGGTTTCAGCTTCTGAATAACGGGCAATCAACTCATCCAGGGTCTCACCAGGTTTTTTGCCATATTTCAACTGCATCCAGAAGACCTTCCACGAGGAACGATGGTAGACCATGATCTTGAAGATGCTGTCCTTATCCATATACTTGTGGATCTGTTCGATAACCCGCCCGGGATGCGGGGTATGGTGAATGACACCAAACGAATAAACCAGGTCGTAGCGTTCGACCGGTACATAATCACTCAATTGTTCTGCGTTGGCCTGATAAAAGGTGATGTTGTCCAATCCAAAGACCTCGGCCCGCTTTTTGGCCAGCGCGAGTGATTCGGTCGAAAGATCGACAGCCGTGACCTGTGCTCCGGCCCTGGCAAAGTTGATCGTGTCTGTGCCAATGCCGCAGCCGATTTCCAGCACTTTCTTGCCCTTCCATTTCTCGAATTCAGCAAAGAGCGGTATGTGCGGTTCAACACGATATTTGCGGGCCTCGACCTCATCGAAATACTGCTTGGTGCCCACCGGACTTTGTGAATGCCGGATGTTGCAGGGGCGTGCATTCCAGTAATTCTGGACCTTTTCAAGCTCGATGTTGCTGAAGGGGTTACTGGTGCTCATAAGGCTTCATCCTTTGCAGGGTTGCCGACTCCAACCGGAATGTAGGTAAAGCCCGGCGTGGCTGCTTTTTTGGCGATACGCCAGCTGTCGAGGACAAGTGCTCCAGAAGATGTGAGCGTGGCAATGTGTTTCCAGTCAAGATCGCGGTACTGGGGCCAGTCGGTCAGCAAAATGATTGCTGATGCATCGGTCAGGCATTCGTACATGTCATTAAAAAATATCACATTACTTCCGAGCAAATCACGCGCCGCGTCAATGGCTGTTGGGTCATGCAAGGCCACCTGGTAGCCGGCTGCGATAAGATTCTTTGCCAGAATAATGGAATGAGATTCCTCAATGATGTGTGTATCGGCCTTGTAGGAGAGCCCCAACAGGGCCACCTTTGCCGGCGGCACGCACTGTTCAGAAACCTTTTTAAATAGCCGCTCCGGTATGCTGTTGTTGACCGCAACAACCGCCTTGCCCAACAGAGCCTCAGCGCCAAACTCCTCGGCAAAGGTCTGAAAAGCGAGGTTATCACGAGGGAAGCAGGGACCGCCGAAACCGAGTCCTCCCTTGAGGCATTTGCTCCCCACACGGCTATCGGCGCCGATGGCAGCGGTGATGACATCCACATCAGCCCCCGGCACCTGCTCGCAGATCGCCGCCAGACCATTGGCATAGCTGATCTTCATGGTGACATAACAGTTGAGGCTGATCTTGGTGATCTCGGCATTGATCAGCGACATGACGGCCATGGCTGGCAAGGTCTTACAGGTAGAAGCATAGAGTTCACGGACGACGGAGCCGGAACGTTCGTCCGAAGTACCGATCAGCACCATGTCCGGGTTGAGGAAGTTGCGGATCACCGAGCCGAGTGCGATGAATTCGGGGTTGTAAACCAGGCCGAAGTCGGTCCCGCAACGTTTGCCGGTGGCTTGCTCCAGAAGCGGTTTGAAAATGGTGTCACAGGTACCTGGCATAACGGTCGAGACCACATCCACGATGTGGAAGCCGTTTTTGGCCTTCAATGCCGGAGCCAATCCATCCAGCACATTGACCAGGTAGTCGTTGCTAAAGCGACCATCGGGGAGACTGGGGGTGGGGACGATGATCAAGGTTATATCCGAGGCCTGCAGGGCAGCCTCATAGCTGTCTACGATATGCAGAGTTGCCCAGGCTGATTCCAGCAGATCTGTCAGACCGGTCTCCTCTATGGGATTACGACGGGACTTCAGTTCACTCCTGAAATGATCGTTAAGATCGAAACCGTAAACCGTATGTCCGGCTGAGGCGAAGCACGCCGCTGTGCATAGCCCCAGTTTGCCGAGGCCGATGACGGAGATGTTCATGTGTTTCCCTTGTTCTGTCAGATGAATTTATAGGTCATGCTGTCGTTGAGGATGACCTGCTCGTAGATCTCGTTGTGTGGCTGATAGGTACAGCGGGGGCATTCGCCGCGTATTTTGATTTTGTCGTGGATCTTCCAGTGATTCTCACTACCCCACAGTTGGTTGATCTGGTTGACATCCTCCAGGTCGTTTCCCAGTTCCAGCTTGGCATCTCCCCGCCGGTCGCAACAGAGTCCCAGGGTAAAGGCGTCTTTGGAGACATCATTTCCGACCGGCGGCATGATGACGGCGGTCATGAAGACGGCATAACATTTCTGGAAATGATTGGAAGCATCAAACTGAGAGTTGAACTTATGGGTAATACCATAGACATTGAAGGTCTCATCGTCCAATTCCAGAGTTCTGGAAATCTGTTCATTGAACAATTGAATCTCGTCAGGGGTAAACTGGATGGCGTTGGTGGGGGTACCCACATTGTCCCAGGTGGTGCCGGCCGGCCGAAAGTGAATGTTCTTGCAGCCGATCTCCTTGGCCAGTTTTGCTGCCTGATAAATTTCTCCGATATTATCCTTGTACAGCAGATACTTGTAGCTGACACCATAGGCGGGGTGCTTGGCGCCCAAGCGATGGTTGTGCCGTTTGGCATAATCGACAAGGGTCGAGATGTTGTTGATGATGGTATCAAAGGTGTTCAGCTCCGGCTTGAGCATCTTAAGCTTGTTGAGGGTTTCCGGCGTGCCGGCATCCATCGAGACCCCCACCCAGGTGCAGTGTGAAAGGCTGTCCATGGCCGGATAAATCAGGCTGCCGTTGGTAACAACACCTACCTCGATGCCATTGGCGATGACCCGGTCAATGAATGAAGCGGTGGCCGGATTGAGCAGCGGTTCTCCGCCACCGGCCACGCAGATGGCTTCCACTCCGGGCTTCCAGATGTTGTTGCCTTCCCCCCAGCGGGGCAGAAAATCGGCAATCTGCATCAGGGACTGCTCGGAGAGGCTTCCTTTGCGGTGAGTGCGCACAAAAGCAGCGTTGCACCAGGCACATCCGAAGTTGCAGGCATTGGTCGGGTCAACGGTAATCAGCACCGGTGGCGGTATCTGCTTGCCGCGCTTGATCTGACGCCAACGATGTACATGGGACAAAAGCTTGTAACTGTTGAAGGGATTCCATCGCTTGGATGGTGTCCACTCCTGTGGTTGTGGACGATTTTCCAGGTTTTTTGACATGTGTTCTAACCCTTTAGATAAACGTATGCAGAAAAAGTTGCTGATTCCCCAACATCATGTTTTATAGCTAGACTGCGGCATCTAACTCTAGGATCAATTACGGGTCTTTTCAAGCTGTGTCCTGGGTCTGATTCTGCCACTGAAACTGCTGAAGTTATTAGGGAGGCAATCACTATTCATCCTCACGGTATACCGGTTCTTACAGGTTCCAGCATCCAGGAGTAAATAAATCCATCATTGATAGGCTGTCCCATAAATACAAGCTCGACACAAGCCGACTGGCAGGAAGCCGAGAACTACGAGATTTCGAACCTTTTTGTACCGACTGCTGTTCCAGATCTCACTAATGCTGGACTCGGAGATATTGCCAAAAGAGCATCTGGAAAGGTAATCATTGCAGCATAGAAGCGCGTTACCATGATAGTCAAAGGTCATCACCCTGTGAGCAAAACTGCAGGAGCCAACTTTCTTGAGTACCTCTTCTGATACACCGCTTTCAGAAACCAAGCCACCACGATTAAGCTTGTTAGGCGTATTGTAAAAAATCTTGAAGTCAACAGTGAACAATTCAGGATGATTCTGCTTAATGTACGATAACGTGTGGGAGAGAATTTGTGAAGGCATCTCAGTATGCTGCGAGATTTTGAAGATATCAACCCCTGCTTCTTTCAATGAAAGATATCTGTCGACGGTAAGTAATTCTCCGTTGGTGTAGATTTCAAGATAGGCCTTGGGGAAGGTTTTTCTTGCGTAGGAAATGAAGTCCTCCATTCGTTTGTCAATTAGCGGTTCTCCATAGAAATGGGGGGCTATAGATCCTGAATAGCTGCTGTTAAAGTCTCTCAAGCTGTCAATAATTTTATAAAAAGTATCGGCCTGCATATATGCGGCGGGACGTCCCACAGTTGCATTGGGGCAATAGGGGCAGCGAAGATTACAGATGGAGGTCGTTTCTATCTGAATATTAGTCAACTTGCCTATATCGGCAGAAATGAGTTCGGAAAGGTCGTCTGGAGATTCGATTTCAAAATCAGGCAGTGGCAGCGTATCGATCATTGGGATCTGTCCACCCACTACGTTAAAGGGACTGAAAATGAGGTCCTTAGGCTGGAGCAACCTCAGTAGTGCGATATTTTGTAAGACTTCGGACCAGTCTGAGGGATCTTTTTGTCGGAAGACCGTCACCAGAGGATATGAACGGATAAAATTAAACACCGATTTTTCATCGGTACCGAAGGGCACAAGCAGCCAGACAGGCTTGCCCAAAGCACCAGCTAGGTGTGCAAATGTATTCTCCAAAGAAATTATAATATCCATCACTGTCAGTAGGCATATCAATGTGGAGAAACCATGCTGATCGATGGAGAATTGACTTATCTGCATCTTACCAGGGTTTTCTTCAATGGCCGGGTGCTCGGTAAAGGAAAAGAACTTAGTTTTTCCCTGTTGTTGGATTGTCAGGTTGTGACTTAGATCAGACAACTTGATCCTGTAGTTGGTATCCTCGTTGTGTAACCCTAAGCCCACTTTGCTTAAACCGCTTTTTTCTGCGTGGGATTGAGCTTCTTTCTGAAAATCTGCCGGCGCCTCGACATAAGGAGATGTTAAGGCGCCTTCATCTTTCGGCATAAAAAAGCGCAGTTTGCTTAAGCTGTAGATAACATCAAATCTATACTTGCTGGTCTCCTCTCTCCCTAGAATCGAGACACTGGGATTGACCAGCCTAAAGACATCACTGAGTCCATGGACATCTTCAACATAAAACTGACCACCACTCCCTTCAATATCTTTTAGATATCTCGCGCAATAGATAGTTTCCTTGATTGTGTCGGGTAATTGGAACAGGACTTTTTTCCCGGCAAAACAATTGAAGATAGAATTATTCATTGCAGCTCCAGTCTCCGAGCATCAATTGGATGACAATAATGAGACATGATGTATTGCATCAGTAATTGTTTCTGTTTTTTTCAGCATTTCTGTTTTTATGGCGGAGACAAACTTGGCCATTTCCTCGGTCCCATGCTCGGCAAGAGCTCTCTCGGACCTTAATAAGGCTTCTTCTAACTGATTATTATTGCATAGGTCGGAGATAACCGTACTTTGATATTCATAGCGAGGTGTTTCCACTACAGCGAACCAAATACTCGTGTGATCTATCACTTGTTTAACTTTTATAGATGGCACAGCAGCGACCAGTTCGGTCACCGCACGCACGACTCCCTTCCCGGCTGTATGATAGTCGTGACCGCAAATCAAACCTCCTGGCTTAAGTGCAGAAAAGGCAATTTTGATATCGTTTCGAACCGATTCATAATCATGAGCGCCATCAATAAAAATCAGATCAAACCCTGCGCCAGCAAGTAGCTCTGCAAATGCAGATGCCTTTCCCTTTAGCACACGCAAATTGTCTGAAAAAAAAGAGGTGTTCTTTAAAAAATTGCTAAAAACAACTAAGTCATCTGCTATTGCCGAACGGTCAACATCAGCAAAATCATGTAGCCCGATAAAGTCAAACCAAGTATCAACACAGTACAATGTAGAGCTAGTTCCTGCAATGGCATGACCAATCGCGACTGTTGATCCCCCTTGGTAGGATCCAATTTCAAGTATTTTTGCCTTGTCTGGAAGCTTCTTACACAGCCTGTTCAGGGCAAGCGGCTCGAGCGGTGACAACATATGCTGGATGGAATTGACCCGGTCAAGCATGACCTTTTCGGCATCGGTCACCGGCTCAATCGTGAGTGATTTGATGGTCGCAGTGACTTGCTGGTAATCAGCTGAAGAATTTAACATATATTGCCTCCAAACGCTTGATACTTCCTTGCGGGTCTTCACCATATTGCTGGTCAATCAACAAGATGGTTGATTTTTTAAGTGCAAGCAAACAGCTCCTGTTGAGGGTATCGACCGATGCATGCTGTTCTGTCTTAAGCTGTTGATGCAGTTAGTGACATTTTTATTGCCCGGCTTTAGAGACCATAACCTCAATAAATCTTTTAAACGTAACTATGGTTGATTCTTCCGGACAGCGTTGCGCAACGTAATCTACCAATTTTCTGCTCTCTTCGCACTTTCCCTGTTCTATCAAGTTAGAGGCAGTGTTGGTTGCGAAGTCTATAAAACCACTTTTCAAAACATGCCGATTGTTTTCCCGACCGGTAATCCCTCGCCATTTATTAAGAAACAATATTCGGTTACGAAGTAAAATCTCGCCGGCTGTTTCGGACCTTTCATAGAAGCTGATCTCACGCAGAGCCCTTATCGTGCCGCTCCAGTGGTGGTCATAAGCGGAGGTCGGCACAATGTAACTTTTGAGTCCGGCGCTTTTGATTTGCAGACCCAGATCCCACTCCTCAAAATAACAGGGTGTATAAGCGTTTTCGAAGCGGATGGTCTTGTCATTGAAGTGCTGGAGCTTTATGGCAAAGAAAAACCCAGAGACGGCATCTATCTCCATAGGTTGACTGAAGGTGCCTTTGTCGAAGTAGGTATAATCCCGGGCCAGAGCGAATTCAAAAAATGAACCCTGGGGGCCGACGCAGGCGGCATTCGGAAGGGAAATAAGTGCCTGCTCAAGGGCATCTATGGCCGATTCCTCTACATGAAGATCGGCGTTCAGGATAAATACCGTTGGTGTGGCAGCAATCTCCAACCCCAGATTCCAGGCACGCGCCACACCGATATTTTGCTTCATTATTGCGTAACGGGTAATGCGGGGGTGGTCTTTTAGTTTATCAGCCACCTCCTGTCCGTTGAACACGACTATCACGTCACCGGGAACCTGCTGCAGGTCCTGCAGCAGGGTGAGGATGTTGTACTCGCTGGCTGGCGACATGTCCAAAACAGGGATGACAAAACTTCTGGTAACATCGCTTATGCAGAGGCCAGAGGAAAGACCTTCATCTACTGCAGCCAGGCCAACCAGGGATCGCTCCCTCAGCTCTCGGGCTGAGAAAGTATCCGGTCTATTATCCAGGGCAACGGATAGCAGGTCATCAACGCGGTGACCGTAGGTATGGGCATTGTGGGCAAGGCGCTGCCCGCGGCTGGCAATCTGCTTTCGGAGTTCTTCATTGTTCAGATAAAATTTTGCAACATCACAGATGTTGTTGTCGTTATAGACGCCATAGTCTTCGCCATCTCTGAAAAGTTCGTCCTGACCGCTGTTTCTGGCCATGTCGGTCAATAGAAAGCTGCCAGTTGACATGACTTCGAAAACCCGCATGTTTAGATCGTTACGAACAGCTTCATTGAAAACTATGTCGGATCGGGAAAAAAGCAGGGCCATTTCGTCCCAGAAGCAGCGCTCGTAATGGACGGGGATTTCGTCGGCTAGCTTGGACAGCAGCTGCTGTCGGCGAGATCCGGGCATCACACCGCCAACGAATCCCACAGGGTGAATCTTGGGAACGTCATGCTGACGATGCACCTCCGGATCGCAACCCAGCGGAAGCCAATGAACCTTCATCCCTAGCTTGCGGAAATCATCCAGATACTCGCGCTGGGCGATGAAGACCACGTCAAAATTTTGTGCCCACTCAAGGTGAATTGGAAGGTTGAGATGGCTATCAATAAGGTAGCAGGCCTTGGGACAAGGTAGCGCAGTGAGGTTTACCGGGTAATGTCCACCGACCGATTCGATCCATAGGTACAGGTCCGGTTGATCTTTGGGAGCAGTACTGGCAATGATCTCAGCTATGTCCGGGGTTGGGCCGGTAGAGATTTCCTGCTCGGTCAGCGGCAGGTTCATATTCTGCAGCTGCCACTTTTCGATCAATTCTCTTGGCAGAGGGGGGCCGATTGTTGTGGTCCGGCAGCGCTTTCGTAGGGCTCTTTCGAAGTAAACAGCAGTGGTTACCGGGTAGGCGACATAGGCCAGCCAAACGTGTAGATCAATCATTTCTTGATTCCTTGGAAAAGTGTCCATGATTGGAACAGCAAGCTTTTAGTTCAAAGTTCGGTTAGTGCAAGTCGCGCACCAATTGAGTGAAATTCACGGCCTGCTTTTTCCCAGGAGAGATTTTTCATGTCCTCAGCAGCCACTTTGCCTTTATGCAGGCAGAGGTCACGATTCTGGTAGGCCAGCTCCAGCTTTTCGAGGAGTTCCACAACAGAGGGTTCCTGCCAGATACCAGCCGGTTGACCGGCTTGATCCTGGGCCACAATCGGGGTGTATTTGGTCAAAGGAAAGGCGTTGGAAGGGGTGATGACATCGGCATGGCCGGTTGCATCGCTGGCGATGACTGTACGGCCGCAGGCCATGTATTCGCACATCACCATGTTGTTGCCACCTTCGCAGCGATTGGGGAAAATACCGATATCGGTTTGCTGGTAAATTTGGCGGATGAGCGTGTTGTCGATCAGTGGTGCGAGAAAGACCCGGTCAGCTGGAATACCATTTTGTTCGAGGGTACGCTGCAGGATGGTAATGCATTCATCGTTGGTCATGTTGAAGCGGATATGATGAGACTGGGCCATCGTTGCCACGGAAAAAGGCCACTGATTGATCCAGGAACAGGCCAGATAGGCATCATCATGGCGCTGCATGAATTCGCGCATCGCGGCAATGACTAGATCCTGCCCCTTGCGGTATTCAAATTTCCCACCGGAGAAAACGATGAAGCGGCCATCCTCCGGCCGCTTTGGAAGGTAATGAAAATTGGCAGGGTCAATCCCTTGAAGAATAGTGGCGGTATTTTTGACACCGCCAATCCGCAACTGGTATTCACACCAAGAGGAACCGGCCACGATAAAATCCCATTCGCCGGCAGCGCGTCGTGTGTGATGCAGTGCCTCGATATCGTTTTCAAAGAAACAGTAGCCGATGTTGATCCTGTTCCAGTCGGCCGGGTTCATCGGCCGGAAATCATGGCCACTGATGCAATGTAAGGTGACACCTTCTATGAATGGGAGCTTGGCTATCTCATTGGTGAGGTAACTGCCGGCGATGCCCCAGCCGTGGGCCCTGCCGATGGGCATTGAAACCTTCATCTTTAGATTTTGTCCTTACCGGCGGTTTCCAGTTCTTTTAGCGCCTGCTGGGCTTCACGGTCCCAGGGCTGCAGTGTCAGAATCCTCTCCAGGAAAAAACGGGCGTCTGCATACTTGCCGACACTGAGGCAGACCGAGGCGATCGCCTTAAGAATCTCAATATCCTGGGGCGCCTTGGCCTGCAGACGGATGTAGATGCTGAGAGCCTCTTCAAGTTCGTTGAACTCGACGCAAAGGAGGTCGGCCAGGTTTTTCTGGAAGATCTTGTTGGCTGGCTGCAGCCTGGCTGCCTCTTCATGATGGCGACGCGATTTGTTGATATCGCCGCTTTTCTGATAGAGCACCCCAAGGTCGTTGTGGGCGACGGCATGGTCAGGTTCTTGTTCAAGCAGCTTTTCCAGCAGTTTGATGGCTTCATCGTTCTTGCCTGAGTTTGCCAGTTGGAGCCCCTCCTTGTACAACTGATTGGCCGAACGTGGGGGCTCGGACTGTTTCTGTGGCTGTGCTGTTGCAGGGGCAGGCTGGGCTACTTTGAAGAGATCCTGGAACGGAGGTGTTGCTGGCGCAGAAGCAGGCTGAACTGGTGGCGCCGGTGGTGCGGGTTGCACAGGTGGCGTGGCCGGTTGCTGCATTCTCAGAGCAGGTGCTGACTGCGCTGTCGCCTGGGGCTGTGGAGCAGCTGCTGATTCTCCTGGAGCGGGCAGTTGTTGGAGCGCCTGCTGGGCATTTTGGTTGTTGCTGTCCAGTTGCAGGGTTCGGCTAAAGTACTGGCGGGCCTGCTCTTTGCGGCCGATCTGCAGGCTGATGTAGCCAAGGGCGTTGAGCGCCTCGATGTCAAAGGGATTGTCTTTAAGGATATCAAGGTAGATGTGTATGGCATCGCCGGTCCACTCAAGCTCGATAAAATAGAAATCTGCCAGATTTTTCTGATAGGTGATATTGGCCGGGTCAAGCTTGTGGGCCTTCTCATGATGGGCAAGCGCCTTGAGGGAATCGCCTGCTCGAAGGCAGAGTACCGCCAGGTCATTGTGGGCACGGGCAAAATCAGGATATATTTTGAGAAAATCCTTGATGTGTCGAATGCCTTCATCAATTTCAACTTCGCGAACGTCGCTCAGGATCCTTTCATAGGTGGCGGCGCCTTCGATAAGAATCAGGTTTTGGCTATTTATCATCTAACAGGTCTCCCCTTTGTTGTTATTGGAATTTTGATGTTACAATAGCGTCCGCATTATCTCCAAACAAAATAATCAGAATGGGGTAGCGCTGTAGCCATCGACCTCATCGGCTGTATGGTCCATATCCCTGCCCATGGCATCCTTGCCGCTGAATTTAAAGACAATATGTGATTGGTCGATGACGGCATCGCCGGTTGCGTTCTGGTTCAGGCGGAATGTCAAGGTCGCCTCCCCCGTGAGCGAGTTGTAGGCCACCATTTCCGGGTTGGTTGGCAGGGCCGCCTCTTTGGCTGTAACAGGCATGGTGTTGTTGTAGTAGCCCCCGTCGGCACTGTTGGCACGGGAGATGGTCCAATTCTGGATGTTGGTTACTGAAGATACATTCATGTCTGTGTTGAACGAGATTTTGACTGAGAATGTCCTTCCGGACTGAGGCTTCGTGAGCAGTGTGGGATCGAGCATCCAGAGAGGAACATTCGGGCCGAGGAACTGCGAAAAGCCTCCGCTGTTCTTGGTCTCCAGAGAGATCATGCCCGGCTTGCTCAATAACGTTTTCAGGTTCTGATAATAGGTATAGGCACCGGAATCGGTAGAGCTCTGGAGGATGCCTAGCTGATCCTTTGCATCATCTGTCCGGCCTAGCCCGTCATAGGCAACGCCGAGTTCATAATGCGCTGCAGGAAAATTCTTTTTCAGGGTCAACGCCTTTTGCAGATTGTCTACCGCATCGTCATAGCGTCCCTGCTTGTTGAAGAGCATCCCAAGTGCGTAGTAGACGTTGCCATCACGGGGGGATATCTTTTTTACCTTGAGAAATTGCGTCTCGGCCTCGGCCAGACGATCCGTGTTGGCGTACTGCAGACCAAGGGTATAATCTGGCAGGGGATTGGTAGGATCAAGCTTGGCAGCGGCTTTAAATTCCTTCTCAGACAAAGTGTACTGCTTGTCTTGCAGGTAAGCGTTTCCCAGGTTGACATGGGCATCTATAAGCGAGGTGGCGTTAGAGGAACTGTCCGATACGTAAGGGTTTGACTGGATCCGCGCAACCTCTTTGAAGGCCTTGATCGCCTCAGCGTTCTTACCCTGGGACTGGTAAATTTTACCTATGTAGGTGTAGGCGGTGGTGCTCTGCGGGTCCATGGCCAGGGCTTTTTTGAAGGCGGCGATCGCTTGGTCGTTCTGATTATTCTGCATATACGTAGCAGCCTGCATGATGGAGTACTGGGCCATCTGCGCGCGCTGGCCGCTCGTATCCTGGGTTAGCGCCGCTAATGGATCATTGCTGGAGTCAAATAAGTCCGCCATGTCAGTTCTCCGTCCTACAGTTTTCTATTGCCTGATAATGATATCGGCCATTTTCCCTGTTTCTTTAAAACAGGTCTTGTTTTGACCGTGACAGCAGCCATTTATCAGACAAAATCCGTGTGCTGCCACAGAACCGAAATTCCTGCAGCCGGTAGCTGCAAAAAGCTTCAGATTTTACTTAAAAACTTCGCGATCTGCGCCGGTGTATCAAAGTTATCGGTGCCGATATCTCGGGTGTCGATCTTCTTGCCATACTCTCTTTCAAGTATGGTGAGCAACAAGGCAACCTTCAGACTGTCGATCAGCCCTGAACTGATCAGGGGGGTATTGTGAAAAATATCTTCGTCAATGTCGAAAGACTCTTTGATGATTTGAATAATTCTGTCCACAGGTAATTACTCTCCTTCCGGCTCAAAGCGGTCAACGAACTCGGAGACCGGTCGATAAAACCATTCCATATTCTCCTCAATCTTATCCTGAGGCCACTGCCACCAGCCAATATTCAGCAAACGCTCAACAGTTTGCCTGCTAAAGCGATAACGGACAATCCTGGCCGGATTGCCCATTACCACTGCATAGGGAGGGACATCCTCAAAAACGACAGCGTAGGCAGCAATGACAGCGCCAGAACCTATGTTTACGCCGGAATTTATATAGGCCCCGTAGCCAATCCAGACATCATGACCAATGGTGGTATTTCGGGTGTGCTTATAACTCCTGGAATGGTGCTTCTTTTTGAATAGAATTTCGTCAAAGGACCAGGTGGATACAATGTCGGTGCGGTGCTCACCTCCGGAACTGATTACAACGTAGTCAGCGATCGAGCAGAAGCTGCCGATGATTATCTTTTCATCAAAGAGATATTTGACGAAACGGGTATTGGGGCCCCAATAGGTTCCCCTGCCAAATTCTACGAGAGATGCTCTAACGGTTGTCGTGTCTTCCATAAGCTTTACCTGACTGCACAAAATGTTCAAGTGGAACTGCAGCTAAATTGTTTGGAATTTGTTTGCCTGTAGCTCGTAAAGCAGGTTCTTCACACGCTGGATTGTTTCCTCCCAGCCTTTCTGGCTCTTTTGCCGCAAAATCCTTATTGTCGGATACCAGGGGCTGTCTTCCCTGTTGAGCATCCAGCGCCAATCCGGTGCCTGGGGCAGCAGTAGCCAGGTCGGCTTTCCCAACGCGCCTGCCAGGTGCGCCACGGCCGTGTCCACGGTTATAACCAGGTCAAGCTGGGATATCAAGGCGGCTGTGTCGCTGAAGTCATTGATTTGGCCGGTGGTGTCGTTCATTGACAAGGGCAATGCTTCCTTCCACCCCAGTTGCAACGAATACCATGAGACATTCTCTATCCCAATCAGCGGCTCCAGCAGAGCAGCCGGACAACTCCGCCGAGGATCCGGGTAAGACTTGCCGGCCCAGCAAAGGCCGACCTTCAAACGATTCTCATCCAGAACCAGACCTCGCCACAATGGCAGGCGGTCTGCCGGCGGCACCAGATAGGGAGTCGCAACAGGGATGGTCTCGACGGTCGTTTCAAAGAGCAGCGGCAGGCTCATCAGGGGCAGATGCAGATCGAAAGCTGGCACCGGCCTTCTCATGGGGATTACCTCGCTAACGCCTGGCAGGCCCTGCATCAGCGCCACCAGCGGCGGGTGGCATTCGAAGATCACCCGCAGGCCCCGGGCGGCCACCAGCGGGATGTAACGGCAGAACTGCAGGGTGTCGCCAAAGCCCTGTTCGGCATGGATCAGGATGGTCTGGCCTGCGGCTTGTTCCCCCTGCCAGCGGGGTTGCGGGAAATCACGCCGCGGTGAGGTGAAGCCGCGCTTTTGCCAGCGCCATTCGTATTCACGCCATCCCTGGCAATAATCTCCCTGCAGCAGGTGCAGCAGGCCCCTGTTCCAGTGGGCCTCGGCATTGTCCGGGGCTGCCGCCAACACCGTATCACAGGCTGTCATGGCTTCCGCCAGTCGTCCCAGTGCCTGCCAGCAGGTGGCCAGGGCCACGCGGGTGTCATGCAATCCGGGTGCCATTTCCAGGGCTCGGGAGAAACTGTCGGCCGCCTCCTGGTAGCGGCACATCTCCAGCAGTGTGTTGCCCCGGTTGTTCCAGGCCGCCACGAGAGTGGGGGAGGCCGTCAGCAGCCGGTCATAGACCGTCAGGGCTTGCCCGGACTCCCCCAGCGAATGCAGGCAGTGCCCCAGGGCCAGGGCCGCATCGCTGAAACCGGGCGACAGGCAGAGCGCCTTTTCAAACTGGAAGGCCGCGGCCCGCGTCCTGCCGGCCTGCAGCAGTTGCCAGCCCTGGCTGTAGATATCCCTGGCGATCTCCGCCGAGTATGAGGCGTTACCGTGGGGCTCCACGCCTATCTGCTCCGTTTTTCAGGCCGTTGAATCTCGAACTTTTCCAGGCGGTACTGCAGGGTCTTGTAGCTCATGCCCAGGAGCGGGGCGGCCTTGCCGATGACCCATTCGGCCCGTTCCATGGCCTTGATGATCAGCCCCTTTTCCAGCGCCTCGATGTCGATTCCCTCGGGCGGGATCTCGAAGGGGAGCCCGCCCGACAGCAGCGAGGTGGCGCTGATTTCGCCGGGCAGGTCTTCGGGTTCGATATAGTTGCTCTCAGCCATCAGCACCGAACGCTCGATGACCGATTCAAGTTGGCGGACATTTCCGGGCCAGGTGTAGTTCATTAGCAATTTTAGTGCCGGCCGGGAAATGCCGTCCACGGCGATTCCGGAGGCCTGGCTATATTTTTTGACAAAGAACTCTGCCAAAGTTTTGACATCGCTGCCCCGCTCCCGCAGAGGGGGCAGGTCGATGCGGATCACGTTCAGGCGGTAGAACAGGTCCTCGCGGAAGCCGCCCCGCTTGATTTCCTGCTCCAGTTCCTTGTTGGTGGCCGAGAGGATGCGCACGTCCAGGGGGATGTTGACCTTGCCCCCCACCCGGCGGATCTCCTTTTCCTGGATGGCCCGCAACAGTTTGGCCTGCATGGCCACATTCATCTCGCCGATCTCGTCCAGAAAAACCGTGCCGCCGTCGGCCGCCTCGAAGATGCCGAACTCGCGGGCGTTGGCCCCGGTAAAACTCCCCTTTTCGTGTCCGAACAGTTCGCTTTCGATCAAGGTGTCCGGGATGGCTGCGCAGTTGATGGCCATGAAGGGCTTGTCCCGGCGCTGGCTCCCCTCGTGGACGGCGCGGGCGATCAGCTCCTTGCCGGTGCCGGATTCTCCGACGATCAGCACGGTGGAGTTGGTGGCGGCAATCTTGGAGACCACCCGGAACACCTCGCGCATCTTGGGATGGTCGCCCAGCATGTTGGGGATGGTCTGGATCGATGCCACCCGTTTCTGCAGCACCCGGTTCTCGTGGACCAATGAGATGCGCTCGAAGGCCCGCCGCAGGGTCAGCAGCAGGTTGTCCCGCTCCAGCGGTTTTTCCAGGTAGTCGAAAGCCCCCATTTTCATGGCCTCCACGGCCGAGTCCACCGTGCCGTGGGCTGTCATCAGAATGACGCACTGCTGGGGGTCGTCGGCCAGTACCTTTTCCAGCAAGTCCAGGCCGCTCTGCCCCTGCATCTTCAGGTCGGTCAGGATCAGGTCGAATTCGCGCTTTTCCAGCTGGTCCAGCGCTTCCCGCACTCCGGGAACATCGACAATGTCGTAGCCTTCTTTTTTGAGGATGACATTGAGGATCTCGCGCTGTCCTTTTTCATCATCCACGATCAGGATGCTGCCTTGGTTATTGTTAGTAGTCATGGGGCCTCATGTAAGTTTTTATTAAACATCGCCGTTTTCCGGCTTGAATGGCAGCGACACCGTAAAGGTTGTACCCAATGACGGTTGGCTTTCGACCCGGATTTCTCCACCGTGCTCCTTGATGATCCGTTCGGTAATGGCCAGTCCCAGGCCGATGCCCACATCCTTGGTGGTGAAATAGGGCTGGAAGATCTTGGCGAGGTCTTCAGCGCGGATGCCGCTGCCCTGGTCTTTGAATGTCAGCACGGCCCGCTCCCGTTCCCGCTCGGACGCGGCGCCCAGGGTAATGACGCCGCCATCAGGCATGGCCTGGGCGGCATTGTTGATGAAGTTGAGGATGCAGTTGCGCAGCAGTTCCTGGTCAACCCACAGCGGGGGCAGATCCTCTTCCAGTGCCATTTCCACTGTAATGCGCTGTTCCGTCAGTCGTTCGACGACCACCGGCAGCAGCTTGGCCAGGATCTCGCCATAGGGGGTCAGGGCCCGGCGCAGTTTGAGGGGCCGGCCGTAGTTCATGAAGTTGATCACCATGTAGTTGGCCCGTCGCACCTCTTCCTTGATCTTGTCGGTCACCTGGCACAGCTCTTCCTGTTTGTCGCCGCACTGCGGCAGCATTTCCGCCTTGAGGTGGTCGATGGCCAGGCTGATGTAGTTGAGCGGGTTACGGATCTCGTGGGCGATGCCCGATGCCAGCTGGCCGACCCGGGAGAGGTGCTCGGCCTCGTAGAGCCGTTTCTCCAGCGCCTCCCGCTCCCGCAGCTTCTCCACCATGTTGTTGAAGCCGGCTGCCAGTTCGCCGATCTCGTCATCGCTTTCGACCGGGATGGTCACCGACAGGTCTCCGGCCGAAACCCGCTTGAAATGGTCCACCAGGTTATGGATCGGCTCGGTGTAGCGTCGGGCCAGAAAGATGGTCAGGGCGATGCCGACCGTGAAGACCATGCAGGTCGCGAACAGGCGGCGGATGAAATTGGCGTGCTGCAGGTCGCGGATATTGTCCAGCAGCATGTTGATCTGCACGTAGCCCAGCTGCTCGTCGCCCACAATGACCGGCACCACCACCTCGTAGGGTTTCTGGGAGAGGATGCTGGCGCCGCTGGCACCCCGCGGGGCAGCGTGGACCCCCTTCTCCAGCTTTTTCAGCTCCCGTTTCTTGCCGATCTTTTCCGGGTCGGAGGAGTCGATGATCTCCCCCTCGCTGTTGATGATGTTGATCTCGTTGATGCCCTTTTCGCGGGCCTTGTGGAGGTAGTCGGTCAGGCGCGAGGTTTCAGCCTCGGAGGTGAGGTCTTCGATACTCATCTGAACGGCCTTGGAGATTTCCTGGGAACTTTCCTGGATTTCGCTTACTAGGGCATTCTGGGCGTACTGGCTGAGGATGAATGTGGTCATGAGCACCACCACCAGCAGTGATATCATGATTATGACCAGTTTTGCATTGAGCTTCATGGTGGCCTTTTGCAGCTGGAAGCGATGGGATGCATACAAATTAAAAATTATATCCCAGGCAACTGCTGGAAACAAGCGCTATCAGCGGCGCCCCATTCCAAGTGCGCTGTTGACACCCTGCCTGCCTGAATGATACTAGTTGCAGTTATGAACTATGTGCCCGTCAATAAGACCAAGATCGGCTTTTTCCGCCTGGCCGGTCTGTGGGTTACATTGCTGCTGGCCTCTCTGCTGGGGGGCTGCACCAGCTATCTGCACCGGGACGATTTCCCCGTGCCGCTGGCCTGTGATAACTGCAATCAAACGGTCAAGGTGGTGACGGTGCCCCTGCCGGTGATCGCCTCTAGCCCCAATGAGGGCATCACGGCCGGTGCCCTGACCGCCTTTTTGATCCATAACAAAAATGACGAGATCAATACCCTGCTGGCGCCCCAGGTCAATTACAACAGCAACTTCGGCATCACCGCCTCGCTCTACGGAGCGGTCTACCCGACTCCCGACCGTAACATCGAGTTCAACCTGGCTCATTCCAGCAGGGTCAACTATGACTACGAATTCAGACTCAGGGATACCTCCCTGATGGAGAAGTCACTGGAGCTGAACCTATTCGGCTATGCTTTTGCCGACGGTTCGGCCCGCTTTTTCGGCTTCAACGCCGGCAGCCCGCAGCAGCAGGAAACCAACTACGCCGACCAGGAAGTCGGCTACACCCTCTCGGCAGCCTATCCGGTCACCAGTCATATCTACTTCGTTGTGGGGGACCGCTTCCGTGATGTGAACATCAGGCATGGAGCTGTCCGCAAGATTCCTGCCACCCAGGACAAATTCACGGAGGCCGAAGTACCCGGCCTGAACGGCTTTACGGCCCATACCCCGCGGCTGTCGCTGGTCTACAGCACTCTGGACAACCGCGATACTCCCACCTTTGGCGGCTTTGCCAAGCTCTCGCTGGAGCCCAGTTTCAAGGCGCTGGGAAGCTCGGCCGACTACCGGCACTACGAAGTTGAAATCAAGGGCTATATCCCCCTGGACAATGCCCGCTACATCAGTGTCTTCCGTCTCATGTACAACCAGACCCTGGGTAACGATGTCCCTTTTCTGGAGCAGAGTATCCTGGGAGGCGAAACCACCCTGCGCGGTTATGGTCGCAACCGCTTCATCGACAGCAGCTTTCTGCTTTGCAATCTGGAGGAGCGCATCCGTCTGTTCCGCTGGGAGGTTTTCAATGTAACCGCCGACTGGGAGGTGGCCCCCTTCGTGGACATGGG
>DBMM01000130.1:0-6671 GCA_002298925.1 Geobacter sp. UBA698 | reverse complement strand
ATCCGCGCCATAGTTCGTCCCAACATCGTCGGCCGGGTCGACCTGGGCATCGGGCGCAGCGGGCCGGCGGTCTTTGTCGGCCTGGGGTATCCGTTTTAGGGACCGGGGACCAGGGACTGGGGACCAGGGACCAGGAACCAGGGACCAGGGACCAGGGACCAGCAAAGTCTTTTACTCGTCCCTCGTCCCCGGTCCCAGTTTTTCCGGTTCCACATCCCCGGTCCCGGATTAACCAGCCTCTAATCCCCCGCCAGCTGCTGGGTGCGGTACATCTCGGCATACAGCCCGTCCCGGGCCAGCAGTTCCGCCGGAGTGCCCTGCTCGGCGATGCGGCCATCCTTCAGCACCAGCACCCGGTCACACTCCCTGAAGGCTGAAAAGCGGTGCGAAACGATCAAAACAGTACGCTCCCCGCAGAAACGTCCCAGCTCCCCCAGAATTTCCTCCTCCCGTCCGGCATCCACCGCCGACAGCGGGTCATCCAGCAGCAGAATATCCGGACCGGCCAGCAGGGCCCGGGCAATGGAGAGCCGCTGCTTCTGGCCGCCAGACAGGGAAACACCCTTCTCACCCACTAGGGTTTCCAGCCCCTCATGAAACTTCTCCACATCAGCTGAAAAGCCGGCCCGGCGGACCGCCTCGGCAACGTCGCTCCGGCCGTCGGCGCAGCCGTAGGCGATGTTTTCGCGGATGGTGCGGGAAAACAGGAAGGCCTCCTGGGGCACATACCCGATCCTCTGACGCAGGCTGGCCAGGGTGACATGGTTGATGTCCAGGTCGTCGATCAGGACCATGCCGTCCGCCACCTGCAGCAGGCGCGGGATCAGTCTGAGCAGGGTGGTCTTGCCGCTGCCCACCGCTCCGGCGATGCCGACCCGCTCCCCGGCTGCGATCGTGCAGGAAATGTCGCTCAGAATCCGCGTATCGCCATGGCTGAATGAAACCCCGCGCAGTTCGATCCCCTGACGCACAGCGTCCAGCGGTTGCGCGTCAGGCGCGTCGGCCACGGCCGGCTCGACCGCCAGAATAAAGGCCAGCCGCGACATGGAGGCCGCGCCACGCTGGGCCAGGGTCAGGATCCAGCCCAGCATGGCTGTGGGCCAGACCAGCATGGCCAGATAGCCGCTGAAGGCCACGAAATCCCCCAGGGTGATGGCGTTGGCGATCACCAGCCGCCCCCCCAAAAACAGCACCACCAGAGTGCCGGCCCCGGTGGCGGCAGCCATCACCGGGATGATCAGGCCGCGCAGGCGCGCCAGTCCCAGGTTCTGCTCCAGATAGCGGCCGGCCGTCACGCCGAACAGTTCTTGAAAATGCTGCTCGCGGCAGTAGGACCTGATCAGGCGCACCGCTGAAACCGATTCCTCGGCCAGGCTTGTCAGGTGGGCCAGCTCTTCCTGGGCCTCCAGGGACCGCTGGAACATGCGGCTGCTGACCTTTTTCACCGCCAGCACCATCAGCGGGAAGGGGGCCACGGCGCAGACCGTCAGCCAGGGGTGGATCCGCAGCATCAGGGTCACGGCGGCCAGGTAGAGGATCAGGGCATTTACGGAACTCATCACGCCGAAGCCGGTCAGCATGCGCACGTTGGTCAGGTCGTTGGAAAAGCGGGAGAGGATGTCGCCGGTCCGGCTGGCGGCGAAGAAGGGCAGATCTAGAAGCAGCAGGCGCCGGAACAGGTCCTGGCGGATGCGGAACTCGATGATGCGGGCCGCGTTGAGGCTGAGGGTGCGGGAAAAGATGCGGGTGACGCAGTGGCCGCCGGCCAGCAGGGCAATGATCAGGGCGCAGGCCGCCGGAGTAAAACGAGCCCTGTCCGGATGCTGCAGTCCCTCCACCGCTAGTTTCATGAACCAGGGGACCAGCAGGGCAAAAGCGTTGGTGGCCAGAAGAAAAGCCGTTCCGCCGGCATAGCGCCAGCGCAGCGCACGGATGTATGCGAAAAGTCGGGAAAGGTCGTTAATACCGGAACCTCATCATCTGCAGGCCAATGGCTGTGATCATGCTCAACTACTGCCGGAAAGTCTACACCATCGCCGCGCTTTAGTGCAAACAGATTGGGNNTAGTGTGGAAATGTTCACTCCGTAGTTAGTGTAAGAGGTCGTGCCTACCAGGAGATTGGCCGTCGGGCTCGTCGCCCCCGGTCAGGGTGGTGCGCCGGTACCGGCGCTGCGGACGAGGAAGAGTTCCACCCGTCGGTTCAGTGCCCGGCCATAGATGCTGGCGTTTTCGGTGGTGGGCTCCTCCTCGCCTCGGTGGGGGGGCGTGGCGGCGCCGATGAGCTGACTGTCGGGAACGCCCGCATCCCTTGCCATCTGGTAGAAGGCCTCGGCCCGACGCCGGGAGAGGTCCAGGTTGTGCCGCGCCCCTCCGGTCTCGTCGGCATGGCCCACGAAGCGGATCTGCACATCGGGGTGGCCGTCCAGGTGGCGCTGCCTGATCTCCTCAAAAAAAGCCACATGCTCCGGCTTCGGAACGGTCTGGTTGATGGCCAGATTCATGAAGCGGTAGCGGCTCCCCTCTTCCACGGTCTGGACGATCCCGTGGGAGCTCTGGGATTCCGCCACTTCGCTGCTACGCGGTGCCCCCTCCCGCATTCCCACCTGGGTTTCGAAGAGCTGCCGGGCCACGGCGGAGGTGGCCTCCAGACGCCACACCTCGCCCAGGATGTAGGCCCGGGCGATGTCGTCGTCGGGTACGAAGGCGGCCACCTTGTCCTGGATGGCCTGGACATTGGCCTCGTAGTTGCTGCGGGTGGCGCGCTCCTGCGGGGTCATGACCAGGCGCGCCAGATATTCGGTGAACCCCTCGCTGTAGAAGCGGGGCGCGGTGGTGGCATCGACCCAGTCCTTGAATCCTTGGGCGGCGTAGAAGTGGGTCAGTTCATGAATGAGAATGAGCCTACGCAGGTCGGCAGGGGTGCCACGGTGGAGAAAAATCTTCGAACCGGCCTCGATAAAGGCGGCCTGGCGGCTGGCGAGGGTGAGCACGTTGGGGCCCGCCCAGCTGTCGGCCAGAATATCGGCAAGCATCTGCTCGTAGCGCGGGTCGGTCGTGCGAATGTTGAACTCATCGATGTCGGTCATGAGGCTCAGGCGATTCTCCAGCCACTGGTTCAGGAACTGGGGATCAGATGTCTGGGATGGCTGGATGATATCGACCACAGCGCGGATCCGGGCCTCGGGAAGGGGGGTGGTGATCTGGGGGAAGGTGGTCCGGATGTCCTGGTCCACGGCGATGGCGGTGGTCTCGGCCTGGGACTCGCTGGTGCGGGTGGGGACGGCGCCCCCCACCGACAGGGGGTTGGCCGCGATATGTGCCCTGAGGGCGGTAATGAACTGGTTCTTGATATACTCGGCGGTGCCGACCACGCCGTTGGCCGGGTCAGGATTCACCCAGGGGCGGAGGGTCCCGCCGCTGGGGGTGTTGACGAAGAGGGCCTCGTGGATCTGGGTGAAACGGGTTGGCTCGTCGAAGTCAGGGGTGCGCTGGAGGGTGGCGGCCGGAACTCCTCCCTGGTGAACCGGCACAAGCTTTCCCTGAAAAAGCGGACCGCGGATGATCTGCCGTACCTGACGACGAGCAGCGGCATACGACGGAATCACCATCTCACTGGAGGCGGCTGCATTTCCCGGCCCGGACACCCCGTTCCGTCTGGCAAATATTTTCATAAAATCACCTCAGAACGACACCGCTCCCCCGACACCGATTATGGTGGTGTCCCCGGCCCCTTCGAACTCGGTGCGGTAATTCTTCCAGAACAGGGAGATGTCGAACCGGCCGGGCTGTATGTGCGCCGCCGCCTCGACGACCACCCCCGACAGACGCCTGTATCTGTCTTCCTGCCCGATAAAAGCTCCCCCGCGCAGATCCAGATAGTACCTCCGCCCCCGTCCTGCAAGGCGGGCGCCGACGGTGGCGCTGCTGATGACCCGTTCGTGGCTTTTCCCCAGGGCGGGGATATAGGTGAGCTCGATCCCCGCCACCGGGTAGATGATGCTCAGGGCCGGATGACTGAACTCGGCGCTGAAGCCCCAGGAGATGGCGAGGGAGGGTTCCCCGCCGGTCAGCGCCAGTCCGGCTCCGAACTCTCCCAGTGAGGGAGAAAACGCCACGCGCAGGGGGATGCCGTAACGGTTGTCACGGGCGAAGTTGGCGTAGGCGTCGGTGGTCACCAGCGCCTCGGCGGAGGAGAGGGCGCGGTACTCGTGCCCGGAGATGTAAAGCTCGCGCTCCATGGGCGGCCGGGGGAGTCCGGTGTTGTGGCCGGCCTCGTGGATGATGGTCGTCGCCTGGGAGCGGGTGCCTCCCCAGAAGAAGGGACGACATAGGTTTATCGTGTAATTGCCCTGCGCGGTGTATGCCTCGACGGCGGGAATGACCCAGAGGAACGTGCAGACATCGCCGGGATCGTTACAGGAGAAGAGATCAAGCCCCAGATTGAGGCGCTCCTCGATGCGGGTGAAGGTCTCGCGGATCTGGCGGACCGCATCGGGACTGTCGGTGCGGAAGTGCCATAGGAGGGCGCGGCGGGTCTGCTCGGGGAGGGGATCGCCGCGCTCGCCGGGAGCCAGGTCGCTCTTGGCCCGGGCCACCAACTCCTTCGCCTCGGCGAGGGACGTCTTTAACTCATTGCACCTTTCGGCAGAACAGCTTTTCTGCGCCCCGCACCCCTCTCCGGCCTTCCCCGTTGCCGGCGCGGCAGGTTGCGGGGCCGGCGACTGTTCGGTTCCCTGATCGTTTCGCTTGAAAAAGAGCTTCTGAGGGCGCAGGACATGACGCACTTCTGACCGCCCTTCGCAGTCAAAACCTGATGCCGGGAAACCGGTCGTCGCCCCCCGCGGTCGATGAACCGGTGATGCATAAGCGTAGCATTTCACGGCAGACTCCTTCCTGGTGCTCCTTAATGCGGTGCCGACGGGCGCTCCCCACGATCAGAAACTCAGCGTCAGGGCCCCGCCCCCCTCCACCAGGCCGGCGGGCAGGGCCGGTTCGGAGAGGAGATCGTTCTTCCGGATGCCGAGCCTCCCGCTGATCCCGATCCAGGGGGCGATCTGGTAGTTGACGTCCACGCCGACGGCGATCCCCACCGGATCGGCGATGGTGGTGCGGATGAAAGGGCTGATCCGCAGGTTGGGGGTCAGCACCGGAATGGCGTGGAAGGTGGCCCCCAGGGCAACGCCCGGTTCCGACAAACTGGTGTCGAAAGTGAACTCCACGGGAAGCCTTCCGGCCGGATTGAGGAAGATCCGCCCCCCCAGGACCGGTCCACCGGACAGCAGCTGCATCTGGAAGTGGGGATAGGTGAGCCGCTGGCCTCCCAGGGTAAAGGTCGGAATCTCCACCCGGCGCTCTCCGCTCCGCAGGAACCGGTACTGGCCGATGAGCGCCGCCCATGAGGGGCCGGAGAGAAGATCGGCCAGAGCCGCCACGGCCAGGAGCTGACCGGTGGAGAGGCTCCCCGTTCTTGTCACGTAGTTGTTGATATCGTCCTTGCTGGGCGGATTGCTCAAGGAGAGGGTGCGGGCCGTATAGAGGGCCAGGTTCGTCTGGGCCAGAAGATAGGCCATGGCCTCCTGGTAGCGGATGTTGCCCCGCAGGGCCCAGCGGGTGTACATGACCCGGGCGTTGATCTCCTCCTGGTTGACCCCGCCCGCCGAAAAGGCGATGCTCTGGGCCGGTGTCACGGTGGTCCCGGCCGGTACACCAGAGCTGGTGACGCCGCTCGCGAAACCGGTCAACTGGGGCACCGGATCCCAGCCGAACTGCTCTCCGATGCTGTAGTGCCCCAGCTCGTGGCTGAAAACCATGTAGGGGACCAGGGGAACCACCCCGAGCAGCGACCATTCTCCCAGACGATACCAGAAGTTGCGGTTGAGGCCCGGATACCTCTCGGCCAGTTTCTCCAGGCCGAACCCCAGCACCGCCGGACCGAGCTCGTAGAGGGAGGCGTGTCCCCCCGGGTCCACCAGGGGATTGTTGAACTCCAGCCGGTAGGGGGCCCGTTCCGGGGTAGCCCGGGGCGCCTCCGGCTCCTCCGCGGGCTCGCCGTTGTCGCACTGGATCGAGTCCGGCGGCGCCTCACCCTCCCCCTGCTGCACCACATGGGTCAGCTCGTGGGCCAGGAGCCGCTGCCCCTCGGCGGTGGCGGGGGCGTACTCCCCTGCGCCGAAGGCGATGTCGCCCCCCACGGTGAACGCCCGGGCACTCAAGGAGTTGGCCAACTCCTCGGCCGCCGGCCCCGTGTGGACCCGTACCCAGCTGAAGTCCGCGCCGAAGCGGGGCTCGTAGAAGGAACGCTCCCCTTCGTCCAGGGGAGCCCCGCCCCCTTCCAGCGCGTGTATCCGGTCAGCCAATTCCTCGGTAAGAGGGGCAACCCCTCCCTCGTCCGCCTTGGGACTGACGAGCTTTTCCTCTTCCTCCTCGGGGAGTTCGGCGGCAGTCGGTTCAGCCATCCGCATGACCTGATCTGCAACGCGGTCCGCCTCTCGCTCGAAGACGTCATTGGGGGCAGCGACCACCAGTTTGGGCTGCACTTTCGGGCCCCGGAGAATCTGCTGAACCTCCAGGCTGGTTGTGCCTGGTGAGTTGCACAAGGGTGCCCCGCAGGCCGGCGACCTGCGAACGGTCCCATGGCTTATTCGCAGTTTGTCGGCGAAGGTTTTCATGT
>DBMM01000056.1:13412-17170 GCA_002298925.1 Geobacter sp. UBA698 | reverse complement strand
AACCATGAAATCGCAACATGTCTCGGCTGCGGGGAATCAAACGTCCGTGATGTCCTCAAAAGGGCAATCGAGCGTATCCGGAACCTGGTGAAACAGGGAAAGATCAGGCCGGACGATTTCCGGTGAGGGAGGGAAAATGGACGGTAACGATGCCATAGCCTGGGTGGACCAATACATGGGGCTGGTGAACAGGGAAATCCGGAAATCCATGATCTGTACTCCCTATGACCCGGAAGACTTTCGCCACGACGCTTATGAAGCAGCCTTGCTGGCAACCGGGGTGAGCAAACGCAAGGGGATCTCCTTTTCCACCGCCTTCTGGCACATGTTCGGCAAAAAAGCCTTCCGGGTTTCCCATAGTAACGCTGAGAAAAGAAAGATCGGTTTCTCCCTGTCCGTGTCCGCTGTTCAGAAGTATTCCGACGAAGTCTTTTACGGCGGCGAAGCTTATCCTCCCGATCCCGAGAATCTCTTCCTAGCGCGGGAACTCGGACAGACCGAAGAAGAGGTCCTTTCTCTTCTGGCCGAACGCTTGAGGCCGGTTGAGAAAAGAGTTTTTACCTGCATCTGCGGCCTGGAAGGGAAGAGGATGTCCCTGGCTGAAACCGCCTTGTTTCTTGGTACTTCGAAAGGGGCGGTCCATCAGTCGTTCCGACGGATCATGAAAAAGGCGCACCGGTTCCGGAAGGAGAGGGAATTCACCGGACAAACGGAAAACGGTGAAGCATCAACCCGAAAACAGCAATCCTGTCACCGGAGGTCATGACATGGAACTTAAGGAAGCAAGCACGACATTCGGACTACCTTCGAAGATCATCGCCAGGATGGAGAACGAGGGGCTCATCAGTCTGCCCCTGGATGATGCCGGGATCAACGCGTTATCGGTGCTGGGCAGGCTCTGGGGCCGGACGTGGTTCGTGGCGGAATCTCTCAGGAGTATCAGGGGCGCACGGGAGAGGGGCATGTTGCTCCTTTTTCCGGGTCACGACAAGATCGAGCGGTACATCCTGAACACCTTCCTTGGTGAAACCAACCTGAGGAACCTTTCCTCCGAGGTTGTCAGGTACCGGGTGAACAGGGCCTTTGGCGTGGGTGTCGACTCCGGAAGGATTCTCAGGCTGAGAAAGATCGCGGTAGACATCAGGCGCAAGAAACTGAAGTTCCAACTTGGCAAACTCAATTTGAGCTACGCCGATATTCTCGGCCTCTGATGGAAGGAGCAGAACATGAACTCAAGAGACGAACAACTATCGAAAGCAGAAGAGCTCTTTATCGAAGCCTTCGAAGAGCGGAAAGATCAGCGGAGCACGGAATACAAGCGGGGTGTCATGGCGGCGTTGATCAACCACTTTGCCGGAATCGGAATAGGAGACAACTGCCTTTACAAGGCTGGGACGGCGGAATTCGACGCATTCGACGCCGGTCTCTCGGAAGGACACCGCATCTGGAGAGCATATCTGTCGACAGTCAGTTTCCGAGGTGAGCCGGAAGAAGAGATGAGAGATGCAACCCACTCAAAATTGCGCATGGTTCGTTGAGAGCTGAATGCGGCGGAAGGTGAGAATAAATCGTTAATAACTATATGAATATATAGTTACTGGAACAATTCCGAAGCACCTGTGGGAAATGCAATTTCACCGAAGAAAAAATACGAAACCGGAGGTCAGGCTCCAGTGATCGGATCAGTCAGAGACAACGGCTATGAAAACCAAGCTTTGAGGTGGATTGAGCAGGAATACGAAAAGCTCATTACCCAGACGTTCCAGTCCGGATTCAGCGTGGTGGAAATTTCCCGGACCATAGGGGCCAAACGGGCGCTGCCTGTCTACCGGATTCTCCAGAGGCGTGGGCTCATCGGAACATCCCTCAAGCGGACAAGGTTCAAGGGACCGGCTGAAATGCAAGGAGCCTTGCGGCGCATGGGATTGTCCTTCTCCCAGTGGTGCAACTCCCGTGGCTTTGACGTCCGGATTGCCGAAGCTGAACTCACGGGAACAGGGACGGCATCAGCATCAGATATCCGTCAGGCGGCCTTGAGAGATTTTCCCGGAATCTACGCAAAGGGAAAATCTTCACTCGATCTCGAAGAGTGGGAAAGGGGAGTCTCCTCGGCCGCCATCGGCTATTCCTACCGCATCGACTGGGACCAGCGGCTCGAAAGATACCTGGGTGTGATCCAGGGAGTTGAAGAACTCACGGTTATCGGAAAGTATCCTTCGGTTGTCTTGCTGGAACTTGTCAGGGTGGCATGGCTTTTCAAGGCGATTGACCGGCTGAGGTGTCCTGAATATCTCGCCCGAGGTTGAAAAAAGTTTCGTAAACAGCTACACCCCGGCTGGATAATTATTGGCAGGAAAGAAAACTTTCACATTCGAATAGTGGCGGCACGGCCGTGGGCAAGGAGGCAGGCCCGGGCAAAGCCGGTCAGATGGGAAATGTCCCACGGCCGGCTTTTTGTTTTTGGAGGAGAGTATGACCAGATTCGCAATCGCTTTGATGATTACTTTGCTTCTGGAAACGGTCAGCCAAGCTGCCGGTGTGTTTCAGAAACACTACGGTTACCGTTACGAAGCCGCGAATGACCTGGGCAGCGATCAGGAATATGTCATTTGTGAAGAATTACCCCGTGCCCCGCTTGTCCCGGAACTCAAACGGCCACAACTTTCTTTGAAGTTCGGGTACCAGTCAACTCCGGCACCCACGCTACAGGCTCCCTTGAGCCCTGCCAACCACAACGAGTACCACCTCGAAAAAACCATCCTCTTCGGCTTCGACAGTTCAAAAGTCGAGGACGTCCATGAACTAAGTCTCCTTGCCGGTTTCCTCAAAACCGACCCGTCAGTGACCGGAATCCGGATCAAGGGCTTTACCTGCGACATCGGTTCAAAAGCCTACAACGACAGGCTGGCGATGCGGCGGGCCTTGGCGGTCGGCAGCCTGTTGGGCAGGAACGGCCTTCAGGTCGATGAAGTGTCCGGTGAGGGGAAGTGCTGCTACGTAGCGGGTGACAGACGACTCTCCCGGCGGGTCGAGATCTCGGTGACCAGGTCGTCTGAGAAAGGGGTGAAGCATGAGAAGTAGAACGGCAAACCGCATGGTGCCGGCCGGGTTCTTCCTTTCGTTCTGTTCCTTCGCTGCTATCTTCGCTTTGAACGCCGGAGGAGAACTCGATCCTTCCACCAAAGCCCTGGACGCCTTCAAGAAAGCCTATCCCCACACCCAGGTCGAGAGCGTTGCCGGAACCGGGATTGCCGGGCTCTCCGAGGTGGTGACCGGCGGCAACATCCTCTATTTCGCGCCCGAGGGAAACTACCTGCTTTTCGGCGAGATCTACACCTCCAAAGGCAAGAACCTGACCGCCGCGAGACGGGAGGAACTGGCCGCCATTCGTCTGGAGAACCTTCCGCTTGACCTCGGGGTGAAGATCGGCAACGGCAGGAACCGGTTGATCGAGTTCACCGATCCGGACTGCCCCTACTGCCGCAAGGTGGAGCGGTTCTTCAAAGGTAGGCGGGACGTGACCAGGTATGTCTTCTTTGCTCCCCTGGTCCAACTCCATCCTGATTCCGAAAGAAAGGTCGCCTGGATTTTGTCATCAAAGAACCGGGAGAAAGCCTTTCACGAAATCATGTCCGGGAAGCACGACAAGGACAGACTGCCGCAACCGGACAAACGTGCCGGCGAACTGGTCGCCCGGCACCGGCAGTTGGCAACCAATATGGGGGTCATGGGTACTCCCCTGTTCTGGGTCAACGGCA
>DBMM01000056.1:0-13396 GCA_002298925.1 Geobacter sp. UBA698 | reverse complement strand
CACTGAAACCCCGCAGATAGTTTTCGCGGGCAACCGTCAACCATCAGCCCCGGCCGGTAAGGCCGGGCAATTCCAGAACCGGAGGAAACAGGCTTTATGCAGGCAATCGTTCAACTCGGAAAATATCGTTTCAGCACCGGAAGGCTGATGCTCTTCATGGTCATCTCCCTGGCCGTGCTCATGCTCAGTTCGGCGGCAATCGCCATCGTTGCTCCGGCTTCCGGCACCTTCGCCTATGACGTGTACGACGTCGCGGTGCTCAAAATGCTCCAGGGGCCGATCGGTTTCGTCGGCGGTGTGGCGGCAATGATCATCGGCGCAGTCCTGGCCATCCAGGGAAAGATCATGGGCGCCATTCCCTCCATCTGCGGCGGCGCGGTGCTGCTCAAGGCTGACGCCCTGGTAACCAGTCTCGGAGCAATCATCTAAACAAACAGGAAGGAAGTTGGGGGCCGGTTCAGGCCGGCCCTCTGTTGATCATGACCACGTGCAGATTTCCTCAATATCTCGGCGCTCCCTTGCAGGTCCTCTGGCTTGAATCGGACGACCTCTGCCTGTTCTTCACCTTTTTAACCCTGGCCATGATCTTCGGCGGGATGTTCTGGATCCTGATGATCCTTGTGCCGTGGATCTACGGCAGGATCAAGAAACAGTACTCCAAGGGACTTCTGGTCCACATGCTGTTCATGATCGGATTTGCCAAGCTGCAAGGGTACCCGCTTTTCTTCGAGAAGGAGTTTTTTGAGTAAAGGATTTCCCATGCGCTTCAATCTCTTCATGCAGAAACATTCCAACGTCAAGGGGGAGAACCGGCTGCTCAAGTATGCCGGCGCCTTCATCGGGATCGGCTTCATCGCCAACACCATCGTCACCATCTACGCCCTGGAACACCAGACCACCATCCTCATCCCGCCGGTGATCAACACCAAGCTGGAGATCGTCGGCAACTCCGCCTCGGAAGAATACATCCGGGTCTTCGGCAGGTACGCTATGTGGCTGGCCCTCAACTACTCCCCGGCAACGGCAAGGAGCCAGTTCAGCGAGCTTCTGACCATGTTCGCTCCTGAAAAGTACGCCGAGGTGAGAAAGGCTTTCTACGGTATCGCCGACACGGTCGAGATGGGGCATGTCTCCAGCGTCTATCACATCAACGGGATCAGGATCGACCGGGTGAGAAAAGAGATGGAGATTCACGGATTGCGGCGGCAGTACGCCAACGACCAGCTCCTGGAGGAAAAGGAACGGGTCTACCTGATCGACTACCGGGTAACAGACGGCCGCTTCCTGATCAGCAGGCTCTCCGAGCAGGAGACCGGGAACCAGGCCGCCACCAATGGGAGGCACTGAATTGCGCGCGATAACACTGTCGGCAGTTTCCATTCTTTTGACCGCCGCCTGTCCTGCCTTTGCGGATGGTCCGGCTAAACCGGTAGTCAAACCAGGCGCCACAACCCCGGCGCCGCTCCGCCTGCCCGGAAACCCGGCGGTCGGCGTCTTTCCGGCCGAATTCCAGCAGCAGACTATTATCCCCGAGGTCAGTACCCAGGTCTCCTTGTCAAGCTCCGACGCCAACCGGATCGTCTGCTCCCAGGACATCAGGGACGTCATCTTCTCCGCCGAGAAGGGGGTCGGCGTCAAGGTCGTGGAGAAAAACGCCTTCATCAAGTTCCGCATCACCAGGAAGGAAGACAGGGAGGTTTACTCCACTACCCCGACCGAGTTCTTCGTTGTCTGCGGGGAGAGCGTCTACAACCTGATCGCCATACCTAAACGGATTCCTTCCCAGACGATCAGACTTTCTCCGGGAACGGAGAAGATCCGGCAGAATGCCGCCCTCTACGGTTCCCTCCCTTTTGAAAAGAAGGTCATGGCCGTGATCAAAAGCGTTTATACCGGCGATATTCCGGAAGGCTTTTCCGCACGTACCGTGAACAGAAAGCTCCCGCTCTTCAAGGATCTGGATCTGACCCTGGTGCGCAGCTTCCGGGTGGAGGGGGAAGGGCTGACAGTCAAGGAATTCTCGGTTTCTTCCAGAAAGAGCGGGGAGAAACTGAAGATCAGGGAGAAGGATTTCCTGTCCAAAGAGGTTGCGTTGCGGCCGGTGGGTATCGCCCTGGACCGGCATACCCTCAAAGCGGGGGAGACCGCCCGGCTGATCGTGGTCGAGCAGATCCAGGGAGTTGGGGAAGGAGGGGCTGATGTCGCTCACGGAGAGAATTAGGTGCTTTTGGGATAATCTGGCGCCGAAAACCAAGCAGCGGATTGTCCTGCTCTCGGTCATCTGTGTGATCCTGGCCGCCTCGGCAGCCGGCTACTGGGTGCGGAGCAGTGCGCCGCCGCCACCGAAGCAGGCCGGCGGAAAACGGGAAGACGTGGCTCTCGATCCCAGGCTGCTGGAGAAATCCATGTACATGGAGGGCCAGAAGGAGATCGCCAAGCGGGACGAAAAGATCGCCGCACTCTCCAAGCAGATCGACGAGATCGTCAACGGGAAGAATGAAGGCGAGGAAACCTCGGCGATGAAAGCGATTCAGGAGGAGAAGAAAAACCAGGCGGCAAAGGGACCGCAAGACAGGGTTGAGCGGAAAATCACCGGAAAACGAGAAGAGAAACTACCCGGTATACCGCTCCCTGCGCCACCTGGACCGGCTGTTGCAACCAGTCGGACTCTTGGCACATATCCGCCTCAAGGCGGTTCCGCTGCCCAGGGGCAGCAGTTCGCGGGGCAGTCATATCCTCCGGCATCACCGGCAGTCACTTCCAAGCCGGATACCTTTGGCGAGATCGAGATCGTTTCGGCACGAGATATTCGCTCCGGAAAGGACGCCAAGGATGGAAAAGACGGAGATCAGAATAAAAAAAAAGAGTCCGGCGACCGGATCTATCTGCCTCCTTCCTTCATGGCGGCGACCCTGCTTTCCGGGCTCGATGCCCCTACCTCTGAGGGGGCCAAGGGGAATCCGGCGCCGGTCTTCATCAGGATCAAGGAACTGGCCGTGCTCCCCAACCGGGTAAAGGCCAATCTGAAGGGGTGTTTCGTCATTGCCGAGGGACACGGCAACCTAGCCACCGAGCGGGCCGAACTCAGGCTGGTGTCGCTCTCCTGCCTGGACCGCAGGGATCATGCTGTGATTGACCAGAAGATCAAGGGCTTCGTGGTGGATTCGGACGGCAAGATCGGGCTCAAGGGAACCGTGGTTTCCAAGATGGGGGCCGCGGTCGCCAGGTCACTCGTCGCCGGTTTCTTCGGCGGCATCGGCGACGCCTTCCGCCAGAGCGCCGCGACCCAGTCGGTCAGCGCCCTGGGTGTCACGCAGATTGTGGATCCGAACCGGGTCGTGCGGGCCGGGATCGGCGGTGGAGTAGCCACTGCCGCAACGGAGCTTCAGAAGTTCTACCTGGAACTGGCCAAGCAGACCATGCCGGTCATCGAGGTGGGAGCAACCAAGAACATCACCGTTATCGTCAGCGAGGGAATCGAGCTGGCCATCAAGGAGCTGAAACAGGGAAAGAGCGGGAGGAAGTATGAAGACGAGATCTAGCATGATGTTCATTGCATTCACCCTCTGCGGCTGTTCCACGGTGCTGAACCCCTACCAGTCCAGTTTCAATTGTCCCGAAACCGGCAAGGGAAAGTGCGTTTCGGTGCAGAAGGCCTACAGCGACTCCCTCAACCCGCTGGTGAAGCCTGAATCCGGGGGAGGGGAGGGCGAATGCCGCGAGTGCGAAAAGGAACCGAATGCCGAATCCGGATCGTCCAGGGAAGAATCGCAGTACCGGGGTGCCCTGTTCAAGCGGCTCTCCGGGCTCCTCAATGAACCGGAGACCCCCATGGTGGCTCCGCCCCAGGTAATGCGAGTGCTACTCCTGCCGTACCGGGGCGATGGCGGCGAACTGTTCATGCCGAGGTATGCCTATTTCTTCCTCGACCGTCCCCAATGGATTCTGGACGGTTACCTGGTGGAGAAGGGGGATGACTAAATGCTGAAGCGTATCTTCGGCGACAAACACTCTTCCCCCACCAGACGCGAACTCATCAAGAAGGTCGAGCGCAGCTCCTTTTCCGGGTTTCTGCCCTGGATGTATTACGACTCAGAAACCGGTATGTACACCAACACGGACGATACCCGGGGATTTCTCTGGGAATGCCGGCCGCTGGCCTTTGCCGGGGATGTCACGGCCCAGGTACTGGAGGGGCTTTTTCGTCTCAATCTCCCGCTCGGATCGATCATGCAGTTCATCCTCTGGGCCGACAGCCACATCGATCCGGTCCTGGAACGGTATTGCTCGTTGCGGAAGCGGGAGAGCGACATCGGCGCCGAGTCAACAACGCGCTTCGTTGACTTCATGTCATCGGGCAGGGACGGTCTGGCCGCCATGGCCGGGATACCGGTGCGCCAGTTCAGGTTGCTGGTCTGCCTCAAATTCCCCAAGAGCGACGAACTCTCGAGCGGAGGGAGCGACATTCGCGGCGCGGTTTCGGAAATACTGAAAGGGGCTCACCTGCAGCCGCGATCCCTGGAACCCACCTCCCTGATCGATGGTATGCGCAGACTCTTCAATGACCGGGTCTCCCTGAACAACGACGAGTACGATCCGGAAATACCCATTAATCGCCAGATCATCTTCTCCGATACGGAGATCGCCAAGGACAACCGCAGGCTGCTGGTGGGGGAGAAGGTCTTCCGCTGCGCCACGGTCAAGAAGTTTCCCCTAGAGGCGAACTATCTTCAGACCAACGAGANNTCCAATTCCAGTCAGGTGATCACCCCATTCCTCTTTGCCCTCAACATCGTCTTTGCCGACCTGAAGGCCAAACTGCACGCCAAGTGCAACCTGGTCCTCTCCCAGCAGGCCTTCGGTTCCTTTGCCCCGTCGCTTTCCAGGAAAAAGGAGGAGAACCTGGAGGCGACCGACAAGATCGAGCGGGGGATACCCTTTGTCAGGGTCATGCCGATTCTCTGGGTCTGGGCCAAGAGCGACCACCTGGCCCACGAGTCCCTCATCCGGGCCATCCGTGTCTGGGAATCCCACGGCTACATCATGCAGTACGACCGCTGGATCCTGGACAGCCTCTTCATCGCGGCCCTGCCGTTCGGTCTCTATGACATCGGCAAGAACATCGACATCATCAACCGGGACGCGCCGGCACCTTCCGATGCGGTCACCCTGCTGCTGCCGGTACAATCCGATTTCACCGGCGGCGGGGAGCCGGTGCTGCTCGCCACAGGAAGGAAGGGGCAGATCATCACCCTGGATATCTTCGCCAAAGAGGCCATCAACTACAACATGTTCATCGCCGCCTCGCCCGGGGCGGGAAAGTCCTTTTTCGTCAACTACTTGGTTTCCAATTATTATTCCACCGGAGCCAAGATACGGATCGTAGATGTGGGCAAGTCCTACCAGAAGATGACCCGAATGCATGGAGCCAGGTTCCTGGACTTCGACGAGCGCTCCCGCATTTGTCTCAATCCGTTCAGCAGTATAGACGAAGCGCGTCTGGGAGAAACGGAGCGGAACGAGTACCTGGAGAACACCCTCTGCCTGATTACCGCGGTGGTCATGCAGATGTGTTTTTCTGCCACTGACGTGATCCCGACTGACAGGGCCGAGAGCGCCTCCACCCTGGTTAGGCTGGGTGTTTCCTGGGCCTGGCGGACTTATGGCCCGGAGGCCTGCATCGATCGGGTTCACGACTTTCTGACCGATTTTGAGACCCACGGCCGGGAATTCGCCGACGTGAGCGAACTTTCCCTTTTGGCCAAGATGCTGGCCTTCAACCTGACCGAGTTCACCAGTGGCCATAGTTACGGCCGCTGGTTCAACGGCAGAAGCGACTTCGACATCTTCCGTGACGACTTCGTAGTGCTGGAACTGATGCACCTGCGACCCAAGCCGGAACTGTTCAAGGTGGTCACCCTACAGGTGATCAACGCCATCACCCACGACATGTACCTTTCACCCAGGAATGTGAGGAAACTGAACGTGTTCGACGAGGTCTGGCAGTTCATGCGCGAGGGGGTGCAGCTCAAGGAATCCATCGAGGCCGCCTACCGCATGTCCAGAAAGCACAATGCGTCAATCGCCATCGTTACCCAGTCGATCCTTGATCTGAAGCTGTTTGGCAGCGTCGGCGACGTGATCCGGGCCAGCTCGGCCTTCAAGATCTTCCTGGAGGCGTCGGACTATCCCAAGGGGCGCCAGGAGGGACTGATCGATTACGACGATTTCACCATGAAGCTTTTGACCTCTCTCAAGTCGATGCGACCCAAATATTCCGAGCTGTTCATCGACGCTCCCTTTGGCAGAGGCGTGGCCAGGCTCGCGGTAGATCCCTATTCCTACTACCTCTACACCTCCTCGGGAGACGAAGTGGCCGAGATCGAAAATCTGGTTGACGGAGGGATGAGCTATGACGCGGCAATCCGCGAAATGGTCGGGAAGTATCGCTCTGATGCTGGCAGTTAGTACCCTGCTGCCGCTTAGAACGGATGCCGGTCCGGCGGAGACGGCCGGAACTAGCGCCGCGAACCAGGCGCTTGGGGTGTACGGTTCAGCCTCCGGGATCAGGGACAGCGCCTATACGCCGCTTACGTCGAACGCAACCCAGATGAAGAGTATTGACGGTACGAAATCCTTCACCGGCCAGATTCAATGTCCCTCTTCAAAGGAGTTTTTGACCGTCCTGCTTACCCCCATGACGGGAGGCGATGTGAACGTGATCGTAGGCGAAGACCTGAATTTCGACGAAAACGTGGAATACAGTTACACCGTTCCCTTCCCGGTTTCCGGGGTGTGCGCCAATGGTGTTATTTCCTGTAAGCCCGGAACCTGGAACAACTGCAAGGGATACACGTGGGTGGCGAACAGTGCCGGCCAGGCGAGTCTAGCCAACGTATCCATCAGCGATCTCGGGGGCTGTTACTGCATCAACGATAGTTGCGGCACAAATTTGTTTATGACGCAGACCACGCAGATCCTGGGTACGGTTGGCGGCGGAGTGGCCGGTGCTATCCAGGGTATCTCCCCCAAGTACACGGTCACCGAGACCAGCATTTCCGGAACTTCCATCAGCTATCACGGCCAGAACACCGGCGGCTGCTCTTCGGTCGCTTCTTCCCAGAGTCTCCCCACGAATTACTACAGCAATGGTTCTCTGCTGTCCGGAGACGGGGAGACAGAGGCCCAGACGCAGTCCTCCGATCCTGGCAGCTATTACTCCCTGCTGAACACGTCGTACGCGAACAGTGCCAATTCGTCACAGTCCGCTTCTTGTGCCATCAACCGGCTGGGCTCGGTTGCCACCAGCGTCAAGAAACTCACCCAGGCTCCCGTTGCCGGAAGACTCTGTACCGACCATTACATCAACATGCGGATTCACAAAATCGATAACCTGAATTACCAGCTCGAATATCTCGATACCTCGCCAAGTGGCAGCGCTCACTGGAACTGCGGAGGCGCTTATCCCTGGGAGGCTCCCATAGGCTCGGACCATTGGCACCATGTAGCCGATGTATCCTTTTCACCCGGGAACGGAACGAACTACCAACTCACTACCGCCGTCTTCAGTATGCAGAACATTCATGGGTCTGGTTGCCACAGCGGGTCGGCTTCGGTCAACGGCCTACTGAATGGATTCGACAGCGCTATCAATTCCGGAGCCTCCTGTTCGGATGGAGGCACCCAGTATCCGACTTTCACCTGGAGTTATGACTTCGAATGGACCCAGGATACCTATGCCGAAAACATAAGCGACGGCTGCTCTGCCCTGGAGCAGGACCAGAACTGCTTTCTCCAGAGCGAAACCGTCGATGGCGTTATGACCTGGAACAACTACATGTCCACCGGCATTTCTCCGCTTCCTTCCTGCCGGACTTTCACCGGGGCGGTCAACACTTTCACGGAGTGCCGCAACTGGTGGAGCAAACAGCGGGGCTACACGTGCAAGAGCAACACAACCTGGGACTTCTCGGATGCCAGGAAAAGAACGGACAGTGTGGTGAACACCACGGCCGACAGCACTACGTCCATGGCGTATCAGGATCTGAGAAAGGACGGCAGCGGCAATTGGATGACTGATAGCAATACCGTCAATCTCGGGAGCCGGGTTGATTACTCGGCGCCTATCCTGGCCTGCAAAACGAAAAAGCCTTCACGCAAGACCGATGCGGTCCTGTCCGGCAATGCCACCCAGTATCTCTCCGATCCTTCCAGTTGGGATTTTTACTACAAGAGATGCGACGCGAACGCAGTCTGTCCGGTCGATACCGCTTCCGGAGAACAGGTGGTGATCGATTGCCGGAAGATCGATGAATTCGCCGAGGCGGCCACGATCATGAACGTGCTTGAAGGGGCGAACCAGGACATGACCTGCTCCAATGGCGCGGTCGATCCGAACAGCGGTCAGTGCCTTGGCCAGATTCACATCTTCAATGGAGCGGGAGGGAGCTGCAAGGAACCGGGAGTCGATACCAGTTTCTTCCAGTGCTGCACGACCGATCCGGGATCGTTTTTGTTTATCGAGGCGGCCTGCGGTTCCGGCGACCGCCAGACGTCCGAGGCCATGTTTGCCAAGCGGAGCCATTTCGTGGGTACCCATTGCGTCGATGAGTGGCCTCTGGTCGGCTGTGTCCAGAACGCCCAGGTTCACTGCGTATTCCAGTCGAAACTGGGCCGAATCATTCAGGAACAGGGAAGACCGCAACTTTCGACTGCCATCCACTCTTGGGGCTCGGCCGATTCACCGAATTGCCGGGGTTTTACACCGGAAGAGTTCCAGTCGCTTGATTTCAGCAAGATGGATCTCTCGGAATATTTCTCGGACATCACAACCAAGACCGATGCCGCCATTCAACAGGATATGAAAACCAATGTTCAGAACTACTACAACAATACTGGCCATTAGCCTGGCCGCATTGATGGCGGTTCAAGCTGGGGCCAAAGAGCTGGGAACGTACGGCGCCGTCTATCCGATAGCCGAGCCGGACGCGCTTAAGGAGCTGAAAGCGAAGGCGGCACGGGTTGACTGGAGCAAAATGTTCAGCCGCGACAGGATGACCGGAAAGATCAGGGGATACCGGCCCAAGGATCTTCGAAAGCTCCCTGTCGCCAGACATGACCGGACATTCCTGGTTGACATGTCATACACACTGGATCGGGACATTCCCGACGGCAAAGGGGGAATCCTCTATCAAAAAGGCTACACCTTCAACCCGCTCGACTACATCAGCTTTAACCGGGCGCTGGTGATAATCGACGGGAGTGACCGGAGGCAGGTTGAGTGGTTTCAGAGATCACCCTGGCGCAAAGATATGAATGCCATGTTGCTCCTCAGTGGCGGAAGCTGGTCCAAAATCGGCGAGCGTCTCAAGAGACCGGTTTTCTATGCCGACAGGCTCATGGTTACCCGCCTGAAACTCCAGGCCGTGCCTTCGGTGGCGGTGCGGACAGGCCGGTTCATGGAGGTCCGGGAATATGCGGTGCGTTAGATTCTCTTACCTTATGGCCTTCATGATGGTTGTTTTGTCACCGGCGCATGCCTTTGCCGTCTGCAAGGGCTCTTCCCTGAATCCGGTTGACGATGTCTGCTGGGAGTGCATCTTCCCGATCAAGATCGGCGGAATGACGATCATCGAGGGGGACAGCAAGAACGGCGAGGCGCCGTCCAGCGCTGATGCTTCCATCTGTGTCTGTCCCATACCGGTCGCTCCCTATGTAAGGTACGGGATAACCGCTTCCCTTTGGGAACCGGCCAGGATGATCGAGACGGTGAAGGACCCCTATTGTTTCCCGGCCATCGGCAGTTCGGTTGGAGGAAGCGGCACCAAGGGGTTTCTGCGCGGCACCCACTCCCATGTCCAGGGAAAAGGGGGTGAGGCCCAGGACGCCTCGGTGTTCGCCCAGGCCCACTGGTGGATCATGCCTTTCTGGTCGGTGATGGAGGCTTTGATCGATTATGAGTGCCTGGAGGTGGCCGGCGTGGATGTCGGGTACATCACCGAGGTCGATCCCTACTGGCAGGACGACGAGATGACGGCGATCTTTCAGCCGGAGGCCTTGCTCTTCGCCAACCCGGTGGCGCAACTGGCCTGCATGGCCGACGCGGTTGCTTCCCAGTATCTTCCCCTCTCGCCGCTCTTCTGGTGCATGGGGAGCTGGGGTTCGGCCTATCCCTTGACCGGGCATATCAATGACAACGACTACGTGCAGGGAAACGCTGCGGTTGCGGGAAGGCTGATCTACAAGCTTGGCCGCGAGGGGGTCATCTGTGATCCGGGTGTCTGGTACTGCTTCTGCGTGCCGACTCCCATTTGGGTCAAGCACAACTACCGCATCCAGATCGCCCGGCCAACAGGCGACTTCATGTGCCATCCGCTGGGGAGATCCGGAATGATCTGGGAGTATCTGAAAAATCCTCCCTTTTCCGGGGCAAGCGGTTCGGAGGGGAACTTTCTCTGGATCATCACCAGGAAGAGGGACTGCTGCATGTCGGGCAACTGAGGAGGCACACATGGTTACGGAATGCGAGTCGAGAAGCGATTACGAGGTGTTGATAACCGAGGAGTATTTCCCTTTCTGGGACGAGGAGACGCAAAGAGTCTGGGCCGATGGTCTGAAGAGCTTCACGGAACTGTGCGGCTGTGACCCTGATGCGGATGTGGAGGACCACGATATCCTCTGCCAATTACTGCTCGACAGGGGCTTGGCGTTACGGCAGCCATTATCGGGTGCGGACTTGAATCTCTTTCTCGGGCTGGACGAAGGGCTCAAGGCCCGCTCGCTCTGCTGGTGCAGTGACTATTTCATCGCCACACCGCAAGTCACCCGCGAAATCCTGACCGCCCTCGCCAGTGAGCGCTGCAAAGGAGCTGAAAGGTGAAGAAGTGCGCCATGTCCTTGTTGATTGCCGGTTCAGCGCTCCTTCTGTCCAGTTTCTCTGTTCACGGCGCCACCTTCTACATTGATACCCCCGACCTTTGTTCAAAGGTGGAGAAAAGCGAGAGAGCCCGTGTCTACCTAGTATCGAAGGGGGATTGCCCTAGGACGCCCGGCAAGCTGGCCGTTACTGCGGAAGAAGGGACTGGCGAACTGGAAATCTTCGTCAACGGCGTCTTCTGGAAGAAACAGACTCTCAACCGGTTCGATATCGACAGCATCGGCGACGTAAACGACTGCGGTGAAATGCTCTCCCAAAAGCTGACCATCCCTAAGAACATCTTTGAGAGTTCAGGGACAGACCGGGCGAAGGAGAGCAACGGCTTCTTCAGGTCGGCGGAGTTCCAGAACAGAATTGCGACGGAGCAAGAGCGTCTTAAACGGGAAATCTTCGGCGGTAAGATCCAGGAATACTACCAGGGATCTCCGGAAGCCGCAGCGTTAATGGCTGGAGAACTGCCAAAGAGCGAGAGGATCTACATCTTCATCTCATCCTCCATGCCCAAAGAGACTCTCAGGAGCTACGTCCGGGACGTGGCCAGACTCAGGGACCCCAACGTGAAGCTGGTCATGCGGGGACTGGTCGGCGGGGTCAGGTACATCAAGCCGACCATGCGCTTCGTGAGCGGCATTCTCCTCAAAAATCCGGATTGTGATCCGGAAAAATCCCGCTGCGAGCGATTCGCCGCCGGAGTGAACGTCGATCCCCTCCTGTTCAGCCGTTACGGGATCGGGAGAGTTCCCGCCATTGTCTATGCCCGGAACGTGAGCCTGCTGGACTCCGGCTTAAGCGAGGGAATGGAGAAGAACATTTCGGTGGGGGCCTCCTACACTATCCACGGCGATGTGGCTCTCAGCTACGCCCTGGATCGGTTCAGGTCGGAGACTGGGAGCCAAGCTCTGGAGCCCCTGATCCGGGTACTGAATGCGGGGTTCTATGGAGGGGGGAAATCTGAGTAGGGAGTCTGAGAGTCAAGGAGAGGAGGCAACGTGAACGAAGAGCGGACACGCGACTGGCGGATGTGCGCCACATCCGTGCTGATAAGCGCATTGCTTACGATCGGACTGCTGGCGGCATACGACAATTATTTCGCCCAGAAGATCGTCGCCCTGGATGTGAAGGGGTATATCGCCGAACAGCGGGACCTCTACCTGGCCGGCAAGATCAATGACGCCCAGCTCAAGGAGAGCTTCGACCGGCTGGAGCGAGTAAAGGACAAGGTTCCCAGGAACAGGATCATCATCCTGGGGGACGTGCTGGTGAGGAAAAATGTGGAAGAGATTACACCGTAAGGTGGTTGATGCATTTCAGGAGTTGCAAAGATCTCTGGCCGGGTATTCAGTCTTCAGGGACTGGCGGCTGTGGCTGTTTCTGACGGCCCTCTCTCTCGCCGGCTACTGGTTCTGTTCCAGGCTGGTGTTCTCAATTTCCCCCTCGCTTTCCCACCGGGTCTTCGTACTGGACAGGTCCGGCCGGGCTCCCCGGAAGGGTGACTACGTGATCTTCCGGTTCACCTCTCCCCTGTTCGAGAAGGGGAAGCCGCAGAGGCTGATCAAGGAAGTGACCTGCGCTCCCGGAGATATGCTGAACGTCGATGTTCCAAACCGGTTCTTTTTCTGTGACGGGAACTACCTGGGAATGGCCAAGGTCATCACTCTGAAGGGAGCAAACCTTTCCATGTTCGTGTTCAACGGCAGGGTGCCCGAGGAGATGCTGTTCGTCAGCGGCCAGCACAGGGACAGCTTCGACTCCCGCTACTGGGGCTTCCTGGATCGGAAGAAGGTGGAGGCGATTGCACAGCCCCTGCTTTGAGCTTCGGAGGAGTCTCGCCATGCGCCATGAACTGAAATTACTGATTGCTTCGATCACTCTCCTTGCATGTTTCCCACCTGGGTATGCCAGGGCCGAGGCCCAGGCACCCGGCTACTACCGGGACGTGAAGCAGGGCTGGTGGTGGTACCGGGACCCGCCGAAGGATGATCAGAAGAAGGAAGAGCCGAAAACGAACAAAAAGCCCCATCGTCTGCCGTCCATGAAGGATTTTACCAGGGAGCAGCTCTGGAAGATGCACCCGGACGACTTCCAGGAACTGCTGATGGATTTCCAGAAGAAGGCGGTCATGCAGCTTTCAGAGGAGAGCGTTGCCGAATACCTGGAGATGCAGGAGATCGCCAGCAAGAGGTCACTCGCCTATGCGAATGTCGCAGCTTACGTGCAGCAGAAAAACCCGAGGCTTACTGTACCTGAATATTCCCTGGCAACGCCGGGGATGGCGGCATCCACCAGGGTACGCGCCTCTGAAATCGAGACACGGATACGCGCGGCAAAGAACGATTATGCGCTGCTCTACTTCTATGCCCCGCAGTGCGAATTCTGCCGGGCTCAGAGCGGTATCCTGGAATTCTTCCAGGAGAAGTACGGCTGGGAGATCCGTGGCTACGAGATCACGAGCAGCCTCGC
>DBMM01000112.1 GCA_002298925.1 Geobacter sp. UBA698 | reverse complement strand
TTTATTGTAAAACTGCTTAAGCAGGGAAGCTAACTAACGTAATTTTCATAAGGAGGATATTCATGGAGAGACCAAAGGTACTGATTATCATGGGCAGTGATTCGGATATTCCGGTCATGCAGGAGACCGTCAAGGTTCTAAAGGAGTTTGGCATCTCTTTTGAAATGAGGGTCTCGTCGGCTCACCGTTCCCCGCGAAAAACATCATTTCTGGTGTCCAGTGCTCCCGAGCGTGGTATCCAGGTTATTATCGCGGCTGCCGGCGTGGCAGCCCATCTAGCCGGCGTTGTAGCAGCAGAAACGATCCTGCCGGTAATAGCTGTGCCAATGCCGGGCGGCGCCCTCAACGGAGTGGATGCGCTCTATTCGATGGTACAGATGCCGGGCGGTATCCCAGTGGCTACGATGGCCATCGGCAAGGCCGGAGCAAAAAATGCTGGCTTATTCGCCATTCAGATTCTGGCGTTGAACGACAGCTCGCTTACTGCACTGTTGAAGGTTCACAGGGAGCAGATGGCGCAAGAGGTTGAAGGCAAGGATCTGGCTCTCCAGCAATCATTGGCTGCTGAATAGACTCGTTTAACTACCGGTTTAATTGCAGGGGTTTTCCGGGACGGGAGAGGATTAGAAAAAGTTTTTTTCTTGACAGGTACTTGTGTTTTGTATACTGTATACAAAATTTCTATCTATGTCAAAAAAATCATGGCTGACAGTTAGTTATAGTAAAAAAGGTTGCAAATTTTGTGTGGATTGCTGGTCGATCAAAGTTGGGAAATTGTTGTATCTATCGGTGTCCTTTCATTAAGCCTCTGGCAATACTAGGTAATAAAACTAAGGAGAGAACATGACAACACAAACCGCAAAGATCATTTGGTCGAAAATTGATGAAGCGCCTGCACTGGCAACTTACTCTTTACTCCCCATAGTCAACGCATTCACAAAGGCGGCAGGCGTTGTCGTTGAGACAAGGGATATATCTGTTGCAGGGAGAATTATCGCCAATTTTCCCGACTATCTGACGGAAAGTCAGAGGATGCCGGATTATCTGGCTGAACTGGGCGAGCTCACTCAGAAACCGGAAGCCAATATCATCAAGTTGCCCAATGTCAGTGCATCAATCCCTCAGCTGAAAGCTGCCATCAAGGAACTGCAGGAGCAGGGGTATAAGCTGCCGGATTATCCCGAAGAGCCTAAAACCGACGCCGAGAAAGAACTGCATGCAAGATATGCCAAGTGCCTGGGAAGTGCTGTAAACCCTGTTTTGCGCGAAGGCAACTCTGACAGGAGGTCGGCACGTGCGGTAAAGGAATATGCAAAGAAGCATCCACACAAAATGGGTGCGTGGTCTTCGGACTCAAAGACGCATGTATCGCATATGAATGCGGGGGATTTTTATCACAGCGAAAAATCCATTACCATGAAAAAAGCCGGCAATGTAAAAATTGAGTTTGTCGATCAAGCCGGAAAAGTTACGGTCCTTAAGGATAAATTGCCTCTTCAGGCAGGTGAAGTCCTTGATGGAGCGTTTATGAATGCTCGCGCCTTGCGTAAGTTCATCGAGGAGCAGATTGAAGACGCAAAAAAGAAGGATGTTTTATTCTCCGTGCATCTCAAAGCCACAATGATGAAAATCTCCGATCCGATCATGTTCGGTCATTTCGTGTCAGTATTCTATAAAGATGTATTTGAAAAACATGCTGCTACATTCAAAGAACTGGGAGTAAATCCGGATCTTGGAATGGGTGATCTCTATTTGAAGATCCAGAAACTGCCGGAAGCCAAGAAGGCAGAAATAGAAGCGGATATTCAGGAGGTTTATAAGAAAAGACCCGCGTTGGCAATGGTTGATTCCGATAAAGGCATCACCAATCTGCACGCCAGCAACGACATCATCATCGATGCCTCCATGCCTGTAGTTATTCGTGATTCAGGTGGGATGTGGGGGCCTGACGGAAAACTCCATGACGTCAAGTGCGTTATCCCCGACACTTCTTATTCAGAGTGGTATCAGGAGTGCATTGATTTCTGCAAGAAAAACGGTCAGTTTGATCCTACGACCATGGGATGTGTCTCCAACGTGGGCCTTATGGCACAAAAGGCCGAGGAGTACGGATCTCACGATAAGACTTTCAAGGTTCCTGCAAATGGAACCGTTAGGGTTGTCGATGATTCGGGAGAGGTACTATTCCAGCACACTGTAGAAGAAGGAGATATCTGGCGCGGATGCCAGACAAAAGACCTACCGATTCAGGATTGGGTCAAACTGGCGGTAAGAAGAGCACGGGCTACCGGAGCGCCGGCTGTTTTCTGGCTTGACAAAAACAGGGCGCATGATGCCCAGATGATTGAAAAGGTGAACAAGTACCTGAAAGATCACGATACCAATGGTCTTGAAATCCATATCATGTCTCCCGTGGAAGCGATGAAGTTTACGCTCCCCAGGGCAAAAGCCGGTCAAGATACAATTTCCGTCACTGGCAACGCTTTGAGGGACTATCTGACCGACCTGTTCCCGATTCTCGAGCTGGGTACCAGCGCAAAAATGCTGTCGATCGTACCGCTTCTGGCTGGTGGCGGACTGTTCGAGACAGGTGCAGGCGGTTCGGCACCCAAGCATGTCCAGCAGTTTGTCCAGGAAGGGTACTTGAGATGGGATTCTCTGGGTGAGTTCCTGGCACTTGCAGTATCTCTGGAACATCTGGCTGCTACATTCAAAAATGAAAAGGCTCAACTTCTGGCTGATACGCTTGACCAGGCCAATACCAAGTTTCTGGATAACAACAAGAATCCGGCCCGCAAGGTTGGTCAGATCGATAACAGGGGTAGCCATTTCTACCTTGCAATGTACTGGGCTGAGGCCTTGGCAGAGCAGACTAAAGATAAAGAACTGCAGGCGCGTTTTGCCAAGGTAGCGCAGCAACTCAAGGAAAATGAGACAAAGATTAATGAGGAACTGATTGGCGCCCAGGGCAAACCGGTTGATTTGGGTGGCTATTATAACCCGGATCCGGTAAAGACGGAAAAAGCAATGCGCCCAAGCGCGACTCTTAACGCAATAATCGATGCTATCGCATAGAAGCACATGGTAATCACAGGCTGCTGTATTCGTTACAGCAGCCTGTGTGTTCTACTAGGTTATATTTTTATTGATGTTATTGNNTCTGAGTGTCTGTGGACATTTTGAGGAAGCAGCATTTACTCTGGTCAGCTTACAGAAATGTCAATTCTTGCGAAAGGAGGGTGGATGTCGTATACGTACTTTACGGTTCCCGATGGTGAAAAAATTACCATGGGGGATGACGGAAAACTGATTGTGCCGGATAATCCGGTCATTCCGTTCATTGAAGGTGATGGTACTGGCATCGATATCTGGAAAGCCTCCTCTCGTGTTTTTGATTCGGCTGTAGCAAAATGTTACGGTGGTGCTAGAAAAATATCCTGGATGGAAGTCTACGCAGGCGAGAAACCGTTTAATCTGTTCCGGGATAAAATTGGAGATAAAGCTTGGTTGCCTGATGAAACAGTGATGGCCTTCAAAGAGTTCCTGGTCGGCATTAAAGGACCTTTGACTACTCCGATTGGTGGCGGCATCCGCTCCTTGAACGTTGCTCTTCGACAATTGCTCGATTTATATGTTTGTCTCCGGCCGGTGCGCTGGTTTCAAGGTGTCCCCTCACCGGTCAAAAAACCGGAAGATGTTGACATGGTCATCTTTCGTGAAAATTGCGAAGATATCTATGCCGGCATCGAGTGGATGCAGGGAACTACCGAGTGTGACAAGATTATAAATTTTCTTGTCCATGAGATGGGTGTCGATAAGATTCGTTTCCCTGATACATCCTCCATAGGTATCAAGCCAATCTCCAAACAGGGTTCCGAGCGCCTGATTCGTGCTGCCATAGAATATGCCATCAAGCATAAGCGCAAATCAGTGACCATTGTTCACAAGGGCAACATCATGAAGTTCACCGAGGGCGCATTCAAGGACTGGGGCTATCATATGGCGGTCACTGAGTTCCGTGGGCAGATTGTTACTGAGCGGGAATCTTGGATACTCGACAATAACGACCGGAATGCGGGTTTGTCGGTGGAAGACAATGCCAGGATGATTGATCCCGGCTACGATATGATGACACCCAGGCAGAAAAACGATATCTGCAATGAAGTTGAAGCAGCGCTTAAACTAGTCTCAACCCATGGTGGCGGCAAATGGAAAAAACTGTTGATGGTAAAGGATACCATTGCCGATATCACCCTTCAGCAGATCTTGACACGCGCCAAGGAATTTGATGTTGTTGCGACCATGAACCTGGAAGGTGATTTGCTCTCCGATGCACTGGCTGCTCAGGTTGGCGGTATCGGAATCGCCCCCGGTGCAAACATAAATTATGTGACCGGTCACGCGATATTCGAGGCAACTCACGGTACCGCTCCGAAATATGCCAATCTGGACAAGGTTAATCCCGGCTCTGTTATTCTTTCGGGCGTCATGATGCTGGAGTATATGGGGTGGCAGGAAGCCGCAAGTATGATAACCAGGGCAATTGACAGGACTATCGGCCAGAAGCGTGTTACGTATGACTTTGAACGCATGATGGATGGAGCCACGTTGTTGTCCTGTTCCGGATTTGCTGATGCATTAATCGAAAATATGTGATACTAGTTAACGATTTCATAAAGTTTGTTATCAACACCAAACCAATGAGGAGGAAACAGTATGGCTCGTAAAAAGATTGCACTTATCGGCGGCGGACAGATCGGTGGCGTACTTGCCCAGCTTTGCGCACTGCGTGAACTTGGTGATGTTGTTCTTTTTGACATCGTAGAGGGATTGCCCCAGGGCAAGATGCTGGACATTGCCGAAGTAGGTCCGGTTGACCGGTATGATGTCTGTCTGAAAGGCACCAACAGTTACGAAGATATCAAAGGCTCCGATGTCGTGATCGTTACCGCCGGTCTACCGCGTAAGCCGGGCATGAGTCGCGATGACTTGATCGAAGTAAACTCCAAGATCATGACTTCCGTTGCTGAAGGTATCAAAACCTATGCGCCTGATTCCATCATCATTGTCATCTCCAATCCGCTTGACGCAATGGTGACCCTCTGCCAGAAGATCACTGGCTTCCCTTACCATCGCGTCATCGGTCAGGCCGGCGTACTTGACTCGGCCCGTTTCGCTTCCTTTATTGCATGGGAACTGGGCGTTTCTGTGAAGGATGTTACCGCCATGACCCTTGGTGGCCACGGTGATGACATGGTTCCGCTGGTTCGTTATGCCAGTGTCAACGGTATTCCGGTTATGGAACTGCTGGAACAGAAGTACAAAGATGCAGCCAAAGCCAAGGAAGTGATGGAAGCCATGGTCAAGCGCACCCGCGGTGCCGGCGGCGAAGTTGTTGCCCTGCTGAAAACTGGTTCGGCTTTCTACTCTCCCGCTTCATCGGCCATTGCCATGGCAGAGTCGATCCTCAAGGACCAGAAGCGCGTCCTCCCCACCTGTTGCTACCTGCAGGGCGAGTTCGGCGTAAACGGTTTCTACGTGGGCGTTCCGGCTGTCCTTGGCGAGAAGGGTGTCGAGAATATCATCCAGTTTAAACTCAACGCAGAAGAACAAGCCATGATGGACAAGTCAGTTGCTGCTGTTAAGGAACTGGTCGGCAGCATGAAGTAACAAGCACGGTTACCCAAACAGTCCTCCGTGAGACAGCAAAAGAAGGATGGTTAATTCCGTCCTTCTTTTGCCACATTATGGGACTGTATTTCACACCTTTTATTACGGAATAAAGGAGTCTTTCCAGATGGAGAAAACACTGCCGAAAATCGAAATTATTGAAAAGTACTGCAAGGGGTGCCATATCTGCGTGGAGTTCTGCCCCACAAAGGTTCTTGAAATGAAGGGTTTTGTTGCCGCGGTCAAGAACCTGGAAGCCTGCATCAAGTGCATGCAGTGCGAACTGCGTTGTCCCGACTTCGCAATCAAAGTAATAACCGAATAAATCAACGGGAGGAAATGAACAGTGTCAAAAAAAGTAGCGTTTCTTCAGGGTAACGAGGCTGCGGCACAAGGTGCCCTATACGCCGGCTGCACCTTTTTTGGTGGCTACCCGATCACACCTTCGACAGAGGTAGCCGAGGTAATGTCTGTCGAACTTCCTAAGATCGGTGGAAAATTCATTCAGATGGAAGATGAGATCGGCGCCATGGCGGCCATTCTGGGTGCATCTCTGGCCGGTGCCAAGGTTCTCACCTCTACATCCGGTCCTGGTCTTTCACTTAAGCAGGAGTTGATCGGTTACGGCTGCATCGCCGAGATCCCCTGCGTCGTCTATAACGTCATGCGTGGTGGTCCTTCCACCGGTATGCCTACCGGTCCTTCCCAGTCAGATGTGATGTGTGCCAAATGGGGCACCCATGGTGACCACCCGGCCATCTGTCTGACCCCGGCCTCCGTTCAGGAGACCTATGAAGAGGTCATTCGCGCCTTTAATCTGTCGGAAAAATACCGTACCCCTGTTTTCGTTATGCCTGACGAGATCGTTGCCCACATGCGTGAGCGCATCGTATTCCCTGAGCCGGGTGAGATTGAAGTTGTTCCGCGCAAAGTTCCGACCGTACCACCAGAACAGTACAAACCCTACGACACCAGCTTCGGCGATGTTCCGCCGCTGGCTGCTTTTGGATCCGGCTACAAGTTTCACGTTACCGGTCTCAATAAAATGCAGGACGGTTTCCCCACGACCAAGGCTGAAATCGTTCAGGCTGAGGAAGAACGTCAGGTCCGCAAAGTCGACGCCAATGTTGACGATATCGTTACTTTCGAAGAATACATGCTGGCTGATGCCGAAGTGGTGGTGATAGCCTATGGTTCAACCTCACGTTCGGCCCGTTATGCCGTAAATGTTGCCCGTGAGCAGGGTATCAAGGCCGGCATGTTCCGTATTAAAACTTTCTGGCCGTTCCCTGACAAGCAGATTAAAGCTCTGGCCGGCAAGGTTAAAGGTTTTGTTGTGCCTGAAATGAACCTGGGTATGTGCGCCATCGAAGTTGAGCGTTGTGCTCAGGGTAAGGCCCCGATTCTCGGAATCTTCCGTGTTGACGGTGAGCCGATCAATCCCGACCAGATCCTCGAGAAGATGAAGGAGGTTAAATAACATGGCTTTTGATTACGATAAATACATACGTCCCGGCAAGTTGCCTCACATCTGGTGTCCAGGCTGCGGCCATGGCATTGTCATGAAGGGGCTGATCCGGGCGATGGACACGCTTAAACTGCAGAAGGAAAACACCGCAATCGTGTCCGGCATTGGCTGCGCTTCGCGTCTGCCCGGTTATATCGACTGCTGTACGCTGCATACTGCCCATGGCCGTGCGGCTGCCTTCGCTACCGGCGTAAAAATGGCCAAGCCGGAAATGAATGTCATCCTGGTCGGCGGAGACGGCGACGGAACCGCCATCGGCGGTAACCACTTCATCCATGCCTGCCGTCGCAACATCGATATGACCTACATCATCATGAACAACTACATTTATGGTATGACCGGTGGACAGTTTTCTCCAGCCACGCCGACCGGACACAAGGCTTCAACCACCCCTTACGGCAACCCCGATCCCAACTTCGATATCGCTAAACTGGCAATCGGAGCAGGTGCTACCTTTGTTGCTCGCGGTACCGCTTTCCATGCCAACCAGATTGACAAGTTGATTACTGAAGCTATTCAGCACAAAGGCTTCTCCGTGGTTGAAATTCTTGATGATTGCCCTACCACCTACGGTCGTCGCAATAAATACAAGTCGGTCATCGAGATGATGAACCGTCTTAAGGAAGTCGCCGTACCTGTCAAAGCTGCCGAGAAAATGACAGCCGAGCAGTTGCAGGGTAAGATTCTTACCGGTGTTCTCTACAAGGAAGAAAAACCGGAGTACATCGAGGAATACGCCAAGGTTATTCAGCGCGCCCAGGCAAAGTAATTATCACAGGAATAAGGAGATAGAAAGATGTCCAGATATGAACTCAGGTTTTCCGGTGCGGGCGGTCAGGGACTCATCACCGCTGGCATCATCATGGCGAAGGCCGCTTCTATATACGAGGGGAAACAGGCCGTCCAGTCACAGAGTTATGGACCAGAGGCCCGCGGTGGTGCATCCAAGTCGGAAGTCATCATTTCCGATGGTCCCATCGATTATCCGAAAGTCACTCAGTGCGATGCACTGCTGGCCATGACTCAGGAAGCAGCAAACAAGTATTCCCATGATCTCAAAGAAGGGGGCGTGTTACTGATAGATTCCGATCTCGTCAAGAATGTTCCTCCTGGGAATTTCAAAACAGTGGCATTTCCGATAATCAATACTGCCAAGAACGATGTGGGTCGTGAGATCGTAGCTAACATCGTCGCTCTGGGCGCCATGGTTGCACTGACCGGTCAGGTCACCCGTGAAAACGCTGAAAAGGCCGTTCTTTCGAGTGTTCCGGAAGCGTTCCTCGAACTGAATAAGAAGGCTTTCAGTATGGGGTATGATAAGGCCGTTGCTGCAAGCGTTTAATCAACTGACAGATGATGTGATTTTTGAAGGCCCGGTGGCAACACCGGGCCTTCATTTATTTAGCTGACTACTGTTTGCTTTCTCTGTCATACCATTTCATTGATGATGCGCCGTTTGGATAGTGCGTTTACTCCTTCTTTGACAATCACCGTTTTTTAGGTCATAGTTTCAAAATCGATTCAGCGTACCTTACCGGAGATTTGATGGAGCCCCGCACTGTAACAGCCAACAAAAGCCAGGACGATATCCAGTTTGATTCAACCCTGCGCCCACGTGCCCTGGATGAATATATCGGTCAGGAAAAGATCAAGAGCAACTTGAGCCTGTTTATCGATGCTGCCCGGGGCAGGGGCGAGGCCCTTGATCATGTACTTCTGTATGGCCCGCCAGGCTTGGGTAAAACCACCCTTGCCAATATTGTTGCCTGTGAGATGGGGGTCAATATTAAATCGACCTCAGGACCGGTCATCGAGCGCCCCGGCGATCTGGCCGCCATTCTAACAAATCTCGAACCTCACGATGTCCTCTTTATCGACGAAATCCATCGCCTGTCCCATGTGGTTGAAGAGATACTCTATCCTGCCATGGAAGATTTTCAGCTCGATATTATCATCGGTCAGGGGCCCAGCGCCCGCTCCATCAAGCTGGACCTGCCTCGTTTTACGCTAGTGGGAGCCACAACCCGTGCCGGACTGCTCTCTTCGCCGCTGCGCGATCGTTTCGGTGTCATATCCAGGTTGGAGTTTTATACATGCAGTGAACTGGCAACCATTATTACCCGTTCGTCCCGAATTTTAGGTATGGAGATTGAGCCTCTCGCCGCCAGCGAATTATCCCGCCGCAGTCGCGGTACTCCCCGTATCGCCAACCGTCTCTTGCGCAGAGTACGCGATTATGCACAGGTGCGAGCCAATGGGATTATTACCCGCGATGTAGTCAAGGCAACGCTCAATTTGCTGGAAATAGACGACATGGGCTTTGACCAGATGGACCGCATGATTCTTTTGACAATCATTGACAAGTTTAGGGGAGGACCAGTAGGGCTTGATACCATCGCCGCCTCCATCAGTGAGGAGAGTGATACCATCGAGGATGTTTATGAACCATACCTTATTCAGAATGGCTTTCTCAACCGTACCCCCCGTGGTAGGGTGGCAACTTTGGCTGCATATCAGCATTTCGGCCGTACCGCTCCGGAATCCCCCCAGGCAAGCCTCTTCTAACCATGCAGCAGATTCTTGATTTTCCAATTAAACCCCTGCTGACGTTCGACAGTTTCATCAGCTGTGACGGTAATGCGGCGGCTCTGCAGTTTGCCAGAAGTATCGCCGACCCTGCCGATTCTGAAAACCTGCTTTATTTGCATGGCCCCGCCGGTTCCGGCAAAACCCATCTACTACAGGCCATAAGCCAGGCGCTTAGCGCCAGTGGACCTGTCCCATGTCTGTCTTGTAGTGACGTTGTCAATGTTGACGATATTATCAGCCCCTTTGCTACTGCCAAAGCACTGTTGCTGGATGACCTGCATTTGCTGCCGGATGATCAGTCATTGCGATCTGCCCTGTGGCAGCTGTTTAACGATTTTTACTCTAGCGGCCGTAAGGTTGCCCTGGCGGGGGGGTATCCCCCCCGGGAACTCCCGCACCTGGATGACCACCTTGTCTCCCGGTTGTTGTGGGGGTTGGTGGCCAGGGTCGATGCCTCCGATGACCATTCTCGAAGAATGATTCTAAAAAAAATCGCAGATGACCGTCAAGTTCGCGTTCCTGATGATGTGGTTGATTTCATTCTCATCACCACCAGCCGCGAAGTTGGCGAGTTGAAGGAGGCCTTTGAGGCGCTTTATCGTTTGTCAATGACGGAAAAAAGAAAGATTACGCTGGCTTTGGCCAAAGAACTGCGGGAACGGAGAGCGCTGGGGAGCAGCTCACTATGAGTCCTTATCGCAACCGATTGAAAACCCCTGAGGAAATCGAACTTGCCAAAAAGCGCGAGGAGTTGGCAACTGTCCAGCGCCAGTTGGCTGAGCATGAAAAGGTCTTTTTTACTCTCAGATCTGAAATCCACATATTCGAACAACTCTACGAGCAGATTTTGGGCGTTCATATATGTAAGCTGGAGGATCTGGAGTGGCAACTGAACGGACTTCTGGGAAACAGTGAGGAGCTTAGTGTCAGCACTTCCTCCTCCGCTGACGAGAGTTTAGCCCAGTTTCATTACCGTACCGACCTGCTGGATGATGGAGATGCTGGCGGCTACACACAGCAAAAAAGCCTGAAGAACCTGTATCGGGAAGTTGCCAAGGCGATTCACCCAGATTTGGCTCCTGACGATGAAGAGCGTATCAGGCGCCAGGAGTTGATGGCTGTAGCCAATCAGGCTTACGAAGTAGGTGACCGAAAGGCGCTGGAGGAAATCCTCTGCGATTGGGAACAGGGACTTGAGCTGGTTTCCGGTATGGATGTAGCCATGGAGTTAGTGCGCGTTATCCGGCAGATCGCCCGTGCCCGACAGAACATTCATGCCGTCATGCTTCAGATTGAAGAGTTGAAAATCACCGACATTTTTCAGTTCAAACAGCGTGTGGACGAAGCCATGAAGGAAGGCATTGATCTGATGGCCGATATGGCTGCAACGGTTGATCTGGATATCGCCAAAACCCAAAAGCGCCTGGCCATCCTGCGAGGGGGCAGCCAGGTAGCTGATGATCTCAATAGTCCGCCGCTTAAGACACGTTTGATTCGCTTTCCAGCGGATCAGTCCTGTGGAACACTCTATGTACGCAGCATCGGATCAGTTGACTATCGTGACTGGCAGCGGTTGGGAAGCGCCAGGGGGGTGAAGGAGGTTTTTCTGGATCAGGCGGTGCGGCTTGATGTTAAGGGGACCGCCGACCTGGAGACCCATTTTATGAAGTCCCTTCAGCCCACCGATTTACAGGCACTGTTCCTGTATGACATTGGTGATGATGCTCTGGCTTATCTGGCACAGCTCTCGGGCCTTCAGGAGCTTTATCTCTCCAACACAACTGTTACTGATAATGGACTGCGCCTGCTGGGGGCATTGCAGGGACTGCGCCGGCTTTATATCTATCACACGGCCATTGGAGATGCAGGCTTGTTTAATCTGGCAGGACTTCGCAGTCTGAAATGGCTTACCTGCAGCGGAACCGGCATCACTGAAGAAGGATTGGCGCGGTATCGCCAAATGTTGCCGGAGTGTAAAGTGGTCAGTTTCGACTGGAGACACGGCAAACAGCCGCTTACCTAGACCAGTCGAAATGTCTGGCGAGCTGTTGTCAGTTCCAGGGCGATCTCGCTACTGGAACGGCAGGCCAGAACTGATTCGGCCAGTTTGCGACACTCTTCTAGTGAGTTGGACCGGATAGCCTGCTTGACTACCGGGATACTGGGAGCCGAGAGACTGAACTCCGCAATGCCCATCCCCATCAGCAGCAGTGCGTTGAGCGGGTCAGCAGCCATTTCGCCGCAAACGGATGCTTTTTTACCGGCCAGCTGAGCGGCATCGGCTACTCGTTTGATGGAGTGAAGTACTGCCGGGTGGTGCGGGTCGTAGTACTGTTTAATGCGCTGGTTGTTGCGGTCGGCAGCCAGGGTATACTGGATCAGGTCGTTGGTGCCGATGCTGACATAATCCACTTCCCGAATCAGGAATTCGATAATTTGCACTGCCGCCGGTATCTCGATCATGATCCCAAGTGGAATGCCGCTCCGTACCTGATGACCATCCTGTTCCAGTTCATCTTTGACCGAATTCAGTATGGAGCGGATCTGCCAGATCTCGTCAACGGACGACACCAGCGGAAACATGATGGTGGGATTCCCGGCCGATGATGCCAGAAGAATACCGGCCAGCTGATCCCTGAAAATATCCTGCCGATCCAGAGATACGCGAATTGAGCGCCAACCCAGAAATGGGTTGTCTTCGTGAGGGAATGGAAAGTAGGGCAGGCCTTTGTCGCCTCCGATATCCAGGGTGCGGATATTGACGACCTGCCCCGGAAAACCCTCCAAAACCCTGCTGTAGATGTCTCTCTGCTCAGTGCGGCTGGGGAAGGCCTGGCGAGCCATGTAGGGGAATTCGGTGCGGTAAAGGCCGACCCCTTCGGCACCGTGCATGTTGGCTACCCTCACGTCGGACACCAGTCCGATATTGGCGCTCAGAACGATTCTGACGCCGTCGGTAGTGGTGGCGGGCAAGTCGCGCAACCCTTCCAATTCCTTCTGGCGGCCGGCATAATCCTTTTCCAGTCGTTCATATTCCTTCCAGACAGCAGCATCAGGGTTCAGGTAGATGTAGCCTGAACTGCCATCCACGATGACCTCGTCCTTGACATTGGCGGCCTCTATCAGGCCATTGACACCCAGTACTGCAGGAATGCCCAAGGATTTGGCCATGATGGCGGCATGGGAATATGCGTTCCCCTTTTCTGCGACTATGCCGAGGATCTTGTTGTGGTCCAGCAGGGCCAAGTCTGACGGGAAAATCTCGTCTGCTACAATTACCCGCTGTTCCTTGAGTTTGAGCGTGGAGTTGCCGTTGCCTTCCAGGGCGTCAATAATGCGGCGGCCGATATCCTCCATGTCCGCGGAACGCTCACGCAGGTAGGGGTCTTCCATGGCACCAAAAGCCTGGATGTAATGGTTGACCGTGTCATGCACGGCCCGTGTTGCTCCTAGGCCCAATTCAATCAGGTCGCTGATTTTGCTGGAAAAACCGCGATCTTCGAGGATCATCAGGTGAGTGTGAAAGATGGCGGCGTCGTCCGCGGAGAGTGTCTCGCTGACCCGTTTTTCCATATAGAGAGTCTGGATTTTTGTCTTTTCCAGTGCAAGGGTGAATTTACGATGCTCTTCGGCGATGGTGCCGACCTTGGCCACCTTAATAACCTTGTCGCTAAAGCGGTCTAGGATGTAGACCTTGCCGCGGGTGAAGCCGTTTGATACGGCGGTTCCGCTCAGTATCAGAGTCTTTGTGGCCGGCTTCCTTGTTACTCCTGCTGCGGTCGTGCCACTGCTGGAGTCGGTCTGCACCTTGGCCAATTCCTGTTCAAACCAGGCGCGCTCCTGCTCTTTACGTTGGATCGAATCCAGCAGACGCGCATTGTGCACAATGCTTCCGATTTGAAAGGTGATGGTGCGCAAAGCGCTGATTTCGTCTTCGCTGAAGCGCCGCTCCTCGCGGGTTTGGATGACAATCACCCCGATGGGGGACTTGCGTTCGAACAGAGGCAGACCTAGGAATGAAAGAAATTTCTCCTCTTTGGTTTCCTTGAAGTATTTGTAACGGGGATGGGCCGGGGCGTTGTCGGTCATGACCATGCCGCGGCTTTCTATTGCCAGGCCTGATAAGCCTTCATGGACTTTCATGGAGATGCGGTTGACCGATGACTTGGATAGTCCCTTGGTAGCCTTCAGCACCAGGGTTTCTCCGTCTTTTTCGAGCAGATAGATGGAGCAGACATCGGTGCGCATGCGTTTGGCTACGATGGTGACTATATTGTCCAGAGTTTCATGGAGGTCATGGGAATGCAGGATGATGGAACTGATATCTTCCAGTGTGCGCAGGCCGATGGAGTGATGGCTTTCTTTCATGTGGGCATTCCAGTGCGTAAATTTTTCTGAGTATAGAGTACATTTGTCTGGAAGTAAAAAGGTTTTGCTGCTGTAATCTGCTGGAAAAATTGCAGTGTGTCTGTTATTTTTGCTGAAAAATAATGCTCGAATTGTGGAGGAAGAGACTATGGCTGAAAAAATATTTGAGGCATCTCTGATCAAGGGGATCGATTTGCTGGAATCCGGAGATGTGATCAATGCATTGTCTGCACTGGAGGCGTACTGGACATCTCACCGCAACGATCCTGATGGCTGTTTTTATCTGGGGGATGCTCTGGCAGAAGACGGCCGGATCGATGAAGCCATTGAACGATACCGTGACGGATTAAAGATATCGCCGGATCACTTGGATGCCCTGACAACACTTGGCGACCTGTTGTTCGAGGCCGGCAGGCACGAGGATGCCATTGCCAGCTACAGGCGCGTGCAGGAACTGGACCCGGATGATGCCGATGTCCTGGTAAGCATCGGGCTGGTTCATAATAATCTTGAAAGAAGCGAAGAGGCCATTGTTTCCTATCGTCAGGCTCTGGTGGTTGAGCCGGACAACGTTTTTGCATGGAATGCCCTAGGGGACGCGCTTTATGGTCTTGACGATGTGGAAGGTGCCTTGGAGGCCTACCGCAAGGGGGTTGAGATCGATCCTGAAGATCCCACTGCTCACTTCAATCTTGGCGAGCTGTACTATGACATGGACGAATTGGAAGAAGCTGAAGAAGAGTGCCTCGAGGCAATCCGGCTTGATCCGACTTTCAGCATGGCTTATCTGACTCTTGGTGGCATATGTATGGATCAGGAACGTTTTAAGGATGCAGTGCGTTTTTTCGAAAAATATCTTAAAGTTGAAAAATCATCGCAGGCAGCCGAGATGATAGCAGAAGTTAAAGCAGTTGTTGAAGGATTAAAGGAGGAGTTGAAAGGGTAGGGTGTTTGCTGATTTTTTATTCAGATTTAACCAAAAGCCGGCAATAAGCCGGCTTTTGGTTGGAAACGGCGGTCTTAACTATTTACGGACAAAATCTGCCCGGGCAAATGAATATTCGCAGTGCATGTGGTCTGTATAGGTGCCGTTGAGTATCGCTACCACGTCTTCGGTAAAGACCAGTTCCTCATCGGTCGGGATGACAAAGACCTTGACCGGTGAATCGTCCGTGGTGATCAGGCTTTCCCGCTTGCGGGTCATTGCATTTTTGTTGCGCTCCCGATCAAGGACAATACCGATATGCTCAAGTCCTTCGATGGCTTTTTCGCGGATAGCCGCGCCCATCTCGCCAACGCCGGCGGTGAATACCACCGCGTCAAGTTTGCCGATGGCAGCCATGTATGATCCAATGTATTTCTTGAGCCGGTATGCTTCAATTTCAAGTGATAATTGGCAACGCCTGTCTCCGGCGATGGCGTTTTCGATTACATCGCGACGGTCGGTAAAGCGCCCTGTGACACCCAGTACTCCGCTTTTCTTGTTGAGTATGCTGTCAATTTCCTTGGCTGAAAGGTTTTCCTTTTGCATCATGAAGGCCGGAATGGCTGGGTCGATATCGCCGCAACGGGTACCCATGACCGCTCCCTCCAGCGGGGTGAGTCCCATGGTTGTGTCGACTGAGATGCCGCCCTTAATGGCGCAGTGGGAGACGCCGTTTCCGATGTGCATCGTTACGATGTTGCAATCAGCAGGTTTTTTGCCAAGCAGAATGGCTGCGCGCTTGGAAACATACAGATGGGATGTACCGTGAAAACCATAACGGCGAACCTGGTGCTTTTCGTACCACTCGTAGGGTAGCGGATAGATATAGGCGTGCTCCGGCATTGTTTGGTGAAAGGCCGTGTCGAAGATTGCCACATGCGGTATTGTAGGCATCAAGGCCTGGGCAGCTTCGATCCCTTCGATGTTGGGCGGATTGTGTAGCGGTGCCAGATGCTGTACTTCTTTAACGGCGTCCAGAACCTTGTCGTCAATTAACACCGAACAGGTGAACTTCTCGCCGCCATGCACCACGCGATGGCCAACTGCCGAGATTTCGGACACACTTTTGAGAACGCCGTGGACGGGGTCGGTCACGGTTTTGATGAGCAGGTCGATGGCAGCCTGGTGATTGGGGCAGTCGTGTTCGTGATGATACGTCTCCCGTCCTGGGACCTCGTGCATGATAAATGAATCGCCGATAATGACACGCTCTACCATGCCCTTGGCCACAACAACCTTGCGTTCCCAGTCGAACAGTTGATATTTGACCGACGAACTACCGCAGTTTAGTGCCATTATAATCATGTTTACCTCCATTAAATGGTGAAGAGAGAATTGTAATTTTAGTAAAAAATAAACACTTAGACTAAACAACTATCTGAAATCAAACTGTTTTTGTTTATACAATAGACATGATCCGAATTCAACACAATTGTTGACCATTGTGTGCTGACAAAACGTATTCTTGGCTGGACATTGTATAAATGTTATGGTAAAAAATAATAGTTTTCCATCTAGGAAGACTAATCTTACAAGGAGGTGAAACCGTGTCCCATACTATTACTGATGATTGCACCAATTGCGCAGCATGCGAGGACTCATGCCCGGTTAACGCCATCAGCGAGCAGGGTAGCAAGCGCGTTATCGACGCCGATACCTGTATCGACTGCGGAGCTTGCGTGGATACCTGTCCCGTGAATGCCATCCATGCCTAATTTGCATTGATGCTCCAAGATTTCAACAAAAAAGCCCGTCATTGACGGGCTTTTTTGGTTCTTACGTATGTGGGGGGCTGCTGCTACCGTCTCAGCAGCCAGATGATAAACGATAAGAGTGCCGAAACGAGGATGCTAGTTGCCAGAGGAAAATAAAAACTGAAATTATTCTTTTTGATGTAGATGTCGCCCGGCAATCTGCCCAGCCAGGGAATACGAGGCGCAAAGGTAATGATTATACCGGCTGCCACAAGTATCAGGCCTAGTATGATCAGTGGCCTGCCCAGTCCGTTCACGCAGTTTTCTCCTGAGGGTGATAGCGCTCTTTTTCACTGTAGATACATCCGCAATATTGCTGGCGATAAAGTCCGAGTTCTTTCGAAAGCTTGATACCTTCCTGCCAGCCGGCTCGAAAGTCCTGATAGAGGAATTCCACCCCGTATTCCCTCCCGATTTCTTCTCCCAGTTTCCTGATTTCCGTATGTTTTTGGTATCTGCTGTAGAGCAGGGAGGCGCTGAAAGCGCTGAAACCCTGTTCGGATGCCACTATGGCGGTCGCTCTTAAGCGCGAGGCATAGCAGTAACTGCAGCGTTTGTCCGGCTGTAAGGCAACGTTGGCAAGAAAACTCTCCAGATCATAGGAGTCCCGGATGATGACGGGCATGGTTTCACGTTCAGCCATCTCTTTCAGTGCGGTCAACCGGCGCGTATACTCCTGGTAGGGGTGGATGTTGTGGTTGTAGAAGAAACCGGTAACTTCATGGCCGGCTGCCCGCAATGTTCGCAGGGGATAGAGAGTGCACGGCCCGCAGCAGGTGTGAAACAGTACCCTCATTAAAGATTCTCCAGAATGTGCCCCATCTTGTCTCTTTTGGTTTCCAGATATTCGCGGTTGCTCTCGGTGGCTTCTGCTTCGATGGCGACACGGTCGATGATATCGATGCCGTAACCCTGCAAGCCGACTAGCTTCTTGGGGTTATTGGTCAGCAGACGGATTTTGGTGATGCCGAGGGCGAGCAGGATCTGGGCGCCGATACCGTAGTCGCGCAGGTCTGCCTTGAATCCCAGTTCCAGGTTGGCTTCCACAGTATCCCGTCCCTTGTCTTGCAATTCGTAGGCTTTAAGTTTGTTGATCAAACCGATGCCTCGGCCTTCCTGGCGCATATAGATGATTACACCGCTGCCGGCTTCGGTGATCTGCAACATGGCGCGGTGCAGCTGCTCGCCGCAGTCACAGCGCTGGCTTCCCAATACGTCGCCGGTCAGGCATTCGGAGTGGACTCTTACCAGTACCGGTTCCCCTTTTTTTAGATCGCCCTTGACCAGAGCGATGTGTTCCAGTTTGTCCACATCGTTTTCAAAGGCAATGGCGCGCCATTCGCCGCCGAAACGGGAGGGGAGGCGAGCTTCAGCCACGGTGCGCACCAGGATTTCGTTTTTCAGGCGGTATGCCACCAGATCGGCGATCGTGCAGATCTTGATGCCGTGATGTTTGGCAAATTTCTTCAGTTCCGGCATGCGAGCCATTGTGCCGTCATCGTTCATGATTTCACAGATGACACCGGCCGGTTTGAGGCCGGCCAGGCGCGCCATATCAACCGATCCTTCTGTCTGACCGGTGCGTACCAGTACGCCACCGGTCCTGGCCCTCAGTGGGAAGATGTGGCCGGGGCTGACCAGATCGTCAGGACTGGAATCGTCGGCCACGGCAGCCTGAATGGTGTGGGAACGGTCGGCGGCCGAGATGCCGGTGGTGACGCCGTGCTTGGCCTCGATAGAGACAGTGAAGGCGGTCTCGAAGGGGGAGGTGTTGTCCCGCACCATTGGACGCAGTCCCAAGGCATCACATTTTTCGGGAGTCAGGGTCAGGCAGATCAGCCCGCGCCCGTATTTGGCCATGAAATTGATCGCCTCAGGCGTGACCGCCTCGGCAGCCATGGTCAGGTCACCCTCGTTTTCGCGGTCCTCGTCATCCACCAGTATGACCATTTTACCCAGACGGATATCTTCAATTGCCTCTTCTATGCTCGCTACGGACATTGTTTGCCTTTCCTCATTTCAGGGTCGAGGGGCAGGGTTGTGTGGCACGAGGTGTAACTCTGGTCACTGAACCTGCTCCCTTATATGAATCCATTTTCAGCCAGTGTCTGCATGCTGAGCCCGCCGCCGCTTTTCCAGGGCTGTGTCAGGCGCTCGACGTATTTGCCGATGATGTCTGTTTCTATGTTGACCTGCTGGCCGGTTCTGATTTTGGCCAACGTTGTATTTGAAAAAGTATGGGGGATGATGTTGATTGAAAAACCTTCAGCAGAAACGGAGTTGACGGTCAGACTGATGCCGTCAATGGTGACGGAACCCTTGGCCACCAGGTAGCGGGCCGAGGCCGGCGGCAGCGAAAACTCCAGGATGTGATTGCCGGATACTTCCTTCATGCGGATTAGTCTGGCAATGCAGTCGACGTGACCGGTGACGATGTGGCCCCCCAGTCTGTCGCCCAACCGCAGGGCACGCTCGAGATTGACGAGGCTTCCGTTGCGCAGGCTGCCGATGGTGGTGCTGGACAGCGATTCAGGCGAGACGTCGAAGGTCAGGGTCGTTTCGCTCTTGGCGGTAACAGTCAGGCAGGCGCCGTTAACGGCCACCGAATCGCCAATGGCAACTTCGGAGGCAGGCAGTCCGGATTCAACCCGCAGGAGGGCCGCTTTGCCGCGCCTGTCTAGAGCAGCAATTTTGCCGACAGTTTCGGTCAGTCCTGTAAACATGTATTCTCCGGTCGTGCACTGATGACAATGTCAGAACCGATCTGACGAACGCCGATCTGTGAAAATGAAAATGATTTTTCCATGCTGGTAATTCCGGTTATGACAAACGGTGAAAAACCGTCGCTACCGATAACCTTGGGAGCATAGAAGAAGAGGCATTCATCAATCAGCCCCTGACGCAGTGCCTCACCCGCCAGGCGACTGCCGCCCTCCAGCAGAACGGACTGGATACCTCTGGCTCCGAGCTGCTTCAGCATGTCCATCAGATCAACCTTGCCGTTCAATTCTTTGCAGACCAGTATTGTTGCGCCACTCTGCTGATAGCGGAGGTGCATGCTCGGATCGGTCTCTACAGTGGCAATGAGGGTTTTTTTTGCCAGGGTGGTGCTCAAGACCTGGACACTCATAGGGGTGCGCAAGGTGCTGTCGATAATCACCCGCAAGGGGCTTTTGCCCCGGACGTGGCGCACCGTCAATTGGGGGTCATCGGTAATGATCGTATCTACACCGACTATTATGGCATCGCATTGTGTCCGCAGGCGGTGGACATATTTTCTGGAAGCCTCGCAGGAGATCCAGCGCGATTCGCCGGTAACACTGGCAATCTTGCCGTCCAGTGTCATGGCGCACTTATAGGTCACGTGGGGGCGACCGGTGCTGACATGCTTTATGAAAGCACGGTTGATTGCCCGGGCCTCGGTTTCCAGCATCCCGCAATGGATTTCGATGCCGGCCTGTCGCAGGGCCAGCAGACCGCCGCCACTTACCAGAGGATTCGGGTCTGCCATGGCTGCCACGACGCGTTTGACGCCGGCAGCGATCAGTGCACTGCTGCAGGGAGGCGTTTTGCCGGTGTGACAACAGGGCTCCAGTGTGACATATACATCAGCCCCCCTGGCCGCTTCGCCTGCCTGCTGCAGTGCATGTATCTCGGCATGGGGGCCTCCGGCTTTTTTGTGCCAACCCTCGGCAATGATCTTGCCGTCCTTGACAATGACACAGCCCACGGACGGGTTGGGTGCTGTCCTGCCGATTCCCTTGCGGGCCATTGTCAGTGCCCGTTTCATATAGGAAATATATGTCCGGTTCATTTCTTTAAGAGATCCTGGAGTTCCTGCATGAATTCGTTTATGTCCCGGAAAGAACGATAAACGGATGCAAAGCGAACGTAGGCCACTTCATCCAAATCATGCAACTCTTTCATGATCCATTCGCCTATGGCGGTGGTTGATATTTCCTTTTCGGATGATTCCTGCAGGCGTGTTTCAAGGCGATCGACCATCCGTTCAATGTCTTCCACCGAGATGGGACGTTTTTCGCAGGCCTTCTTGATACCGGAGATGATCTTCAGTCGGTCGAATGGTTCGCGGCGACCGTCTTTTTTGCAGACTTGCGGCAGCATTTCCTCGATTCGCTCATGGGTGGTAAAACGTTTGGCGCATTCCTCGCATTCGCGCCGGCGACGGATGGCGGTGCCTCCCTTGTCGGGACGCGAGTCGACCACCTTGCTGTCGGGATGGCCGCAGAAAGGACATTTCATGCTGTTTCGCCTTTGTCGGTTGCTGTGAAATGGATAATCTCGATGTCTGCCTCGGCGATCATTTCTCGGGCCAGTTCATCGGCATAACCTTCTCTGTAGACAACCCTTACAATACCGGCGTTGATGATCATCTTGGTGCAGATGATGCAGGGCATGGTGGTGCAGTACAGGGTGGAGCCGTTGATGTTCACCCCATGCCGCGCGGCCTGAATGATGGCGTTCTGCTCGGCGTGGAGTCCGCGGCAGAGTTCGTGCCGCTCGCCGGATGGGATCTTGAGCCGATCACGCAGACATCCGGCCACATCGCAGTGGGATATGCCGGATGGAACGCCGTTGTAGCCGGTGGCCAGGATGTTGCGGTCCTTGACCAGCAAGGCCCCGACCAGCCTGCGCAGGCAGGAGGAGCGGGTGGCTACCAGACTGGTGATGTCCATGAAATACTGGTCCCATGAGGGGCGCTGCATCGAGGAGCTCCTTGAGTTAATCATGTTAAAATATCGTACTATAGCTGCAAGGTCAATTGTTATAAGCGTCTGTCTTCTGCATGCAGGCTGACGTTATCCCTTTTGCGTGACTTTTTGACGGTTTGAATGTATGCTTCTGCCACTAAAATACAAGGGGTTGATAGAAATGTTTAAACTAATGTCTGTTGCCGTACTTATTTTTGCATTGCCATTGATTGTTTCCGCGGCAGCTTCACCCGCACTGCCCAAAGGCTATCAAACATGGCAGAAAAGCGAGCGCAAAATCGTCACTGACAAGAATTCCCTCTTCTATGGCGTCCATTATATTTACGCCGATAAAAAGGCATTTAAGGGCTACCAGGCAGGTAATCGCTTTGCCGAGGGAAGTACGATAGTTGTCGAATATTTCAATATCAAGGAAGGCTCGTCGTCCGACGGCCCCAAAAATATGGTGGTACTGATGCGCAAGGATAAGCACCGTAAAGAAACCGGAGGCTGGCTGTTTGCCGGTTATGGCGCCGACGGCAAGCCCAGCGGGATGGATCCGGTCGGTACCTGTTTCGGCTGTCATCAGAAGGATGCCGGTCAGCGTGAGTTCGTGATTTCCACCATCAAGGATTTCAAACGCTAAGTTCTTTCTTATCGTCAGATAATTACCCGTTGGGTGTACTGCAAAACGTTGCGCCTGCTTCAGATCAGGCCGGAAAGTTCTATGTCAGGTAAGCAAGAAAAATTTTTTCTGGGTAGACAGCCGATTCTGGATCGCAGGCAGGAAATCGTCGGTTTTGAACTGCTTTTCAGGTCTGCTGAAGCAAATTTTGCTCAGTTTGACAGCTACTCTCAGGCCAGTGCCAGCGTCATCACCAGTGCTCTGGCCACCTTCGGCATCCAGGAGGTTCTGGGTGGCAAGCTCGGTTTCATTAATGTTCATCTGAGCCTGCTGCTCTCGGAGATGCTTGAGTTGCTGCCAACTGGACAAACCGTACTTGAGTTATTGGAGTTTATAGAGCTGGACGAGACGGTGGTCGAGCGCTGCCGCGAACTGAAGGAGATTGGATTCCAACTGGCCCTGGACGATCACGTCTTCAGCCAGGATAACGCCGATATCTACCGGGTTGTTAATATTGTCAAGATCGATATCCTCGAGACAGACATGGATCAGCTGCCGGAAATTGTCAGGGAATTGAGACGCTGGCCGGTCAAGATTCTGGCTGAGAAGGTGGAGACAGTCCAGCAGTTCGAAACCTGCTTTAGTATGGGCTTCGACCTGTTTCAGGGGTACTTCTTCGAGCGGCCGGTGGTGCTCAACAAGAAAAAGATAGATGTGTCCGGTCTGGCCATGCTCAAACTGCTGCAGCAACTGACCCTGGACGCCACACTGATGGAAATCGAACAGACTTTCAAGGAAAATCCCAGTCTGTCCTACAACCTGCTGCGCCTGGTTAATTCCGTGGCAATGGGCATGCGCGAGAAGATCAAGACCCTGCGCCATGCCATCGTCATGCTGGGAACCAATCATCTGCGCCGCTGGGTGCAACTTTTCCTGTTTGCTGGCAATGATTCGCGCGGCATCAATCATCCCCTGCTGGAGATGGCGGCGGTGCGCGGACGTTTGATGGAGATTCTGCTGCAGCAGAAAGGTGTGACCGGCGAACATGCCGAAGCCGCTTTCATGACCGGCATCCTGTCGCTTCTGGACGTACTCTTCGAGATTCCCATGGAAGAGATCATCGCCAGCCTCAATCTTACGGATGAGGTCAGTGGCGCACTGCTGGAGCGCAAAGGGCAACTTGGGCAGATGCTGAATCTGGTAGAAAAGGTTGAGGCCACTGATTTTGACGCGGTCACTTCGTTGCTGGACCAGAGCCGGGTAACTCTTGACCAGCTGCTTTCCGCCCAGTTGGAGGCATTCAACTGGCGTGCCTCGATCATCTCCTGATAAAGACCTGCCTGAATTAACCGAAAACCCCGCCTGCACAACTGAAGAGTCAATTACTACCGGGACTCTATTATTGTGTGCCGCGGGGTTTTCGTTTTCGCACCGATGGCTTCGAACTTCGCCGTTTTAGTGCGCTTTCGCTTGCTGGATGGTAATACTGTCTCACGGTTCCGAAATTCGTCAAGCTGCTCGCGATTTTGTTGGACTTCATCTGTCACGATTTGGCGATAGCGTTAACTGTGCGCTTTCCGGCAATACCCTTGGCCAGTCCAAAGAACATCAAGGCTGCCGGAACTACCTGTGCAGTTATGATTAAGGCGCAGAATCCGAGAAATATCCATACGAACAGGCCGCTACTGTCTTCACGGCCGGCAGTTGATGCGAATGCTGTTGCGGGGGCGATTAGTCCGATAATCGTAGCTAGTGCTTTCATGACATCCTCCTGTTGGTGTGATTCGGGTTTTTGCTGCATATATCTATTAAGCAGAAGCATCAGGCGTGCCAATATTTTTAGTATATTCTAATATGCCCACAACATGTTGATATTATTATAAAATAAATTGTATGCTGGACTGTTTGACTTGCAATCATATGGCTCTCTTGATCTGGCAGTGTATTAAAAAGGTATACAGCCGCTTCGTCGTGTTTCGCTTCAAACCTGCTGTTGATGCGGCTTTTCGAGAGAATTCACCCTGGATGCCGGTGTATATTTGTTTCGTCGGAATATACATGGTTTCGCTGAGATGAATTATCCGTACCTGTTGCCGCTCTGATGATTGACGATGGCAATTGTGCTTTTTGAGTCTTCATTTCCAGTTGTTAAAAGCGTTTCAACTGATTAGGGCTCGTCACTGTCAGATGCTGTATCGAAATATATGCCCCGCCCCATTTGAATCTTAAAAATGTCAAAAACAGGCTATAATTGTCATTAATCTGCACCGAGTAGCCAGCGCCAGCATCAGTTGCCCCCTGGCTTGACCGTCTAGCTGAATCCTGGAAAAAATTATGTCGAGATCATTCAATCTACTGTTGTCCTTTTGCCTGATGGTGGTCTGTCTGGCGTCGCCCCTGCAGGCCGCTGAACCGGTTGAAGTGATCGTGGAGGGGATCGAAGGGGATGTTCTCGAAAATGTCAAGCTGGCGTTGGCTTTGCCGCCCGGTCTGGTGAAGGACGGCAAGGTCAACCTGCTCTGGCTGAGGCGTTTCGTCATTCAGGTAGAGAAAAATGCCCGTACAGCGCTGGAACCCTTCGGCTATTATAACGCCCGGGTAACTGTTGTGCAGGAGCCGCTGGCGGATGATCGCTACCGGCTGCGGGTGCTGATCGAAGCCGGTCGGCCGCTACGGGTCAGTCATCTGCTGGTTGAGGTGCGCGGAAGCGGAGCCGGGCTGGAAGCGCTCAAGGAATTGATAGCTGCCTTTCCGCTGCATACCGGGGACATCCTGTTGCAGCAGGAGTATGAACGGGCCAAGGCCGAACTTCGTTCCAGGGCTCAGGAACTGGGCTATCTGGACGCAGATTATGTGCTCCACGAAATCCGCATTGCTGCGGGAGAAAACAGCGCCAACATCCGGTTGGTGCTGGAAACCGGACAGCGCTATCAGTTCGGTGATGTCAGGATCGAGGGTGCTCCCGATTATCCCGACCCGTTTCTGAGGCGCTATCTGGCCTTTACGCCGGACGACGTCTTCTCGTTCGTCAAACTGGGGCAGACGCAGCTCAATTTTGCCAATTCCGAACGTTTCAAAGAGGTGGTTGTCATGCCTGAAAAGGACAGCGCCAGCGACTTGCGGGTTCCGGTTCTGGTGCGTCTGAAGCCGGTACCCCGTCTGAGCCTTCGTCCCGGTATCGGCTATGGAACCGACACCGGGGCGCGCTTTTCCCTGCGTTACCGCGATCTGAATCTTTTCCGGAAAGGGCATGATTTTACCGCGCAACTGTTTGTTGCCGAGCATCTGCAGGGTCTGGGACTGCGCTACGAATTGCCGGGCTACCTGGACATCAAAAACTCAACCACACTTCAGCTCAACCTGCAGCGGGAAGAGCTGAGCGACTACATCAGCCGTCTTGTTTCCCTGGAGGCAGCCCGAAACCGCAGCTTCGGGTCAGGCCGGATTGGAACGGCCTATCTGAAGCTGCAGCAGGAAGATTTCAGCATTGGCAGCCAGAATTCCGGCACCCGCCTGGTTCTGCCGGGCCTCCGTTTCAGTCTGGATAACTATGACAATCAATTCCGCCCCAGCCAGGGATATCGAGCCGCCTTCGATCTGCGCGGCACGCACCAGTTCATCGGCTCCGACACCTCCCTGCTGCAGCTGACCGGAGAGGGGAGTCACCTGCTTTCCCTGCCGTGGCGGCTATCGCTCCATACACGTGCCAAAGCCGGTTTGACTCTCTTTTCCGACCCGTTGAGCGATCTGCCGCCTTCACTCCGTTTTTTTGCCGGTGGCGATCAAAGCGTGCGCGGCTATGGCTATAAGTCACTCGGTCCGCGGGATGCATCCGGCAAGGTGGTGGGGGGCAAGCAAATGCTTTCGGCCAGCGTTGAACTGGAACGGGCCCTCTTCCAAAACTGGAGTCTTTCCACTTTTTATGACGCAGGCAACGCCTTTAATGACTTCTCCAACGTCAGCCTGTTTCAGGGAGCAGGCATCGGGCTGCATTACTACAGTCGGGTGGGTGCCCTGAATCTTTCGCTGGCGCGCCAGATCGGCGTGGAACAGCCTGCTTTCCGCATCCACTTCACGGTGGGATTCGAACTGTGAGGCCCCTGAAGCTTGCATTGGCGATCATGGCGGCCGTTATGATCGTGTCGTGTGCCTGGGGCCTGAAGTGGCTGGTTGGCACAGAAGATGGAATCCGCTGGCTGATGGAACGAGTTTCCCGCCACAGCCAGGTGCGGATTGGAGCCGACCGGGTGGAGGGTAGACTTGCTGACCGGCTGCTGCTGGGCGGAGTTCGCATCACTCTGCCCATGCAGCAGGTGGAAGTGGACAGCCTTGAGCTGTCCTGGAAACCGCTCCTGCTCTTGTCCGGCATGCTGGGGATCTCGGATCTTACCCTGCGGGGGGTGCGCGTCCAGGATAACAGTCCGACAGTCACCCGGCCGCCTGATCTGCTCTGGCCACGGCCAGCGGGTCTGGCCCGGCTGTTTGACGCCAGAGTTGCACATCTGCAGCTGCAGGGTTTGCGCTACCGTCGCCTGCAGGGGGCAGCGCTGATCCTGAACGCAGTCAGTGGCGAGCTGGCCTGGCAGGATCAGCAACTCATCATTAATGATCTGAAAGCAGACGCTCCTGACGGACGCCTGAGCGGTAGCATCCGGGCTGGATTTCAGCGCCCTGCGCTCAGCGCCGACGTTGCTGTTGTCCCGTCCCGCCCCCTGGCCGGCCTGGAAAATATCTCCCTGCAGTTGCGTATGTCGGACGGTCAGCAGCCGGAACAGCTGGTCGGCAGAGTCGTTCTGGTCAGCAGCAGGCGGGTCGCGGGAAAGGAACAGCGGATGGAGCTGTCCGGCGAGGCGGGTATGACCCGCACCGTTTTCAATCTGCGTAAACTGAACCTGACCGCAAGCGGTCTGCGCGGAATGATAACCGCTGAGGGCAACGTCAACCTGGCCGCACTGGAGCCGCAGCTGTCCCTGCGCATCCAGACAGACCGTCTCGATCTGCTGCCACTGCTGAAGGTGCCGACCGATCTGAAGGGGACACTGTCGCTGGAGGGGGGCCTGAGCCTTTATCATGGCAAGCTGGCGGTTGCCAATCGTGGCAGGGACTGGCGCACGGCCCATGTCTCCGCAGATTACCAGGGCAATGCCAGCGGGATCAAGCTGACTTCTCTGACCGGGTTGCTTTTGGATGGAACACTGCAAGGGGGGCTGGAGGCTGACTGGAGTCACGGCATTTCCCTGCGCACGCAGCTGAAAGGGCGGGGGCTTAATCCGGCCCATATTGCGCCGGATTGGACCGGTGTGGTTAATTTCGATCTCAACGGCAGCCTGATACGGATTGGACAGGCTGACCAGCGGGGCACGCTGGCAGGCTCCCTTCTGGAAAGCCGTCTGCACGGCCAGTCCCTGACCGGTGGGGTGGACGCCGACTTTAGCGCTGAGGATGTGATCGTCCGCCGTCTGGATCTGCAGGGCAGGGGCTTCACGATCCATGGAGCCGGTGAACTCAACAGACGTCTGTCGGTCATGGCCAGAGTTGATGACCTCTCCCGGCTGGTTCCCGGAACTCACGGGGAAGTGCGGGCCGAGGGGTGGCTGGCCTGGCGCGGGCAACGCCCGAGCGGAGCCGTCACTGTTCATGGCAGCGTCCTGGCCATGGATGATGCCCGCATGGCTGGTGCCGATCTGACTGCCCGCCTGGAGGAGGGGCGGGACTATTCGCTGCTAGTTTCCGGGGAACTTCGGCAGGTGGCCTGGGGCAGGTTTCAGGCCGACAGGTTAAGCCTGCAGGGGGACGGAATCGCTGTGAACCACAGGATCAGCGTCATGGTGAGCACGAATGGAAATACGGCGCGGCTGGCACTGTCCGGGGGGTACGCCCAGGGTGTCTGGAGTGGAAAAGTAATCGATTTTTCAGGGCATGACAGCGTCGGATCCTGGTCATTGGCGGCACCTGCCGCTCTGACTGCGGATGGTGAGCATCTGGCCCTGTCTCTGCTTTCGCTTACCGGATCCGGGGCGGAGCGCCTTGAGCTTGCCGCTGATCTGCGCGGAAATCCGCTGCGGGGTGTGGTCCACTCCCGCTGGATCGGTCTAAATCTTGCCAGGGGTTCGGAATGGCTGCAAGACCTGAAGATGTCCGGTGCAAGTACCGGCAGCATGCGCTTGAATCTTCTGCCGGGAGAGCGGCTTGAGCTGAGCAGCGCCGCCTCTCTTCAGGGGACGTTCACCACTGCCGGACGCAGCGTGACAGTGCAGCGCGGCGATTTGACCGCAACAGCCGGCGAGCGCGGTCTGCAGGGCTCGGTTCAGCTGCAGTTGGCTAACGGGGCCGCACTGCAGGCGAAGATAGCCTCAGCCGCACCGGCCCGCCTGGAACTGCCCGACCAGGGGGTTATCTCTCTGGAACTGAAGGAGCTTGACCTGGCGCTGCTTAAGCCCTGGCTGCCGGCCGACCTGCGGCTGGACGGACGCCTCAACGGGCGGGCGGCCGGCAGGCTGTTGCCGGGGCAGCGCTTCGAGCTGGAGGGCAGCAGTGCCATCGGCCAGGGAAAACTGCGCTGGGAGCGGCCGGAGGGGGAGCTGTCGGTTGAACTCAGCTCTGCCTCATCAACCTGGAATTGGCGTGGCGAAGCTCTGCGGGGTAGCTTTGTCCTGGATGCCGCCAAAACTGGACAGCTGCGGGGCAGTTTTCAGCTGCCGCTGGCGGGACGCTTGCCGTTGGCAGTGAATTCCGAAGGGGCTGTGCAGGCCACGTTGAACGGGCAGTTGCAGGAAAACGGGCTGCTCGCGGCCCTGTTTCCGGACATTCTCCAGGAGAGTCTCGCTAAGCTGGATCTTGACCTGAAAATCGGCGGACGCTGGGCCGACCCGCAGCCGTTCGGCACACTCCGTCTGAGCGGCGCCGGTGCCTATTTGCCCAGTGCCGGCATCCATGTCAAAGATGTGGAGTTGACAGCCCGTCTGGAAAAGAACCTGCTCCTAATCGACAGTTTCCGGGCTCTGTCCGGTGCCGGCTCCATTACAGGAACGGCCCAGTTACGGCTGGCAGGAGCCCGGGTCGCCGGATTCAGCGGCACCTTGAAGGGCGACAGGTTCCAGACGGTTTACTTCCCTGAATTTCAGGTTCAGTGCTCGCCACAGTTGACCTTTGAAGGGACGCCACAAAAGCTTGTTGTGCGTGGCGAACTGCATCTGCCGGAATTCAGCATTACCGGTCCACCGGCCAAAAAGGCCGTTACCGCCAGCGGTGACGTTATCTTGGAAGGGAAACCTCGGGTTGCCGCAAAAAGGTTGCCCTGGGAGCTGGATGCGCAGGTGCGGCTTGTATTGGGCGAGCGGGTATTTGTCAAGCTGGAAGGGATTGATGCCCAGCTGGGCGGCAGCATTGACCTGACCATGCACAGCCTAGACCGGGTCAGCAGCCGCGGCGAGATCAAGGTCATCAAGGGGCGCTACCAGACCTATGGCGTCAATCTGGAGATCGTGCGCGGCCGACTCTTTTACCCCGACAGCCCCCTCAACCAGCCGACCATGGATATCCTGGCGGTGCGCACCATGGGTGACGTGCGTGCCGGCGTGATTGTAAGCGGCACGCTGGAGAAGCCGCTCATCAAACTTTACTCGGAACCGGCTATGCCGGATGTGGATATCCTCTCCTATGTTGTTCAGGGGCGCCCGCTGGGGGGCGGCAGCACCGAACAGGTTGACATGATGACCCGTGCCGCCGGTATGCTGCTTTCATCGTCCCAGTCCAGGGTCCTGCAGGATCAGATCAAGAGTCGCTTGGGGCTGAGTACTTTGGAGGTCCAGTCGGGCGGACGACCGTCTGCGGGTTACATGGGTTATAAACCGATCCAGGTAACGCCCGGGGGCAGCACCCCTGTCGTCCAGAGCGGCGGTGTTTCCCAGACCATGGTCACTGTCGGAAAGTACCTGACCCCGGAGTTGTATTTCAGTTACGGCAGATCCATCTTTACCGGCGGTAACCTGTTCCTGCTGAGATACGATTTCTTCAAAAAATGGCAGATCGAAACCCAGAGCGGCATCAACGCAAGCGGCGTGGATCTGTACTACAAAATTGAATTCAAATAGCACTCGTCTCTGCCGAATCGGAAACCATTGTAAGTGGCAGATCGTAACCGCACAAACTTTGACGATCTGATCGCTATTAAGTCAATTTGATGCAGATTGATTCAGTGGATTTGAATTGAGATAAATTTAAGTCTGCTTGAACTGTTGTTGATATGGTGGCTATGGTGCCATTGTGATGCAGATTGAGTCAAAATGAGTTCTCTCGCATGAAACCTTTTTTTCCTGTTTGGTTCCAGTTGTGGTGGTTTTGGTTTGTATTGATATCGTTTGAGTCAAAAAGAATCATATTGAAACAAACTTTGACAAACTTCTTGTCTGGCCGTTGGATACAGGTGCCGAGAAAATATCATAAAAATTAAATTCACATTTCCCCAAGGCCCCTATAACCTGATTGCCTTCGTTATACTCCTGGTTGGACTGGGTAGTGCCGTTCTGATTTACCGGACGGCGGAAATCATTCCTGACAACGCCATGGTTGAAGAATTTCTGAATTCCAAGCGATACCTGCATGAAGTGAAAACATATGGCGGAAATGCGTCTGTGCTTGCAGATCAGTTCATGCGCTGGTTTGAGGGATTGTGGCACGGGAAGTCGCTGGCGTTTACGGTGGCCTGCATTGCCACAGTCATTTCCGGTGGGATATTCATTATGGGTTATCTGAATCAATCTGATCTTAAAGGGAGGTGAGTCGGAAATTGCGCATCAAACGTAGTGAAAGCAAACCGCCAAAATAAACCGCATCACCCATCGAGCATCTATCAATTCTTCACACCTTTCAATTCTTCCGTCCGATCTTCAAAATGTTTCACAATCTCCTTAAACAGACTTCTGCACTTAATCCGGCAGGTTTTCGAAGAGTTTGACATCTCATTCCACGCCGAGACATCGCGGTAGCAAAGCATCAGGTCAACGAGCGCCTCTCGCTGCGATGATCAACATTTTTGCGCCGATTCCGCGGACGGCTTGGCCTTGGCTTGCCGTCTCGATGAATAGATCGATTCCCTGAGAACAGTATAATTGGCACTTGGAAAATTTAATTGCGTAAGGCTTGAAGTGGCACTTGTAGATATTTGCCGTCTGCGGCTTGACAATGATTTAATAGTTTTTAAAGTATATGTAGCATTACGATATTATTATGCTTTGCGGTGGGTTTCGAGATGCAGCTATCGAAGAAGATTTTCTGCGCTCAGAGAGGGGGCAGGTGCTAGTGGGGTTGATAGTGGTGGCTCATGGTTTAACAAAATGAAAATGATGCCGCTTTCCAGCGCGTTAATTGGTGAGGATGTAAAATTAGATCAGAACGTCCGTATGCAGCTACCCAGATCAACAAACTATAAGGGAGTAAACCTCTCCCCTACCCAGAAAGGAGGTTATGATGAAAAACAAGGAGACGGTATTCGCGAACATGTTTCTTATCGGATTACTTGCTTTACTGTCAGGATGTTGCAGTGTGCCACCCTATAGTCCTTCCTATTGGAATGACGGAGGGACCGTTCAGGATCATAACAATTGCTATAACTATGGCAATAACAAGCGGACAGATACCTTCGCTCAGCCCGGCAGGGCTGCAGCCGCACAGTATTCAATGCCTATCACCTGCACTGGCGTATATAATGCCGCGCTTGCTGATGGTCTCAAACCATTACCGGCATCGGGTGTCTGCTCCTGCAATAAAGATAAGATTGCCTTTGTTGTCGCTCCTTGCGTAGCTCCCGGTTGTACTGCGCCATTTTATTCAGGAAACGATTATCATTGGTATCGCCTGGACAGCGGCGGTATGTGGTCACATAAACCCGGCGGGACACAGGCTACGAATGTTGATAATTCCTCGAATCCCATATCCAACCCTGAAACAGCAAACAGATGTGGCGCCTATTGCTACAGTGAATTTTGCGGCTATTTCTGTTCCTGCTCCGACAGCGTACAAGGCAACGGACATGAAAAAATACAATAATTAAATCGTTAAAGGAGGTACGTCCATGCCCAGTTTAGCTAAGACACTAATTGCTTATCCTAAATACATGTCTGTAATTACCATGTTATCCGTGCTCCTCTGCCTTGCCGGCGGCATACAGGCCAGTGAAATGAGCACTGATAAAGCAGGATTGAAGGTTACGGTCCTTCTTTACTCCGGACGTCCGAATCCCGCTTATATTTTGGAAGCTAAAGATGCTATGGACCAGTTGAAGGATTTCCTTAACAAGGCACCGGTAATCGAGAAATTTGAAAAAACAACCGTTATTCCCTCAATCCTCGGATACAACGGAATTGTGGTGGATAATCAAGGGAATTTATCCGGATTTCCATCTCGGCTTGCAGTATTCAAGGGGAGCATGGAAGCGACAGGAGAGCGTAAACTATTTTTGGTTGATGAGGGTGGAGTGGTCGAGAAGTTTCTTATTGATCAGGCTGTGAAGAAAGGTGTGATAGATGAACAAGCTGCTCAATTCATACGATCAGGTAAAGGGACTGCGCAATAAGATATGCAGCTCATGGTTGGCTAAAGAGAAATATTGAGTTGGCAGGTCTCAAGTAGACAGTGTTATCCGGCGATCAGGTACCTGTTCCGAGGAGAGGTGTCATGACAATACGTATCCTGGCGATTGACGACGAGGCAGATGTGCTCCACCTGCTGGAGGTGAAACTGGCCAAGGCGGGCTACCAGGTTTCCACCGCCCGCGACGGTGAGGAGGGGGTTACGAAGGCCCTGGCCGAGCGCCCGGACCTGATGATTGTCGATGTGATGATGCCGAAGAAGGATGGCTACCAGGTGGTGGCGGAGGTAAGGGAGCTGCTTGGCGGCGGAGCACCGGTGATGATCCTGCTGACGGCCAAAGGACAGGAGGCGGACGTGATCAAGGGGCTCTCCGGGGGGGCGGATGACTACATCATCAAGCCGTTCAGCCCACGGGAACTGATCGAGCGGGTGCGGGTAGCGCTGATCCGCAACGGCAGGCTGGCCGCTGTCCCGTGACCTGAAAGGGGAGGCCCTGCTGATCGTTTGATAGTGATTGTTTTCCGCAAGGAAGGGATGCCACGCCATGGACAGAAACGACCTGCGCGAAGAGGTACTGGAAGCGACCCTGGACAGTGAACCTGCACCGTTGATGGAGCCGCTGGCAGAACTTGCCGCCACGGCACCGGCCTCGGCCGTCACCCCGTCCCGCTACTGGCAGGCCCAGGGGTTTGCTGAATCGATTCACCGGGATTTCGAGAAGGACCTGGCGCGGGGTGACTTTGCCGCCATGCGCGAGCGCTTCTACATCCTGGCCCGCTACTACGGCCGCACTATCGCCATCCTGCGCCACGCCCTGGCGGAACGCCGGGAAACTCTGCTCCAGGCCTCCCTGCGCAACCTGGTCGCCCTGCACCACCCCTTCCACCACATGCACGACATCGCTCCCTCCCGGGTGCCCCTGGCCCTGACCCTTGACAAGCGTCTCCGCTGGCGGCTGATCGAAGACCTGATCGTCGAGGTGCTGCAGGAATCGACGCTGCCCCTTTCCCCGGACAACCTGACCAGTCGCGTGAACGAACTGCACCTGCTGGCCGACGTCCGGGAGGAGGTACTGCGGGATCACCTGAAAAACCTGCTGGCTTCGGGGCACGTGACCGGCGGGGATAAGGGGTACTGCCGCACCCACCGGGTCTACATCGCCATCAATCTCGACCAGGCCGGGCTCGAGGCGCTGCTGGGTGAGGAGCTCTACCGTTACTTCGAACAGGCCGGTTTCCACGGCCTGGCGGCCATCGTCGACCGCCGGGACGGTTTCCGGGAGTTCCTCGGCCAGTTGAGCGGTTTCGGCGCCGAGACGGCGGACCTGTTCACCTCGGCCGCCCGGGAGCTGCTGGGTCCCCCCTCGGTGGCCCCCGACCTGATTCCCTGGCACCATGCGGACCTGATCGGTTCACTCTTCCCCCGACCCTACCAGAACGACGCCTTTGCCATCTTCCGCGGCTACGGCTACCAGGGGCAGGTGATCGAGGCCCCGACCGGCAGCGGCAAGACCCTGATCGGCATGATGTGCATTCAGGACTGGCTGCGCACCCTCGCTCCCGGCCAGTCGATCCTGGTGCTGGTTCCCACCGTCAACTACCAGCAGCAGTGGTTCGGCGAGCTCTGCCACAAGTCGACCGGGCTCCGGATGGCTCCGGACATGATCTTCACCGGCACCACGGCAGCCCTGGAAGCGGAGGTGGCGGCCACCGGCATTTCGCCGGCGGTGATCGTCATGACCTACGCTGCCCTGGCCCAGACCGGCTCGGCAACGGGGAAGGGGGGCTTCGACCAGAACTCCATCGAAGCGTTTCTCCAGGGGAACGCCATCCGCTATGTGGTCCTCGATGAGGTTCACAAGGTGGTGGAGGACCTGAAGAGCATATCGGCTGCGGTGACCCGCCTGCTGACCGAGTGGTTGCGTGACGGCAGCCTGACCGGGGTGATCGGCTTTTCCGGCACCGCCACCGCTTATCGCCGTCGTTTCGCCCGGCTCGGCCTGCAGCTGGTCTACACCATGCCGGCGGCGGACCTGATTGCCTATGGTTTCGTTGCCCCCTTCGCCGAGCTGGGGGTCCCCTTTGCCTATTCCGACCGGGAGCAGCGGGTGCGGCTGCTGCTGGATGAGTACAAGCTGGCCATCCGCCGGTTTGTGGAGCTGGCGGGGAGCGAACGGCTGCGCGGCTTCTTCGCCGCCATTCCCCTGGAGGAGCGGGTAGCTCTGGGGCGGGATCTCCTGCACATGTACGCGGGACACCCGGAGCGCGACCAGGCCCTGGCAGAGCGGCTCACTTCCTGGGAGTCGGGCGGCAACCTCGCCATGAACGAGCTGCACCTGATCACCCTGGTGCAGCTGGCCCGCAACTGGTCGGACGAGGCCTTGCTGACAGGCGAGGCGGACGAGTTTCTTCCGGAGGAGCGTGAAGATCGGCTCCAGCGCTTTGCCACCCTCTGCACCCGGCTGGAGGAGATCCGCGACAAACTTCGTGGCCAGATCTACCTGCCCGACATTGCCCGGCGCCTGCATGTGCCTGGCTTCGCCACCTGCTTCGACGGGGAAGCTATCCGCCGGCTTCCGGCCGAGTCGTCCTCCGAGGCCCGGTTGGCAGAACTGGTGCGGGACGGCCTGGCCAGCACCATTGTCGGCCTGTACGACAGCCTGAAGAGCTTCTACCTGCGGGCCGGGGAGGGGCGGGTCGACTGCATCAAGGCGATTGTCGAGGCCGAGCGTTCGATCAGGCCGGTGTCAGGGGTGATCATCTTCGATGCGGGCAAGCGGATCCACTGGGAGGAGGGAGTGGCAGCCCCAACCTACAGCGGCGTCGCCGGCCTGTTCGCCCAGATGCTCGGCGACGGCAGGTTCACTCCCATGGCGGTCCTTTCCGGGGAAATCTACCTCCCCTGGGACGAGAAGCAACCGCTCCCCGAACAGATCGCCGAATTCATCCACCAGGAGATCATCCTCGGTCAGCAGGGGAGTGCCCTGTTCGGCCTGGTGACCCAGGGGCTGGAGCTGGGGGAGGCCGCTGGTGCTGAACTGGGGGCGTACCTGATTGATGTCCTGAAACTTTACGTGGCGGGGCTGGGTGAGGTCCATGCCGCACGGTTCGATGAATTCAACCGTGAAGTTATCAAGGGGTTCCGCCGCCAGATCCAGCGAGCCGGTCTCGGTCTGCTGGGGGAGAAACTCCTGGCGCGCCTTGACCTCAAGCACCAGTACCTGGCCAAATGGGTCGCCACCTTCTTCGACTATGCCATGATCGCCACCCGCTTCCGCGGGGCCCACCTGGCCGAACTGCGGCAGGTGAACGGCGAGCTGCAGAAGTTTTTCGTGATCCGGATGGCCGAAGGTGACCGCAAGCAGCTGATGTACGAACTGACCGCCCGCATCGTCGATGCGGATTCCCTGCCGGTGAACATGATCATCGTCTCCCCCTGGGCCCGGACCGGCTGGAACGTCATCAGGCCCAACGTGCTGATCGACGCCACCGCCACCCGCAATGTCACCGCCTGGCAGCAGCTGCGGGGGCGTGCCATGCGGGCCATGGCCAGTTGGGACCATAACTGCTATCGCCTGGTGATGCTGCTGCTCGGTTCCCATGCCCCGGGGTTGGACGAGTCGGCGGACCTGCCGGCCGATGTTGTCACCGCTGTCGAGGAGCTCCATGGCAACGAACGCCATGCCCGCAGGCTGGACGAGACATCCCTGGCGCTGCTCAGTCAGGCCCACAAGGAAGTCCGTACCCGAGCTGCCAAAACCGGTGACGATCCGCTGGCCGTCAAGATCGAGGCGGGGCGTCTGGGGAACTTCACCCGGGCCGAGCGGGAGCAGCTGGCTGCGGAGCTGATGCTGGCCCGCAACAAGGTGACCCACATCTACGAGCTGGTCAAGGCCTACGGCAGCACTCTGCAGATCCGTTTCGATCGGGAGAGCGGTCAGTGGCGCCGTACCGAAGCCATTGCCGCCAAGCATGCCCGGGAGTTCTCCGTCAACCCCCTCACCGGACATTACGGCTCCGGCGAGGCCCACGCCCCGCTCCTCTCTCCGGGGGACCCCCGCCGCAACCTCCCTACGCCGCTGCGCCGGCAACTGGCTGAGCAGCTCGGCGGCCGTGACACCAATATAGTCCGGGGGTGGATCGCCGCGGTGACCGCCGGGGCAGGGGAACAGCTGGTTACCGAGTGATGCCGATTTCAAATCAAAGATGAAATCAAGACGGCGAGAATTGAGGCGACGAAGGCATACAGATCAGTATGTTGAGGAGCCGAAGACGAGCCAACGAAGATAGCGCTTTGATTTGGAATTGGTATGACCGTTCACCCCGGGAGTCTCCCATGCTGAAAGCACCCATCCCTGACCATGAAGAGGCGCGGCTGGCCGAACTGCATGGCCTGGCGATCCTCGACACTCCTCCGGAGGAGCGCTTCGACCGGATCACCCGCATCGCTTCCCGTCTGTTCGGCGTGCCGGTGGCTCTGATCAGTCTGGTGGACGCCAACCGCCAGTGGTTCAAATCATGCCAGGGGCTGGCAGTATGCGAGACTCCCCGGGGCATCTCCTTCTGCGGCCATGCCATTCTCCATGACGAACCGCTCATCATCCCCGACGCCCAGGAGGACCCCCGCTTCTATGATAACCCCCTCGTCACCGGCCCGCCCCACGTCCGCTTCTATGCCGGCCAGCCGCTACACGGCCCTCACGGGCAGCGGGTTGGCACCCTCTGCATTATCGATCATCACCCCCGCCAGCTGAGCAGTGATGAACTGGAGGCACTGGTAGGCCTGGCTGACTGGGCCGAGACCGAGCTCAATGCCGCCCGCCTCAGCACCATGCTGCGGAGCCTGGCTGACGGCATGGTCGTCTTTGACGGAGAGGGGTCCATCGACTCGGTGAATCCGGTGGCGGAGAGGATTTTTGCCGGTACAGCGGCTTCGCTGGTGGGGAGGAACATCGAGGAGCTGATTCCCGGCGCCTGCTCTATCGTCAGTGCAGAGGGCGTTTCCGACGGGAGCGGTTTCTGTCACGATGAGGAGGGTGCCGCGTTGTGCACCCTGGAGGGGATTCGTCTTGACGGGAGCACCTTCCCGCTGAACCTTTCCGTGGGTGAGATGCCCTGGGGAGGAAAGAGCCGCTTCGTGGGACTGGTCCATGACCTGACCGCCCGCCGCCGGATCGAGCAGCAACTCCGTGATAGCGTTGTCCAGCTTGAAGTACTCTACCGGGAGGCGGAGCTGGCCCGCATCGAGGCCCGGGCCATTCTCGACGCCACTAGCGAGGCGATGCTGCTGGTCTCGCCTGCGGGGGAAATCCTCGCCCTTAACCGCCGCTTCGAGCAGCTTTTCAGGGTCAGCCAGGGGGAGCTTCTGGGAAGCAGCTTTTCTCCGCTGTTGCCGAAGATGGAGCGGATGTTCGACGATTCGCCGGGCTCCCGCAGGTTGCGGGTTGCACTGCGCCGCACCGTCAGGGGGGAGTTCACCGAAATCCTCGTCCAGCACTGGCCGCGCCGCCGGGAGCACGAGCTCTTTTCAACGGTGGTGCGTGATGCCCGGGGAGGGCGGCTGGGGCGGCTGTTCGCCTTTCGAGACGTGACCCGCGAACGGGAGCTGGATCGGATGAAATCGGAATTCGTCTCCCTGGTCTCCCATGAACTGCGTACGCCGCTCACCTCCATCTCCGGTTATGTCGAGATGCTTCTGGACGGGGACGCCGGCGAGCTGCAGGAAGAGCAGGCCGATTTCCTCGGCATCGTCAAGCGGAACACCGATCGGCTGACCGCCCTGATCAACGACCTGCTCAACGTCTCCCGCATCGAGTCCGGCCGCATTGAGCTGAAGCGGATTCCCCTCGACCTGGGACAGATCATTCGCAATGTGGCCCAGTCGCACCGTCCCTCCATCGAGGAGAAGGGGCAGACCCTTTCTCTCGACCTTCCCGCCGACCTGCCGGCGGTGGTGGGGGATATGGACCGGCTGACCCAGGTGATGGTCAACCTACTCTCCAATGCCTGCAAGTACACCCCCGCTGGCGGGAGCATCACTATTGCTGCGACCCGCGAGCCGGGACAGCTCCGCATCCAGGTGACGGACACCGGCATCGGTCTCAGCCAGGATGAGCAGTCCCGGCTCTTCACCAAGTTCTACCGGGCCGACAACCCTACCACCCGCGAGGTGGGTGGAACCGGACTCGGCCTCTGGATTACCCGCTCCCTGGTGGAACTGCACGGCGGGACGGTCGAGGTTCGCAGCGCACCCGGTGAAGGGTCGACCTTCACGGTAATGCTTCCGGTTGCCGAACGAGAGGCGGGGGTGTGAACGTTTGCTGGGTTGCTGTAAGGGGGGAACAATAGCGTCAGGTTAGACAATGGAAAAGAGTGTCATTCCAATTGCAAATCAAAGGTCAGGTGCCGAGAATTTTCGCCAGTTCCATGGCGTTTTGAGGGGCGAAAGCCTGGGCATCGTTGTTGAAGTAGATGTAAACTTCCTGGCCCCGCTCCAGATATCTCCTTATTCTTGTTGCATCCGCCAGCAGCTCATCGTGAGAGTAGCAACCGGCGTAGCTTCCGCCCCGGCCGTGACGTCGGAGGTAGACGAAAGAGGCGGTCTGCGGCAGTTCATCAATAAAATCAGGCCAGTCCGCCATGCAGAGGGCAACCCCGGCTTCTTGGCAGAGAGTAAATACCTCCGCGCAACACCAGCTTTCATGCCTGAATTCCAGGGTGTTTCGGACGGGATAAGCAGTCAGCAGTTCAAGGAACCGTTTTAGTCGGCCAATATCGCAGGCAAAACCGGGGTGGAACTGCCAGAGGATCACCCGCAGCTTTTCTCCAAGCAGAAGCACCCCTTCAAAAAAGCGCGCAAGCGCTACTTCCGGATTGGCAAGCCTTTTGACATGGGTGATGAACCGGCTCCCCTTGACGCAGAAAGTAAAGTTCCCGGGGGATTCCCGCTGCCAGTGATCAAAGACCCCCGGTTTCAACAGGCGATAGAAGGTGACATTCAGCTCGACACTGGCGAATGTAGTGCAATAGTAATCGAACCACCGCTTTTGCGGGAGTTTGTCGGGATAAAAGCAGCCACGCCAGTGCGGGTAGGTAAAACCGCTGCAGCCGATGAACAGTTTGGGCATTTCCCTCCTCCGCTTTCTGTCGGGATCAGGCAGTATCGTCTCAAAGCTTGTAGTTGTCGTTCTTTTGCCACCGGTAAACCCGCATCGGAGGCAGGTTGAAAAGTTCCAGCTGCATCTGTTCCTGTCCGAGAATAGGCCGGCACAGGGTGGCAACCCGTTTGCTTACCTGGTATGCAACGAAGCGGCCTCCCGGCGCGAGCACGGAAGATATCTGCTCAATGAGTTGAGAGCCTGACCGCATGCTCATGGTGGAAAAAGGAATGCCGGAAATCACCACCTGCGGGGAGCCAAAAGCGTACAGAGCCAGAATCTGCTCCAGTTGGCGGGCGTCTCCCAGATGGGCGATGAGTCGCTTGTCGTTGATACCGCGAACCAGCGCATGCAGATTCGGATTGACTTCGATACTGAGGAGTCTGGTGTGTGCCGGGGCGGCCCGCAGGATGGCCTGCGTGGAGCCTCCGCAGCCAGGACCAAGTTCCACAATGGTTGTGGCCGAATCGATCCCGGCGGTATCCACAATCCGTCGCATGAGAAATTGAGAACTGGGGATGAGCGAACCGACCTGAAGCGGGTGCTTCAGGAATGCTGCAAAGAAGGCAAAGAGATCAGTCATCGGGACACCTGGAGGCTCCTTGTCAGTCTGTTCTCGGTACTGTAAACCCTGTCTTCAGTGTTTGCATGACCGTTGATGAAGGGTAGTTCAAGTTTCAAATCAGAGATGCAATCAAGGCGGCGAGGAGTGAGGCGACGAAGGCGTACAAATAGTACGTTGAGGAGCTGAAGACGAGCCTGTCCTGAGCGAAGTCGAAGGGTCAACGAAGATGGCGCTTTGATTTGGAATTGGATTAACGCCAACGAAAGTGCCTTTGTCTGGGAAACATCCATAGAATTTGCCCTGAACGGTTGATGTAGGTCAATTATCTGGCAGTTCCACAATAAGTCAAGCAGGCCGGCCTCAATTGTGTTGGGGAAATTTCGGGAAGTTGGATAAGGTCCCCTATTGGGTCGTCCAAAAAACGGGGACAGATCTGTCTTCTGTCCATGAGAGAAAAACAGATCTGTCCCGGGGCCTCTCTCTATTTGCGTCGCTGTTGCGAAACGGAGAAGGTCTTCACGACGTTCGCATTACCGTCCCGTATCGTGATCGATCCGGTTCTGGATAAATACCTGTTGGTATTGGCTGAAACATTGTAGGTGACCGTTCCGTTGCCCGTACTGCTGGCACCCAAGCTAAGCGATATCCACGAAGCGCTGCTTTGGGCTGTCCATCCACACGTACTGCCGGCGGTCACGCTGAAGCTGCCGGTCCCCGCGCTGCTCGTGAACGACTTGCTTGTCGGATTTATGGAGTAGGTGCAGGAAGGTGTTGGCGGTGACTGTGGCGGAGCCGGGGCGGAAGCATCGTATGCAATGGTGTAGTCACCGAATTGCACGACGCTGTTCAACTCGCTATAGGCGATCCTGAAGTACCCACCCGGATCGCCTCCTCCCGGCTCGCCCCAACCCGTCCCCCAACTGTTCTTGACGATAAAATATCCGCCTCCCGGGATTGCGGCATCGTCGGTGTAACCGACGAGAAGGACGCCGTGGCCGCCCTGCAGGGTCCCGGAAGTATAGGTGTAAACGCCGCTTCTGTACGAGTAATAATCCGAGTAGACATTCATCGTAGTGACGAGAGGGCCGTAGGTGAAAAGGGCATTCTTCAGGGTGGCGGAATCGGACGAAGTGGTAGTCACCCACTTCCAGCTGGGAATTCTCTTGACGGCGTTCATCCAGGAGGAGTCGGCCGGACAGCTTCCGTTCTGTGCCGTGTACGGATAGTAGCTTTCCGGCGGCAGGCCCGTGCCGCGGATGTAATCGGAAGCCTTGTTGATGGATCCGCCACCGCAGCTGCCCGCGCCGCTGCAGGAGAGGAGAATCTGCTCGGTCAGGTTCAAATCCATGCTGTACGTCCCATGGATCAGCGTATGGGATTCGAGGGCGGCCGTTGTCGCGAAGGCCCAGCAACTGCCGCAATTGCCCTGGTCCCTCACGCGGGTGACATAGTTCGACCCTCCGTAGTTTCTCCAGTCGATAGTCCCCGAAGGTGCGGCCAGAACATAGGGAGCAGCGGTTTCGGAAAGTGCCTGAAAGGCAAGGGCGGGTTTGACAAGCCCGACACGCATCTTCCGTTCCTGGGTGGACAGTCTTGACATGGAAGTTTCTTCCGCATGCCACCTTGCGCCCTTCGACCGTATCGCCTCCCTGATGTCGTCCAGCTCCTTTGCATGCACAGAGGTAACCGCCAAAACAGACAGAGAAACGAGAAACAAAACTCGTGTCATGATGTTACGTAAGTAATATCTATTCATTGACCCTCCAGTTTTTCAGTTCCGGTGATGTGAACCTTGACAATAAAATGATCCGATGACGCATCCTTGCCCTCCCAGTTCCTGAAGTAGTTTAACTTAATTTCGCTCGATCCCTCCTTTCTGGCCCTGAAAAGCCATACGCTTGTGACCGGTGCCCCGATTTTATCTCGTTGAGATTCCTGTATCGTTTCCTTCGACAGGAGTTCCAGATGGTCGGAATTCAGATGATCAGGGTACCATGCGTAACCGGTGCCTCCCTGTGTCTGTAGCTCGACCCTGATCATCTCTCCGGGTCTCACCCGCAGCTCCAGTCCGCTCTGCTCTTTTCTGACAATTATCGTGCGTCCGGCACCCTTTCCCTGATCCCGCGCAGATGCCGTCGAACAGGCCTGGCATGCGAACAGAAGGGACAGGACAGCCAAAATCGCCTTCACGGTAATTTTCATCGTGGGAACCCCCTTTCTTTCAACGTGGCGTCATATTTGGCCAGTATCGCCGTTTCCTCCTGGCCGCCCAATCAGTGTGCAGCAACGCCGAGTTGCGCCTGCTGGAGAGAGAAATACCATTGCTGCTGGTACGGATGCGATGGCACAAAAAAACCGGGGCCACAATATCGGTAAGATATTTCGGCAACCCGGCTGTCTCGGTGAGACCCTGTAGGCTTTCCGCCCCATCCTTGCGGATGGTTTAGTATTATCGTCTATCACTAAAAAATTTTCTCAAAAAATGCAGCTGCCAATATGCCAACTTATGACTGGAAGTCAACGTAAAACGGTTAAAGTCAGTCACTGGATTGGGACATTCAACGCCCTGTCAATACTTCTTCTCCTCCAGCTGCTTGGCCTTCTCCTCTGCCTCACGACGTTCAAAATTCTCCCGGATGCGCTGGCTTTTGGGCCGGCCGGGTGGCAGTTCGTCCGAAGCAGGTTTAGGCGGTTCTACCGCTGGGAGCTGTTTTGGCTGGGGTACGTTATCCGGCGTCGGGACAATGCGCGGCCTGTTGATTTCCTCCTGGCGCGCCCTCTCTTCTTGCTCCTTGAGCTCCTGTTGGATCTTAGGGTTGCGGATGGTAATGTCTTCCTTCTTTTTGGCCTTTACCCTGTATTTGGGGAGATCAGGGTGGGATCATCGGTGAAATTGACCACCCCCTTGTCGTCAGTCCATGAGTAGGTATCGGCGTTGGCGGAAAGCACGCTACACAGGATCACTACCAGTACTATTGCGATTCGATTCATGGGACACCTCGTTTCAAAGAAATGAAGTAGTGGCGTTTCGGCTTCCTTTGCCCGACAGATTATGCTGTTTCCTGCTCACTGCACCCTGACGCGCATGCCGTCGTCCAGCTGGTTGGAAGGGTGCAGCACGACCGTTTCATCCCTGGTGAGGCCGTCCAGGATTTCGGCCTCCGATTGGTTGCGGTGTCCGACCGCGACCGTTCGCCGTACGGCCCTGCCATGCTCCACAACAAAGACGCCCCAGCTTTTCCCCAGCCTGAACAGGGCGCTGATCGGGATTTTAAGTACCCCTTCCTTCGACCAGGTGACGATTCTCGCCATAACCCGATAACCGTCCCCAAGCGGACCGGGTGGATCGATAAAGTCGGCGACGATGTTGACCCGCTGCTCCTCTATTCCCAGGGCTGATACCTTGGTAAAGGCGAAGGGCTCCACAACCCTGACCCTCCCCTTGAGTGGTTGTGCGCCCCCCCATTCGTCGAGTATGACCTCGGCACCGGGGCGGACCCTGACGGCATCGCTGGAAAGCACATCCACGACAACCTCCAGCTGCCGTGGGTCGCCGATCAGCAGCAGCGGTGTGCCGGCCGTCACGACCCGCTCGCTCTTTTCCAGGATCCGCAGCACCGGCCCGGTTCGGGGAACCCGCAGGCTGATGATTCGACCACCGTCGGTCTGACCCGGTTCAGCGGCCAATAAAGCCGCCCGGGCTTCCCGCAACTGGGCCGTTGCCGCCCGGGCCCGGTATTCAGCCGTCATAAGGGTGTTGGCAGCAAGTTGTTCCGCTGTGCGGGCCAATTCCAGGGCCTGGGCAGTGGCGATCCCCTGCCCAGACATCTGTTCCGTGCGTATCCGCTCGCGCCGGGTCTGCTCCAGTTCGGCCCGGTCATGGGCCACCTGCTCCTCGGCCGCCCGCAGAAGTGCTTCGGCAGCGCTGACCCGCGCAGCTGCCGCGTCGCGCTCCCGGTCGTCGAGCGGTATCGGCCGCATGAACGCCACGGCCTGGCCGGTTGTCACCCGGTCGCCGTCATGCAGATCGATCCGCATCAGGCGCCCGGTTACCGGGGCTGCCACGGTGTAACGATCGTGGGCCCGGGTCTCCCCCTCAGCCTCCACCGTCTCTTGCAGCGGACCAGTGACGACACGGCCGGTCTCAACCAGGAGCGGTCGCGGCCGAAGGGCAAGGATGACCAGGGCTACAATCGCCAGGATCAGCAACGTCTGCACAAACCGTTTGGCGGGTTTCTTCATAATAGGTTACTCCCGTGTCTTCAAAACCGCGATCAGGTCGAGGCGCCGTATCCGTCCGTAGACCAGGAGCCCCGACACGATGGCGGCCATGGCCACCACCAGAAAGGAGAAGGCATAGCTGCCGGTGCTGATGACCAGAGGCATGCGATACAGCTCGGTTGACATGCGCCTGGCGAGGAAGGCGCTGAGCGCGAAACCGAGCCCCCATCCGAAAGGGATCGCAGCGCAGGTCAGGAGCGCCTGTTCGCCCAGCAGCACCCAGGACACCTCGCAATGGGTGAATCCGAGCACACGCAGGCAGGCCAGTTCATGACCCCGTTCCGAGAGGTTGATGCGCACACCGTTGTAGACCATGCCGCAGGCGATGATGCAGGAAAAGACCACCAGCACCGAGATGCTGATGGCGAGACTTTCGGTGATCAGGGTCTTGAACGAGGCGAGCATGGTCTCCCGTACCGCTACCCCGCTGACGGCGGGGGTGTGTTTGAGCAGGTCGTAGAGTCGGGGGGCAGCCTGCGGATCAACGGCAAGGAAAGCCCCCGAGATAGTTCTTCCCTCCTCCAAAAGGCGGTTTAAGGCGGCTCCATCCATATAGGCCGATATGCCGATCAATTCATCCACCAGAGCGGCTACCGGTGCCTGGCGCACCGGGCGGCCCCCCTCCATGACCTCCACGGTTATCAGATCTCCGGGCGTGACCCTCAGCATCTCCGCCAGTGCGCTCCCCAGGACCAGCCCCTCCTGAGGGAGACGGACCGGGCGCAGGTCGTTCCCCACCAGTCGCCGCAGTTCACCGCCCGGATCAAGTCCGATGATCTCCAGACGCTTGGCACGATGGTTCTTGATTAGCCTGACCGGGACTGCCCGGTACGGTTCGGCGCGCAGCACGGCGGGCAGCCTGGCCACCTCCTGGCGTACGTTTGAGCTGCGTGGATCGGCAAAGGTGATGTTGACATCCTCCCGCTGGACCGTCTCGAACTGAATCCGGATCATCTGCTCGATGGAGTCGTAGAAGAATTGCCCGATCACCAGGATCGCCACGGCGCAGGCGATGCCGACCATCGACAGGCAGGCCTTGCCGAAACGCCGTTCGATGTTGCGGACGATCATCCGCAGGGTGGTGCTGCTGATCCGGGCCAGGCCGCTTCGTTCAAACAGTCCGCTGCGGAAGGCAACCGGCAGTTCCGGGCGCATTGCCTCGGCCGGAGGAAGCGTCATGGCCTGCCTGGTCGCTGCCCAGGCCCCGGCCAGAGCCGCAGCGAAGGTGATTGCCAGCGCGATGATCAGTACATCGGCGCCGGTCTCATAGCGCAGGAGCGGAAAACGGTAGAAGTCGCGATACAGCCCGGTCAAGCGGAAACCGAGGTACCAGCCCGCCACGATCCCCACCAGCGCCCCGCCCGACACGGCGCAGCAGGCCAGTTTCAGGTAGTGGCGGCCAATCGTGGCGCTGCTGTAGCCAAACGCCTTGAGCAGCCCGATCTGGTTGCGCTGCATGGCTATCAGCCGTGAGAGGACCATATGCAGGAGAAAAGCGACGATGGCGAGGAAGATGGCAGGAACATAGGTGGCTGAGATCCGGTTCTGGGCGATCTCGTCGGACAGGAAACGATAGGAGAGTTGCTCATCCCTTCCATGGGCGCCGAGGCAGCCGTAGCGCGCCAGAAGCCGGTCAACGGCTGCGATCACCTCTGACTCGCTCGCCCCGTGCGACAGGCTCAGAGTCAGATCGTTGAAGGCCCCTTCCATGCGAAAGGGGGCCCCCAGGGCGGCCCGTCCCATCCAGAGCACGCCGAAGCGCTTGTTGTCAGGAAAGAGCGATCCGCCCCCCTGCACCTCGTAGACGTACTCGGGAGAGAGTGCGACACCGACAATGCGCAACTCCCGCCAGCGGCCGTTGATCACCGCGCCGAGACGGTCGCCTGGACGGAGCCGGTTGGCCGTGGCAAATGCCTCGCCGGCCAGGACCTCCTCGCTGCGCCCCGCTTCGGGAAATCGCCCCTGGCGCAGGCAGAGGTCGTTGAGGATCGCCCCCCGCCGATCGGGGATGGATACCAGCCTTCCGGTGGCGGGCTCGCGCAGTCCAGGCACGTCGAGGACTACATCAACAACGATCCGGGTCTGGACCGTTGCCACGCCCGGGATGCGCCGGATCTCATCGGCCACCCTCTCCGGCGCGCGCTTGAACCGGGCGAAGACGTCGGCGAAACGGTAGCGGGCGTAATAATCGTCGCGGGTGAGCAGCAGTGAGCGGTAGGTGCTCTGCATCGCCACGTACGAGGCCACTGCGCAGGCGACGACCAGGGAGATGGCCAGCACCTGTCCCCGCAGGTGCCAAAGATCGCGCAGCAGCATACGGGTCAGGGCGGACATGGCTGTTACCACGACAGGTCGGCCGGCGGGATGCGCCTCGGATTGCGACACTCTTCAACGATGCGGCCGCTGCTGAGGCGGATCACGCGATCAGCCATGCCGGCAATGGCTGCGTTGTGGGTGATTACCGCAGTTATGGTCCCCAGTTCGCGATTGACCCGCTCAAGCACCTCCAGTACCAGGCGGCCGGTGGTGTAATCCAGGGCGCCGGTCGGCTCGTCGCACAGCAACACCTCGGGGCGCTTGGCCACTGCCCTGGCAATGGCGACCCGCTGCTGCTCGCCGCCGGAGAGCTGGGCCGGGAAGTGTTGCATCCGTTCTTCAAGGCCGACCAGGCTGAGGGCTTCGGCCGGGTTCATCGGTTTATCCGCGATTTCGGTCACCAGAGTGACATTCTCAAGGGCCGTCAGGCTGGGAATCAGATTGTAGAACTGGAAGACGAAGCCGACGTGCTCCCGCCGGAAGGTGGTCAATGCCTGATCCCCGGCAGCGGTCAGGTTGTGGTCGCGGTAGAAAACCTCACCGCTGGTCGGGACGTCGAGCCCCCCCAGGATATTAAGGAGGGTTGATTTGCCGCTGCCCGAGGCCCCCAGGATCACGACGAACTCCCCGGCCCGAAGGTCGAAGTCGACCCCCCGCAGGGCGTTGACCTGCACATCTCCCATACAATAGATCTTGGATACGTTGTGGACATGGAAGAGCGCTTGTCCTGCTTCGTTAACCATCGTAGATCATCCTCCCTCCGGTGGGATCAACAGCATCCCGCCGGACCTGGCGTATGCCGGTATTTTTCGGTGCTGCAACATAAATTCTACTAAATATTCAGCAATTGTCGAAGGAACTGACGAAATCACATGAAATAGACTCTGTAATACGTCAAGCACGCAAATCTCAATTTTTTACAGGTCTCATATAGGTCACACCATGTGGATGCCGTGCGAGGACTTGCGGCCGGTCCGGCCTGTGTTATTGTTACAGGAGGTAATTATTCCAGCCTGAGAATGATAACAGCATGGATACGAAAGATGAGTACCTGAAGAAATTCGCAGGGAGTAACTGACGCAGATGGAGGAAGCGCTTGTAAAGTTTGAAGAAGGAAGCTACGGCATCTGCGAGGATTGCGGGAAGGAGATAATCGAGGAGCGCCTGGAGGTGGCCCCGTATGCCACCTGCTGCGTCATGTGTCAAGAACAACGTGAAGGCCCCATTTCACTGCCGAGGGTGACATTGTAGCGCAGCGGGCGACGACGCAACAGTGACTGACCTGATCTCGGTCAGCGGGGAATGCGGAAGGATCCGGCTCGTGGGTTGAGCAAAAAAACCTGCCTGGGTTTGCAGCTGCATCTTGAAACACCAAGGATGGAGAGGGAATGAAGATCGGAATCTTCATGGTGCTTCTGATAGTCTGCCTGCATTTCATTGGAACAAAGATACTCGCATCTGATCGTGCAACATCTGAGATGAAATGCCTGCCGGGTATTGCACCGTTGCAGGATTCAGGCGGTGTCTGTGCCGATTCGGCTGGTAGTGTCATCCCGGACGTTCCCGAGGGGTCGCTTCTGCTGCTGCTCCCGCTGCAGAGCAAGCAGGAAGAAAAGGAAGGTAGTCTTCGTACAACGGTAGAAAATACCGGCCAGCCAAAGGATTCGAATAAAAAGATCATTGTCTATTTATTCTGGGGAAGGGGCTGCCCCCATTGCGAAGAGGAAAAAACTTTTCTCGCGGATCTGAAGCACGCTCAGCCATCCCTGGAGATCAGGGATTACGAGGTTTGGTACAACCTTGAGAATGCCGGGCTGATGGCGGCCATGCTTCGGGTGTATGGCGTGCGCTTCTCCGGAGTCCCGGTCACGGTCATTAATGATGAAATATTTACAGGCTTTACTGCGCGGTCCATGTTCTTAATAGAAAAGGCAATCAAGGAATGCAGTACGGTGCCATGCGGCGATCCGGCTGAGCGGCTCAGAAAAACCGATCATCCTGAACGGGCCGCACAGCCCCAGCCATTCGTTTCAGGAACCACAGCCACGGTCGTAAAAGCGGAAACAGATCCATCCGTCAATATCCCGTTCCTGGAATTCCTCGACGCCCGGAGTTCCTCCCTGCCGGTACTTACGCTGGTCATTGCCGGCATGGACAGCTTCAACCCCTGCGCATTCTTTGTACTCCTCTCCCTGCTCGGCCTGCTGGTGCACGTCCAATCGCGCAATAAAATGCTCTTGATCGGCGGGATTTTCGTGTTCTTTTCAGGTTTCATCTATTTTCTGTTCATGGCGGCCTGGCTGAACCTGTTTCTCGTCATGGGGCATGTTGCGGTCATTACCATGATCGCGGGGAGTGTCTCGGTGGTCATTGCGGGGATCAATATCAAGGACTTTTTTCTGTTCAAACAGGGTGTTTCCCTGACCATTCCCGACAGCGCCAAACCGAAGCTGTTTGATCGGATGCGAAAACTGCTGCGCTCCACCTCGCTTGTGTCGATTCTGATCGGCACCACCGTTCTGGCGGTCGTTGCCAATTTCTATGAATTGCTCTGTACGGCCGGATTTCCCATGGTCTTTACCAGGATCCTTACCCTGAACAACCTTTCGACAACAACCTATTACCTGTATCTCGTCATGTACAATGTTGTGTATGTCGTGCCGTTGTTCATCATCGTCCTCGGATTTACACTCACACTCGGGAGGCAGAAACTCACTGAATGGCAGGGAAGGGTCCTGAAGCTAGTATCAGGCGCCATGATGCTTGGACTCGGAGCTGTACTCCTTGTCAATCCTGCACTCCTGAACAGCCTGCTGGTCTCGTTCATCATCCTGGTGTCAGCGCTGGGCCTCTCGCTGCTGGTGGCTATGGTGACGAGAAGATGGGGGATAATCAAGCAGTGAGAATTCGGCTGAATCACTATTGACATGCGAAAAGAAGATAGAATAAGGCGGCTCATCACCCAGGAAGCGGCGCGGTTCATGTACGAGGAGGTGTTAAGCGAGTACCGGCATGCCAAGCGCAAAGCGGTCAGGCAGTTCGGCTCGGAAAAGGCCCTCTCCCAGGGTTCCCACCTTTCTTCCAATGCCGTGATCCACAGCGAACTGCAACGGCTCATCGGCATCTACGAGGAAGAGATGCTGCCGGAGCGGCTGCTACGCCTGCGGCTTGGGGCACTCAGGCAGATGGAGCTGCTGGTACCTTTTCGCCCTTACCTGGTCGGCTCGGTCCTCAGAGGTACGGTAACTGACCGGAGCGACATCGATCTCCACCTCTTTGCCTAGTCATGCGAGGAGGTGGAGGAGTTTCTGCGCCGGGAGGAGATCCCCTTTGAGGCGGAGGTCGTGACAATTCGCCACGGCGGAGAGTTCTTTGAAGATCCCCACCTCTACTTGGAGGAGGACGGCGTTGTTGTCGAGTGCATTGTCTATCCCCTTCAGGATATCCGCCGCATACCGAAAAGCAGCATCACGGGAAGGCCCATGGAGCGTGCCGACGCGAAGAGACTGAAAAAACTGATTGAGGCCATGAAGCGGGAGGAGTGACCGGCGCTATCCCTTCGCCAGAATTGACCGCAGTTTGTCCGCATAGCTATTGTCGGCCTGGTCGTCGCTGACGAGCTTGATTTGCCTCGCACCGGGTCGATCTCAAGGAGCTGGATGACCCTTTTTTACCTCGCTGGCACGGTCTGCGGTCCTGATCAGGGCGACCCTGCTTTTGCCGCGCCCCGTGTATGGCGCCGGTCCCCGCGCCAAGGTCTCTCCGGTCAGCACTTCACCGGCCATCAGGGCAAAGGCTCCACCTGCCATCGTCTGCATTAATTCGCGTCTGTTCATGACTTTTCACCTCTGCACGTTAACCTCGCTTGTTGCCCTGTCATGCTGTCAGGTCGCGCGGATCTTACTGCCACAGGCGGTACACTCCCAGCCGTATTCCTGCTCCGGAGGATAGCCGAAGTATTCCACGCCACTCCAGACAGCCCATACGAAGGTTCGGTCTTCTTCGCAGTCAGAACAGTACATGGACGTCTTCTCGCCCAGTTTTTCGTCATCTGCTTCCGTCATGGTGGCCACCTCCCGTCGTTCCGAATCCCGATCCCTTTTAACCGCCAGCGCTCAGATCCATATCCATGTTTTCCGTTGTTGTCATTATAACTCGTTAATTTATTTTTTCATCTGCCTTTATCGTCTGATTTATACGCTATACTTTCAAATGACGGAACGGGCGGTGAACGCGTTGAACGCGTGAGATTTGCGGTGCCGCCAGCCCGTACTGGAGGCTGTCTTGCAGGCATTGCCAGCATATATTCATCATCACGAAACAGGCGAACTGGCCAGACGGATCGAGGCCGCCCGGGCAATCCTCCGGGACTGCACCCTCTGTCCCCGGCATTGCCATGTGAACCGCCTGGAGGGAGAGAAGGGGGTTTGCCGGGTCGGCAGATTCCCGATGGTATCCAGCTTCGGTCCCCATTTTGGCGAAGAGCGGCCGCTGGTCGGGCGGCGCGGCAGCGGCACCATCTTCCTCACCTGCTGCAACCTGCGCTGCGTGTTCTGCCAGAACTACGACATCAGTCACCAAGGATGATTTTGGTTGCACCTGTACCCTTGAGCCATCTCACCGGTGCTGCCAACAGTTTAATCGTGTATTTGTGGTCAGCGAGGGACCGCCCCATTGCTTCGCGCAACAGGAAAGATCCTGACGAAAAGCGGCATCTCTTTGAACCATATCACCAGAGCAGAAGACATTGAAATCAGGGTGGCTTCCAGGTTGTCAGGTTCCAGCCCTCGATAGTGCATATGGATTTCTGCTCGGAATGTTGCCAGTTTACTCCATGTTCTTCTGACAATGCAAAGGCAAGGGGGTAACATAAGGGAGATAACGTTGCTAAGACCAAAGTCGATATCAAGCCGACGAACGCGGGTAGTGCGCTTTGAGCTCTCACCCATGACTATGATCACCATCGTACTCATTGTCGCCGGATGGTGGGTGATGATACGCCTCTATCCGGTCTTTCTCGTGCTCGTCGCTGCTCTCACTATCGTCGGCACGCTGGGCCCGGCAGTCCAGTGGTTCGAAGCGCGCCGTCTGCAAAGGGGATTTAGCATTGCGATAGTTTTCTCAGCGCTTCTGGTCATTACCCTCCTCATCATCACCCTGACAATTCCGGAGTTACTGGCACAAGTAACGAGTCTCGTAGATCAAGAGCCGGCCCTGCGGGCGCGTCTCGTGGCCCGTCTCGCCAGGTCTCCTCTGACAGCCCCCCTCGCGGAAGCCCTGCGCACGATTCAATACGATGTACTGATGAAATCATCAGCTGCGCTGGCATTCGAATTTTCGACACGTGTTCTGGAGGTCTTCGCGTACAGCCTGGGCGCCATTTTCCTGGCGCTTTATATGATGATCGACCGGGACCGTTTGCGCGGAGGCCTTTTCGCCATCGTGCCCCGCTCGCAACACATCCGGCTTTCCCGCGTCATCATGAACCTGGAGACGATTGTCGGCGGATATATCCGTGGACAGGTTATAACGTGCGCGCTCATGGCTGTCTTCATATTCATTCTTCTGGTGGCGTGCGGCATACCTAACGCATTGGCGATAGCAGTTTTCGGCGGCGTTGCGGACGTGCTACCTTATATCGGCATTTTTCTCACGATGGGCCCCGCGATCCTGGCGGCGCTGGCCCGCGGTCCTGCCGTCACCATGATCGTTCTCGTGCTGATGCTCGCCTACGAAGAGTTCGAAAGTCGCGTACTCGTCCCCGTAGTCTACGGTCGCGCGCTGCGTCTTCCGTCCTCCGTCGTGTTTTTTTCGCTCATTGCTGGCGCAACGCTGATGGGAATCGTGGGGGCGCTCCTCGCACTCCCGGTTGCGGCGGCGATCCTGATGCTCCTCGAGGAACTGCGCGTAGAGATGCCTGGCGAAACAGAATCAATCGAGAAGGCGGAGGTGCAAAAGAAGGACGACCGAGGCGAACAGGAGTATTTGCGCCGCACGGAAGGCATGCCTGCCGAGCAGGCCGCGGGCGTAGCCGTGGAAATAACGGACGAACGAAAAAAGGAAGAAATCGGCCAACATGCGCCCCCGGAGGCGTCTCTTCATGACAAGAAGCTTGGTTGAGATGCTATGACCTACATGGCCCTGAGAGGGTTATGCCGTATTTGAACATTCCATAGTGTCTTTTCCGGCGTATCTTAGCTGTTTAATGAACATGATATTTTTCTAACTCGCCTTGCAGAGTATTGAATAAAGTCTCCCTCTCTTTACCAAAATGGGTTGTTCTCCTTATGAAAAAGGGAATTCAGGGGTGGTTTTTTTGGGGGGTGAATCAGGCAAATACTAGTTTTGTAAACTTTCGTGAGATCCTTTTCCATGATAAAATATAAATATAAGTAAAAAAACTACACAAAACTGTGTATTATCCTCTTAAATCCCTTTTATCATGGGATTGCAAATGTAAGGCGTTAACCGACAGTTGATACTACCTGTGTACTTGATATTCTTTATAGATAGAGAACGATAGGAGGAGGTGATTGAACCATGAGCATCGAGCTAATCATTTTGATCGTAGTGTTGATCGTTGTATTCGGCGGAGGCGGTTTTTACTGGACTAGGAGACGCTAACAAAGTTGTCACTCCTATGGATAGATTTGAAGCTAATTCACCCACTGAAAAAGTATTCCGCTAAAGGCAGGCTGACACTTTCCTCCGCCCTAAAACCATCTTCTCATGTCCTGCGTTGTATATAATGACTGAAGGCCTTGGGGTGCTTGCGGATCCGGAGAAGCGCGGACGGGTGTTTGAACTGGCTGTAGCTTTTCAGCTGCTGCAAATGTCGGGAGAGATATTTAACTGGCGGGAAAAGAATGCGGAGGTGGATTACGTCTATCGTTATCAGGGGAAGGTCTATGTCATTGAAGTAAAATCAGGCCGGCGAATATCCGCAAAAGATCTTGAAGCCCTTTAGGTATGCCTGTGAAATTTTGGGAACATGATATCGATTAAGCAGAAGGATAGTTTTGAAAAGGTTTTATTCCTTGGAATTACCTATAAATTCAGCATGTTCCGGTTAAGTCCTTGCATGGTTCTTTGATACTGTAAAGATAGAGTGCGCCGGGATCCTGTAGTGCACGGCGTCATGGAATAGTTCTACCGTTCCTAATGGCATGGTCGGATTGCTTATCAGGATAAAATCCTGTGTCTCTTTCTCTTCGTCTTGTGTTGGAAACCGCTCTCCTTTAACACCCATGATTTTTATGGCAAATCCCCGGAGATCTTTTTTTTGTCCGATTGGATCTTCCCGCTTGCACTAGAAATTCGAATCCAGGCGGGATAGGTCTGTGGAAACTCAAATATTCCTACCTTAAGCTCCGCCTGGATGTTCGGCTCCACAATGAATTCGGCTCGTAAACAGGCCAGAGTTTTCGGGTGCGCGTCACGTCTGGTCTGGCCTGCGGGATAATCTTCGGACATTTTTTTTTGCAATATGACTTCCATGTTTTTTATAAGGCGTTCTTCACCGCGAGGGACTTTTTCAAATCGGGTTATGTTCCCAGATTTCCCGTTGAAAGTCTGCATGTTAGACCTCTCATCTGGTTTTTTGTTTGTGATCGAATTGGTATCTGCAAAGCCCATCAGTGCCAATGCCAACAGCATCACAGTACACTTGTCGCGCATTCACAGCCTCACTGTCCCCCAGCCGCAAGGCGTTGCTGATTGATGACCGAGACGGAACTCAGGCTCATCGCGACGCCGGCAATGATCGGCCTGAGCATCAAGCCGAAAACGAAAGAAAATTCGGTGTCAGGCTTTCTATCGTCTTTAAGCCTGAAGTTGCAGTTCTTTTGCCACCGGTAAACCCGCATCGGAGACAGGTTGAAAAGTTCCAGCTGCATCTGTTCCTGTCCGAGAACAGGCCGACAAAGGGTGGCAACCCGTTTGGTTATTGCATGACCGTTGAGACATGCTGTCAGGTCACGCGGATCTTATTGCCACAGGCGGAACACTCCCAGCCGTATTCCTGCTCCGGAGGATAGCCGAAGTATTCTACGCCACTCCAGACAGCCCAGACGAAGGTCCGGTCTTCTTCGCAGTCAGAACAGTACATGGACGTCTTCTCGCCCAGTTTTTCGTCATCTGCATCCGTCATGGTGGCCACCTCCCGTCGTTCCGAATCCCGATCCCTTTTAACCGCCAGCGCTCAGATCCATATCCGTGTTTCCCGCTGTTGTCATTATAACTCGTTAATTTATTTTTTCCATCTGCCTTTATCCGCCGGTTTATACGCTATACTTTCAGATGACGGAACGGGCGGTGAACGCGGTAGATTTGCGGTACCGACAGCCCGTACTGGAGGCTGTCTTGCAGGCATTGCCAGCATATATTCATCTTCACGAAACAGGAGAACTGGCCAGACGGATCGAGGCCGCCCGGGCAATCCTCCGGGACTGCACCCTCTGTCCCCGGCATTGCCACGTGAACCGCCTGGAGGGAGAGAGGGGGGTCTGCCGGGTCGGCAGCCTTCCGATGGTATCCAGCTTCGGCCCCCATTTCGGCGAAGAGCGGCCGCTGGTTGGGCGGCGCGGCAGCGGCACCATCTTCCTCACCTGGTGCAACCTGCGCTGCGTGTTCTGCCAGAACTACGACATCAGTCACCTGGGTGCGGGGGAAGAGCTGGCGGTGGAAGAGCTGGGGGAGATGATAGTGTCTCTCTGGCGGCAGGGGTGTCATAACATCAATTTCGTCACCCCCACTCATCAGGTCGCGCAGATCCTGGCGGCGCTGCCGTATGCCATCGAGCAGGGGTTGGACGTGCCACTGGTCTACAACTGTGGCGGCTACGAAGAGCTGGCTACCTTGCGGCTCCTGGAGGGGATCTTCGATATCTTCATGCCCGATTTCAAATACGGTGACAGCGAGATCGCCCGGCGCTATTCCGGCGCGCCCCGTTATGTGGAGACGGCCAAGGCAGCACTCTGCGAGATGCAGCGGCAGGTGGGTTCCCTGGTGCTCGACGAACGGGGTATAGCCGCGCGGGGGCTGCTCATCCGTCATCTGGTCCTGCCCGGAGGACTGGCCGGCACCCGCCAGGTCATGGGGTTCATCGCCCGCGAGCTATCGCCCGATACCTACGTCAACATCATGGACCAGTATCATCCCTGTTTCAAAGCGGCCGACTATCCCCCCCTGAACCGGCGCATCACAGAGGCGGAGTTCAACGAGGCGGTGGCGATCGCCCGGGAGGAAGGGCTTCGGCGACTGGACGGATTCCCGTGAGGGCGCGGGACTGTCGTGAACTGTTGCAGCGCTGGCGGCGGGAGGGATGTTTTGACCTCCTCCTACCCGAGGTGGCCGCCCTGCGCAACGTTCCGCAGCCCGAGGAATATCATGTCGAGGGCGATGCCTTTACCCACACCATGCTTGCCCTCGCAGCAGTGGAAGGTGATGCCGACCCGCGTGTCTTTTGGGGCGTCCTCCTCCATGACATCGGCAAGGCGATCACGACGACCTTCATCAGGGGGCGATGGCGAGCTTACGGGCATGCCGACGCTGGCGCCGATCAGGTTCCCGCCATCATGTCCCGGATCGGCTACCCCGAATTGGCGGGCGACGTGGCCTGGCTCGTCCGGCATCATCATTTCTACTTTTCATGGAAGCTGCGCCAGGATGGCCGCTTGACGAAACAGCAGCGTCGCTTCATGGAGCAGCCTCTCTTTCCGCTTCTCCTGGAGACATGCGCTGCCGATACAGAAGGTTCCAGCGGCAGAAGCGTCAAGGGGCGCACGATCATGCTGATTGCCGATATCTATGCCGAAGATGTTGCCGGAGAAAAATCGCTGAGCGACTTGAAAATAGGGACTCTCCTCAATTAAAGAGAAAAAGGGAGAGCGTCCCTGTTTCCCTACTATTTCCACTCTATTTCCACCTCCCTCTTGTTCGTCGACTGCTTGGGAGGGAGATGTCGGGTCAGCACTCGTGAACGTGCAATCTTGGTAGACCCTGGGACTCTCACCTTTGTATAAAATGCCAAGTCTTGCGCATCCGGCAAATTGTGCGAGACTTATTCGTAGAGTGGATTCCCGGCGCGGGGAGAGGTTATGTTAACGCAGCAACTACATGTCGTAACCGGGGCTTTCGGGTATTCGGGACGCTACATCGCTAAACGACTACTTGATGCTGGACACAGGGTCCGCACTATCACGAAATTTCCCAACCGTCCCAACCCATTCGAGGGGCGGGTGGAGGCGTTCCCGATGGATTTCAGCGATCACGCCGGGCTGGTCAATGCACTGCGCGGCTCCGCTGTTTTCTACAATACCTACTGGGTGCGTTTCAACCATAAAGACTTCAGACACACAGATGCGATTGAGAACAGCCTGAGGCTTTTTGATGCAGCCAGGGAGGCAGGAGTCGGACGTGTTATCCATATCAGTATCACCAATCCTTCGGAAGATTCGCCGCTGGAGTATTTCAGCGGCAAGGCAAGGATCGAACGGGCTCTCCGGGAGTCGGGGATGTCGTTCGCTATTCTAAGGCCGACCGTGCTGTTCGGCAAGGAAGACATCCTCATCAACAATATCGCCTGGCTTTTGCGCAGTTTGCCGGTGGTCGGCGTCTTCGGCGATGGTAGCTATCGGTTGCAGCCGATTTACGTGGACGATCTTGCTCGACTAGCCGTCGAGGAGGGGAACAGGCGGGAAAACGTGATCATCAATGCCATTGGTCCGGAAACCTTCACCTACCGTGAGCTGATTGAGACAATAGGGGAGATTATCGGCAAGCGGCGGCCGATCATCTCTGTCCCTCCCTGGTTTGGTCACCTGGTTGGGACCATAATCGGCAGAATTGTCGATGACATTTTCATCACTCGCGAGGAAATTGAGGGACTGATGGCGAATCTCCTTTACGTTGATGCCCCGCAGACCGGCATGACAAGGTTAACCGACTGGGCTAGGAAACATGCTGCAGAGCTTGGAATACGATACACCAGCGAGCTTGCACGCCGCAGGAGTCCGCCTCAACTCTCATCCAAACAGGTCTGAAGAAATCGTGTCTTACGAGGTTAACCGCCAGGACAAGGAGGGCGCGAAGATGTGAGTATTTCAGCGGTTCGGTGAAATGTACCGGAAGTGGAGAAGGGGAGTGGTCCCCACGGAGATGTGCGAGGTGCGCGGGGAAGAGTTGTAGATCGACCCTGAGAGCGGCGAGGGGCATTGCCCGGCCAGTGAAATACCTGAGCGGTAGGCCGGAACAAAACGGCTGCAGATGGAGGATAACATGTCGACTAAAGAAGAACTGCTGGCCAAGGCGGAGAAACCGGCCCAAGACGCGCTGCGGCTCCACCCCTTCTACCGTGGGAAGATACAGGTGACGTCCAAGTGCGCCATCCGGGACCTCAGTGATTTCGCCATCTGGTACACGCCGGGGGTTGCCGCGCCGTGCAAGGCGATATTCCGCGAGCCGGAATTGGTCTACGACTACACCAACAAGGGGAACAGCATCGCCGTCGTGTCCGACGGGACGAGGGTCCTCGGACTCGGCAGAATCGGGCCGGAGGCCGGCTTGCCGGTCATGGAGGGAAAGGCGCTTCTCTTCAAGTATCTCGGCGGCGTTGATGCGGTCCCCATCTGCCTGCGGACCGAGGACCCGGAAGAGATCATCCGGACGGTGAAGATCCTGGAGCCCTCCTTTGGCGGCATCAACCTGGAGGATATCTCCCAGCCCAAGTGTTTCCGCATCCTCGACAGGCTGCGGGCGGAGATGGGGATCCCGGTCTGGCACGACGATCAACAGGGATCTGCCACAGCTGTGCTGGCCGGTCTTATCAACGCGCTTACGCTGGTCGGCAAGGATCTGCGCAAGGTCAGGATTGCCATGATCGGCATAGGGGCGGCCAACTTTTCCACGTATCGGCTCCTCAAGGCTGCCGGAGTTGACCCGGCGGGGATCGTGGCCTGCGACAGCACGGGGGTTTTGGGCCTGCACCGTCACGACATCGAGGAGCGGCAGGTGGAGTTCGCGGAAAAATGGATGGTCTGCCGGGAAAGCAATAGCGGGAGGGTGACGGGCGGCATTGCCGAGGCGATGGAAGGTGCCGACGTTTGCCTTGCCTTCTCTCACGCCGGTCCCGGCATTATCAAACCTGAGTGGATACAGCGCATGGCCGCGAAGGCAGTTCTGTTCACGTGCGCCAATCCCGTTCCCGAGATCTGGCCGTGGCTTGCCAAGGAGGCTGGGGCCGCGATCGTCGCCACGGGGAGGTCCGACTTTCCCAACCAGGTGAACAACTCCCTCGTTTTTCCGGGGATCTTCCGCGGCGTCCTCGATGTGCGGGCCCGTACGGTCACCGACGAAATGACCATCGCTGCCGCCACCGAACTGGCCAGATTCGCGGCAGCGCGGGGCATTCACGAGGATGATATCCTGCCGAGAATGGACGAGTGGGAGGTCTATCCGTGCCTGGCGGCAGCAACGGCCATGAAGGCCCAGGAACAAGGGATCGCCAGGCTGTCGAAGGACAGGGATACGCTTTACACGGAGGCCTCACAGAGAATAAGGGAGGCCAGGGAAACAGTGCAGCTCCTCATGCGGGAGGGGCTCATCCGCAAAACACCGGAAGGTTGATCTACGAACAGGGTAAATTTCTGCAAGAGCGAACATGAGCATGCAATGTTATTCTTAAAGGTTAATCCGGCGTGATGCCTTCAGCTCTGCAGCCACCAGCCGTGATAGCTGAACGGTACGTGGTGCCGTAACAGTACCTGTGCCAGCGGTCCGTCCGCCAAATGCTCGCTGTCCAGTACAGCCAGCAGACTTTTTCTGGTGCGGCTGTCGTAGACCTCGGTCAGCACCCAGCCTTGCCATTCCTTTGCCGAGCCGTTTCGCGGGACAAAGACCGGCTCAGTGCAGTAACTGCCGGCACCGAAATCATAGCGGCTGCGTTCTCCGGTCCCAAGATCGTGCCGCTCGACTGCCGACCAGAAAAACTGGCCCGGATCGGCCGCACAGAGATACACAAAACGATGTGGCTGACAGCGCTGCCGCTCGTCGATACGCGGCCACTCAAAGCTGCCATTGGCCAGTAGTTCCCTCGCCACCCTTTTTCGCCCCAGATCGATCCGGTAGCGACAAAGTTGGCCAGGGGAACGGAAGACCCCTTGTTTTCCGCTCATGACGGCAATGACAGTGGAAGCCGAACCCACCAGATGATCCGGATTAGCATACCCGACGAAGTCCGCAATCAGCTTTCCCTCCTGTTCGAAAGCATTGACCGAATGCCACATGAAGGAAGCTTCGCTGGTCAATATGATCGGTTCACCGACCAGATCCCGTGGCATGATCAGGAGCAGGTTACCCTGATCTCCGCGCCAGCGCAAGGCGTCAAGGATGCTGCGGATGCCCAGCAGTGGTTCCCAGATTTCCACCTCCAGGGGGTGTAGGCTGACGATCAGATGTCTGCTGCTGACAAACCAATCGTGCATATAGACATAGCGGGGGATTTCGATGACCCGGTGGCGGGTCAACGTACCGTTGGCAGCGAAGCAGTTTAGATGCAGATAAGCATGTCGTCCGTATTCGATGCCGAAGTGGAGCCATTCGCCGGTGCGGGGATCGAACTTGCTGTGGGCGGCAAAGACCAACGGGATCTCCGCCGGCACACCCAGTCGGGACTCGCCGATCGTCTCCAGGGTGGTGGGATCCAGCTCAAACGGCAGGGAAGATTCATCGAAGGCGTACAGCCGTCCCTGCCATGGAAAGACCGTAACCCCGGCCTGACTGCGGATGCGGCTCGGTCCCAGGAAGTTATTCCACAGGCCGCCGGGGGCCAGGGTACTCCAGGTGGGGAAGAGATAACGGTCTGCCGCCGCTTCCTCGCGGAATTTGGGGGTTTGTACGAAGCGGTTACGGTAACGGACACCTCCGTCATGGAAGTGGAAGCGTTGGATCAGGCCATCCCCGTCCAGCAGGCTCCGCTTGCGCAGCCCACCCCGATCGAAGAGACCCGGGCCGTTGCGGTAGAGTATCCCGCGCAGCCCGGACGGAATCGTTCCGGTCACTTCCGTTTCATAGTCATATTCGTGGTGCAGGGAGGTGGCCAGCCCTAGATAGGGCTGGTCAGGACCGCCAAAGTCCGCAAAAACGGTGCTGGGCAGGGGAGGGCTGACGGCACAGCCGGTCAGCAGGGCCATTGCCGAAATGCTGCCGCATGCAAGAAATTCTCTCCTGGTTAGCATGGGGAGGTCACGGATTCGGCCGTGCCGCACTTGAGAGCAACCATCCACCATCCAGATAGGAGGGTGGCCGGAAGCAACCCGAACTTCCGGCTGTTATGGGGCAGCCACAGGAAGGGCTTACGCGGCAGATTCGGCGTCGTTTGGTTGGTGTCGTGAGGCTTCATATCACCAGTTCTTTCTCCAGAGTCGATATCCTGAAAACAGTATAACCGACGCTTAACCAAATACAAATGTGAACGGTTTAGCGGGGTTCTTGAATATATTTGCTGTCTGCGGCTTGACAATGGATTAATGGTTTTTAAAGTTATATAAGGTTTCCGATAATAACGGTGCTATGCGGTGGGATTCGAGTTGTGGCTGTTGAGTAAGGGGATGGCTCAGCGGCGGGGGTGTTAGCCGGTACACAGTCCTTTATCGCTTAGAGGAGATCCGCCATAAACGACAATGACCTTTCCAACCATGTTACTGATCCCGCCCGGTTGGCCGCATTACACGCCGTAGCCCTGCTGGATACGCCCACCGAGGAGGCTTTTGACCGACTTTCTCGGTTGGCAGCGCGCTTCGTGAACGCTCCGGTCGCTCTGGTCTCGCTTGTGGATGCTGACCGCCAGTTCTTCAAGAGTTGCATCGGTCTGCCTGAGCCATGGAGTTCCATCCGCGAGACGCCCCTGTCCCATTCCTTCTGCCAGCACAACCGGGTAGCCGGTCACCCTTTGCTCATCGAAGATGCCCGGACGCACCCGCTCGTCAAGGACAACCTGGCGATTCGGGATCTGAATGTAATTGCGTATCTGGGCATTCCACTGATCACATCCGACGGCTACGTCCTCGGTTCATTCTGTGTCATCGATTATAAACCGAGGCAGTGGGGAGCAGAAGATGTCGCCGTCATCCAGGACCTGGCCGCAGCGGTGATGACCGAGATCCAGCTGCGAACGGAGATAGCAGCTCGAAACCGGGCTGAGGAAGAACGTGACGATCTTGCCGGATTGAATGCGCTCTTGCGTACGGAGATTGCTGCACGGAAGCAGGCTGAGGAACAGCAACACCAGCTGGAGCTTCAACTGCACCAGGGTCAAAAGATGGAAGCCATCGGACGGCTGGCCGGAGGCGTGGCCCATGATTTCAACAATATGCTTACCGTTATTCTCGGCTACGCGGAATTGATGAAAAAATATGTACCAGGCGACAGCCCGTTAACGAAGAATCTGTTGGGAATCGAAAAGGCTGCCTTGCGCTCCCGGGATATGACCCGGCAACTGCTTGCCTTGTCCAGGCAGCAGATTGTTGCCCCACGCCTCCTGAATCTGAACGAACAGCTTGTAACCACCAATCAAACCCTGGCCAGGTTGATCGGTGAGGACATTGATATAAGCTTCCGTCCGACAGTCGGTCTCTGGAATGTTAGAATTGATCCCTCCCAGCTGGACCAGATCATCATAAATCTGGCGGTTAATGCCCGCGACGCTTTGCCCGGCGGCGGCAAGTTGACGATAGAAACCGCAAACAGAAGCTTTGACGAAGCCTATTGCCGTGCGCATCCCGGATTTTCTCCCGGCGACTATGTCCTGCTGTCCGTCAGCGATAACGGCACCGGCATGGACCAGGAAACCATGGCGAACATCTTCGAACCCTTTTTTACCACCAAGGAAATCGGCAAAGGAACCGGTCTGGGGCTTGCCACGGTCTACGGAATCGTCAAGCAGAATGAGGGATTCATTAACGTCGATAGCGAACCGTGGGAAGGCACAACGTTCAGGATATATTTCCCCCGGTCTGTCGGCCATGATGAGATCAGTGGCAAGATTCCGGAAGCAGCGTTGGCTTCGGGCAGCGGCACGATTCTGCTGGTGGAAGACGACGACATGGTGCGCGAATTGACGACTTCAATGCTGGAGACTATCGGCTACAGAGTGGTTGTTGCCGAGACACCTTTCGCCGCTCTGGCTTTCTGTGAACGGCGGGATGAAAAGATAGACCTTCTTCTTACCGATGTGGTTATGGCGGGGATGAAGGGGACCGAATTGCAAAACAGAGTAGCGGTCATTCGACCGGGGATCAGGGTTCTATTCATGTCAGGCTACACATCCAACGTTATCGTTCATCATGGTATCCTGGACAAAGGGGTGAATTACATCCAGAAACCTTTCAGTATGAATGATCTCTCCCAGAAGATCCGCTCTGTTATGGCTGGTGATGGGTTAGGGGGTCAGTGCGATAGCCACAGATAATCCGCATCCTTCGCGGTAAGCTGTGGTGTCGGGATTATCGGGTCGGGAAGCAGCACGCGACTGGTTAGCGCGGGATTCTGGTTGCTGACCTGTATCGGCATGCCACCGCGGACGGCATGGCCGCTGCCGGTTATCACCACGACGGTTCGCTTCGGGTTCTTTTTCATGTACTCAAGCATTGTATAGGCCATGGTCTTGTTCCAGAGCATCTGGGCCTCGCAGAAGTACTTGAAGGTCTTGGCATCATTGGTGTCATGATCCGTGTAGGATCGACGGATCAGCGCCATGTATGAATCATCAACGTCGCAGGTGATGCTGGGGGGAAGCCTGAGCCGTTCTTTCTTCGACAGCGTGTCGAATCCTTCGCGGGCCACTTTCCGGGTAATCTCCCGCGGCACGCTGAGACCGATGACCGGAATCCGCTTCTTGCGGGCAAAAAGCAGGATATTGCGGTAGAGTGGCCACGATGCTGACCAATCCTGCATATAGACCTCACGGAGTCTTTGTTTTGACAGGGTTCCGGCAGTCCAGCGGTCCAGCTCCTTCTGGCTGGCCGAAGTAAACATCTCCATGCCGATGGCAATCGGCATGCGCGCCCTGTAGAGCACTTGTATGATCCTCAGTTGCAGGTCATGGTGATCCTGGTTGTCATGGGTTTCCCCCACATAGATAACCTTCGCACCCTTCAGATCCTTGACCATCTCCTTGAAGGTGACCTCTTTCCTGTCCTTGACCCTCACAATCAGATCGTGACCGAATGAGGTCCCAGCAACTGCGGCAACCACCGCCAGGGCCAACATCAGAGTCGCAATTCTGCGGAACCTTTCCATGGTACCCTCATCACATCTCTCAGAATGCAACCACACTTTTTCCCTCGTCGGGAACAACAATTTCCTTCTTCCGGTTATCGCCTTTCGAGAAGACAAGCAGACCGAATCGCCCGTAGTGGGTGATTTTCAGGACGCACGCCCGGGCTGCCCCAGTCGAGAGGGGAAGAAACAGCCCCGCCACCCGCGAGGGTTCACCTTGCCGGCTTCCGACCATAAAAAGACTGTCCCCTTCGCTCCCGAATCTTTCGCCACCAACCGTAAAATCCGATGACGCCACAGCACTCCCCGGCGGCAGAACCGGCAGAAGCTCAGTCCGCTCCGGAACACCGCAAACAAGCAGATCACGCCCCGCCAGGGAATCTGTCGAGGCATCCTTCTCGGGCACGATCATCGTTTCACCCTGACCGAGGGATCGGAGCAGGAGCCGCAGTGTCTCCGTATCGGCCGCACAGTTGCGTCCCGTGACCAGCGTCAGGGCGCGGCTTCCCTTTATCCGGTTCACTGTGGCGGGAAGTTCAGCCTGCGACAGGATCCGGAAAAGATCGATCTCGGGGTCCAGGAGAACCCGCGAGGGTGGCGCCGACAATTTGATCGAGAATTCTGTCTCATCCCCGGAAAGGTCAAAGGTCCGATCGTAGGCCTTCCCTCTTGCCTCGATCCTGACAGTCACCACGAGGGGATAGGCGCCCTCCTTCCTGACCTTTCCCGTCACGCGCCACCCCCCCGACCCCTCCTCATTCCTGGTCACGCCGGCAAGGGCAAGGCGCGGGCCACCGGCCAGATCGAGCCAGGGAGCCATGAACGGAGAGATATCACTCCCCGACCGCTTGCAAAAGGCCCGGGCAAAGTCTTCCCATGAAACGGCAGCATACCGTTTTTCCCGGGCAATCTCCCGCAGCGCGCCGAAGAATGCCTCGTCACCGATCCGCTTTCGGACCATGTGAAAGAGCATGGCGGCCTTGCCGTAGCCGATGGCCCGTGAGGGCGAATCGACCCTGCCGAGAAACTGCCGCAGGGGGAACTCGTCCCCAGGCCCCACCAGCGAGGCGTAGTCGGCCAGGATGCGGAAGCGGTAGTCGCGCCCATTCCGGGAAGACTTCCGCTCCTCCATCAGGTGGTCAGCCACGTAGGTTGCAAGCCCCTCGGACCAGTTTCCGCCGCGGGAATCCACCAGGACCCCGTTCCCCCACCAGCAATGGGCGATCTCGTGGGGAAGGCTCGTGGTAAGGATGAAGGGTAGCCGAATGACACTGCCGCCGATGAGGGTGTAGGAGGGAAAACCATAGCCGGTGGGGAAGAAGTTTTCCACCACGGCGAACTTCTCGAAGAGGTAGGGACCGAATTTCTCGGCATAGAAGCGTATGTATTCGGCCGACGCATCCAGGTACCGATCGGCCAGAGAGGCGTTCTCAGGATAAAAATAGGTGTAGAGGGGGATGCCGGCGAAAATCTTCTCTTGAACAACGTATGGTCCGGCCGAAAGGGAGAGCCGTTCGACCGGATGCTCCTCCTCCCAGGCCGAGGTGGTCACTCCCGCCTCGGTCCTGCGGAAGAGCCGGCGGCCGGCAGTGATCGCCTCGGTGCCGGCGGGGGCGGTCACAGTCACGCCCCTCTTCTCCGGCTGAGTGATAGAGGTCGGGTACCAGCCTGCATCGCTGCCGAGATAGGTCCCATCGGCGGTGATGGCGCCGCTCACTCCGTAGGTGGGGTCCTCGGTGGTGATCGTCCGTTCCGGAGTCGGATCGTTAAAGGTGCAGCGGTATTGGATCGAAACCGTCACCGGCGACCCAGCCTTCCCCGGCAGCTCCACCACCAGCCCCTCCGCAGTGCGGCGGTAGGCGCTCTCCTGTCCGTTGACAGACACCTGTTCAACTGTCGCCTTCCCATTGAGAGCAAATGCAGCAGAGTTGCCTGATCCGGGGCCAAACACCAGAGTACTTTTGCCTGCAACGAGATGCCGCTCCGGATCGAGACTGAGGGTAAGTTCCTGTCGGAGCAGCCTGACCTCACCACGGGCCGAGCAAGACGTGAGAAGGACAACCAGCGAAGCAATTAAGCTGATTTGAATAAGAAGCGTCTTCATGACGCTTCAACTATACCATAAAATACCTGTCTCAACAGGCATCTTTGCTGTAATTTAAAGATGTTAGCTTGCGTTGAGGTGGCTCAGGTGACAGGAGGGCAATGGGGTGGGGTGGGGGAATAATGACAAAGCGGGGCAGATTGATTCTGCCCCGCTTTGCGTCAGGAAGAGTGCTAATCGTCATCCCATTTGTGGTCATGCCGGCGGTGCTCTTTCTCCCACCGTTTTGCCTCTTTCCAGCGGCCCTGCTCTTCCCTGCGATGCTCCCGCCATTCGGGGCGGAATCGCCTTTCCCGGTGCCAGCTGTCGTCATCACAGTGGCGGCGGTACTCCTCATCACGATAATAACGGATCTTCTCGAAAGAATACCTGCGGAGTCCCCACGGGAGCGTCCGGTACTGGGTCGTCACCCACGGGCCATTATAGTAGGGGGAACTGTACCACATATTGTCACGGTAAAGAAAATAGCGCCCGGAAACATAGAACATGTCATAGGGAACGCCAACCGCCACATACATCCCGAGCCTCGGTGGCGCTATAAACTCCGGCGGCTCCTCGATCAGCACGGCGGGTGCAGGGGCGGGTGCGTAAACCGGCTCATACCTGGCCGTTTCATAACGTGCCGGCCTGTTGCCGAGGTTGATCCCCACACTGACCCCCACATCTCCCGCCTGGGCGGACGCTCCGGACAGAGTCATGACAAACGCCAGGCTTACAAGAACTCTTCGCATATTCACTACCTCCCTTTCATGTCATCGGCCCCTCTGCGGAAATAAAAAAGCCGGGGCCAAATATTTGTGATATTTCGGCATCCCGGCTGTCTCGTTGAGACCCTTTAGGCTTTCCGTCCCATCCTCGCGGATGGTTTAGTATTATCGTCTATCTGTTGGTTATCGATTTATCCAGTCTCTACGTGAAGTTATTTAGCAGGGAACGTGCCATGAAGTCCGTTCGCCGTAATTACCTGAAATTAAACAGCTATCACTCCGGTCCCGGCACGTAGTGGCACTCGCCGGCAACTTAAATACGCTTCAGTCTGCCCCATATCGGGCATCATGACCATCGTAAGTGGAAAATTTTGATCCTGGGCAAATTAGATTCATAACTGTCGCCCCATGGATGTCCTCTCTGGATGTTTGCGTTGGTCCGCCTGCAAGCATGCCAGAGTGGGCAATGTTCTGACTCATCTTTTATTGCTCCTGAAATTACTCAAGAATTCAATTTAAAACTCCTCCTTTCAGATCCATTGAAACGGCGATAGCCAAATTTGTTCCAGATAGCACAGACGACCTTCCATACGCCGGAATCCTCTTCTTCCCGTCTCTCTACAAACCTATGCTCTCCATTGCTTTTGAATAACCCCAACTCTTTTTCATCCCTTGTTTTTTCCATATCGATTCACCTCCTTAGATTTTGTCCTCAGGAAAATTTTATGAGTCAGATATGCATATTGACACTTTCAGCAATTTCTCGACCATTTCGGTTGTTATATTTCAAGATAAAGACGGTCACGATTACTGTTTGACTTACTATCTATCGCGTTATTTCCAGGTTTCCAGGCTAGTTAGCTATGCTTGTCATTTACATTTGTAGTTATTAATATATGCTTTTTCAGCTAAAATGACATCCTTTTTGTGATGGGTTCGAATAACTTTGATATCGAAAATTGATCTTTTTGTGCGAACGAACAAGCCCAAAAGGGGTGTTGCTTGTTATTTTGCTTACAGAAACCCAGAAGAAATCAGGGTCTCAGAGCTATATTTTTGAAAATGTGAATGTGTAGTTTTGTCACCTGTTTCTTTTGCAGGTCGGGAAACAGGGCTGGAGCGAATCCTTCGACAGGCTGGCCGAAAGTCAGGAAAAAGCGTTATAATTAACTGTGAAAGTTTTTTGAACGTAATTACGTAAACTTTGGCTGGTAAGATAGCTATTCGGCGAAGGAGAGGAATATGCCGATTCTGAGACAGATAGCCCAGTTGGGGCAGCCGGTTCTGCGGGAGGTGGCGGGCCAAATTGCCGATCCGGAAAATCCTGCTGTCCAGAGGCTTATCGCGGATATGTTGGTGACAGTGGCGGATGCCAATGGTGTCGGTATCGCAGCTCCGCAGGTATATGAGCCGTTGTCGCTCTTCATCGTCGCCTCGCGTCCCAATCCGCGCTACCCCCATGCCCCACAGATGGATCCGGTCGCGATGATCAACCCGGAGATCCTCTGGGTGTCGGACGAGAAAGAAAAGGGCTGGGAAGGGTGCTTGAGCATTCCCGGCCTGCGTGGCCTGGTGCCCCGCCACAAGCGGATCGCCGTGCGCTACCTGAACAGCGCAGGGGAGTTGCGGGAGGAAGAGTACAGCGACTTCCTGGCGCGGGTGTTCCAGCACGAGTTCGACCATGTCCAGGGAATGGTTTTCATCGATCGGGTGGAGAGTACGCTGGAACTGATGACGGAGAAGGAATATTCAAGGAGTGTACACAGCCATGCATGAACTATTACCGGAAGGGGAAGATTTACGACGGGCCGTCAAATGGATATCCGGCAACCTTCAGGAGGATCCCGGCCAGCCGGTCATGCCACTCGTTCAGGAAGCAATCTTCAAATATGATCTGTCGCCCCGGGATGCCGATTTCCTGCTCGGGTTTTACAGTAGAAAGAAAGAACAGCCATGACGCATTTGGAAGAGTGGCTGACAGGCTTGAAAGCGGATGATTTACTGTGAAGGTGAGACCTTCCTGTAGTGCCGCTCACTTTTCCCGTTCGATTCGTACTCAGGAGAAGGAGACGAGAGCATAAGACCAATGATAGCCTGTGTCGATGTCGCATATCATGATCTTGATGCGAGCGCGGCCTGTGTCCTGTTTCGGCACTGGATCGACGCAAAAGGCGAACGGGAGATCGTCACAAAGGTCGGCAAGGTTGAAGAGTATCAGTCGGGCCGGTTTTACCGGCGTGAACTGCCATGTCTGCTGGCGGTGCTTGCGATGGTAGCGGAGCCCCTGGAGGCGGTGATCGTGGACGGGTACGTGTGGCTGGGAGAAGGCGCGCCGGGGCTGGGGGCGCTGTTGTACGAGGCGCTGGGCAGTAGCGTGGCCGTGATCGGCGTGGCCAAATCCCGCTTTGACGGGGCGACGGCCGCTGTTCCTGTCCTGCGCGGCGGCAGCAGTCGGCCACTCTTTGTGACGGCAGCAGGTATGGATCTACTTGTCGCGGCCCGACACATCCAGGCGATGCAGGGAGCCCACCGCATCCCGACCCTGCTGAAGCGGGCCGATAGGTTGTCGCGGGGGTTGATTGAAGTAGTCGGTTTAGGCTAATGAAGAGCATACGACACTAGGTGAATATATGGGAATAGAAAGGCATGCACATGTTTGACTGGTTTCGCAGGAAAGAAGAACCGCCGCTGCAATTCCCGGATAACGAAGCCGCCTTTGCCCATGCCTGCACCATCGGGTACCGTCTGCTACTGAACGCGCGGATTCCGGCGTTGGTGATTGGTGTGGGGCGCCGTGGTAGCGAGGGGGAGCGCTATTTTCGACTGCGCCTGGCCGGCAAGAAGGGGCCCTTGGAGATTTGGGGCTGCACCATGGCCGATGCGCCGGCATATCCCGAGGTTGGCGACCTGGTGGCCTTCCGGATTGTCCGGATCGCAACGGAGTTGCCCGAGGATGCCCAGTGGATCGGCTATATCGCCTGCAAACTTGAAACTGTACTGTATGCCAAAAAGGGGTGGCG
>DBMM01000001.1 GCA_002298925.1 Geobacter sp. UBA698 | reverse complement strand
CTAGCTGGTTCAGAAGCAACAGCGCTATTACGATCAGTATTAGTGATACAATTCTGCCCAACCTCATTCCCACTGTGATAGGTGCGATATCCTGCGTCATCGCCATACAGCCTTGGTGCGCTTGGCCCACTCCATCCGCTCGGCAAGGCCGATCTGCCCGCCGTTGATGGCGCGAGTAATTTTTCTTATGTCGTCCTGGTCGGCCAGGGCATTACATCCCTTTGAAAACCACTCGGCCGCGGCAATGGCCAGACACCACTGTGCGCCGATCACTTCATCCGGCGAGGAGACAAAGTCAGGTGCGGCAGGGTTTTGCTTGCGCAGCATGGTGGTCGCCTCCCGGTAACTGTCTTTGCCGGTAAGTTGCATCAGGCCCCGCCCCCGATAGGTGTAACCGTCATCAGGGCCGGTATTCCCCATACGGCCACCATAAACTTCATTGGCGAGCTTTTGTGGGTTATGGGCATAGTCAGTCGGATTAAGGGGACCCTTGGGCTTGAAGCGGGATGGCCAGACTTTAGGCAGGCGCTCGGCGCTATAGTTGAGATTCTCGAACTGGATGGCGAGCCCGCCGGATTCGTGGAGTATTTGAGCCATGAAATGGGCTACCCGCAGCGGTGTTTCTGAAATTTTGTACTGGTCTAAAAAGGCTTGGCCATTATGAAAAGCATCACGATAGCTTGATCTCGCATTGGGGGCGAGTAGCTGGATTTGGGGGAGGGTTACGTTGATGGGCATGGCTTTTCTCCTTTGTGTGCATTGCGATGAAATTCCCTTGATTCTGAATCACGGACTACATCCGTACTTATTCTGCAGTACCCGTTTCAACACAGAAGCTACTTTGGATTTATCGCTTTCCTTTTAATGGGTGACCCCAATTCCTGCCCTTACTCGGCATTTAATAATGACTACCTCTTGCCTTGCTCTTACTGTATCCGATATTTGAATTCATACTGCTTGTCCGCGCCCTGTTTCAGGAATAGCTTGGCAAGATCAAGGCTCAGAATTGCCCCTGTCTCGCTGCCCCGCCTGGTCACGCCAAGCGACAGGTTGTTGTTATAGTGGAGAAGCACTCCGTAGCCAAATTGCGGTACGCTGCTCCGGTCTCCATAGACGCCGATGAAGGACATTCCCAGCGGCAGCTTCATCTTGCTATCGCTCCAGGTCCATTTGTTAAAACCTATTCCTTCCAGTACGATCGCCTCACGGAAGCGGTCCCCCGGCTTTGTATCGACATATTCCAGGCCAACGCCTGGATGCAGTACGATAACTTGATAATCCGGGGGAGAGAGAAGCCCCTCCTTGCCTTTGTTAGTAGCGCCATAGAGCCATCCGTTCAAGCCAAGTTCCCAGAAGAACTGCGACCTCGCGTCATTGAAATAATGTTCCCAGCGCTTTTCCAGCATGTTTACGTGGATAGCCAGCGCATTCACATCCCGCATCGAGAAGTAATCCAGTGCACGTTTGGTGACGGTTACATAGCGCACAAATTGCTTTGACCGCTGATATCCCTGAGCGCACTCGGTTGCTTTTCCCGTCTCCTTGCATGCGGCAAGTTCCGGAGTGACGTCGATGCCGACATCCGCCTTGCCTTCCGCCGGATGGTATACCCAGAGTCTCGGCTTATGTGGCCCGATCCCGGTGAGATCATTACTCTTATCCTTGAAGTTTTCGATTGCCTGCCCAAGCGCAGCCGTTAATTTCTGATTTACATCGGCTTGTATCGAGTTTTCTTTCTGGAGGTTGGCCCGGATCACCCGCAGCTCGTCAGCTAACTTCGCCCGACTTGTTTCAAGGTCCGCTTCCTTCGGTACGCCTTCCAGTGCATCTTTCACCTGCCGGGCAAGGTCCCAGCCGTCTTCCTGCCCCCCGAGACAACCCATCTCGTAGAGCGCATCAAGGATGTTTCGGGCGTTTGCCGGCTTAGCATCCACACTTGCATCGAGTGTCGCACAGGAGACCTCTTTGCTGTCGGCACTCACCGCATGTAGGGGGCAGACTCCAGAAAGTACTATTACGAGAAACACTGACGTGATAGTTCTTTGCATAATTCTCATGGAATCCCTCTTTTTTTTATTTATTAACCAGGCTGCCGTACTTCAGCAACGATGAAAAGAGTTCGTTCCAGCTTCCGTTTTGATGTGGCAGGACATTCTCCAATACCTCATCGATCTTTGCCCATGACCCTTTCTGCCATCTTTTCACGAAATTCTGGATTGCGGCAGCCTCTTCCTGCTCCGAGACACACTCCTGCCCCACCAGGTAACGGAAGAAAGGGATATGGACTTGCGGACTTTTCAGGTAATGGTCAAGGTCATGGACATTCCAGCCCAATATGTGTCGAACAGAGAGTGCTTTGAAATTTGTTGCGGAGGCCGCATCTGGCCAAGGGGGAGGAGGATCGAACGTCTTAAACCAGGTAAAAGGATCCCTACGGTGAGCCACGCTGTAATAATACCGGCAAACCCGATCAGGGAGGGATGTTGCAGCAGGTCGGACATAGGAGGTGTAGACGGGCGCTGTTTCCAATACCTTGCTTACGTTTGCCACCATCATCACCAACTCGGCAGCGGTATCCCCTGGCGACAGAGAGTAGCCAGGCCTACCTGGGATGGCGGTATGATACAGGTCGTTCAGGGTGTCGTGCGCTGCTGACGTTCCGAGTGAGTGGGCAATCACGGACCAGGCGGGAATTTCACCGCCAGTGTTCAGCTGCTTCATGATCTGGTCCGCGACGCTCACTCGCACCGCCATGCTCACTGTAGGCACGAAGCGGTACAGCAGCACATCGAGGACATTTGTCCAGAGAAAATTGTCCTTACTGGGTTCATTTCCTGCCTCAACAAGTTTTTTCAGGAAGTCGTCCCCCAGACCGTTAGCTCCCATTACTTTCAAGATAGCACTTGACTCGCTTGCCCAGCGCTTTCGAATATCCTCGAATATCTTGTCATAGCCTATCTCTACGAATTGGAATCTTGAGTCGAACGGCACAATGTTCAGACCGGGATAGGAATCGTACGCATCCTTTAAGAGCGTTATCGTTCCCGCAGACCATTTAACCGGATGAACTCCCATTCCATGCACCAAGAACAAAATATGTTTCGACATACCGTCCTCCTTTTCCGGAATCAGGTTAAAATGTGGAAATTGACTCCGCCTTACCTTTGCTTAAACCTCAGAGTCAAAGGCCTAGGGCAACCTCTGGGGTCAGGGCAACCTCTCTGGCAACCTCTCGGGTCACCCAAGTTGGCAAGTTGAAGTCCTCAATAATAAACTCTGGGGTCCCGTCGGGCCTACCGTCGGAACACGGGGAGCACCCTTGGAATGATACGTTGATTCCCTCACAATAGCCTTCATCTGAACCCCATTCTCATTCATACACTCACAGACCAATTCCCAGCCACAATCAACCCCTCCACCGCCCGTCCACCCTCGGACCGCAAAAATCCCTCCCGATCGACACAACCTGGGAAATTCCCAGCAGGGTCACATCTCAACAACCTACAATCCTGAAATATGAATACTGTTGAAAGCAAACCCCAGGTTTTTAGACAGCATTAACTTGCAACACAGGATCAAATCTTCAAATTGTTAAGGCACCCTGACGGTACGTTCAGTCTTGTCAATGAGGAAGACTGACCTCAGTACGTTTTAACCTCAGACTTAACTGTCCGTCGGGGTCTACCGATTCTTCCTCGCACTCAATGACAAGCTCATCGGACCACTTCGGATTGCGGCATCTCTCTATTTCCGCGAGCTTTTCTCCTGTCTTGCCGAAAACGGCCACGTTATGGATAAGGTGGTCAGCCGCTTCTTCCCGCACGCAGTGAAACGCGATGCGACCATGTCGTGTGGCCATGCGCCCCGGGTTGGGACAGTGTTCTTCCAGTACCATACGTTTTTCAGGTGACTCCGCTAGGATCACACGTTCGCGCCTTCCCTCCAGTGGGTCATCCATCACAGGAGTAAAATAACGGGCAATTATGATGCTGCGCCCATCCGGCAAGGGATGCACGGAAGAGACCCGATCTCTTTCTGCCCAGTTGACCGCGGTCTCCGGGACATTTGCAATGGAAGGATCCACAACGGTCATTCGCAATGCGAGCAGCGTAGCGGGCTTTACATCGCAACGTTTTATGTACGCGCCTTTTGCAACGGTGCGTACACTGCCGAGAGTTGTTTGCGCAGCCTCTGGTGAAGCTGCTGTTTCGGCCACCCAGGCGTAAATGTTCTTCTTGTCGCCACAGTCGCGGGTCTGGACAACGAGACTGTCGGGAGCGTGAAGTGCCAGTAACTTGCCCTTCCGTGCAATTTCTGCCGCCGAGTGGGAACTGGCTCCGACCACAAGCCATAGGCGCTCACCCCAGGCCGGCAGCGTGCTACCGAAAACCATAATCGCGATAAACACAGCCTTGATCACAAACCGCTCTCCTGTTTAACTCTGGCAAGTTCCGAGTTTGGAACCAGCTGAACGTGAGCCCAATCACGGAAGTTCACCCAATCGCCCCCCCAGGTGAGGGATTGCGTTTTCGCTTCTTCACCCAGGGCCTTCCAGAAGCCCGATTTTTCCGCTCCGGGGGACCAGCCAAATCGGTCGTCTACTATGTCGGCTGCGTAGGAGATGGGAGTTCCGTCGGGCTTTTGGGCATTGTGGAAGCTGAATTTCACCTTGCTGTTTCCCTGGAAGTAGAGCTGCAGTTGAACCGCAACAGAGCGCCAGCCATAGTAGATCTTCGGCTGGAAACCGCGTGCTGATAACGCTTGTAATATTTTCGTCACCTTCGGTTGCAGATCCGGATGCAGGCTTGCCAGTTTCTTCTCCTGGCTCCATTTTGCGCTGTCACCGCTCCATTGCACGAGGTCTGGAGTTGTATTTGATCCGCCTGTGCTTGAAAGCCTTATCCACGTCTTTTTGCCCGGTTCAATAAGTCCGTCGGGTTGCGTCAGAAACGTTGCCTGAAACTTGCGGATTGCGGCAATTGTGTTTGAACCGCAGATGCCATCCACCGGCCCCGGGTCGTAGCCCTTCGATTTCAGAAGGCTTTGGACAGTAAGAACATCTTCATCCAGGTTGTTGCCATTGTTACCCACCGAAGCTTGAAGTACACTCATCGTATAATCCTCCTTTTGATGTAATAGTCCACGGTCACAACCTCTGGGATCAGGTTTCAAGTTCTCAAGTTGAAGACCTAAGTCATTCGCTGCTCATATCCTGCCATGGATTTGCCTCACGGAATAATTGGGCCGCTTTACCCAGGTTTATTGGCCTTGATATCCCACTTGAACGACGGGACCGGTTCGGTTGTCCCGTCGGGCTTCTGGCGGAAATATTCGAACTGCACTTTCGAGAAGTCCAGGGTCACCTGTTCGGCTATGAACGGCTCATCACCGCAGGTGACATCGTCGAGCGACGACACCATTATTTCTGTCAGCTTCAAGCGAACGAACTCCACCGGCATCTCTCCCGGTTTCCGAACGGTCAACGTCGCCTCCTTGATGTGACTTCCTCTGCTGCAGGCGAGCATGAGTGCAGGGGATGCACTGTCGGTACGCTTTGTGATCGTCAGGTTCTTGAAGGAAACCCTGCCGGCGCCACCACCTTCACCAGTGTGCGTGGTCCCGGATTGGGACATCCCCCACGACCAGGCCAGGACGTCGATCTCATCCTTGTGCTTATCGTCGGTGGACTCCCCCTTGATGCTGTCAATCTTGATGAACATGTCCAAAGCCATTGCACACCTCCTGTGCGGAATATGCTGTCACGCGGATTGTTCTCAATCTAAAACCGGAACGATGAACGCTAATTACTTAATAATTTCGTGATGCTGGATAAACTTTAATTCTTTTTAATGCACTGTCAAACCTGGGATAATAATTGACGGTGGGCAACGATCGAAAGAGAGAAAAAGCGGGACATCGGGAGCGGCAGGAAGGTGAATATGAACCGTCAACAGAAAGGCAAACCTGCCCCGGCACCGCTCCCACCTGAAGCTGACAAGCTGCTGGCATATCTGAACCCACCATTCGGAATTCCGCAGGCGGGGGTTTTCATTTACTTTGATGCTGGTTGGCCTTAAAATGTGTGACCTGAATCGGCTGTATCGAGCAACACCCAACGGAAGAGGAGTGGCTTTCTGGATGGAGCGTAATCCGGCACAACTCATAATTTGTCATGACTGTGACCTGCTCCAGCGGGACATCCCTCTCAAACGGGGGTGCGCGGCCAGTTGCAGCCGGTGCGGCGCGATATTGTACCGAAACGCCACCGACAGCATTAACCGCACGCTGGCCTACACTCTGGCCGCTGCCGTGCTGTTCGCGATCGCCAACCTGTTTCCCCTCTTCTCGATCGAGGTCAAGGGGTCCCTTAGTGCGATTACTCTTGCCGGCGCAGTGCGTTCCCTCTGGGACCAGCAGATGAAGCCCATCTCGCTGATAGTGTTCCTGACCACCATTCTCATCCCCTCCCTGGAGCTGATCACGATGATCTATCTCCTGCTGCCGCTCAAATTTCGGCGCGTACCCGCCGGCTACAGAATTATCCTGCGCTTGATGGGAATTGTCGAACCGTGGGGTATGGTCGAAGTATTCATGCTGGGGGTGCTTGTTTCGGTGGTGAAGCTCACCAGCTCGTTCAAGGTAATCCCCGGTGCTGCCGTGTGGTCATTCGGGGGGCTGACCCTCCTGCTGGCTGCCGCGGCCACAGCGTTTAGCGCCCGTGATGTCTGGGCCCGCCTGGACGGAAGATCCGGCAAAGGGGCTGCCCCATGACGAAGATCACGCTGAGCGCCGCCACGCTGGGATATTGCTCCTGTCACGTCTGCAAGCTGGTGTCCAAGCTGGAACCGGCATCGGGTCCGGCACACTGCCCCCGTTGCGGCGCTGCCCTGCATTTCCGCAAACCGGGCAGCATCGCGCGCTGCTGGGCGCTGCTAATCGCCGCCTATATCCTGTATGTCCCCGCGAATCTCATGACGATCATGGAGACCGGTTCACTCATCAGCTACCGCAAGGACACTATCCTGAGCGGAGTGGTCCAGCTCTGGAAAACAGGTTCCTGGATGATTGCCGTTATCGTATTTATCGCCAGTGTCACAATCCCGCTTCTCAAGCTGATCTCGCTCACCCTGCTGCTGGTTTCGGTGCAGCGCCGCTCCAGATGGCGTCCCCGGCAACGCACCCGCCTCTACCGGTTGGTTGAGTTGGTTGGTCGTTGGTCGATGCTGGACATCTACGTTGTGACGCTCCTGGCGGCACTGGTGCAGTTCGGTTCCATAGCAACGGTCAAGGCGGGACCGGCCGCACTGGCCTTTGGCGCCGTAGTGGTGCTGACCATGCTCGCTTCCATGCAATTCGATCCGCGCCTGATTTGGGACCCTTTTCAGAAAGAGAGAAATTAATGAGCGATACGCCTCAACAGCCTGAGTTTTCCGATATTCCCGATGCCGTCAGCGAGCCGAAACGGCGCTTCTCTGTCCAGCTGGTCTGGATCATCCCCATCATTGCGGCGCTGATCGGCCTTTCGCTGGCGGTCAAGACTTTCATGGATCGTGGAGAGACCATCACCATCACCTTCAAGACCGGCGAGGGGATGGAGGCGGGCAAGACCAAGATCAAGTACAAGGACGTGCAGATTGGCGAGGTCAAAGGGCTGGCCATTGCCAAGGACCGCTCCCACGTGGTGGTAACCGCCGAACTGTCCAAGGATGCCAGAGGACTCCTGGTAAAGGATACCCGCTTCTGGGTGGTGCGCGCCCGGATCTCGGGGGGCAACGTTTCCGGTCTCAGCACGCTGATCGGGGGCTCTTATATCGGAGTTGATGCCGGCACTTCAACCGAACAACGGGACGCATTCATCGGTATTGAGACACCGCCGGCCGTATCGCTGGACGTCCCCGGCAGCCAGTTTATTCTGCACGCCACGGATGCCGGCTCTCTTGACACCACATCGCCGGTCTTATACCGGCGCATGCAGGTGGGGCAGGTGATTGCCACGGAACTGGACCGGGATGGCAAAGGGGTCACCATAAAGGTATTCATCCGCTCCCCCTACGACCAAAACGTCAAGTCCAACACCATTTTCTGGCATGCCAGCGGCATCGACCTGACCCTCAGCACCAGCGGAGTGAAGATCAACACGGAATCCATGGCTTCGATCCTGCTGGGGGGCATCTCCTTTCAGACTCCCCAGGACCTGACCGAAACCGCACCAGCACGCCCCAACAGCGTTTTTTCCCTGTTTCCGACCAGAGACGAGGCTTTGAAGCACGCGGAAGCGGTTGAGACCTATCTGCTCGTGTTCAAGGAATCGGTGCGAGGGCTCACTGTCGGAGCACCGGTGGACCTACGGGGAGTGACCGTGGGCGAAGTGACGAAGATCAATATCGCTCTGAACTCCCAAAATTCGGATCTCTCCATACCGGTTGAGATCCAGTTCTATCCGGAGCGACTGCTTGCCCTGTACCGCAACAAATCACAGCAGGTAAAGCCCCGTGACTCCCGGGCACTACTCGATTCGCTCGTTGCGCACGGTTTCCGCGCGGAGCTCAAAAGCGGCAATCTATTGACCGGGCAATTGCTGGTCGCTCTGGATTTCTTTCCAAAGACCCCACCGGCCAAAATCGACTGGAGTACAAATCCGCCCAGGTTTCCCGTCATTCCCGGCTCCATGGATCAATTGCAGAAGAAGCTGATGCAGATTGCCCAGAAAATAGAAAAAATACCGTTTGAGGAGCTTGCCGGCGATTCAAGAAAAACGATACAGTCCCTGGACACAACCCTCAAGAGCGCCGAGAAGCTCTTGAATAACGTGGACAGCGCGGTCATACCGGAAATGCGCTCAACCTTCAAGGAGTCGCGGCAATCCCTGGAGGATGTGCGCAAGACACTGGCAGAGACACGCAAGACCCTGGGCAGCGCCAACCAGATTCTTGACAGCAATACACCGCTGCAGCTGGACCTGCGCGAGACGATGCGGGAGTTAACCCGTGCTGCCCAGTCACTGCGGCAGCTCGGCGACTACCTGGAGCAGCACCCGGAATCCTTGATTCGCGGCAAACGGGAGGACAAACCATGATGCGCAGATTTGCCTATGGCACGTTTTTATCTATATTCCAATTCCAAATCAAAGCACCCTCTTCGTTGGCTCGTCTTCGGCTCCTCAACATACTGATTGTATGCCTCCGTCGCCTCATTCCTTGCCGCCTTGATGGCATCTCCGATTTGAAACTGGAATTAGACCATCTATCCCGTTTCGTCGGGGTTGCTATTGCAGCGCTCTGGCTTGCCTGCGCTACGGCCGGCTGCAGCAGATCACCACGGGTAACCTTCTATACCCTGGAGCCGGCAGCACAGGTCGAATCACCGGTCGCTGCCACCGCCGTTCCATCAGTTGCCGTCGGCCCGGTCACACTTCCGGAGCTGGTGGACCGGCCGCAGCTGGTGGTGCGCGTTGCCGCCAACCGTGTGGACATCCTTGAGTCGCATCGCTGGGCCGAGCCGCTCAAGAGCGAAATTCCCCGTCTCATCGCGGAGAACCTGGGACGACTGCTTCCATCGGACAGGGTGTCGTCAAATCTGCAGCATGCCGGTGCCAATGCGGACTACCGGGTGTTGCTGGACTTCCGGCGCTTCGAATCGTCTCCGGGGGAGGCTGTCACCGTTGAGGCGGTCTGGTCCTTGCGCCGAGGCACAGGAGGAGCAGCGCTGAAAACCGGCCGTTCAGTGGTGCGCGAGCCCGTGGCTGCTGCGGGCTACGATCCTCTGGTGGCTGCATACAGCCGGGCGCTGCTGGCGGTAAGCCGCGATCTGGCAGCGGCAATCCGGGCTGAAACCGCCAAGGGGCACTGATCCTGGAATACCTTGGGGCTGCAAACATTTCCCGTAACCCTGCAGAGCGCTGCGTCAACGAAACTGCCCCGTAAAACGCCTGCAGGCCGTGACAGGCACCACATTGAATGCTATAATTTTCAATTGAATTTCATCAACTCTCAACGGCTGCGCAAAGGATTCCTGAAGATGCCCCAGATCAGCATCACTCCGCTCGAACCAAGCTCCATCGACGAACTGATTGCCCTCGCCCGCCGCATCTGGCACGCCCATTACCCCGGCATCATCACGGTGGAGCAGATCGATTACATGCTGGAACGGGGCTACACCCGCCAGCTTATCGAGGATGAACTCAAAGCGGGGGTCCACTGGCTGAACATAAGCGCTGACGGCGCCATGATCGGCTTTGCCGCCCTGGGCCCCTATGGCGACAGCACCATAAAATTGCACAAGCTGTATCTGCTGCCGGAATACCACGGGCAGGGCATCGGCGCCCGGGCTCTGGCCGAAGTGGAGGGGATGGCATGCGCTTCCGGCGCTGCGCGGCTGGTTCTGAACGTCAACAAGCATAACCACAAAGCCATCCGTTCCTACCAACGGGCCGGCTGGCAGGTGGCCGAAGAGGTGGTCAACGACATCGGCAACGGTTATGTGATGGATGATTATGTGATGGAAAAAAATATCGCGGCATAGCAAACAGGAGGTTCCCCATGTTCACCCTCAAAGACCCTACCCTGCTGAAACAGAAATGCTATCTCAACGGACAGTGGCTGGATGCTGACAGCGGCGCCTTCATTGATGTCACCAACCCGGCCACTGGCGAAAAACTGGGCACGATCCCCCGCATGGGCACGGACGAAACCCGCCGCGCCATCGAGGCCGCCAACGCTGCTTTGCCGGCCTGGCGCGCCCGGACCGCCAAGGAGCGCTCCGCCATCCTGCGGCGCTGGTTCGAGCTGATCATGGCCAACCAGGAGGACCTGGCCATGCTCATGACCGCCGAGCAGGGCAAACCGCTGGCCGAATCCCGGTGGGAGATCGCCTTCGCCGCCTCATTCATCGAATGGTTCAGCGAGGAAGCCAAGCGGATCTACGGCGATACCATCCCGGGTCATGCGACTGACAAGCGCATCGTGGTCGTCAAGGAGCCGGTCGGCGTCTGCGCCGCCATCACCCCCTGGAACTTCCCTGCCGCCATGATCACCCGCAAAGCCGGACCGGCCTTGGCCGCCGGCTGCACCATGGTGGTCAAGCCGGCCACCGCCACCCCCTACTCGGCCCTGGCCCTGGCCGAACTGGGGGAACGGGCCGGCCTGCCGGCCGGCGTATTCAGCGTCATCACCGGTTCGGCCGCCGCCATCGGCAACGAGATGTGCGCCAACCCGATCGTGCGCAAGCTGACCTTCACCGGCTCCACCGAAATCGGCAAGCAGCTGATGGCCCAATGTGCGGCAACGGTCAAAAAGGTCTCCCTGGAACTGGGGGGCAACGCCCCCTTCATCGTCTTCGATGACGCCGACCTGGATGCGGCCGTGGAAGGGGCACTCATTTCCAAGTACCGCAATACCGGCCAGACCTGCGTCTGCACCAACCGCATGATCGTACAGGACGGCGTCTATGAGGCCTTTACCAAAAAACTGGTCAAGGCCGTTGCCAGACTGAAGGTCGGAGACGGACTCAAAGGAGATTTTCAGCAGGGTCCGCTGATCAACATGGCCGCCGTGGAGAAGGTCGAAGAGCACATTGCCGATGCTGTGTCCAAGGGGGCGCGGGTGGTACTGGGCGGCAAGCGCCATGCCCTGGGTGGCACCTTTTTTGAACCGACCATCCTGAGCGATGTAACCGACAGCATGCTGGTGGCCAGGGAGGAAACCTTCGGGCCGCTGGCGCCGATCTTCCGTTTCAGCAGCGACGCCGAAGCGATAAAGATGGCCAACGACACGGAGTTCGGCCTGGCCTCCTACTTTTTCAGCCAGGACATCCGCCGGATCTGGAAGGTGGCCGAAGCCCTGGAATACGGCATGGTCGGCATCAACACCGGCCTGATCTCCACGGAAGTGGCCCCTTTCGGCGGAATGAAGGAATCGGGCACCGGCCGCGAAGGTTCGAAATACGGCATCGAGGAGTTCATCGAGGTCAAGTACCTCTGCCTGGGGGGCATAAAATAAACCTGGGAAGGACTACCCCGACAATTAGGTGTGGTTCTATTCCTCCAATAACTATCAACTTACCGGAAAATTGTTATTGACACTTTTGATGTGTAAATGCTACCAATAGCAAATCAGTTTCATACATAATGCAGTAAACTTATATTTCTTATCTAGAGCGACGGAGGGACTGGCCCTGCGATGTCGCGGCAACCTCCCCGAGGGGAAGGTGCCAATTCCAGCGGGGTCGCAAGATCCCGGGAGATAACGAAGAGAGAGCCCCACAGGAATCCTCTTCCGAACCCCGGAAGGGGATTTTTTTATGGAGGTAGCAGATGAAAATCGCAACTCAGGCGGTTCAGCTCGGAATTGAATGGGATACCCGCACCGGCGCCATGACCGTGCCCATCTACCAGACGGCAACCTTCCGCCATCCCGGCCTCGGACAGAGCACCGGCTTTGACTACAGCCGCTCCGGCAACCCGACCCGCATGACCCTGGAGGACGGCATCGCCCGGCTTGACGGTGGCTGTCGCGGCTTCGCCTATGCATCGGGCATGGCCGCCATCACCAGTCTGCTGCTGCTGTTCAAGAGCGGCGACCACCTGGTTGTCACCGAGGACCTCTACGGCGGAACCTGCCGTCTGTTCGACCGCATCTTCAGCCAGTACGGCCTGAGCTTCACCTATGTGGACACCAGCGACAGCGATGCCGTGCGGGCCGCCATCACCCCCGCCACCAAGGCTCTCTTCGTGGAGACCCTGACCAACCCCCTGCTGAAATTTGCCGACCTGCCGGCCCTGTCAGCCCTCTGCCGCGAACGCAACATGCTGCTGATCGCCGACAACACCTTCCTGACCCCCTACCTGCAGCGGCCGCTGGATCTGGGAGCCGACATCACCGTCTACAGCGCCACCAAGTACCTGGCCGGACACAACGATACCGTGGCCGGACTGGTGGTGGTCAAGGATCCGCAGCTGGCCGAACTGGTCTACTTCCACCAGAATGGCGCCGGGGCCGTGCTGGGGCCCCAGGACTCCTGGCTGGTGATCCGCGGCATGAAAACCCTGGGGGTGCGCCTGGACCGCCAGCAGGAGAATGCGCTCAAGATCGCCCGCTGGCTCAACGAACATCCGCGTGTGAAGAAGGTCTACTATCCGGGTCTGGAAGATCATCGCGACCATCAGCTGATCCAACGCGACGCCCGAGGCTTCGGTGCCATGATCGCCTTTGAGGTTGATCAGCACTCACTGGTGGAGCAGCTGCTGCTGAAAACGAAGCTGATCTCCTTTGCCGAGAGCCTGGGGGGAGTGGAAACCCTGATGACCTTCCCCGAAGTCCAGACCCATGCCGATATCCCGCCGGAACTGCGCGCCCGGCTGGGCATCAACAACGTGCTGCTGCGCCTGTCGGTGGGCATCGAGGATGGCGACGACCTGATCGAGGACCTGGCCCAGGCTTTTTAAGCATAACCCCTCCCCGACCCTCCCCTTACCAAGGAAAGGGAGTTAAATCTCCCCTCCTTGGTAAAGACGGGTTGGCGGTGATTGCATCTTAATTTAGGAGTTACCATGAAATTCGCGACCAAGCTGATCCATAGCGGCCAGACCATCGATCCCCGTACCGGGGCGCTGGGCATGCCGATCTACCAGACATCCACCTTCCGCCAGCAATCCATCGACAACTTCGGCAAGTACGATTACGCCCGTTCGGACAACCCCTCCCGCGAGGCGCTGGAGGAGGCCATCGCCGCCCTGGAAGGGGGCAGCCGCGGCTTCGCCTTCGCATCGGGCATGGCGGCCATTTCGTCGACCCTGTTGGTCTTCTCCCCCGGTGACCACCTGGTGGTGTGCGACGATGTCTACGGCGGTGCCTACCGCGTGCTGACCCAGCTCTTCAGCCGGCTCGGCATCCAGTCGACCTTCGTGGATGCCACCGATCTGGCGGCGATCAAGGCCGCCATCCGTCCCGAGACAAAGGGCATTTACCTGGAATCCCCCTCCAACCCGCTGCTCAAGGTGACCGACCTGCGAGCGGTGGCCGAACTGGCGCGCCCGCTCGGCATCATCACCCTGGTGGACAACACCTTCATGACCCCCTATCTGCAGCGGCCGCTGGAACTGGGGTGCGATATCGTCCTGCACAGCGGCACCAAGTTCCTCAATGGCCACAGCGACGTGATCTGCGGCTTTGCCGTGGTCAATGATGTGGAACTGGGCAACCGCATCCGCTTCATCCAGAACGGATTCGGCGCCATACTGGGACCCCAGGATTCGTTTTTGACCATGCGCGGCATTAAGACCCTCAAGGTCAGGATGGACCAGAGCCAGCAGAGCACCATCACGATCGTGAACTGGCTGGCGCAGCAGAAGCAGGTCACCAGGATCCATTACCCCGGACTGGCGGAACACCCCGGCTATGCCATCCAAAAGGCCCAGGCCGATGGCCCGGGCGCCGTGTTCTCATTCGAGCTGGACTCATTCGAAACCACCCGGCGACTGCTGGAGGGATCACTGCTTTCCGCCTTTGCCGTCAGCCTGGGGGGGGTGGAAAGCATCATCTCCTACCCGGCCCGCATGTCCCACGCCGCCGTTCCAAAGGAAGAACGTGAACGCAAGGGGATCAAAGATACCTTGATCCGCCTGTCCGTAGGCCTGGAAGATGCGGAAGACCTGATTGCGGATATGTCGGCCGCATTCAACACCAAATAAGTGTAGTTACCGCATTTTTATTTCTTGACACATAACATGTATTACTGCAGAGTGCAAAGTACAGCTACCTTTGTTTAATACTTCCCGCCTGACTGAGAAAGGAGACATACCATGGCTCGCATTTTCACGGACAATTCCCAATCCATCGGCAACACACCACTGGTGAAGCTCAATCGTGTCACCGACGGCGCCCGGGCCACCGTGCTGGGCAAAGTGGAAGGCCGCAATCCGGCCTACTCGGTCAAGTGCCGCATCGGGGCCAGCATGATCTGGGATGCCGAGCAGCGCGGAATACTCAAGCCGGGTGTGGAGATCGTTGAACCGACCAGCGGCAACACCGGCATCGCCCTGGCCTATGTGGCCGCCGCCCGCGGCTACAAGCTGACCCTGACCATGCCCGAGACCATGAGTATCGAACGCCGCCGGGTGCTGGCCGCCCTGGGGGCCAACCTGATCCTGACCCCCGGCGCCGAGGGGATGAAGGGCGCCATCATCCGTGCCGAGGAGCTGGCCGCCTCCGACCCGGCCAGATATTTCCTGCCCCAGCAGTTCAAGAACCCGGCCAACCCGGCCATTCACGAAAAGACCACCGGCCCGGAAATCTGGAACGACACCGATGGCGAAGTGGATGTGATCGTTTCCGGAGTGGGCACCGGCGGAACCATCACCGGCATTTCGCGCTACATCAAGCATACCCGCGGCAAGCAGATCATCTCGGTGGCCGTGGAGCCCAAAGAGAGCCCGGTCATAACCCAGCAGCTGGCCGGCCTGCCGCTGCAGCCCAGCCCCCACAAGATTCAGGGTATCGGCGCCGGCTTCATCCCGGACACGCTGGACCTCTCGATCATCGACCGGGTCGAACTGGTGGAAAGCGGCGAGGCGATCGAGTTTGCCAAGCGCCTGGCCAAGGAGGAAGGACTGCTGGTCGGCATCTCCTGCGGCGCGGCAGTTGCAGCCGCCGTCAAACTGGCCAAGCTGGATGAATTTAGCGGCAAGACCATCGTCGTCATCCTGCCGGACGGCGCGGAGCGTTACCTCTCCACAGCCCTGTTCGAGGGGCTCTGAGGCAGACAAGTAGCACTGAACAGGCAGCATCCGAGGGGCCGGGGGCGGTGTATTCCGTACATCATCACTCCGGCCTTTTTCTAATAAACTCAATCTCCCCGCGGAAGGAATATTCAGATGACAGCAGAAACAAAGGATTTCAGGCTGGACGGGATCTACGTCCAGCGCCAGGAAGGTTTTTTCATGCAGCGGGTCAAACTGCCGGCCGGAGTCATTTCGGCCCAGCAGGCCCGCACGGTCGCCCTAGCTGCGGAGCGCTTCGGACGCGGCAGCCTGCACCTGACCACCCGCGGCAGCATCGAGATCCACTGGCTGACCGAGGCGGACCTGCCTGCCATGAAAACCATGTTGGCATCCGTTGGTCTGACCTCCCGCGGAGCCTGCGGCGGCGCAGTGCGCGGCATTACCTGCGGCAGCAGCCAGGATTCGGCCCACTTCCCGCAAATCGAGATCCTGGCCCGCCGGCTGCAGCGGCACTTTGCCGGCAACCCCCGCTTTGAGCGCCTGCCCAAGAAATTCAAGATCGGCATCGAGTCCTCCGTCGCCGGCAAACGTCACCTGATTCAGGATGTGGGACTGGTGCTGAACCAGGGAGAAGACGGCCGCAACGCCTATGATGTCTGGGTGGCCGGAGGACTGGGGCGTGAGCCGCAGCCCGGTTTCCTGCTGACTCCGGCCGTGCCGGAAGAGCGCATAATCCCGCTGATCGAAGCCATCCTGAGGATCTACGCGGCCGACACCCCGCCCGGCAAGCGGGTCAAGCACCTGCTGCGCACCATCGGGGAAGAGGAATTTCGCCGGCGCATTGCCGCCGATCCGACCTCCAGCGAAGAGCTGCCCCCCTACAAAGGCTTTCCGGAAACCCTGATTTCAGGACGGACCAGCACCGAACGGGTCACGGCGCACTTTATCGCCGGCAACCTGACCGGCAAGGACCTGTCCGCACTGGCTGATTTTGCCGACAGCTGGTCCGATGGCGTCCTGATGGTCGGCTCCAACCAGGACATCGTCTTTCAGCCGGCAGCGGGCAAGGACGGCCAGAGTGCCCGGGCCGAACTGGAGTGGCTGGGTTTCCAGCCCCATGCCGACCGGCAGGTAACCTGCCGTGTCTGCCCCGGCAACCATGAGTGCCGGGCCGGTCTGGCAGCCACCCGCGACATCGCCGCTGCTGTCACCGAGGCCATGGGACCGGCCGCCAAGCGCCTGACCTGGGCTGTCTCCGGCTGCCACAACTCCTGTACCCAGCCGCAGCTGGCGGATTTCGGCATCATGACCTCTCGCCTGCAGCGTGGCGAAGGCGAACAGCGCATCCCGCTCTTCGATCTGTTCCGTTCACAGGTTGATGGTCTGGGAGAAAAAATCGAGTCCGGTCTGGGACTGACCGAACTGATCGCTGCGGTGCAGCGCCTGGGGTGACCCGTGAATATCAGCATCAACGAAAAACCGCACACCATCAGCGGCGCTTTGACCCTGGCCACGCTGGCCGAGCAGCACAGGCCGGGCGCCGATGTGCTGATCCTGAACGGTTTCCCGGTGCCGCCGGAAACTGAACTGCAGGACGGCGACAGCGTGTTTCTGATCAAACGCGGTGAAGTCCCCGCTGAAGACGAACTGGAAGCACTGATGGCCGCCCGGCACACCCCGGGCGTCCATGCCCGCCTCAAGGGTGCCACGGTCGGCATTGCCGGTGTGGGCGGCCTCGGTTCGGCCGTGGCCGTGGCCCTGGCACGGGTGGGCATCGGCCGGCTGGTCATCGCCGACTTCGATGTGGTGGAACCCTCCAACCTGAACCGCCAGCAGTATTTCATCGACCAGCTCGGCCGCTTCAAGGTGGAGGCCCTGACGGAAAACCTGCGACGCATCAACCCCTACACCAGCGTGGAAGCAGCCTGCGTCCTGCTGACAGCGGACAACATCCCAGCCATCTTCGCCCCCTGCCAGATCGTGATCGAAGCCTTTGACCGGGCCGTCATGAAGGCCATGCTGGTGGACACCATCCTGGGCAGCATGCCGGATGTGACCGTTATCGCCGCTTCAGGACTGGCCGGCTATGGCCCCAACAACCAGATCAGCACCCGCCGGGTATCACGACGGCTGTACCTGGTGGGTGACTCGGTGTCCGAGGCGCGCCCCGGCAGCGGCCTGATGGCCCCGCGGGTCGGCATCGCCGCCAGCCACCAGGCCAATCAGGCGGTACGCATCATTTTGGGAGAAGAGGAATGAAAATAGCAGTTGCCATGAGCGGCGGGGTGGATTCATCAGTTACGGCAGCGCTGCTCAAACAGCAGGGCCATGAAGTGTTCGGCATCACCATGCGGCTGTTCGCGCCGCGCAGCAGCGGCAGCGGATCAGCCGCCCATGACGCCGCCCAGGTGGCCGCCCATCTGGGTATCCCCCACCATCTGGTCGACTATGAACCGGACTTCCGCCAACTGATCATCGACGACTTCATCGACCAGTACCGCTGCGGCCAGACCCCCAACCCCTGCGTGCGCTGCAACCGCTTCATCAAGTTCGGCCTGCTGATGGACACGGCCCGCCAGCTGGGGGCCGAGCTGCTGGCCACCGGGCACTATGTCAGAAAGAGCAGCGACCCGGACGGCCTCTGCCACCTGCGCATGGCCCGCAACATCAGCAAGGACCAGTCCTACTTCCTCTACACCATTTCCCAGGAGCGCCTGGCCCAGGTCATCTTTCCCCTGGGCGAGATGGAGAGCAAGGACGAAGTCCGGCGCCTGGCACGGGAATTCGGCCTGCCGGTGGCGGAAAAGAGCGACAGCCAGGAGGTCTGCTTCATACCAAACGACGATTATGTGGCTTTCATGGAATCCAGCGGTGCCCTGACAAACGTTCCGGGCGACATCGTCCATGTCAGCGGAAAAGTGGTGGGACGCCACCAGGGCACGCACCGCTACACCATCGGCCAGCGCCGTGGTCTGGGCATTGCCTGGAGCGAACCGCTGTATGTGGTCGAGATTGATGCCAGCCGGAATATGGTGGTGGTGGGCGAGGTGGAAAATGTCTTTGCCAAGGGGCTGACAGCCGGGGATGTCAGCTGGATCATCCCCCCCCGCTCCAGGGAGTTCAACAGTACCTGCAAGATCCGCTACCGGCACCAGCCGGTTGCCTGCCGGGTCAGACTACTGGAGGATGGCGGCTGCCAGGTGCGCTTCGATCAGCCGCAGAAATCGGTTACGCCCGGACAGGCGGTGGTCTTCTACCAGGATGACGAAGTACTGGGGGGCGGCAGAATCGTGGGATCGCTGACGTCGTAAAAAAACTCCCCCACCGGAATCGAAGGGGGAGCAACTCAAACTCCCACAATCATCATTTTTTCAGCAGCATGTTCAACCATTTCCTGCCATACGCCTTGATCAGGCGATCAACCTCAAACCTGACCTGAGCCGTATCCCCCTCCCCCAGCCACACTCAACTCATCTGCAATTCCGATCAGCTTGCCTATCAGACTGTCAATCTGCTGAAGGGCATGGTCCGCCATATCCATAACAGCCATTAAACCTAAAATAAGCAGTTTCACGCAACGACGCGACGAACGCGACGTATAATCAAACCGTCAACAAAGTTTTCATTCACCGGATTGGTTGATGTTTATTTCTTTATAAGCTTTTGAATTTCGTTGCGTCGTCGCGTCGTTGCGTGGGGTAACTGATGTTTTAAGAATAAAATTCTTCATCAGCATATCGGCATTCTTCCTGTTATGAGGCAATACCCGA
>DBMM01000038.1 GCA_002298925.1 Geobacter sp. UBA698 | reverse complement strand
TGCCCCCGGGGGTGACCATCACCATGGTGCGCGACGGTTCGATCATGACCCGCGAGTCCCTGGCCGACGTGAAGGAGACCCTGATCATCGGCGGCATCCTGACGGTGCTGATCGTCTTCTGCTTCATCAATTCGTGGCGCTCCACCGTTATCACCGGGGTGACCCTGCCGATCTCGGTCATCTCATCCTTCATCGTCATGAACTCCCTCGGCATGACCCTCAACGTCATGACCCTGATGGCCCTGTCGCTGGCCATCGGCATGCTGATCGACGACGCCATCGTGGTCCGGGAGAATATTGTCCGCCACCTGGAGATGGGGAAGGAGCACCGGGAGGCCTCCCGCTTCGGTACCTCGGAGATCGGCCTGGCGGTCTTCGCCACCTCCATGTCGATCATCGCCGTGTTCGTGCCGGTGGCGTTCATGAAGGGGATCGTCGGCCGCTTCTTCTACCAGTTCGGCATCAGCGTCGCCTTTGCCGTGCTGGTCTCCCTGTTCGTCTCCTTCACCCTCGACCCGATGCTCTCTTCCCGCTGGCACGACCCCTCCATCCATATGCAGGGAAAGCGGAAGGGGCTGGCCCGCTGGCTGGAACGGTTCAACGACTGGTTCGACCGCTCGGCGGACCGCTATCGCTTCGCCATCGGCTGGGCCCTGGACAACCGCAAGACGGTGATGGCGCTGGCGCTGGCTTCCTTCGTGCTGGGGATCATGATTTTCGGCACACTGGAATCCTCCTTCATGGCCCTCTATGACAAGGGGGAGTTCCAGATCTCCTTCAAGACCGCTCCCGACGCTTCCATGGCCGAGACCGAGGACCGGATGGCGGCGGTGCTGGCGGCGGTGAAGGATTTCCGGGAGATCGACCACACCTACACCACCATCGGCGCCGGCGACAGCGGCACGGTGCGCGACGGACTGCTCTACATCAAGCTGAAGGAGCGCTCGCAGCGGAAGAAGAACCAGTTTGAGCTGCAGCGTGACGTCCGGCAGCGGCTGCAGCGGGTGGCCGGCATCACCTTCTCCATCGAGGAGGTCGGGCAGATCGGCGGCGCCCAGAAGACGCTCAACGTGAACCTCAAGGGGGATGACCTGGCAACCCTCAAGCAGCTGGGTGGCCGGCTCAAGGAGGAACTCTACAAGGTACCGGGGATCGTCGACCTGGCGGTGACCCTGGAGAACGATATCCCCGAGTACCGGCTGCGGGTCGACCGGGACAAAGCCCTGTCGGCCGGGGTGACCACCAACGACATCGTTGCTGCGGTCGGCCGGCTGGTGGGTGGGGAGGCGATCTCCACCTACGAGGATGAGGATGGCGACGCGGTGGACGTGCGGGTCCGCCTGCCGGCCGCGCTGCGCCAGAACCCCTCCCAGGTGGGGGACCTGAAGGTGTCGGTGCCCGACGGCAGCGGCGGGGTCCGGCTGATTCCGCTCTCCAGCCTCACCAGCACGGTGGTGGCCACCTCCCCGACGGAGATCAACCGCCGCGACCTGGCCCGCCAGGTGACGGTCAGCGCCAACCTGGACAACCTCCCCATCGGCACGGCGGCCAAACGGGTGGAGGCGGCGGCGAAACGGATCAACATGCCTCCCGGCTATTCCATCGACCTCTCCGGCGAGGCCGAGGACATGGCCGAATCCTTCGGCTACATGGGTGAATCGCTGCTCCTGGCGGTGGTGTTCGTCTTCCTGATCCTGGCGGCCCAGTTCGAGTCGTTCTTCGAGCCGCTGGCGATCATGCTGTCGCTGCCGCTCTCCATCGTGGGTATGGCCGGGATGCTGAAGCTGACCGGTGACACGGTGAACATCATGTCGCTGATCGGTCTGATCATGCTGATGGGGCTGGTCACCAAGAATGCCATCCTGCTGGTGGACTACGCCAAGGTGCTGCGGCGGCGGGACGGCCTGGGGCGGCGCGACGCGGTGATCGAGGCGGGGCGGACCCGGCTGCGACCGATCATCATGACCACCCTGGCGATGATCTTCGGCATGATGCCGCTCTTCCTCGCCATCGGCGCCGGGGCCGAGATGCGCGCCCCCATGGCCCGGGCCGTGGTCGGCGGGCTGATCACCTCGACCGTCCTGACCCTGCTGGTGGTGCCGGTGATGTACACCCTGATGGACGACCTGGCGGCATGGCTCAAGCGGAAGTGGCGGCGGGAGAAATCAGCATCTTTTGCCGGAGGGGACGCAGAGATCACAGAGGGGCTGACCGGAGTGCAAGGCCCTGACGTGGCTGGGAGAAAGGCGTCGCTGTTGTCCGGATTTCCCATCAAGAAATGGTGGGGATCCAAAGCCAACAGGATTGCCGGACTTTTCCTCTGTCTCCTCTGTGCCCTCTGGGGCAGATCCGTTCTTGCAGCCGAGGTGCGGACCCTGACCCTCGACCAGGCCCTGGAACTGGCCGACGGCCGGAACCATGATATCCGGAAGGCGAAAGAGTTCTACCGGCAGGTGGAAGGAAAATATGTGGAGGAGCGCTCGGCCGCCTTGCCGCAGCTCACCATAACCGGCAGCGCGGCGCGACAGCAGGACGACAGCCAGAAGGCCATCGGAGGCGGCTTCATCCCGACCCGTCAGGACAGCTATGCCGCGGAGGTCGGCCTCTTCCAGGCGCTCTTCACCTGGGGGAAGGTCGGCGCCGCCATTCGCGCCGCCGAAAAGGGGTATCAACTGGCCGATGAACGTCTCCGCCTCTCCCGGCAGGATACCCGCCGGGAAGTCTCCGTGGCGTTCTATGACATCCTCCTGGCCAGGGAACTGGACACTATCGCCAAGCAGAACCTCGAACAGAAGGAGCGTCATCTGGACGAGGCGCGGCGGCGCCATCTGGCCGGAGTCTCCACCGATTATGATGTCCTGGCAGCGTCGGTGTCGGTGGCGAACGCCCGGCCCGAGGTGATCCGCGCTGATAACCAGATCAGGGTTGCCAGGGATCGGCTCAGGTTTCTCCTGGCAATTGAAGAGGATGTTGACGCGGTCGGCGCACTGGAGATATCCTCCCGTGCCCTCCCTTCCCATGACGAGGCGCTGGCCGCGGCCCGTAAACGCCGGCCCGAACTGGAGGACCTGCGGCGGCGGAAGGAAATCTCTGACGAACTGATCAGGATAGCCAACGCCGATGACAAGCCGCGGCTCGATCTTAAGGGGGGATACGGCTGGCGGCAACTGGAGGCCGGCGACGCGCGCGGCGACGGGATGGCATGGAACGTCGGGGTGTATCTCTCGTTTCCGGTGTTCGATGGTTTGAAGACCAGGGGGAAGGTCGCCCAGGCCGAGAGCGATCGGCGGAGTCTTGGTATTGACGAGGCGAAGCTGGCGGAGTCGATCTCCCTGGAAATCCGCAACGCGGTTAACACCGTCAGGGAAGCTGACGAGATCGTCAAGGCGCTGTCCGGCACGGTGATCCAGGCGGAGCGGCTGCTATCCATGGCCGAAAAAGGGTTCGAACTGGGGGTGAAGATCCGGCTGGAAGTTGAGGATGCCGAACTCAATCTTCTCCAGGCGCGCGGTAACCTGGCCAGGGCGAAGCGGGATTACCTGGCGGCGCGTGTGACTCTTGACCGGGTGATGGGGGTGCTGGGGGAAAAGTCCGGTTAATTCCAATTCCAGTCAAGGGACCGGTCCTGGCACTAGTTGGACATTCGTTGTTCTTGATGTTTATCTAGGTTTTGTCAAATGCGTAGGTTTGACTCCACTTTTTGATGCTTATCTTCATCGTCCATAAAATCGCTGTGTTAAGCCTGCCTGGTATCCTATGCAGACACATAAAGCCCCCTCCCGGCTTGCCGAGAGGGGGCTTTAAATTACAGCCGGTCAGTGATGTCCAGGCCTGGCAGAAAAGTTCCATATGCACCTGCAATAAAAAAAGCCGCACCTGTTATAGATGCGGCTTCCTTACTGATGTTATGGTTCTGAATTACTTGGCAGCAGGAGCAGTAGTAGTCGTTGTAGTCGTGGTTTCGGCAGGAGCTTCTACTTTTTTAGCTTTTTTAACTTTCTTTTTCTTAACGGTTTTCTTTACTTCTTTTTTCTCTACTTTTACTTCACCGGCCGGGCTGGTTGAAGTTGTGGTTGTTTCGGACTTGACGTCAGTTTTGGTGGCGTCAGCGGCGAATACAACAGCAGAGAAGGACATAGCAACCAGGGCAGCAACGATAGTGGACAGAACTTTTTTCATTTGAATTACCTCCAGAGAATTGTTTAACTGTTATTTAAGATTGCAGGAGTGATGCCAATAGTGTTTTAAGATATTAGCACGACATATCAGCGTGTTACATGGCTGTTAATGTGTGATTGATAAGATGGGATTCTTTATATCGGGTATGCTGCGCCTGATTTGGGGTAAAGACAGCAGTGTCTGGTTTTCGAAGCTCGAAAGCGTTATCAATTCGTTTTTTTTGCCTGTGTCAGTGGCTTTCATGGTCTAGCTCGCTGGCATGTTGAGTAATCTGACAGCGTTCGTAAGGATCTCGTCCGGCATCCCCAGGGCCCGCTTCAAGGCCACATCCCGGTCCCAGGGATTTTGCTCCCGGAGCGCTCTCCCTAGGCTGCGCGGTAACAGGCGGTAGGCGTGGAACCAGGGAGAGGTGACTCCGGTATTCACAATGGGCATATACTTGTAGCGCCAGTTTTTGCGCATGGCCGCCGAGACGAAGCAGCCGCTCCCTTCGGCGCCGATACCGGCGGCGTGGCAGTGGATGTCGATGATCACCGTTGACTGGCTCATGTTCCGGGTCAGTTCATGGTCGGTCACCATGGCAGATAGACGGCTGCTAATAAAATGGTTTTCACTGAGGCTGCGGGGGGCACAGAGGCAGCGGGGGCTGGTCTTGAAAAGTCAGATTTGAGCCGTGAAAAAGTGATTTCCCAAGATTTGACTCCCACGATGTTCTTTTCTTCGCCCCGTCGGTGACGGCAGGCCCGCTGCTGAAAGCGTGCCTGACTTTCTTTATTTGCCGAACGCCTGCAGAAACTGCTGTAATAGTTGCGGTGCGTTTGATTTGATTTTTCCTCCCATGAAATCCATGACCCCCGGCCGGTAGCCCTCATTCCAGATTCTGTTGAACATTTCAGTGCTGGTCTTGCATACGCAGTCGGCGTCCTCAACGGTTTTCCCGTCCTGCACCAGGCAGCCCTCACTATCCAGGGTCAGCGTTTTTTTGATGTCGTCGACCGAAAAGTAAAATACTGTCGGCAAGCTGAATATCCCTTTCTGATAGCTGTCCTGTAGGGTGCTGAAAATATCTGCCTGCATGCCTTCCTCCCCTGTGAAGCCGGATTATGTGTCTTGATTGTGGAAAAAAGTGAGTTTGTTGTGTCTACTGTTGACAGGCTACGTCATGATTCAATTTCGACCTGCGTCAACCAGACAAGGTGAGTGATTGAACTCTAACCAGTACCATGGACCTCTAAAACCAACCCCCCCTTGTCAGGGGGGAAGCCTTGAAGTCTCCCCTGATAAGGGGAGATTTAGAGGGGTTTGCTGCGAAAGAGTAAAAGTTACAAGATACCAGCTGATATTCACAAAAAAAATCGGGGTATCCATTCAGGGATACCCCGATCGGCTGCTGAAATATCAATACCCGAATATTCTCATCGAGTACGGTGCAACAACTTCATATGAAACGCCGGACACTGCTTTTGCGAGAGATTTTGCCAGTGAAGCGCTTGTCGGGTCAACATCTATTCCGGCCGAGAGGAAATAAACCATCTGCTTTTGTCCCAAGCCGGTTGCAGTGGCAGAGCCGGTTGGATCCAGCAGGAATCCGTGACTGACTCCGCTCTGGTCAAACTGGAAGTAACCCTCAACGGGTGTCGTGGCTGTGGCGGAGGTCGCGGCAAAATCAACCTTTGGCGACAAAGCCCCGGAAATTACGGTATACATGAAATTTGCCGGAATGCGCGGTGTGGCGGCGCCGCCATAGCCGAGCTGTTTGAACCCGGGGGCGACTGCTGCTCCCGCTGCGCCGAGTACCTCCCGGCCGCCCAGAGCATTGCCGAGGTAGCGGGTATAGGGGTTGGTGATGGTCCTGTCTCCGTTGGTCGGGGTGATGCCGTCACTGGCATAGGTCGTGCTGGTGGCTTCCTGGATGGCAATCCGCCCGGATAACCGTGACGGGAGGCCCGCTGCCAGCGGGGTTGTCAGGGAGGCCGCATCCGCCGGATCAATTACGCTCTGGGTAACCTGGAAGAACTGGTGATAGGTGGGTGAACCGTTAACAATCCCTTTGGCTGCCAGACCCGCATTGACACCCGGGCCGAATGACGGGCTGTTCTGGATCAGGTAGGCGGTGCGCGCACCGGGAACGCTGAGGAAGCCTTTCATGTCGCTGTTCAGGCTTGTCTGGCTGTAGGGGACACCGCTTGTTGACAGGGTGGTGTTGCCGGCCAGGTAGTAGGCGCCGACAATCGAGCCGAGGCTGAAGCCGACAAATTTGATTTCGGTCGGCGGAGCAGCGCTGATGCCGGCTGCCACAAACCCGCCGGTTTTGAGGGTCAGTTCCAGGCGGTTGAGATTGAATGCGCCCTGCTGGATGTTGGAGCGGGTTGCCAGCGGGGCGCCGAGGGCGATGAAGTCCTCTCCCCATTGATCGCCGGTGGTATGGCCCGGGATTGCCAGTGAGTTGTGCAGTGGCAGGTCGATGGCCACGACGGCATAGCCGGCGCCGGTAAGTGCTCCGGCAATGGCTAATACATCCTCTTTCTGCCTGGTGATGGAATGCTGGAATATTATCGCCTTCCCATTGGAGGTGGCCGGGACGAGATAGACGAATGGTATGGTTTTTGTGGTGTGGTAGAAACCGGTCAGGCTGGCTCCGCTGCGGAAAGCCTGTATCACTCCGGCAGCGGGATTGTAGGCTCCGGTTACGGCAGTGAGGTCAATGGTTGCTGCGTTGGCCTTTGCAACTACCGGGTCAATGGAGAGTTCGGCACTGTTTATGGTTCCGGTTACGACATTGGCAAGTGATGCCGGCGGAGCGCCAGTGAGTCCGGCGCCGCTCCAGAAGGCCGCTGCCGGGATGGTTGTTGCGCCGTTTACCGCGTTGGCCCAGCTCTTGCCCGGGAGTCCGCCCAGGTCTGCACCGGCTGCAAAGGAGCGCAGAGCGGATTCCATGGGGATTCGGGTGGCCGGGTTGGTTGCATCGCTGGCGATAAAGCCAGCGCCGGTTGTGATGAAGCGCCCGAGCAGGGCGATATCGTTGCGACTGGTGATCCTGGTTGTTGCCGAGGCGGCAATCATATCATCCATGACCTTTGCATAGCCGGAGAGGAGAATGTTGGTTCCGCTGAGCTTGTTGGCACGGATCGGTTCAAGGGGGGCCAACGCTCCCATAAGGGGAATGGGCGATTTGAGCGCATCGAAATAGGTCGAACTGCAGACCGGCTTGCCCGTTGCAGCATCCAGGACGCCGCTGGTCACCACATAGAGATAGCGTGTTCCAGGTAGCAGGGGGAAATTCGGGAAGAGGAAGATATCGGTACTGCCGGCCGCATACTGAAAGGTGAACGTCGCCGAGATGTCGGTAAAGCCGAGCGGCGCATTCTCGGTCCCGGCAGCATCAGGCGTCAGTTGAAATACCTTGATGTTTGCGGCTGTTACGGTTGAAGCGGTCACCGGCGCGGAAACACGGATGTAGATCGGAGCATTCAGGCCCGCCACCGCGTTGGTATCCCCCATTTCGTAATGGTTGACGTAGGCCAGCGCTTCCGGTGGCGTCATGGGGGTGTTTGCCGGGCGTGCAACCGCATTGCCGGCGGAATCGACCGTGTACTTGGTCAGCGGATCATTGGCAGTGGCGGTTGCCAGGATGTTCGGCAGCGGTATGATGCTCTTGGCTGGATCGAACTGTACCGCATTGGTGCTGACGGAACCGGTTTGAACATGGTCGTCGCTGCAAGCGGCCATCAACAGGAATATCAGATAGAAGAGAGCTCTTGTGATGAGTGGATTCATGTCATTACCTCGCAAATAGTGGTTAGGGCCTTTCGTAAGTGGGTCAGGCTAGAATTTGATGGTGACATTGGCGCCAAAAAGGTGTGCATCGCTTTTGAATGTCCCGTTTTCTCCGGTCAGTGTGGCGTTGCTCTGGTTGTTGACCGAACGGTCCAGCCAGTGAACCCACATGTAGGCCATGTCGAGAGTGGCAAAGTCATTGTGGATACCCATGCCGAGGGTTACATTGTGACGGTCGGCATCCGGCAGCATTGGTCCGAGCGTGGAGTCCGGAATCGGGTTGGTGTCGTACGCATAGCCCGCCCTCAGATCCAGGTTTTTGTTATAGGCATACTGGGCGCCAAGTTTATAGCACCAGGCATCTTCCCAGTTTTTGGCTTCCGGTTTGTTGTTGAAGTTGTTGAATGCGGTGTTGTCGAAATTGAACTGAAGCTTCTGAAGTGAGCTCCAGCCGGTCCGTTCGGCGTCAAACTCAAAGGTCAGTTTGTCAGTTGGTTGCCAGGCGACGCCAAGTGCCAGGCTGTCTGGCAGGGTGATGGTTGTGGAAACGGTCGAGATGGCACGAAGTCTGGAGTTATAGGAAGAGAAGTTTGCCGACTGACCGATGGCTGCTGCACCGGTCTGGGTGGTTGCAAGAAAGTTGGCGTCCCCGTCGACATGCAGGGTGATCTCGCTTCGGTAGGCGACGCCGAAGGAGAGCTGTTTGATCGGTTTCCATTTTACACCCAGGTTGTAGCCGAAGTCCGTTGCCGTGCCATCAAGTCCCAAGTTTCCCAGCTCGCCGGCGGCCGGGTCATAGGCGGTTTTCTGTAATGAAACCATGGTGTGGGTTACGTCCAGACCGGCACCGAACGCCAGGTTGTAGTCATCGAAACGATAGGCAATAGTCGGCTGGAAGTTGATCGGCTTGATCGAGATGTTCTGGATCTGGTTGCGGAAAGCGCTGCTGTCGTCCCAACTTTTGGCCAGCGGATAGATGGAGTTCACTCCCAATCCAACCGTTACGGGAATTTTTTCGAATGAGTAGGTGGCATACAGCGTGGGAGCTATGAATAGATCCCGTTTTGCTTTTTCGTCGACCTGGCTGCTGCCGGACAGGCCGGTTGTTCCGTTGAAGGTGGTCTGGGGTACGGCGATGACCAGGGAACCAAGGTTGAATTGTGCCCCCTTGAGAAAGGCAATGCCGGCCGGATTGAAGTAGAGGGCTGACGGATCGTCAGCTTGGGCAGTAAAGGCATTTGCCATACCCATCGCCTTGGCGCCCTGTTCATTGATCTTGAACCCTGCAGCAATTGATAGGGTGGCAGTTCCCATCAAAGAAGCTGCGACACATGCTGCTACCAGTTTTTTATGCATGATTTTCTCCTTTCTTGACTTCTGTCTATGCAGCGGGCGATGCAACTCTATAAAACGATGTTTTTATGCTTGTAGCTAACATTGACGCGCATGTCAAGAATAAATAATTGCTGTCAGAGAAATTACGTGCTTTGTATAGTAAATTAATATCAACATGTAAAAAGCGTGTTAGGGTACTGTGCACGTATATGAATTAAATCATGGTAGTTACAATTATACGCACGTATTTTCGAAATTATCTCAATTAATTGTGCAGCTCATTTGTGACGTATGCCATTACGCGAAAGGGGAGAACCTGTCTGCCGCGAGTATCGCCGTTCCGTGGGATGATGGTGTGGTGCCGGCATGCGGGTCGTTGTTTTTGTGCGTGTCGAGAAAAAGTTTTGTTTGAAATAAAATAGATTTATACTTGACATGAGCGTCAAGGTTATTTATGGTTTGGATACTACATTTGAAATGGTGGTGACCAGTGGCGCAAAAATTATTCAGATCGATTCCTGACATGCTTCGGCAAAACGCCTCCCGGTTTCAGGGGCGGCTGGCGCTCAAGTACAGAAAACAGGGGAAATTCGTCACACTCAGCTATGCCGAGTATTACGAGCGGGCCTTGATGGTTGCCCGTGGCTTGAAGAAAATCGGGGTCATGCCGGGGGACAGGGTCGCCATCCTCTCGGAGAACCGTGCCGGCTGGGTGATCGCCGACATGGGTATTCTTTCCGCCGGGGCTGTTGTTGTACCGATCTACCCGACAAATACACCGGAACAGATCGAATACGTACTCAATCACTCCGCTGCCAGGATCGTCTTTGTCTCCGGCAAGTTCCAGTATCACAAGCTGCTGAAGGTCAGGGATGCAATTCCCGGCGTGGAGCTGGTGATTACGTTTGAACGGTTTCTCGGTGAGAGCGCGTTGCCGGTCTGCACCTTCTACCAGCTTTCAGAGATCGACCATCCCATCTCTGTCGAAGAAAGAAAAGAAATCGAGGCCGGCATTGACCGGATCGATCCCAGTGATATCCTGACACTGATTTACACATCAGGCACCACCGGCGTACCCAAGGGGGTCATGCTCTCCCACAACAACATCCTCACCAATAACCTGTACCTGACCGAGCAGAGCGGTGTCATTGGCGAGAATGAAGTGATGTTGAGCTTTTTGCCTTTGAGCCATATCCTGGAACGGTCGGCAGGATATTATCTGGCAATTCGGAACGGCGCATTGTTGGCCTTTGCCGACAGTATCGATAAGCTTCCTGAAAATATGATGGAAGTAAATCCAACGGTCATGGTGAGTGTGCCGCGACTTTTTGAAAAGATCTATCACCGCATTTATGAGAATGCGCACCAGATGCCGCTACTCAAAAGAAAGCTATTCCACTGGGCCGTGGAAGTCGGAAAGCGCTTCGTTGAGGCAACCTATGTTCAAAAGCAGCCATCCAGGCTGATTGCGGTTAAATATGCCGTTGCCGATCGTTTGATATTCAGCAAGGTGCGGGCCCGCTTCGGCGGCAGATTGAAACTGTGCTGTTGCGGTGGCGCCCCGCTGGACAAGACCATCAACGAATTCTTCTGGACCATCGGCATCCCCATTTTCGAAGGGTACGGCCTGACCGAAACCAGCCCGGCAATTTCCTTCAACAACTTCGACCATATCCGTTTCGGGTCCGTCGGGGTTGCGCTGAAGCAGACCGAGATCAAAATCGCCACTGACGGCGAAATTCTGGTCAAAGGCCCGCAGGTGATGCTCGGCTATTACAATGATCCGGCTGCAACCGCCGAGGTGCTGGAGGAGGGCTGGTTCAGGACCGGTGATATCGGCAAGCTGGAGAACGGTTTTCTCTATATAACCGACCGCAAGAAGGAACTCATCATTACCGCCGGAGGCAAGAACATCGCGCCCCAGCCGATCGAAAACGAGCTCAAGATGGACAAGTACATGTCCTCGGCTTTTGTCTACGGAGACCGGAAACCGTATCTGACCGCTTTGCTGGTGCCGAATCTGGAGCGCTTGCTTGAGGTTGCCAAGGAGAAGCAGATCAACTATTACGATCTGGACGATCTGGTGATGAACGAACAGGTCAATCGTCACTTCGAACAGCGGGTGGCCGATATCAACGCACGGCTGGCTCCCTATGAGACCATCAAGAAGTTCGTGCTGCTTTCCCACGATTTTTCCATTGAGGGGGGCGAGTTGACCCCCACGCTGAAACTCCGGCGCAAGGTCATTTATGAAAAGTACCGCCAGAAAATAGAAGATCTCTACGCCGATCACAGTAACTGAAAAGTGTTGCGTCATTACAGACAGGGAGGAATACAATGAAACAGATCAACAAAGTGGCTGTTCTGGGGGCAGGGGTGATGGGGGCCACCATCGCCGCCCACCTTGCCAATACAGGCATCCAGGTACTGCTGTTGGATATCGTGCCGCGGGAGCCGAATGACGCCGAGCAGGCGGCCGGCCTCACCGGAAACGATCCGGCGGTGCGCAACCGGATTGCCGCAGCCGGGCTGGAAGGACTCAGGAAGATGAAACCGGCACCCTTCTTTCTGCCAGGCTACGCGGCTTTCATCGAGGTGGGCAACTTCGAGGATGACATGGCCAGGTTGCGTGACTGCGACTGGGTGGTGGAGGTCGTCATCGAGAACATGGCCATCAAGAAGCAGCTGTTCACCGAAAAGGTGGTGCCCAACCTGAAGCAGGGGGCCATCCTCTCCACCAATACCAGCGGACTTTCGGTCAATGAGATGGCCGCGTGTCTGCCGGACAATGTTCGCAAGAACTTTCTGGTGACCCATTTCTTCAATCCGCCCCGCTACATGCGGCTGATGGAGATCGTCTCCTGTCAGTACACGGATCCAGCCGTGGCCGCTTTCATGGGCGACTTCATCTCCAGGCGGCTGGGCAAGGGGATCGTCACCGCCAAGGACACCCCCAACTTCATCGCCAACCGGATCGGCGTCTACGCCATCTGCAACTGCGTCCGCACCATGATGGCGATGGGCATGACCGTGGAAGAGGTGGACGCCGTGGCCGGACCGGCAACGGCCCGCCCCAAGAGCGCCGCCTTCCGAACCGCCGACCTGGTCGGCATCGATACCCTTCAGCATGTGGCCAATAACTCCTATGACCTGCTGGTGAATGACGAGCAGCGCGAAATCTTCAAGTTCCCCGACTTCGTCAAGGAGATGGTCGCGAAGGGATTGCTGGGCAACAAGAGCCGGCAGGGCTTCTTCAAGAAGGTCAAGGGAGAGCAGGGGCAGGAGTTTTTCTACTACGACTATGCCAGCGGTGAGTATGTTCCCTCGCAACGCCCCAAGTTCGCTTCAATCGAAGCGGCCAAGTCCATCGATGACCCGGCCAAGCGTCTGCAGGCGCTGATTACGGCCAACGACAAGGCAGCCCAGTTTGCCTGGGCAAACATGCGCGATACCCTGATCTATACCTTCAACCGCATCCCGGAAATAGCGGATGATATCGTCAACATCGACAATGCCATGAAATGGGGCTTCAACTGGGAGATCGGCCCCTTCGAGATGCTGGACGCCATCGGCGTGGCCTATTTCGTCGAGCGGGCCGAAAAGGAGGGCGTGCCGGTGCCGGCCGGTCTCAAGGCCATTGAGAGCTTTTACAAATTCGAAAACGGCAGGAACCACTACTACAGCATTCTCGACCAGGCCTACCGCGAGCTGCCGGTCAAAGCCGAACAGATCAGCCTCTCCATCCTCAAGAAGAGCAACGGGGTGGTTGAGAAGAACAGCGGTGCCTCGCTGGTCGACCTGGGTGACGGTGTTTTCTGTCTGGAATTCCACACCAAGATGAACGCCATCGGCAACGAAATCCTCTCCATGGTCCATAAGGGCATCAAGCGCACGGAGGAGGAAGGGGTCGGGCTGGTGATCGCCAACGAGGGCAGCATGTTCTCGGCCGGTGCCAACCTGATGCTGCTGGTGATGGCCATCGCCGAAGGGGCCTATGACGAGATCGACATGTCGGTCAGGGGGTTTCAGAAGGCGATGATGGCCATCAAGTACTCAAAAATACCGGTTGTGGCCGCACCGCACAACCTGGTGATGGGGGGCGGCTGCGAGACCTGCCTGCATGCCGATGCCATCATCCCCCATGCCGAGACCTACATGGGGCTGGTGGAGATCGGCGTCGGCCTGCTGCCGGCCGGCGGCGGCACCAAGGAGATGGCCATCCGCGCCATCAAGCTGGCCGAGGAAAACGACATCGATGTGACCCCCTTCATCTTCAAGAACTTCATGAACATCGCCATGGCCAAGGTCAGCATGTCGGCGGCGGAGCTCGGGCCGATGGGCTTCATGCGCCAGGGTGACGCCATCACCATGAATATTGACAAGCGCATCTACGATGCCAAGCTGAAGGCTATTTCCCTGGCTGCCAACTATCGACCCGGCCGGCCGATGACCGATCTGAAGGCGCCTGGACGCAGCATTGCCGCCTCGATCAAGTCGCAGCTCTGGAATATGCAGCAGGGTGGCTTCATCTCCGAGTATGACCAGTTCCTGGCCGGCACCATTGCCGATGTCATCACCGGCGGTGATGTGCCGGCCGGCACCCTGATCACCGAGCAGTACCTGCTGGACCTGGAGCGGGAGGCCTTTGTCCGGCTCTGCGGCCAGAAGAAGACCCTGGAGCGCATTCAGCAGATGCTCAAGAAGGGCAAGCCGCTGCGGAATTAATTCAAAATTCCCCCACCCCTTGCGGGAGGGGGACAGGGGGTGGGGGAAGTCGCACCGTATGACTTCGTGGCAAACTCACCCACCCCTCAATCCCCTCCCGTCAAGGGAGGGGAAGAAGTCGGATGCACAAACCATAAACGGAGGATACCGATGAAAAAAGCATATATTCTGGCCGCCTACCGCACCCCCGGCTGCAAGGCAAAAAAAGGAAAACTGAAGGATGTCCGTCCGGACGATCTGGCGGCCGCCGCCATCAAGGGTCTGCTGGAAAGGAGCGGCATCAATCCCCTCGATGTTGAGGATATCATCATCGGCTGCGCCTTCCCCGAGGGAGAGCAGGGAATGAACTTCGCCCGGGTGGCGGCCATGAAGGCCGGCGTGCCGGTGGAGGTCCCGGCCCAGACGGTCAACCGCTTCTGCTCTTCCGGGCTGCAGACCATCGCCTCGGCGGCGGAACGGATCATGGCCGGCTTTAGCGACTGCATCATCGCCGGCGGCGCCGAGAGCATGACCATGATTCCCATGGGCGGCTCCAAGTACAGCGCCAACCCGTCGCTGGTGGCCAATTGGCCGGAATCCTTCGCCTCGATGGGCATCACCGCCGAACTGGTGGCGGACAAGTACGGCATCAGCCGCGCAGAGCAGGACGCCTTTGCCGCCGCCAGCCATGCCAAGGCTGCCGCTGCCATCGCCGCCGGCAAGTTCAAGGACGAAATCATTCCGGTGGAAACTGAAAAGTGCG
>DBMM01000017.1 GCA_002298925.1 Geobacter sp. UBA698 | reverse complement strand
GAGGAACCGGTAGAGGTTGTCCGCGTACCAGCCGTTCAGGAGGAAGGCGGCGACCCCCGTGGGTTCCGTGGCGGCCGCTTCGATCCGGGCCGCGCGCCGCAGGCCTCCGTAGCGGCGGTGGGCGGCGGCGAGGCCGGCAAGGGCCACGAGTGCAGCGACCCCCTCCACGGCCAGCTCCTCCCCGTGGGAGAGGTGGGCGGCCCCTTCGGTGAGTGCCGTGGCCAGGAAGCGGCCGAGCCAGCCGTCGGCCAGGAACGCGGGGAGGTGGATGAAGCCGCCGAGGAGCCCCAGGAGCGCCAGGGGGAGGAGCATCATTTCCATCACCCGGGGATTGTGGTGGAGATCCTTCACCCCCTCGCCCCCGAAGACCAGATAGACCATCCGGAAGGTGTAGAAGGAGGTGAGGAGCGCCGCCAGGAGGCCCAGGGCGAAGAGCCCGCCGTAGAGCGCCCCCCCCTTGGCCCAGACCGCGGCCAGGATGGCGTCCTTGCTGAAGAAACCGCCGGTGGGGGGAAGCCCCGCCAGGCAGACAGCTCCCGCCAGGAAGGCCCAGAAGGTGACGGGCATCAGCCTGCGCAGACCGCCCATCCGGTAGATGTCCTGCTCGTGGTGGAGGGCGGAGATGACGCAGCCGGCCCCCAGAAAGAGGAGCGCCTTGAAGAAGGCGTGCTCCAGCAGGTGAAAAGTGGCGGAGGTGACGGCGCCGGCCCCGACCCCGAGCATCATGTAGCCGATCTGGCTGATGGTGGAGTAGGCCAGGATGCGCTTCAGGTCGCGTTGGCAGCAGGCGCATGTGGCAGCGTAGAAGGCGGTTAACCCGCCGGTGACGGCTATGGCGGCCCGCACGGTCTCTGATGAACCGATCAGCGGGAACATGCGTGCCAGCAGGTAGACACCGGCCGTGACCATGGTGGCAGCGTGGATCTGGGCCGAGACCGGCGTGGGACCGGCCATGGCATCCGGCAGCCAGACCGACAGCGGCAGCTGGGCAGATTTGCCGGCCGCACCGATCAGCAGCAGGATTCCCAGGGCGGTGATGACAGCCGCTGATGTCAGTCCGCCCATGCCGTTCAGGTCGCTGATCGATACGGTGCCGAACAACTGGAACATCCAGACCATGGCGATGCCGAAAGCGGTGTCGCCGATGCGGGTGACGATGAAGGCCTTGCGGCCGGCGGTGGCGTTTTTCTCCTCCGTGTACCAGAAGCCGATCAGGGCGTAGGAGCAGAAACCGACCCCCTCCCACCCCAGGTACAACAACGGCAGGTTTGCCGCCAGCACCAGCACCAGCATGGCGAAGACGAAGATGTTCAAGAGGGCGAAGTAGCGGGCAAAGTCCGTTTCATCCCGCATGTAGCCGACGGAATAGAGGTGGATCAGTCCGCAGACAAAGGTGATCATCAGGGTCAGGGAGAGGGAGAGTTGATCGAGGTAGAAGGCGATGGGCGCCTTGAAATCGAAGTCCGCCAGCCAGGAGGCGTACTCCACCGTGACCGGGCCGCTGAACTGCAGCAAGACCAGAACGGCGCAGGCAAAGGCGCCCCAGATCACCCCGCAGGCGATTGACTCGCCCATTTTGCGGGGGAGTTGGCGGCCGAGCAGGGCGTTGAGCAGACCGCCGAATAGGGGCAGCAGTAGTATCAGGGCCAGGTAGAGTTTCATTGGTTCATTGGTTTATATTCTTTTTACCACGGAAGACACGGAGGAAAAGTCGGAGGAGTGAGGACCGTGGTGGATGGGTGAAGTATGTGTTAATGGTTTGATTGAGCTGAGACCATTACGAAATGCGCCTATGTTTAGGCAAATGCACGCCAGCTCTGCATTCCAGGCTTTGCGTGACTTACACGAACAGACAATCCCTCTCTTGTTAGTCTTTCCAATAACAACCTGATCACACTTCAGGAGCGCCAATATCCGCCTGCCCGCGCTTCAAGTCTGCTCGGGCGCGCTCAGCCAAACTCGCGTATTTGGCGCGGATAAGGTCCAATTCCTTTTCTTCTAATTCTTCCAAATTCAGAAGTGCATTATGCGCCCCTTCCGTGACACGTATCAACTCGTCCAGTTTCACTTGTACCGCTTCGGAATCGCGGTTTTGAGTGTTCTGGATAAGAAATACCATCAGAAATGTAACAATGGTCGTACCCGTATTGATCACCAACTGCCAAGTGTCACTGAACCCAAACAAGGGGCCGCTGATAATCCAAACCAGAATGATTCCGGCTGCTAAAACAAATGCAGCTGGCCTGCCGGTAGCTCGCGCCGTCGACTTTGCGAATTTTGTAAACGACGAAGATGTTTTAGTTGGTCGCATTTTCTTCTCCTGAGTTGTGAAAAATGGGCTGCTCACATTAAGTTTACGCTAACCATTTCTCCAACAATCCTCTCAGACCGGTTTCCAGCTTGTCCTCGCCGGTCAGGCAGGCCGTGCACACCCGTTCTCTCTGCTTTTCATCCAGCAGCACCCTGTTGAGATGCCGGTTGCAGGCGAATTTCCGGCAGCGGGCGCAGATGCCGCCGGTGCCGACCGGTTTGGCGGCATTGCAGACGCAGCAGCGCCATTGCATGCTTCCTGTGGCGATGGTCATGTCAGCCTTTCATCTCACTGAACATATCCGTATTGACCGTCTTGCGCCGTCTGTGAAGATAAACCACCATGGCCAAGGCCAGGGAGACCTCGCATGATGTCAGCGCCATGATGAAGATGGCGAACAACTGGCCGTCGGCATTGCCCCAGCGGGCCGAACCGCCCACGAAGACCAGCATGACCGCGTTGAGCATGACCTCGATGCAGACCAGCATCATGATCAGGTTGGCGCGCCAGGCCAGAAGGCCCCCCATGCCGATGAAGAACAGCAGGCCGGCCAGGATCAGGATATTTTCCAGCGGGACGATCATCGCGCCCCCTTGCCTTTGGACTGTTTGCCGAGATAGAGCGCCCCCACCAGGGCAAACAGCAGCTGCAGCGAGATCAGCTCCACCGCCAGACCATGCTCATGGAACAGGCGCATGGCCACCGTCCGTATCGGCAGGGCTGTTGCTGCGGTCAGCGCGCTTTCATGGCGCGATACGATCACTGCCACCAGCGAAGCGATGCTGATGCCGGTCAGCGTCACCGCAGGCAGCCACTCTTTCCAGTGGGGCGACAAGCCCTTCTCCGGGTGCCCCAGGTCGAGCATCATGATCACGAACAGGAATAGCACCATGATGGCGCCGGCGTAGAGGATCACCTCAAAGGCCGCTGCCAGGGGCGCCATCAGCAGGTAGAAGATTACCGCGATGGAGAACAGGGAGGTGACCAGATAGAGAATGGCATGCACCGGATGTTTTTCAATGATGGCCAGCAGCGTGGCAATGATCGCAGCAGCGGCCAGTATGTAGAAGATGGTTTGTTCGATCACGGCATCAGCGTCCTGACATCCACCGGCCTGGTCTCCTCCAGCCCTGTGCCGCGCGACTGGGTGACGCCGATTCCGGCGTGGTGATAGAAGTTGTAGGAATCATCCTTGCCGCAGCCGTCGATCAGCAGGTCTTCCTTCTCGTAGACCAGGTCCATGATGTCTCGCTTGCAGATCTCGTAATCGGGAGTCATCTGGATGGCCAGGGTCGGGCAGGCTTCGGCGCACAGACCGCAGAAGATGCAGCGGGAGAAGTTGATCCGGAACCAGGCGGCGTAGCGGCGGCCGTCTTCCTGTTCGGCTGACTGCATGGAGATGCAGTCCACCGGGCAGGCGGCCGAGCAGAGGTAGCAGGCCACACAGCGCTCGCCGCCGTCCGGGTCGCGGGTCAGCACGATACGGGCCCGGAAGCGCGGGTAGGGTGTGCGCTTTTCTTCGGGATACTGGATCGTGACCGGTTTGCGCAGCATGTGGCGCAGGGTAAGGCCGAGTCCGCCCAGGATGGCTTTGCTGTCAGCTATGAAGCCCATAATTGTGAGAACCGGATTTTCGGGGTTGAGGCGAATACATCCCGGATGATCGTAAACCCTTTCAGGGCTTGAGCCGTGATAATCCGCGTCATCCGCGTCCGATTGCCTTTCTGTCGGAATTTTTCAGGCGGTACCGAATTTTGCTCTTTCGGCTTTTTTCAGCAGTGCGGCTGCCAGGGGATGACTGTTGTTCTCCGCATACTGGGCGGCCGTCGTGCCGGCGCCGGTCTTGACAGCCGGGCTGGCGCCACCGTCCAGCAGGGCCTGGATGGTCCGGTTGCAGCCGTAGATGGCGGCCAGCATCAGGGGGGTGTGTCCCTGACTGTCGCGAGCGTCCACATCGGCGCCCTTGGCGATCAGCGTGCGGGCGATTTCGGTGTGTCCGTTGGCGGCCGCATAATGGAGTGCGGTCTTGCCCTTGACGCTGGTGGAGGTCAGGTCGGCGCCGCGGTCCAGCAGGTCCATGACAAAGTCCTTCTGGCCCTCCCTGGCAGCGGCAATCAGCGGGGTATGTCCGTGACGATTCTTGGCATTTACGCTTTCCATGTGCGTTTCCTCCCGAGATATGAATTTCGGACAGTGTTGTCCGTGAGTCACGACCTCAATGTCAGCCACCAGGCGGTCAGCAGGATATTGACCAGCGCCAGGGGGGTCAGGACCTTCCAGCCCAGATGCATGAGCTGGTCGTAGCGCAGGCGGGGTAAGGTGCCCCGCATCCAGATGAAAAAGAAGGCAACGGCCAGCGTCTTGAGCGAAAACCAGATCACCGCCGGCAGGAACGGCCCATGCCACCCCCCCAGAAAGAAGGTTGTCGCCAGTCCGCCCAGCACGATGATGTTGATGTATTCTCCCACGAAGAACAGGCCGAAGCGCATGCCGGAGTATTCGGTGTGGAAGCCGGCCACCAGTTCGCCCTCGGCTTCGGGCAGGTCGAAGGGGATCCGTTTGCATTCGGCCGTGATGCTGATCAGAAAAATAATGAAGGCCACCGGTTGGTAAACGATGAATGGCACGCTCTTCTGGGCGGCAACGATGTCTGTCAGGCTGAATGAGCGGGCCAGCATGACCACCGGCACCAGGGAAAGTCCCATGGAAAGCTCGTAGGAGATCAGCTGGGCCAGGCCGCGGATGCCGCCCAGCAGGGAATATTTGGAGTTGGAGGCCCAGCCTCCGATGGCCACGCCATAGACGGCGATGGAGGAGAGCGCCAGAAAGAACAGCAGCCCTACATTCAGGTCGGAGATCAGCAGCGGGACGGTGTGGCCGGCAATGGTCAGCGGCGCTCCGAACGGGATTACGGCAAAGATCAGAATGGCGGGGATGGCGGCCATTCCCGGAGCCAGGTAGAACAGCCATTTGTCGGCCGCCGAGGGGAGGAAATCTTCCTTGGTGAGGAGTTTGATCAGGTCTGCCAGCGGCTGCAGCAGCCCGCAGGGGCCGACGCGGTTGGGACCTTTGCGGTCCTGGATCCAGGCCAGGATGCGCCGTTCGGCGAACACCAGGTAGGCGGCCAGGGTCAGGATGACGAAAAAAACCATCCCCAGTTTGGCCGCGAAGAACAGTATGTCCACAGATGATGCCGTCATCGGAACCTGCGCGGGAACATGTCAAGAGGGACGGATAATAAACGTATCTTCATATACCATAAAAGCGGAGCAAACACCACCGGCATATTATGACAGCAGAGCCGGGCAAGTAAATGAAAAGTAAATCAAGCCTGCGGAAATAAGCGCTTGTGTCGTTGAGCGGCAGCGCATTATAATGCTGGCCGGAGGATTCAATGGAAGTCAAGCAGACCGAATTTATCAAAAGCGCCGTCAAGCCCAAGGATTTTCCGCCGGCGGAGTTGCCTGAGGTGGCTTTTGTGGGACGCTCCAACGTGGGCAAATCATCGCTGATCAATGTGCTGGCCAATCGCAAGGCCCTGGTGCGGACCAGCTCCACGCCGGGCAGAACCCAGCTGATCAACTTTTTCAATATCAACAATATCCTCACCCTGGTGGACCTGCCGGGCTACGGCTATGCCAAGGCGCCGCCCGACGTGCGCAAACAGTGGGGGCCGATGATCGAGACCTACCTGGCCCAGCGGGAGAACCTCAAGGCGGTGGTGCTGATCCTGGATATCCGCCGGATCCCGTCCGATGGCGACCTGCAGATGCTGCGCTGGCTGGAGATGTACAACATCCCGCCGATCATTGTACTGACCAAGTGCGACAAACTATCCAAGGTTGAACGTGCCCGTCAGACCGGTCTGATCGCGGCGGGCATCAAGCGCGACAAAGCCATGATGCTCCCCTTCTCGGCTCTTTCAAAAGACGGGCGTGACGGCGTCTGGCGGGAAATCGAACGGCTGCTGGGGCTTGATCATCAGGGTGGCGTGGAGGGACAGCAGATATGAGCGTCAGGGTGTGTGTTACTGTTCACGGCCGTGTCCAGGGAGTGGCTTTTCGCCAGCATACCTGTCATCGTGCCGTGGAGCTGGGCGTTACCGGTTGGGTCAAAAACCTGCCGGACGGTGCAGTGGAAGGACTTTTCGAGGGGAGCGACGCTGCTGTGCAGTCGCTGGTCGATTGGTGTCGAACCGGCCCTCCCGCGGCACGGGTCGAACGGCTTGACATCCGGATCGGTGAGTGCAGCGGCGAATTTGACACATTCACCATCACCTATTGAACAAAACTCCATCATGCCGATACAGGAATGTTTCCATGCCTCAAACTAGTACAACAGCAAAATCCAGGCAGCCGGATATGCCGGACATGCAGAAGCGGCCGGACCATCGCCGGATACCAATCTCCAAGGTCGGGGTCAAGGATATCACCTACCCGGTCGTGGTGATGGACAAGAACCGCTCCCTGCAGCACACCGTGGCGCGGGTCAACATGTACGTGGACCTGCCCCACCATTTCAAAGGCACCCACATGAGCCGGTTTGTGGAGATCCTCAACCGGCACCGCGAGCAGATCGCCCTGGACAAGCTGGAGACGATCCTGGAGGAGATGAAGGCCAAACTCGGCTCGGACAGCGCCCACCTGGAGATCCAGTTCCCCTATTTCATCGACAAGCGGGCACCGGTGTCGGGCGCCAAGAGCCTGATGGAATATACCTGCGAATTCAGTGCCTCCATGACCGATACCCTTGATTTCGTGCTGGGGGTCAAGGTGCCGCTAACCTCGCTCTGCCCTTGCAGCAAGGAACTGTCCCGCTTCGGAGCCCACAACCAGCGCAGCGTCATGACCGTGCGGGTGCGTTACCGCGATTTCATCTGGATCGAGGATCTGGTGGAACTGATCGAGCAGTGCGGCAGCAGCCCGCTCTATTCGCTGCTCAAGCGCGAGGACGAGAAGTTCGTCACCGAGCAGGCCTATGAAAATCCCCGTTTCGTGGAGGATATGGTCCGTGAGGCTTATTCTCGCCTGGCGGCCGTGGATAAGATCACCTGGTTTTCGGTGGAGACCGAAAATTTCGAATCTATCCACAATCATTCGGCCTATGCGGCCGTGGAGCTGGACCGGCGGGTATAAGGTTTTGCTTGCCATATGGACATGTAACAGACAAGTTTATCGGTGACCGGTTTGATTTCAGGTTTTTGCTGACCAAGCTGGCCAGGACGATTGATCCGGATATTGAACCGCACCCATATTTGTCTTCCGATTTTAACGAGTGCAACCCTATTGCTGGTGAGATTTTGAGGAACGGTGAGCGGGTGGCGTGAGAGCGGATTCGATGAATATGGATAGCAAAAGAAAAGGGAATTCGATTGATTTACATGAAATCGGTTCCCTTTTTTTGTGGAGTTTTTCTTCGTTACCAAGCTCCTGCTTGGCGAATGCCGGACAGCAAATTGGAACTACGTAACGAAGAGTAATGTGCGTTACAAGTGGCGGGGTGAGGCGTGAATTCATGAGGGGTTGCGAGGGGATGGGGGAGATGGCCAGGGGAACGTACGTTTAGTTCTCCAAAATGGAACCCCGAGAAGCACCTCTGGATCGTTACAGATGGCACAATAACTGGTGTCTCACTGGGAAAAGCATATACCTGTAGATGAACGTGGTGAACTGAAAAACACGTAAAAAGCATCTGCCAGTAGATACCTGGCCATCATTTACATATAGAAGCTTTCATCTACAGGTAGATACTTGCATATATATGTGGAAACGGCGGGGTCTGGAAACGGCGGGGTCTGGAAACGGCGGGGTCACTGGAAACAACGGGGTCACCCATTAAAAGGCTGCTGTCAACGGCAATAACATTCCCTATGCAAGAAAAATGATTTTTTCAAGCCTTGTTGTTTTCAGTCATCAGCATCGTTACCATTGCCGTTATTTCTATCTTTTTCGATGTCAGCCTTTGCTGCACCAGTCACCCATCAGGATCAAGGCGGTTGTCGAGGTAGTGGAAGTGCAACAGCCCGTTCCGCGTTTCGCGGACCAGAAAACCTTCGGTTCCAGGCCGTGTCCAATTGGTTGTTTCAGGTCTCATGGTTGTTAACCAGCCCCTTTGTGGCTCACGGCGTGGGCAGTAAAGACGTCGATAACCGTTATAAATGCTGGGTGGAGTGGCTGCCAATCAGACCTCGTGGTTTTACCAACCCCAATGCTGGTTCACCGCTCCAGCCAGTTCCTATGTGAAGATCTTCTCCGGCATGAATTCAATCTGGTCCCGCATGACGTAGTACGCTGCTCGCGCCAGTTTGTGAGCCAATGCCGCATGTGCGACCATGAAGTTGGTCTTTCTCAGCTTGCGGTTGTAATAGGCTTTGGCCTTGTCATCGTTACGTCGGGCAAATTCGGCCGCTTCGGAGAATGCCCAGGAAAGGTACTTGTTACCGTTCTTCTTGTTTCCTTTGCCCTTGGACTTGCCGTTGCTGGTCCAGTGCGAGGAGACCGCCCGGCAGTATGAGGCATAGTTGCCGACTTTCTTGAAGCGCGTAACAGGTCCCGTTTCAAGCATGATAGTCAACCCCAGGATTTTTCCAATTCCGGGAATAGTGACCAGTTTTTTGTAGGCATCCTTGAGTTCGAGCTTCTTTTCAAGGAATGCTTCTATTGCCCGTATCTGCCTGGTCAGAAAGTCGATGGAATCCTTGCTTACCTGACCGGCAAGGGCCAGATCCTCGTTGGCGGCCAAAAGAGGGTGGACACGGTTTTCACGAAGACGCTTTATGTCGTTGGTTTTCATCTTCATGCCGCAATTCCTGGTGATGATGTTCTGAAGGCTGATCATGAGCGATGATCTCAGTGATACCAAGTGCCCACGTTTTCTGAGCAGGTCGCGGATTGGTCGTTCGTCCTTCGGATAGATGTAGCCTGTCGGCAGGATGTTCAACCTCAGCATCTCGGCCAGCCAGAAGGCGTCGTGTTTGTCGTCGGCATGTTTGAGGCCGGAATATTTTTGGATGGCTGAAGGATTCGCCAGCTGTACGGCGTATCCTTCGGCCATCAGCCCATCGACAAGCCAATACCAGTTGTAGGTCGATTCGACGACGACACCTTCAAGTGTGCCGCTGTACAAAGAAAGTCTCTCGGTGATCGTGGCAATTTCGTTCGGCAGTTTCTCCTTGAAGATGCGCTTCCCGGTTTCATCAACGATTGCCAAATAGCTGTTGCTTGAATGCAGATCGATTCCAGAGTAAAGTTTCATTGGGCACCTCCTGGCTTAAAAGATTGGTCTCTTAAAAACATATCAGGAAGTTCTTACCTCCTCGATAATTCAGGAGGTGCCTTTTATATGATTATCAGACCTACGCATTTGACTATTTCAGTAATTTTGTCAATTGCGTAGGTCTGGCCCTCTTATGACCTGACCCTCTTATGACCTCCATTTTGTGAGGCGCAACGAAAGAGGAATTACCAACCAGGTGGCGGCACACGGTCTTCGCTACGATTCGCCGGTGCGCCCCCACGTTGGAAAATTAAAATACAATTGAAATTCATCTGGACTATCCATCATTAGGAAGTTGCCCTCCAAAAGTTTGCTCCGCCACGACAAATAATCGCGAGTCAATTAAATTAGCTTTCAATGTCATGCAAATTAATATTTGATTTTTGCGTAAATTATGCAATATTTAGATATAGATTTCATATGAAAGGAAATCAGCCATGTTAATTGAATTCAGTGTTACCAATTTCAAGTCAATTCATTCTACGCAAACCCTCAGCTTGGTGGCTAGCCCTGCTACCGAATTAGAGGAACAAAATTGCTTCAAGACATCTGAGAAAGGTATTCCGCGTCTTCTCCGTTCTATCGCTATGTACGGACCTAATGCCTCAGGGAAAAGTAACTTTCTCGAAGCAATGGATTTCATGGAGAGCTTTGTCACCGAATCTTCAAAAGAGGGACAGGAAGGGGAACCAATCGAGGTTAAACCATTTCTGTTCAATTCCATTAGCCGAACTGAGCCGAGTGAATTTGAGGTGCTGTTTCTGCAAGAAGGAATTCGCTACCAGTACGGTTATGCCGTCAACAGTACGCGAGTCACCCACGAGTGGCTGATTGCTTATCCAGAAGGCCGCTCCCAGCGCTGGTTTGAACGGGAATACGATACTGCAGCAAACAAGGAAAATTGGTATTTTGGCAGTAAGTTCAAGGGGCATAAAACCGTACTACAGGAGGCGACGCGCAGTAACGCCCTGTTTCTATCCACCGCAGTCCAACTCAACAACGAGTCGTTGAAGCCCATTTACAACTGGTTCCATAAGAAGTTGCGCACAATCGGTGTAGCTGGTCTTGCCCCGTCATATTCGGCCTCTTTGTGCAAGACTGACGCAGGCAGAAAGAGGATCCTTGAACTTCTGAATGCGGCGGATTTGAGCATTGCAGATCTAAAGGTTGAAATGAAGAAGTTTGACTTAACCGACCTACCATCCGACATGCCAGAGCCTCTTAAGGAAGTTATTAGTAAGGAATTGGATGGTAAGGAAATGCCTGAAGTCAAATTTATGCACACGATGGCAGGGTCAGAAGAGTTAGTTGCCCTTGACCCAGATGATGAATCCGTCGGGACAAGAAAGCTGTTTGCCCTTGCAGGTCCTTGGCTTGATGTGATCGACAACGGTCACGTGCTATTTGTAGACGAATTGAATAACAGCATGCACCCCAAGATGGTGCGCTTCCTTATTGGCCTGATTAACAATCCGCAGATCAACCGGAAAAATGCCCAACTGATATTCTCTACTCATGACACATCGGTGCTAGATAATGAACTGTTCCGTCGTGACCAGATCTGGTTCACGGAAAAGGATGCTACCAATGCTACTAAGTTATATCCGCTGTCTGACTTCACTCCCCGCAAAGGCGAAGCTCTGGAAAAAGGATATTTGAATGGACGTTACGGAGCTTTACCGTACATTGGCGAAGTGAGGTTCTGATGGGCTCGGATGATCTTTTTCATAAACGCAAACAGAGGCTTGCGGCTTCCCTGAAAAGAAAGAAAGCAAAGAAAGCGCCCTATGACAGGGTACTTATCGTCTGTGAGGGAGCTAAAACAGAACCGAACTACTTCAGGGAGATTCGGGATGCCTACCGACTGAATACTGCCAACATTGATATCTGCGGGCAAGAGTGCGGTTCTGATCCACTCAGTGTAGTCAATTATGCCATCAGAAAATCCCGGGAAGATAAGGATTATGATCGTGTATATTGCGTGTTTGATCGGGATAAACACGCAACTTTCGATGCTGCCATTGACAAGTTGGGTCAAACGAGGCTGGGGAAAGACGTTGTTTTTAAGGCCATAACATCAGAACCCTGTTTCGAGTTCTGGCTGCTACTACACTTTGGCTATACAACCCGACAATTCTGCGCTCCGGGTAATGCTTCAAACTGTGAACTTGTGTTGGCAGAGTTGAACAAAAAGGAGCAAATTCCCGGTTATTGTAAGGGTGCCGGGAACATTTTTGCCTTAACTAAAGAAAGGCTCTCTGACGCCATCAGGCATGCAAATCAGTTACAACAACATAATCTGGCAACCGGTACAAACAACCCTTCAACTAACATCCATGAGCTCATAGAGTATCTAATCAGCCTGAACTCCAGTCCGTCCTGACCCCATATGCACGAGCAAATAGGGGCATACAGTTTTGTGCAAGTCCTGCCTGGTTTTTGGGCTTTAATAAATATGGGGGGGACTCACGCTATTTCAAGGCGGCGTTTCGAGCGAGGATTGAGACAGTTGCAATTTCCTCGACGCACACTACAATTAGACCAATCTTTTCTAAGAAATCAGGAGGTAGGAATTATGTGCAGAACTCATGTAAGGATAATTTCAAGCATCATTTGTATTCTATTCATATGTCTATTGTGCTCATGTGCCCATCAGACCCCCAACAACGTGGCGTCCCACGGGATTGTAAAAGATTGGAACGGTTTCATCGATGAGATCGAGATTCTAGAGCCATTAAACTTGAGCGATTATTCGCGGCTAATTGTGGCAAAACTGGACACCAGCGCAACAACTTTACCCCCAGCCGATGAAAACACCTATGAACCAACCAAGATAGTGTTAAAATCATCGGCTGATATTTTTACCAACGCTCTCAGAGATCAATTTAAAGAAGCCAAAAGCTCGCTGGAGATTGTCGGTCCTGAAGATAAAGTAACGGGTGCAGATATCAGGACATTATTAGTTAAAGGGAAGGTAACCGAAATGAACCCCGGTTCGCAGGCGCTCAGATACTGGGTCGGCTTCGGCGCCGGAAAAAGCCGGGTCGAAGTCGCAGGGGAGATAATTGATGCCAAGAGCAACAAGCCAATGGTGAAATTCAAACATGCCAAAGCTTCGGGAATAGGTGTTTTCGGAGGCGATTACCAGAAATTCCTGACCGACAACACCCATGACGTGGGCGAGGATATAGGTAAGATGCTTTTGTATTTTGTAACGTCTTCCAAGTGAAATCCTGTTACGTCCCGCACTGAATTAGGTGGTTTTTACCACCCTTTTTCAGAGGGGAAAGGCACTACCCATGACTGAAGCAAGAGCAATTGCCGCTGCCATTGTGCAGGCAGCTCCTCAACTTCGATTACCCAAATCAGCGTATGTTCATCGTTCGTATTCGTGGATATGCGTATTTGGTACCTTTTGTCGAGACAGTTGAAGAATTATTTTTAAAGACCATCATTCCAAGCCGCAATGCTACCAGAAG
>DBMM01000016.1:10813-40858 GCA_002298925.1 Geobacter sp. UBA698 | reverse complement strand
GGACAAGGTGATTAACAGTCACCTGCTCTACCAACTGAGCTATTGGGGAATATTTCCCGTTTGGCGTTAAATGTTTCTACTAGATGATTGACACCCGGGGGAAACGTTCGGTCAGCCAAAAGGTAAGCGGGTTTATACCATCGGCATCTGAATTATGTCAACAATAAATAATCCAATGCAGTAAAAACATCTTTGCTCCTCTTGCCTTTGGCGATGACGAATAGTCTACGATGGATGTCGAATATTCTTCAACCATCATGCCGCATCGAAAGCGCGGCGACAGCATTATCCTGCAATAACATCACATTATCAGTCAACCGGCCACGTGGCACGTTTCTTGATGTAACTTGCTGAACTGCAGAATATGCAAACACATTCCGGAGACTGGGTCCATGAAGAGTAAAATGATAAATTCTGTACTGCTGCTGCTGGTGGCTGTCGTGCTGACTGTTCTGGCCATGTACGTCAGGGTCGGGGCGACCGCCGATTCGGTAGCTGTCCTGAAAACATCCGGCATGACCTGCGGAAGCTGCTCCAGCAAGATCAGCCAGGCGTTGGAAAAGCTGAAAGGAGTCGCCGCCACCGAGGTTGACGTTGAGGGGGGCTGGGTCATTGTGGGCTATGACACCAAGAGCGTCAAACCGGAAAGCCTGGCGGCAAAGGTCAAAAACAGCGGCTTTGACAGCAAGGTGCATGCCGTGCTGACCCTGGAGCAGTTCAGAGAGATCACCGGGAGGGAGATCGGCAAAAAAGCCCCCCAGGGTTCGGGCTGCTGCGGAGGCAAGGGCGGCTGCAACACCAAGAAACAGAGCTAAGATGGTGTCACATCAAAAGGAGACGACAAATGGCGGTAAATCTGAAAAAACAGGTGGTGTGGGCAGCTGTTGCCATTATGGCACTATTGATCGTAGCCAGCGGAGTATTCGCCTTCTCGCTGGGCAAATACGAGAAGGTCAAGGCGAACGGGAGCGTTGTGACGATTCCGGTCTCCAAGCTGGCCGACGGCAAAGCCCGCTTCTTCAAGTTTGAGGAGGGGGGCAAGGAGATCTCCTTTTTCGTGGTCAAGGCGGCCGACGGCGGTTTCCGGACCGCCTTTGACGCGTGCGATGTCTGCTACCGGGACAAGAAGGGCTACGAACAGTCCGGCACCTCCATGACCTGCAAGAACTGCAACAAACGTTTCGCCATTGACCGGATCGGTCCCCACGAAGTCGGCGGCTGCAACCCCTCCTATCTGCCCAGCAAGGTCAGCAGCGCCTCGCTCCTCATCAATGTCAGCGACCTGAAAAGCGGGGCCAGGTTTTTCTGAATGGAACCATGGGATGGTTGTGGAAGGGTGAAAACTGAGTTATAACAGAGCGATGAAACCATCCGTCCTGCGTATCGGCATAGTAGCCTTCTCGATCCTCGGCATCAGCCTGCTGCACTATCTGACGCCGCTGCACCTCCCCTATCTGCATGACATCTTTCAGCGACTTTACTACCTGCCGATCATCCTGGCCGGACTCTGGTTCGGCCTGCGAGGAGGCCTGGCCTGTTCTCTGGCGGTCAGCGTGGCCTACGCGCCACACATCCTCTTCCAGTGGGGCGGCGAGTTTGCGGTCGAGATCGAGAAGTATCTGGAGATCGTCATCTACAATATCGTCGGCGGCGTAACCGGCCTGCTGTCGCAGCGCGAACGCGAACGGAGCCTTGAGCTGCAGAAAACCGCCGAAGGGCTGGAGGAATCCTACAGCAAGCTGCAGGCCCAGTCCGAGCGAATCATCGCCATCGAGGAGCAGCTGCGCCGTTCGGAAAAGCTCTCCACCCTGGGTGAGATGGCGGCGGTACTGGCCCATGAGATCAGGAACCCGCTGGGCTCGATCCGGGGCACGGCCGAGATCTTGCGGGACGACTACCTCCCCGGCGATCCCAAGCATGAATTCATCGAGATCCAGATCAAGGAGACCGAACGCCTGAACCGGGTGGTGGAGGACTTCCTGCGCATGGCTCGCCAGCAACCGTCCCGGATACATTCCTGTCGGCTGCAGGAAGAACTGGAAACCATTGCCACCCTGGTAGCTAACGACGCCAGGGAGCGGGGGGTCTCACTGGTGCTGAACCATGCACCGGCCGGTGCGGTTGTCCGGGCCGACGGCGAAAAGCTGCGCCAGGCGTTTCTGAACATCGTCATCAACGCCCTGCAGGCCACGCCGGCCGGCGGCAGCGTCACCATCACCACCAAATCCGACGACGACAACTACGCGATCTCCTTCTGCGACAGCGGCCCCGGCATCGACAATGCCGACCTGGCGCGGATCTTCGAACCTTTCTTCACAACCAAGGAAAATGGAACCGGCCTGGGGCTGGCCATCACCAAAAAAATCATCGAGGGGCATGGCGGCAGTCTGTCCGTGGAAAGCACGTCCGGCCTGGGCACAACCGTTACGGTCAGCCTGCCGGTGCCGGACGATTCCGCTAGAGAAGCATCATGAAAGCAAAGCTACTGGTCATCGACGACGATGTCTCTCTGAGGCGGGTGCTGGAATACAACCTCCAGGAGTCGGGCTACGACGTCACGGCCGCCGCCTCAGGCGAGGAGGGTTTGCGGCTGTTCGCAGAGCTGTCCCCGGCCCTGGTGATCACCGACATGAAGATGCCCGGCATGGACGGCATGCAGGTCCTGCAGGCCGTCAAGGCGCGCTCGCCCGAGGCGCTGGTGATCATCATCACCGCCTTCGGCACGGTGGATGTAGCGGTGGAAGCCATGAAAGCCGGCGCCTATGACTATATAACCAAACCCTTCAATCGTGACGAACTGCGGCTGACGGTGGCCAAGGCCTTGCAGTTCAGCGGGCTGGCGCTGGAGAACAGGCAGCTGAAAAGCGAGCTGGCCGACCGGGCCGATTTCGGCGCCATGATCGGTTCCTCAGCGGCCATGGAGAAGGTTTTCCAGATGATCAGGAAGGTGGCCGACAGCGAGGCCTCGGTGCTGATCACCGGCGAGTCCGGCACCGGCAAGGAGCTGGTGGCCCGTTCGCTCCACGCCCACAGCGGCCGCAAAAACGGACCGTTCGTGGCCATCAACTGCGCCGCCATCCCCCGCGACCTGCTGGAGAGCGAGCTGTTCGGCCACGTCAAGGGCGCCTTTACCGGGGCGATCAAGGACAAGGCCGGCAAGTTCCTGCAAGCCGACGGCGGCACCATATTCCTGGACGAAGTCGGCGAACTGCCGCTGGAGCTGCAGCCCAAGCTGCTGCGGGCCCTGCAGGAGCGAGTGATCGAACCGGTGGGGGGCAGCAAGGCCCATAAGCTGGATGTGCGGGTGCTGGCCGCCACCAATCTGGATATAGAAAAAGCCGTGGCAGAAGGCATCTTCCGCGAAGATCTCTACTACCGACTGGCGGTGATCCCGATCCACCTCCCCCCACTGCGGCAGCGGCGCGACGACATCCCGCTGCTCTTGCGCTATCTCTGCAACAAGCACGGCGCCGCCAAAGTCGTCTTTGACAAGCCGGCCCTTGGCGCTCTCTGCGCCTATGACTGGCCGGGCAATGTACGCGAACTGGAGAACAGCGTGGAGCGACTGCTGATCATGCGCAACGACGACAACATCGCCCTGGAGGACCTGCCGGACAAGATACGCATCAGTTCTCCTTCGCCTTCTTCGGCTGATTCTGCTATAATTATAAACCTACCTGATGAGGGCTATTCCCTTGAGCAGCTGGAGCGGGAAGTTGTGGTGGCAGCCCTGAAGCGCAACCAGTGGAACCAGACCGCGGCGGCACGCTTCCTGAGAATTCCGCGCCATACTTTGATTTATCGCATGGAGAAGTATGAGATACACGCGCCGGATAAGGACTGATGGAGATGAACATGCAAGGCACCATTGAAAAGAATGCACCGGCCATCCTGATCTGGCTGACCGCACTGGCCGGTCTGGCGCTGTCAATCGTTTCGCAGCTCAAGATATGCTCGGCGTGCAGCATGACAGGTCAATACCAGATTTTTGGCATGGATTTCGGCTGGTTCGGCATCGGTTTTTTTGTTATGCTGGTCTGCAGCGTGGCCTTGCGCCGACGCCGGGACTGGAGCAGGCTGCTGCCAGTCGTGCTGCTGTTCGCCTCGGCCGGCGCCGAAATGCATTTCATCTGGATTCAGAAGTACGAGATCGGCCAGTGGTGCCCGGTCTGCCTGAGCATCGCCTCGGTGGTTTTCCTGGCCTGTTGCGTCGTCAGCTGGGAGACATTCCAAAACTACACCGCAGAGGGAGCATCCATGAAAACGAAACTTTTGTATTGTATAACCATTGTCGCATTCTTTGCCATCGGCCTTTCCAGCGCGATTCTGGGCATCAACAAAAAAGCCGATGCCGCCGAACTGGACCTGTTTCTGGGCAAGGCCTCCAGTGCGACCACCGTCTACATCGTCAGCGACTGGTTCTGTCCGGCCTGTCGCCAGATTGAACCGGCCATCGAAAAGATGGTTCCTGACCTGGCCAAATCGGTCAAGGTCAGCTTTGTCGACTTCCCCATCCACAAGGAAACCCTCAACTTCACCCCCTACAACCTGCAGTTCCTTTCCTTTGAAAAGGACAAGTACCTGAGCCTGCGCAAGGCCCTGTCGGCACTGGCGCTCAAGACCAAAACCCCCAGCGAGAGCGATGTGCAGGCCGCCGTGGCGCCGCTGGGGGTCAAACTGCGCCAGGTCAGCTACGCCGACACCCTTTACGGCATGCAGTCCAATCTGACCGTGTATCGGGGCTTCAATGTAACATCAACGCCGACGGTGGTTGTGACAAATTCCAAAACGAAAAAGACCAAGATGCTGGTGGGAGACAACCAGATCAACGAACAGTCGGTCAAAGCCGCCATCAATGAGGTCGGCCACTAGACCCGCTGTTGAAAAACTACCGCGTTGAATGCCTGCGGCGACGGCCGTGGTATTCAACGCACCTTTCGAACCTTCCGAACCTTCTAAATCGCTCCCGATCCTATAACCGTGAAGGCTGTCACCCGCAGCCAGCTGATCCGTTTTTCATCCCGCCGCGTTCCCCGCTTGATCGGGAGTGTCAGCCTGGTGAGCGATCTGCCGTTTTTTGCCGAAGAATATTACTGAAGGAGCCACCGTGAAGAACAACCAGCCCAAAATGCTCTACGCAGACGCCAAAGGAAACATCTTCGATCATCCCGACCTCTTCATGGCCGGCATGAGCGCCAATGAAGCGGTACTGCCCGAAGACATCGAACTGATACCGCTGCCCGAGGGGAGCAAGCTCTTCACCATGCCGGCCATGGCGCCCATCGCCTGGGATAACCGCAAGAAGATGTTCATCACCCTGGACGCGGTCCGCGAAGGGCGCCGGAGCCAGCGCATCCAGGCCGTGGCCGCCTTCATGGCCCCCGGCTATGTGCGCACCCTGCTGCCGGCCTGCGACTACGCCGGCAAGACCACCCACCTGCCGCTCTGGTCCTACACCGCCGTGGGCTGGGATGAGGAACGGGACTGCTTCGTGGTGGCTGCCACCAGGGTCGATGCCAACAGCAACTGGGACCCCTGCAACTACGACGACCGTACCCTGGATCCGCTGGTAACCAAGAGACTGCAGGAGATGCCCGGCAACCGCCTGCTGGAGCAGTTGTCACGCTGTGCCCTGGACTACCACTGCTTTGCCGCCAAAAACCTCTTCTACCGCCGCTGGGAGGCGCCGCTGCCGACCTCGCCGGTCTGCAACTCGGCCTGCCTGGGGTGCATCAGCCTGCAACCCTCGGAGTGCTGCCCCTCCAACCACGAGCGAATCAGCTTCGTCCCCACCCCGGAGGAGATCTGCGAGATCGCCCAACCGCATCTGGAGCAGGCCGAGCAGGCCATCGTCTCCTACGGCCAGGGGTGCGAGGGGGATCCGATCCTGCAGGGCGACACGATCGCCGAGGCCACCCGCCGCCTGAAGCGGGCCACCAGCCGCGGCACGGTCAATTTCAATTCCAACGGTTCCCTGCCGGACCGGATCCAGCTTTTGTGCGACAGCGGCATGGATTCCTTCCGTTTCTCGATGAACTCGGTACGCGAGGAGCTCTACAACCGTTACTACCGCCCCAAAGGCTACAGCTTCGGCGATGTGCTGCGCTCGGTGCAAATCGCAAAAGACGCCGGCCGTTTCACCATGATCAACTACCTGGTCTCGCCCGGCGTCAGCGACGCCCCGGAGGAGGTTGAAGCGTTGCTGCGCTTCGTGGCCGACACCGGCCTGGACATGATCCAGATGCGCAACCTGTCCATCGACCCTGACTACTACAATCGTGAAATGGGGGCGCGCGGAAAAGGGATCGGCATGTACCAGCTGCTGCAGCGCCTGAAAAAGGAGTTCCCCCGCCTGCAATTCGGGTATTACAACCGCACCAGGGAGAACTTTTTTCCGCCCGGCCTTGAAACAGGCTGGCCCATTTCAGGTAGTTAGGCGATTTAACTTAGTACAATATAAACAAAAAACATTGCCCAACTTTCCGATTCATGTTGGGATAGACATTACTTTCCCCAGAGACCGCAACTCAACCTTTGAGCCGATTATTATCCCCAAGGGTAAAACCTCCTTTAAAGAGTTCGACGCCAAGAACCGTGGTTCGTTTCCCATTGACGAAGCAATGTTCAAGTTGTGGTACCAGCATTGAACAATATCTCCAAGAAATGGTCTGTTCCGATCAGTCACTGAAAAGCTGCCCTGACACGATTTGCCATCCTATTTTACGGTAGGATGGCGGCTTGTTAATGCCAATTTATGTGACATTGATCACAATTCTCAAAGCTATTATGCATTGACTGGCATGCAGTAAATGTTAGCATGTTTAATGATAGCATATATTAATATATTCCACTTCTTCAGAAATAAGCTCGATATGATTCAAATTCATACCAAAAATTTGCTTGTTGAGCCTAACTGTCTTAATAAAAGCTGTTATCTTTTTTTAGCATTGCTGCTATGCATTTCTCTTGTTGCCGTTGCCTGTGCAGGCGATGCGGGCCAAGTGTCTTTAACGCCAGCAGAACAACTTTGGCTCAAAAATAACCAGTCACGCGTAGTCCTTGCGGTCGAAACAGGTTATCCCCCCTTTGTGTTCCTTGACTCAAAAGACCAACCCGCTGGTCTCGCCCACGACTACCTGCTCTTAATAGAAACAAAACTTGGTGTCCACTTCAGACAGCGACAGTTTTCATCACTAGACAACATTCTTTCAAAAGCCCGCAGCGGTGAAGTACACATTATCAACGCTGTCACCAAAACCCCGCAACGATCCGAGTTTCTTTCTTTCACTGAACCATTCATATCCATGCCAAACGTGATTGTAGTGAGGAAAGAACGTTCTGGTAAGTTGCTTGAAAAAGATCTCGCCGGTTTGAAAGTGTCGCTTGTAAAGAGTTATGCCATCACCGAGCATCTCATAAAGTCGGGACTCGACATGGAGATCGACCTTGTTCAAGACGATCTTGGTGCGATTCTCAACGTTTCCTTTGGGCGTTCGGATGCAGCAGTTATTGATCTTGCGACAGCAACCTATCTTATTTCCCTGAAGGGGATCACAAACCTCCGTGTAGCGGGTGAAGCATCATCAGGCATCAATCTGTCGATGGGGATTCCGCATTCTGCAACCCCGCTGCGTGGTATTCTCCAAAAGGGGCTTGATGCGATCTCGCAAGACGAGCGGGGCAAGATACAGCAACGCTGGATTCATGCAAAAAATGGCAGCATCTTTTCCCACAGGTTCTGGATCGCAGTGGTAGCCTCAGTAGCAGCAATATTTGGCGTAATGGCAGGTATCCTTTTATGGAATAGAACGCTCCGTCGCCTGGTTGATATTCGCACCGAAGATCTCGCCAAGGAAAAGCAAACCCTACAATTATCTGAAAAGCGGTTCCGCAATATAGTGGAAAGCCAAACGGAGTTTTTTGGTCGTTATCTACCAGATGGTGTGTTGACTTTTGTGAACGATCCACTTGCGCGTTTTACTGGTGTTGCGGTAGGGAACCTGCTGGGGAAATCATTCTACCCACTCATCCATTCCGATGATCGTGATGAGGTTGCCAGACGGATCGAAGCTATCAGACGGGAAAACTCAACCGTGGAAATCGAGTGCCGGATAGTTCGGCCGGACGGAACGATCCGCTGGAGCCACTGGCGGCAGACGGGGATTTTCGACGAGCAGGGAGCATTGGTAGAGTATCAGACGGTCGGTTGGGATGTAACGGAACGGAGAGCAGCAGAGGAGGCATTGCGCCAGAGCCAACAGCGGTTGAACTTCTATGTTGACCATTCGCCAATGGGTACAATTGAGTTGGATTCCGAACTCATCGTGACGAGATGGGCTGGTGAAGCTGAAAAAATATTCGGCTGGACACAAGAAGAAATTGTCGGAAAGCCGATCATGGATCTGCAGATGATTTATGAAGAAGACATGCCGATTGTCCAGAGTGCCATGCAGCAACTTATCGATGGCTCGAAATATGTCGTTACCAGCAACCGCAATTACACCAAAGAGCGAAAGGTCATTACATGTGAATGGTACAACACACCATTGACAGATGCTCAAGGTCACATGGTCTCGGTATTGTCGCAGGTATTGGACGTTACCGAGAGAAAGCGCAATGAAACATACAAGGAAATGGCCCGTGAAGTTTTGCAGATACTCAACGAATCGGGAAATCTGGAGGAGTTGATCCCGCACGCCTTGACTGCTCTGAAGACGCGGACAGGGTTTGACGCCGTGGGCATTCGCCTCCAGAAAGGAGATGACTTCCCATACATTTTCCAGGAAGGATTCCCCAAGGATCTCCTGCTGGTTGAAAACACGCTGGTCGAGCGCAGCGTGGGTGGTGAAATTTGCCGGGACAACGATGGGAACATAAGCCTGGAATGTACCTGCGGTCTTATCATTTCCGGAAAGACCGACCCGACAAATCCGCTGTTCACAAAAGGTGGCAGCTTTTGGATTAACGATTCGTTACAACTACTTGAGGTTCCACTCGATGCGGACCCGCGGCTTCATCCTCGCAATGTATGCATACACCAAGGCTACGCCTCCATTGCCCTGGTGCCCATTCGGGATGGTGGAAGGATTGTCGGACTGATCCAGTTCAATGACCGCCGCAAAGATTGTATCACGCTGGATACGGTTGAACGTCTGGAAGAAATCGCAACCTACATCGGTGCAGTGCTGATGCGCAAGCGTATCGAAGAAGAGAAACTGTCGCTCCAGCAACAGCTGCTCCACGCTCAGAAACTCGAGAGCCTTGGTGTACTGGCAGGTGGTGTGGCCCACGACTTCAACAATATCCTCACCTCAATCATCGGCAATGCCGATCTGGCCATGATGCGCCTCAAGCCTGAATCTCCAGTCATGAAGAATCTCCGGCATATCGAGAAATCTTCAACCCGCGCCGCCGATCTCGCCAGGCAAATGCTCGCCTACTCTGGCAAGGGAAGGTTCGTGGTCGAAAATATCGATCTGAACCAATTGCTGGAAGAATTGGTGCATATGCTGGAGAAGTCGATCTCCAAGAAAGCTCTGCTTCGACTCAACCTGCATCAGCCACTTCCAACAGTGGAAGTTGATGCCAACCAGATACGACAGGTCGTCATGAATCTGGTCATCAATGCATCAGAGGCAATTGGTGATATGAGCGGCAGTATTGACATTTCAACCGGCGTTTTGGACTTCGAGGAAAATCAGCTCATGGGCAAATGGCCGAATGAAAGCTTGTCCGCAGGTATGTATGTTTTTCTGGAGATTGCCGACACCGGTTGCGGCATGACCAAGGAGGCCATGGAAAAGATCTTCGACCCCTTCTTCACAACGAAATTCACCGGGCGTGGCTTAGGAATGGCTGCGGCACTGGGTATCGTCAGAGGGCACAAGGGAGCAATCAAGGTCTGCAGTGAACTCGGCAAAGGGAGTACTTTCATGGTAGTACTCCCCGTATCCAGTAAGCAACAAGATTTATTCTCTGAGACAACACACGGGGATACTTGGAAAGGCGCAGGGAAGGTCTTGCTGGTTGATGATGAGGAAAGTGTGCGCGACATAGGAAAGGCTCTACTTAAAGAGTTGGGCTTCACCCCCATAACCGCCGGCAATGGTCAGGAAGGCATAGAGGTTTTCAACCAAAACCCGGATATCGTCTTTGTGATTCTTGATTTGACGATGCCGCTCATGGATGGCGAGCAGTGCTTCCATAAACTGAAGCAGTTAAAACCTGACTTGAAGGTGTTCATGTCAAGCGGTTACAGCGAGCAGGAAGTTGCCGAAAAGTTTGCCGGCAAGGAACTGGCCGGGTTTATTCAGAAACCGTATAACCTAGCTGCCCTCCGAGAAGAATTGCAAGGAGCAAATTAGATTTGGGTTGTTATTCATAGCATTCGAACTTAATGCCTGAAGGCCATTTACACAATATTTTTTACACCCTCGCTCAAGCAGGAGTTCCCCCGCCTGCAGTTCGGTTATTACAACCGCACTAGGAAGAACTTTTTTCCGCCCGGCTTTTAACCCGACTGGCCGATTCCGGATTATGACGACTGAAAAAGCGATGCAAGCACCCACACCACATTCAAACCGACACATTAGACCAATATAACTATCTGATTTTTATGGATTATACTGATTTTTAACTGCTGACAAACTCCCCCGAATCAGGTAAATTTATCTGTCACTTTTTTATCACCTCCAGGGACTGGGCTATTATGACAGCAGGCAAATCTTCCATAACCCTGTTCAAGTCACGCATCCGGCTGGCCGTGGCACTGCTGATGGCGGCCGTAATCGCCATCTCGACCTGGCATGCGCTCTCGGAACGGCACGACATCATCGCCACTGCCGAGCGTCAAAGCGCGGGTTATGCCCGGGCCCTGGCCGAACATAGCGAGAGCGCCTTGGCCGAATCGGACCGAATACTACAGGATGTGCTGCATGATCTCCGCCTGAAAGGGGGAGTTGCGCAGTACGACCGGCTGGAACTTTTCCGCGACCTGCAGCGCGAGGTAGGCAGCTCCCCCCAGATCGGCTCCCTGTTTCTGGTTGACAAAAGCGGGGAGATGTTCCTCAATTCCATCGAATTTCCCGCCAAGCAGATCAATGTGGCCGACCGGGAGTATTTCCGCTACTACCTGACCACGCCCGGCGCCGATCTGACCCTCGGCAGACCGGTCATGAGCCGCCTGGTCAACCGCTGGCGCTTCAACCTGATGCGGCCGCTCAACGAACCTGGCGCTACCTTTAGCGGCCTGATCACAGTGGCCTTCGAGGTCGAATATTTCAAAAAATTCTTCACTGCCGCCAGCCTGGGGCCCCGCGGACGGATCGCCCTGATCCACACCGCCGGGATCCCCCTTGTGTTCGAACCCTATGTCGATAAAATCTACGAATCCGACTTCCGCACCACCGCACTCTTCCGCGAAAAACTACCCTCTGCTCCATCCGGCACCTATCATCACAGCGATGAAGTCATAAAGACCGACAATACCAACCGCATCGTCTCCTACCAGCGCCTGTCCCGTTTTCCGGTGGTGGCGGTCGTTTCCCTGGACAGGGACGACGTTCTGGCCCCCTGGAAAAACAAGCTGTTTCTGCAGTCCGGTCTGACCCTGGGACTGTGCCTTTGCCTGATCTTCCTGTTGCAGATGCTGCTGCGTTATCTCGACCAACTGCAGGCGTCCCAGAGCACGCTGAGCGAGCAGCAGGAGCAGTTGCGCATCAAGGCGGCCCAGATCGATGCGGCCCATGACGGCATCATCATGGTGGATGACCAGGGGCGGCTGCTGCATGCCAACAACGCCTTCTGCCGCTTGACCGGCTATGGGCAGGATGAGCTGCAGGGAAAGCGGTTGCACGACTTCAATCCGGCCGGGGAGGCCGCAGGTACCGACGCAAACATAACCATGATTCTGGAGCAGGGCGAAGCCACCTTCGAGTCAGCCTATGTCACTAAAGCGGGAGTGCTGCTGCCGGTGGAAGCAAGCGCCCGGACCATGGAAAGCGGCGGCAAACCCTTCATCATCAGCGTAGTCAGAAACATCAGTGAGCGCAGACGCAGCGAGCGCCGTGAACAGACCCGCTCGCGTATCCTTGAGGATTTGACCAGCGACATCGACCTGACTGACCTGCTCACCCACATCATCCGTTTTGTTGAGCAGGAACTGGAGGGCGCCAGCTGTTCCATACTGCTGGCCGACGAGGACGGCCTGCATCTGCGCCACGGCGCCGCCCCCAGCCTGCCGGAAGCTTACAACCGTGCCGTTGACGGACTGCGCATCGCCCAGGGGATGGGTTCCTGCGGGACCGCCGCCCACACGCGTCAGCGCGTGATCGTGGAGGAGATCGAGGGGCATCCCTACTGGAAGGGATTCCGGGCAGCCAGGGAGGCCGGTCTGCACTCCTGCTGGTCCGAGCCGCTCACCTCGACCGAGGGCAAACTGCTGGGAACTTTCAGCGTCTACCACCGCGAACCGCACTCACCACAGCAGTCCGAGCTCCAGCTGATCGAATCGGCCTGCCAGCTGGCCAGCATCGCCATCGAACGCTTTCAGACAGTCGAACAGAAGAAGCATCTGGAATCCCAGCTGCATCATGCCCAGCGCATCGAGTCGGTCGGCCAGCTGGCTGGGGGTATCGCCCACGACTTCAATAATCTGCTGACCCCGATCATCGTCTATGCCGACATGATCAAGAACAAACTGCCCGCCGGTGATCCCCTGGCTGCCAAGACCGACGGCATTATCAGCGCGGCCGGCAAGGCCCGGGACCTGACCAGGCAGCTGCTCAGCTTCGGCCGCAAACAGATGCTCAAACTGCAGTCCGTGGACCTGAACGAGATCATAGCGACCTTCCACGACATCATGCGCAGGACTATTCGGGAGAACATCGCCCTGTATGTCCAGCCGGCACCGGGAAACGTCCAGATCATGGCCGATCGCGGCCAGATCGAGCAGATCCTGCTCAACCTGGCGGTCAACGCCCAGGACGCGATCAGCGGTAACGGTTCGATCGTCATGGAAACCGGCCATGTGGTGCTGGACAACGAGTATGCCCGCCAGCACCCGGGCATGCGACCCGGCTCATACGCCCTGCTGGCCTTCATCGACAGCGGCAGCGGCATGAGCGATGATATCCTCTGTCACATCTTCGAACCGTTCTTCACCACCAAGCAGGTCGGTCACGGCACGGGGCTGGGCCTGGCAACAGTCTACGGCATCGTCAAGCAGCATGATGGCTACATTACCGCCAGTAGCCGCGTCGGCGAGGGCACCACCTTCAGCATCTATCTGCCACTCAGCAATGAATCCTCAGCCGCACTGCCGGAAAGCCCCCCGCAGCAGCCCGCCAGCGCCGCCCTCCCCGGCAAGAGCACCATCCTGGTGGTGGAAGACAACGACATGGTCCGAAGCATGGTGGTCGAACTGCTGGAGTCGTCCGGCTATCGGGTGCTGGAGGCCATGCTCCCTTCCGTAGCCGAACGCCTGGTTGCCAAGCACGGCAAAAGCATCGACCTGATGATATCCGACGTCGTCATGCCTGAAATGAGCGGACCGGAACTGTACGAGTTACTGAGCGAGTCGCTGCCTGACCTGCCGGTGCTCTACATGTCCGGCTACACCAACGAGCTTTTCGCCCACCACGGCACCCTGGAAGAGGGGGTCAACTTCCTGCAAAAACCTTTCACCGCCGAACGCTTCCTCGAACGCGTCCGGCAGGCACTGGCCCGGGCGTCCGGAAGTTGACGGCCGCCGCTGCACGCTAATACCAAAAGACCTCCCCGGTTTTCAAAACCGGGGAGGTCTTTTCTTATAGCAACTATCCGCAAACCTATTTTCCGGCCAGTTTGCTCTCCCAGCGCCAGGCATCTTCCACTATCTTCCGCAGGCTGTCATGCTGCGGACGCCAGCCGGTCAAACGACCGATCTTGTCTGCCTGGGCCACCAGCGAGGCCGGATCGCCGGGACGGCGCTCCGCTTCGATCACCGTGAAGTCGACGCCGCTGACCTCCTTGACCAGCTCCAGCACCTCGCGCACGCTGCTGCCGCGACCATAGCCCACATTCATGACGGTGGGCTCTCCGCCGCGGTCCAGATATTCCAGGGCGTGCAGGTGGGCGGAAGCCAGGTCCTCGATATGGATGTAGTCGCGGATACCGCTGCCGTCCGGCGTCGGGTAGTCGGTGCCGTAGATGCCGACACTCTCCCGCATGCCCAGGGCGGCCTGGCAGGCGACCTTGATCAGATGGGTCGCCTCGGGCGTGCGTTGACCGATGCGGGCCCGGGGGTCGGCGCCGGCCACGTTGAAGTAGCGCAGGGCCACGTACTGCATGCCATGGGCGGCGGAGGCGTCCCGCAGCATCCACTCGCTCATCAGCTTGGAGGTGCCGTAGGGGTTGATCGGCGCCAGAACGCTCTCCTCGGCCGCCACTCCCCCCGCGGGAATGCCGTAGACCGCCGCAGTACTGGAGAAGATGAAGCGCTGCACCTGGTGCCTGACGCAGGCCTCCAGCAGCCCCAGGGTGTTGCGGGTGTTGTTGCCGTAATATTTGAGCGGCAGCGAAACCGACTCGGGGGCCACAATTGAGGCGGCAAAATGCAGTACCGTGGTGAAAGCGTGGCGCTGAAAAGCTGCGTCCAGACGGTCGCGATCCGACAGCTCCCCCTCGATCAGTTCTTCGCCATTGATCAGGGCATCACGAAAACCGGTGGAAAGATTGTCATAGACCACCACGCTGCGGCCGGATTCGCTCAGTTGACGGACAACATGGCTGCCGATGTAGCCGCAGCCGCCGGTGACAAGAATTTTATCGGACATTGGTCTTCCTTTTGAATTATTGGGTTTGAAGATACTTTTCAACATTGGTCAGCGCCCGCTCCAGACGTTCCCTGGTGTGGGCCTCGATGGTCATGACCGCCCGCGGGGCATAGCGGGACACCAGGCGGAAGAGCTGCTCGAAATCGATCAGCCCCTCGCCCAGCGGCAGATGTTCGTCAGCCTTGCCGTGGTTGTCATGGATATGCAGTTCGGCAATGTAGGGGCCCAGTTCCGCAAACCATTCCTCCATGGTGACGGTTGTGAACATGTTCCAGTGTCCCACATCGAAACAGTGGCGGAAGCTGGGATCATCGACCGCCTCCAGCAACCCGCGCAGGGTGGACGGCTCCTTTTCGAAGATATTCTCCACGGCGATGATGCAGCCGATTTCTTTGGCACAGGGCAGAAACTCGCGCCAGAAGGCGATGCTGTTCTTCAGCCAGGCCATGCGGCTGTCGCCGTAGCGCAGCTCATCGTAACCGGGATGAAAGACGATCACCCGCGGCTTGAGTATGGCGGCGGCCTGAAACAGCTGCTGGAAACGCTTGCGGGTCGCGTCACGGATGGTGCCGTCCAGAGCGCCCGGATTCAGATCCAGAAACGGCGCGTGGATGGTGGTGGCCAGTCCGGTCCCGTGCAGCAGCCGGGCCTGGGCGGTCATTTTTTCGCAGATGAAGCTATCCAGGGCTTCGGCCGAAAAAAACAGTTCCGGGTTGATGCGATTTTCCAGGATGTATTCCAGGCTCTCGGAGAGGCGCAGATAGGGTACATGGGCGTGCAGACGGCTATTCATGGGGATGGTGCTCTTTTCTGTGTTGTTTGATGACACTGTCCGTGATCGGACGCGCCACCAGGTCATCCAGCTTGATGATGGCCGACGGCTCACCCAGCACGATCAGGGTGTCGCCCCCTTCGATCTTGGCCTGGGAATGGGGATTAAAGACCATCTTGCCGTGGGATTTCTTGATGCCGATGATAATCACGCCGGTCTCCTTGCGAAAACCGGAACTGACCAGGGTCTCACCGGCAAAGGCCGAGTGGTCGGGGATGGTGATCTCCTCCATCTGCAGATCGAGGTGATCGCTGCCGGTGGCGATCTCGATAAAATCGACCACGTTGGGACGCAGAATCGACTGGGCCATCCTGGTGCCGCCGATGATATAGGGAGAAACCACCTTGTTGGCGCCGGCCCGCTTGAGCTTGATGTCCGAGCCCTCTTCGCCGGAACGGGCCAGTATGTAGAGATCCGGGTTGAGGCCGCGGGCGGTCAGAGTGATATAGACGTTCTCCGTGTCGGAGGTAACCACCGAAATCAGCCCCTTGGCTTTCTTGATGCCGGCCTTGAGCAGGGTCTCATCCAGGGTGGCATCACCCTTCATGTGCAGGTAGCCCTCCTCGTCCAGCTTTTCGGCGGTTTCGGCGGATTTCTCCACCACCACAAAGGGCAGGTGGTTGGCCTTGAACTCCTTGCAGATCAGCGAACCGATCCGGCCGAAGCCGCAGATGATGTAGTGATCGCTGAGCTTTTCGATCATCTTTTCCACTTTCATCCTCCCCATCACACGTTGAATCTGCCCCTCGAACATGATCTGGGCCAGACTGCCCACGATGTAACCCAGTACGCTGACGCCCACCACGATCAGGATCATGGTGAAGACCTTGCCGACATCGGACAGGTCGTGGACCTCTTTGAAACCAACGGTCCCCAGGGTGATGACCGTCATGTAGAGCGCGTCAATAAAGCGCCACTGCTCGATAGCCATGTAACCGGCAGTGCCGGCCGTGACCAGTAGCAGCAGAACTGTCATTGATATTTTAAGATGCCGGACCGGATCCATGGGTTGCCTCGAATGCCGTTCAGAGTAACTGCTGAAGCGCTAAAATTCAAGGGGTGATTGTTTCTGCCCTTAAGACCTTCGCAAGCGAAATTACCCCCCCGCCTGAAAAGCAGATCGTGAGCGCTGCTGATTTTGCAGATAAAACACGCCCAGTTAAGTAGGTTGAAGTTGACAAACGCTGCATACTGTATACAATAAGGCAAATTCAAACTGGAGTTTGATTGACATGAAAAAGCCGATGGAAAAACACCTTACACTGCGTGAAAAGATCCTCGAAAACATCCGGGATGCCATCATTTCCGGCTCACTCAAGGCCGGCAGCCGGGTGTCGGAGCCGGAACTGGCCGAGCGCTACGGCATCAGCCGCACCCCGATCCGCGAAGCGTTCCGCCAGCTGGAGTCGGAAGGGTATCTGACGGTCATCCCCCGGCGCGGTGCCGTGGTCAGCGAGTTCAGCCAGAAGGATGTGGAGGATTTTTACGCCGTCAAGAGCATCCTGGAGGGGTATGCCGCCCGGCGGGCCTGCGAGAAGCTGACCGAAAAAGAGTTGAATCGGCTTCAGGCCATCAACGACCGACTGAGCGAACTGGCCAGCCACAATGACATCAAGAATTTTTTCAAGATCCACAACGACTTCCATGACCTGTTCATCAAGGCCGCCAGCAACGAAAAACTGCGGGAACTGATCACCAACGTGTTGAACCGCTTCCAGCGCCTGCGGCTGACATCGCTCAGCCTGCCCGGCCGCATGATGATCTCGGTCAAGGAGCATGAAAAAATTATCGAAGCCTTTCGCAAACGGGATGCCGAAGCAGCCGAAAGCCTGGTCCGTAAAAATGCCGAATACGGCGGCCGGGTACTGATGGACGGCCGCACTGAGACCTCCCAGTCCGACGAGCTTCAGATGGATATCTAGGTCAGCCGGTGAGCAGAGAGATCTTCAAAAACATCCCCAAGGTCGACCGGATACTGGAGTGGCCCGAGATTGCACCCCTGCTGGCGAAACAGTCGCGGCCCGAGGTTCTCAAGGCCGTGCGCCATGCTCTGGATGCCCTCAGGGATCGCCTCAGGCAGGGCGGGTCAAACCAGGCATTCGATCGGGAAAGTCTGATCGCCTCGGTCCTGGCGGAACTGTCCCAGCGGGTGGCCCCCAGCCTGAGAGCGGTCATCAACGGCACCGGCGTTGTGGTTCATACCAACCTGGGACGTTCGCCCCTGGCCGACGCGGCCGAAACGGCCATCATGAATGTCACAACGCGCTATTCAAATCTGGAATACAATCTGGAAAACGGCCAGCGCGGCCGGCGCAACTCCCATGTGGAGGCATTGGTCTGCGAGCTGACCGGCGCCGAAGCGGCCCTGGCAGTCAACAACAATGCCGCGGCGGTCATGCTGGCCCTGTCGTCACTGGCAGCCAACCGCCAGGTGGTTGTTTCCCGCGGGGAGCTGGTGGAAATCGGCGGTTCCTTCCGGATTCCGGATGTCATGCGCCAGAGCGGTGCAACCCTAGTGGAGGTCGGCACCACCAACCGTACCCATGCCCGCGACTACCAGACAGCCGTCTGCGACGCCACGGCCCTGTTTCTTAAAGTTCATACCAGCAACTTTGCCGTGGTCGGCTTCACCGCCGAGACCAGCATCAGGGAACTGGCCGCCCTGGGCCAAGCAAGCGGTATTCCGGTCATGCTGGATGCGGGCAGCGGCTGCCTGCTGGATCTATCTCCCTACGGCATTTGCGGCGAAGCCACCATCAGACAGCACCTGCAAGACGGAGCCGATGTGGTTACATTCAGCGGCGACAAACTGCTGGGAGGCCCCCAGGCCGGCATCATCGCCGGCAAGCGGGCACTATTGGAACCGATGAAACAGCACCCCCTGTTGCGCGCCTTCCGCATGGACAAACTTTCCCTGGCGGCCCTGGAAGCCACCCTGCGGCTCTATCGCGATCAGCGCCAGGCGCTCAAGGAAATCCCCACCCTGCGCATGCTGACCACCCCGGCCGGCGAGCTTTCCCAACGGGCTGACAAGATCATCCGCCGACTGCGCCGGTCATTGCACCCTGCGGTGACATTGCTCAAACAGCGGGGCGAGTCCAGCGCCGGCGGCGGATCGTTCCCGCTGCTCCAGCTGGAAACCACACTGATCGAAGTCAGAATAGACGCCTTAACTCCACAACAGATCGAATCCGCCCTGAGACGGACAACCACCGCGGTGATCGGGCGCATCCAGCGCGAGCGTTTTCTGCTTGACGTACGCACCCTGCTTGACCAGGACCTGCCCCAGCTGGCGGAAGCACTGGCCGAAGCAGCTGCGGCGCCGGCAACGGAGCAGACATGAACGACTGCAAGGCCTTTGCCCTGATCCCGGCGGCCGGCATGGGCAAACGGATGGGGGCATCGATCAACAAACAGTATCTGCAGCTGGGCGGCCGGGCCATCGTGGCCCACACCCTCTCCGTTTTCGAGCAATCCCCCCTGATTGCCGGCATCTGCCTGGTGATTCCGGCCGACGAGATCCCCTACTGCCGGGAGCATGTGGTTGAAGCCGGCGGCTTCCGCAAGGTTATGGAGATCGTGTCGGGGGGCAGGGAGCGTCAGAATTCGGTCATGAACGGGCTCAATTTCCTGCAGGGCCACGCGGCTGCCGATGATGTCGTGCTGATCCATGACGGGGTCCGGCCGTTCCTTGCTCCGGCCTTGCTGCGCGAATCCATTGAAGTCGCCCGCAGCGGCGACGGTGCCTTGGTGGCTGTTCCGGCCAAGGACACCATCAAGACTGTCCGGGACGGTTATGTCATCGACACCCCGGACCGGGAAACCCTCTGGCAGGCCCAGACGCCACAGTCGTTCCGCTTCGACATCATCCATCGGGCCCATTGCACGGCAGCCGACGACAACTTCACCGGAACGGACGACTCCTCTCTGGTCGAACGCCTGGGTGGGCGCGTGCGCATCGTGCGGGGCGACTATCGCAATATCAAGATCACCACGCCCGAGGACCTGGTCCTGGCGCAAGCCTTTCTGTCAGCAGCTGAAGAGGATCGAGCATGAACGAGCAAACCCAGGAAAAAATCTTGATCATCGACGATGAGGCCGATATTGGCACGATCCTCAAGCTGCACCTCGAGGAGTCCGGCTACCTGACCGAGTGGGCCAGAGACGGCGAGGCCGGCCTGGCCATGCTGATGAACGACGATTTTTCACTTGTGCTGCTTGACATACGCATGCCGCGCATCAGCGGAGTAGATGTGCTTCACAGGGTGCGCGCAGCGGGCAGTGACGTGGCGGTGATCATGATGACGGCCCACGGCAGCGAAAGCCTGGCCGTGGAATGCATGCGGACCGGCGCCCAGGACTATGTGGCCAAGCCGTTCGACATGAACGACCTGCTGCAGCGGGTGGAGCGCGCCCTGGCCAACCGCCAGACCCTGCTGGTCAAACAGCGCCTGGAACAGGAGAAGCAGGATTTCGTCTCCATGCTCTCCCATGATCTGAAAAATCCGATCACCGCGGTAATCGGGTCAATCGACATCATGCGCGAGGGGCGCCTGGGACCGGTCAACAGCGAGCAGGCGGAATACCTGGAATCGGCCATCGACAGCTGCAATGAAGTGGTAGGCATGATTGACAACCTGCTGGACATCCACCGCTTCGAGGCGGGCCGCATGCCCATGAACGTGCGCCCCTGCAGCCTGCAGGAGATCATCACGGCCATCCGCGACAGGTTCACGCTGCTGGCACAGCGCGAGGAGGTCACATTGACCGTTGAGCAGGACCAATCCCTGCCGACCATGTTCATTGACCGGATCGCACTCACCAGGGTCATCGCCAACCTGCTGGGCAACGCCTGCAAGTTCACTCCTCCGAATGGGGTCGTTCGTCTCTCCTGCCGTGTCATTAGCGGCAAAGCGGCAACGGACATGTCCCCACCCGCCTACGCTAGCGCCCAGCGACCAGAGCTGTTCGACCAGGAGCAACTGCTCTGCATCACTGTCCAGGATACCGGCGAGGGCATACCGGCTGAGGACCATGAACGGATTTTTGAGCGTTTCGCCCAATCGCAACCCAGCGGCCGCGGCCATGGTGGTGCCGGCCTGGGGCTGGCCTACTGCAAGCTGGCGGTCAATCATCTCGGTGGTATCATCTGGGTTTCAAGCACGCTCGGCACCGGCAGCGAATTCGTCATCCTGCTCCCCTGCCAGGAGGGCCAGAAACCGGAATCAACTGCAAAGAAGCCTTAGCCATGAAATTTCAATCACTTTTGGTGTCATTCATCATTGCAACCCTTCTCTCCATCGGCATTCCAGCCCTGGCTGCGGACCTGGATTTCAGCAAGGCGGTAACGATCGGCTCCGGCCCCAAAACCGTGGTGGAATTCACCGACCCTGACTGTCCCTTCTGCCGCAAGGCCTCCCTGTATTTCGACAAACGCGGTGATGTGACCCGCCACGTCTTTTTCTTTCCCCTCCCCCGCCACCCCAAGGCCAGGGACAAGGCCCAGTTCATCCTGTCCCAGACCGACAAGGCCAGGGCGTACCATGAGATCATGTCCGGAAAGCTGGACAGCTCTCCGGCATTCGCTGTTTCCGCCAAAGGCGTCAAGCTGCAGGCAGAACAGCTGGAAATAGCCAAAAGGGCAAAGGTGACATCCACGCCGACCTTCTTTATCAACGGCAGGATCATCGAGGGTTTTGATCTGAATAAAATCGAAGAGGCTTTGGGACGCTAAAACAGTTCTCATCGGCAGCCATGAAACGAAAAAAGGCGCTCCTGTGGGCGCCTTTTTTTGAAATGAAGCATGCAATTGAGTCAGAACCTAGTCGACGTCAGAAGGTCCCCCAGCCCCGACCGGGGTTGCATTCGCCGTCAAGGTACTGTCGATCAGATCGATGATCTCACGGTATATGGCGATCATGACACCGGTGTCAAGCCACTTGCTGAAGACGATGCGCCCGAGGGAGACACCGTTGACCAGCGTCCCGGCTGCAATGAAAAAGCCGATCAGACTGGTATCGTCATCGGCCAGCATGCACAGGGAAAAAGCGAAGACCAGCGCCATCAGTACCAGCCAGCAGGGCTGCGGACCGCGGAAGGGGTTTTCAAACAGCGACATGCTGTTGATATAGTAGCAGAGCATGCCGCGTGTCCGCTTCATGAACGATTCGGCATTGTTCACGTCGAAAACCACATAGATGTAAGTGAGAAAGTGCTCCTGCGCAACCTGTTTCGAGCCGGTCTTGCGGTCCTTGGCATAACGTTCGATTACGGTATCGATATCGCTGGGGATCATCACGCACCTCCCGGAGGGGACAGCGCCCCCCTCCCGTTTGCACCTCTTCCTGCTCCAACCCACACCACCTTGACCTGCAGCCACCATTTTACTTGTAATTATAGCACAGACTCAATCATGTCCAATTTGGATTTTGCAATTAGCTCCCCCTCCCTTTCTACGGAAGGGGGCTGGGGGGCGGGTGAAGTTGCCATCTGGGTCAAAGGTGGCAATTTTTCCCGCCCTGCTCTTTGGCCTACAGTCAGCCGCTACTTGGCCTGGGCTTTGACCATCTCGATTTCCAGGGTAATGATCACCTCGTCACCAACGACAACGCCGCCGGTTTCGAGAGCCTTGTTCCAGACCAGGCCGAAATCCTTGCGGTTGATCTTGGTGCTGGCCGAAGCGCCGCGCCGGAAGTTGCCCCAGGGGTCCTTGCTCTCCTGGGACGGCCCTTCCACATCCAGCACCACCTGACGGGTAACACCGTGCAGCGTCAGATCACCGGTTACTTTCAGCCTGTCCTTGCCGGCCTTGGACACCTTTTTCGAGACAAAGGTCATGGTCGGATATTTGGCCACATCAAAAAAATCGGCGCTGCGCAGGTGTTCGTCACGCTTCTGGACGCTGGTGTTGATGGAATTGGTATCAATGGAGACCTCCACCTTTGACTTGGTAATGTCCTGGTCGTTGAGGTCAACGACCCCGGTATGCTTTTCGAAAGCGCCCCTGACGTTGGACACCATCAGATGCTTGACCTTGAAGCCGATGTTGGAGTGGTCCGGATCGATGCTCCAGGTGGATGCCGAGGCGACCAGCGGCAGGGCCAGGGCGATGACGGCGGCGATGGATGCGAAGATGCGTTTCATGATTGATTCTCCTTTTGGCAGTAGACTTGCGATTGGTATTGATTCAATATTAAACTAATAACTCAAAAAAACTCCCTGTCAACCCCCTCCTTTCAATCCCAGTTTCTTGCATAAACTTCCCAGCAGCTCCTGCTCAGGCCGGCTAAGCACTGTCATTTCAGTACAGATGGACGCTTCAACCCTGGCAAAGGCCTGGGCGATCACGGCAGTCCCCTCGTCGGTAAGGTGAACGGTCAGATAGCGCCGGTCTTCACTGTCCCGCTCCCGTCGCACCAGACCGCGTTTCTCCAGGTTGTCGATGACCATGGTGATATTGCCGGTACTCTTCAGGATTTTGGCGGCAATGTCCCGCTGGCACAACGGCCCTTTGTGGTAGAGGGCCTCCAGAACGCCGAACTGGCTGATGGTGAGCCCGAACTCCGCCATGGCACGATTCACCCGAACCGTAAACGACTCGGCGGCGCGCATCAGCTTGGTATAGGTATTCAGTGCACGGTATGTGGGATTGTCCGCTGATTTCATTTTTTCACCCAGTGAATTGACGCCATATGATTTAATATTAAACTATATTTTCCAGAACAAACTGTCAAGCAAAAATCCGGCTTGTCAGTCTCAGGCGTCCGCGGCGGCTTTCAGCAGCTCCGCACTCCGCTCCCGGTCTCTGCCGTGATCCTTGGCCACCAGCATGTAGATGGAGGGAACCACGAACAGGGTGAAGAGGGTACCGACGAACATGCCCCCCACCAGCACCAGACCGATGGAGTTACGGGCGGCGGCGCCGGCGCCGGAGACCAGCGTGAGCGGAAAGTGGCCGGCGATGGTGGCGGCGCTGGTCATCAGGATCGGCCGCAGGCGGGTCATGGCGGCCTGACGGACCGCCTCCAGCTTGGGATGTCCCTGCAGCTGCAGCTTGTTGGCGAATTCGACGATCAGGATGCCGTTCTTGGAGACCAGTCCCACCAGGGTCACCAGTCCCACCTGGGAGTAGATGTTGAGGGTAGTGGTCCAGCCCCTGGTCCAGAAGGGGACGTTGGGGTCGGGCATCTTCAGGAAGGTGAAGATCAGCGCCCCGAAGATGGCCAGCGGCACCGACCCGGCCAGGATTACGAACGGGTCGCGGAAACTGTTGAACTGGGCCGCCAGCACCAGGAAGATCAGAACCACCGCCAGCATGAAGGCCGGCAGGAACTTGTTCCCCTCGGTACGCAGCTGGCGCGACTCGCCGGTATAGTCCAGCACATACCCCTTGGGCAGGATCTTGCCCGACTCATCCTCCAGGAAGCGGAGTGCCTCGTCCAGCGGCCGGATGGCCACGCCGCTGATCTTGACGGCGTTCAGCTGCTGAAAGCGGTTCAGGGAGCGGGGAACAACCGATTCCTTCAGGGTGGCCACCGTGGAGAGCGGAATCAGCTTGCCCCCCGGCCCGGTGACACGGATGTCACCCAGCTGCTCCGGATTGAGGCGGCCGACCCGTTCGATCTGCGGGATGACCTTGTAGCTGCGACCGGCAATATCGAAGCGGTTGACGAAATTGCCCCCCACCATGCCCCCCATGTCGCTGGCGATCTGTCCCAGGTTGAGTCCCAGGGAGGCCACCTTGTCCCGGTCAATGACGAACTCGGTCTGGGGCTGGTCGATTTTGATATCGATGATCGGCGGAAAGGCGAACATGCCGCTCTGCATGGCCTTCAGCTGGATCTTCTTGGCAAACTCCAGGATCTGTTCGGTTTCGGCGGTGGAAGCCAGGATGAATTCCACCGGGAACTGGCCGCCCCCCGGCAGGGCCGGCGGTGTCACCGGGAAGACCTGCACCCCGGGGATCGCCATCAGCTTCTGCTGCATCTCCGGCATAATCTGGAAGATGGTCCGCTTGCGCTTGTCCCACGGCTTGGTGACCATGCCGCCAAAACCGGAACTGGGGAAGGTAATCTGAAAGGTGAACTCGGTCTCGGGCACGCTCATGAAGGCCCGGTTGACCGCGGCGGCGTAGCGGCTGTTCTGGTCGAGGGTCGAGTTGGCGGCCGCGTCCAGGATGCCGAAGATGACCCCCTGGTCCTCAGTGGGGGCCAGCTCGCGGGCCGACATGGTGAACATCGGTATGGTCAGCAGGCTGATCACGATCCAGACCGTATAGACCGCCGGACGCATGGCCAGGGTGGCATCCAGGCGGCGTCCGTAAGCCATTTTGAGCCGCCTGAAGCCGCGCGCGATGCGTCCGGCCAGGCCGCGCTCCTCCATGCCCGGCTTGAGCAGTTTGGCCGACATGACCGGCGAGAGGGTCAGGGCCACGATGCCGGAGATGGTGACCGCACCGGCCAGGGTCAGGGAGAACTCGCGGAACAGGGAGCCGGTCAGTCCCCCCTGCAGGCCGATGGGAAGATAGACCGCCGCCAGGGTGATGGTCATGGCGATGATCGGCCCCAGCAGCTCGCGGGCCCCCAAGAGCGCCGCCTCCAGCGGAGACTTGCCCTCCCCCAGGTGCCGCTCCACGTTCTCCACCACCACGATGGCGTCGTCCACCACCAGACCGACCGAGAGCACCACCGCCAGCAGGGTCAGCAGGTTGACGGTAAAGCCGAAGGCCTGCATCAGGAATACCGCCCCGATCAATGAAACCGGGATGGCGACGATCGGGATCAGCACCGAGCGGAAGGAGCCCAGGAAGAGGAAGATCACCACCATCACGATCAGCAGGGTGTCCCCCAGGGTCTTGAGCACCTCCTGGATGGCGTTGTTGATGTAGTTGGTGGCATCGTAGGCCACCCGGGCCTGCATGCCGCTGGGCAGGTCGCGCTGGATGGCCTCCATCTCGCTCCGCACCCGTTTGATGACGTCGATGGAGTTGGCGTTGGGCAGGGGCCAGATCCCCATGAAAACCGCCGTCTGTCCGGAGAAGTGCACCTCGGCGTCGTAATCCTCGGCCCCCAGCACCACGTCGGCAATGTCGGCCAGCCGCACGATGGCGCCGTTCTGCTCGCGCACCGCCAGGCGCTTGAAATCATCGACCGTATTGAGGTTGGTGTCGGCCGTCAGGTTGACCTGGATCAGCGCGCCCTTGCTGCGCCCCAACGCCGCCAGCACGTTGTTGGCCGCCAGGGCCTGGCGCACCTGGGCCGGGCTGACGTTGAGGGCCGCCATCCGGTCCGGCTTGAGCCAGATGCGCATGGCAAAGGTGCGGGCGCCGAGGATGTCGGCCCGCTGCACCCCGGCGATAGCCGAGAGCCGCGGCTGGACGATCCGCACCAGGTAGTCGGTGATCTCGTTCTGCTTGAGGATGTCGGAGGTAAAGCTGAGGTAGGCCGAGGCGAACTGGCTGTCGGCCGATTCGATGTTGATCACCGGCACCTCGGCCTCGGGCGGCAGGTCGCGCCGCACCTGGTCCACCTTGGAGCTGATCTCGGCCAGGGCCTTGGTGGCGTCGTAGTTCAGCTTCAGGCGCACCTTGATGGTGGAAAGCCCCAGGGTGCTCTGGGACTCCATGTACTCGATGCCGTCGGCAGCGGCGATGGCCCGTTCCAGGGGGGTGGTGACGAAGCCCCGCACCAGTTCGGCGTTGGCGCCGACATAGACGGTGGAAACGGTCACGGCGGCGTTCTCGCTGCGGGGGTACTGACGGACATTCAGCGAGCGGATGGCCTGCAGGCCGGCGATGATGATCACCAGGTTGACCACCAGGGCCAGGACGGGGCGACGGATGAAGAGATCGGTTATATTGGTCATGGCGTGGTAAAAGCCTCTAGTGTTCAAAGTCCCCCCGTGGAACGGGGGGAGAGCGTGAGCATCAATTATTCTCGGGCTTGGGTGCCTGTTTGAACTCCGGTGAAAGCTTGTTGTCGATGGTGACCGCCTGGCCGTTGCGCAGCTTGAAGACCCCGCTGCTGACCACGGTTTCCCCTTCTTTGAGACCGCTGGTGACAGCCACGAAGTCCCCCCGCTTCGCCCCCAGGCGCACGAACTGCTGCCGCAGTTGCAGCCCCTGCTTAGCGCTCTTGTCATCCTTTTTCTCTTCCACCACGAAGACCGAGTCGCTGTAGGGGGCGTAGAGCACCGCCGTGGCCGGGATGGCCAGCACCTTCTGTTTCTGCGGCAGGCCGACCGAGGCATTCACGAACATGCCGGGGCGCAGGCGCTCCCCCATGTTGGCGACCGTGCCCTGGATCCTGACATTGCGGGTATCCGCATCCACCAGGGGGGTGATGGCGGTGATCCGGCCAATCAGCGCCTCGCTGCCGAGGGCGTCGCCGGTCAGTCGCAGCGGCTGGCCGATACGCAACAGGGACAGCTGCTGCTGGGGCAGGGAGAAGTCGACGAAGATCGGGTCGAGGGCCTGCAGGGTAACGATCTGATCCCCCTCCCGCAGCATCTGCCCCAGGTTGACCAGGCGAAGTCCGAGGCGCCCCGAGAAGGGGGCCCGGATCGTCTTTTTGGCGATGGTGGCCCGGATGGTGTCCACCTGGGACTGGGACTGGGCGCTGTTGGCTACGGCCAGGTCATGGTCGGCCTGGGAGATGATCCCCTCGCCAAACATCTGGTCGGCGCGTTTCTGGTTGGCGCGGCTGAGGGCCACGTGGGACAGGGCACCCGGCAGCTGGGCCTCTTCGCTGCTGGTGTCCTGCTGGATCAGCAGCTCCCCCTTTCTGACCGCGGCCCCGGGCTCAAAGGCGATCTTGACCACCTTGCCGGGAGTCTCGGCTGCCACGTTGACCCCCTGCACGGCGGTCAGAGTGCCGGTCGAGCCGAGGGCGGTTTCCCAGGATTCGCTTTTCACCGCGGCCGTGGTCACGGTCTCGGCCGGGGGAACGAATTTCTTGCCGCTGGCGATCATCGACCTGATCTGCAGGGTCTTGATACCGGCCAGGACGGCAATGATGAGCACAACAGCAACGATGGCAAAGATGATACGTTTTTTCATGAATAGAGCGCTCCGTTGGATCTGCCTGTCGAATGACGATACTGTCCGCCATGGTTGCTGAGGCAGATGTTTTGCACCTGTATATCACTATCTGCCGCTCTTGAACAGATGGGTATTTCTTAACTTTATTTACGCTATGAATTCGTGTTACTACCGTCGCGCGGAATAAAAAATTGCCACCCTGCTGGGGGCGGATGCGTTATGCCGCAGCTGGGATGTGGTCCTGAACGATACCGGAATGCTTGAGGAGAGAGACAATGACCAACCTGGTACTGGTGCTGCTGATGGCCTTCGGGGGGCTGGCGGTGGCCATACAGCCATCAATCAATGCCCGCCTCGCCCAGAAAGTGGGCAGTTTCGAGAGTTCGCTGATTTCCTTTGCCGTGGGCACCCTGGCCATGTTCCTGGTGGTGCTGCTCGTCGGGCGCGGCAGCCTGCGCGGCGTGGCAGCCGCGTCGTGGTGGGAGCTCACCGGTGGATTGCTGGGCGCCTTTTTCGTGACCATGACCATCATCGCCGTGCCGCGCGTGGGCACGGCGGCCGTCATGGCGATCATCATCGCCGGACAGCTGCTGACCGGCGCCCTGCTCGACCAATTCGGCGCTTTCGGGTTGCGCCAGATCCAGCTGACCCCCCTGCGCGGGATCGGCATCCTGCTGCTCTGCCTGGGAGCAGGCCTGATGATCCGCAAATAGGTGCCGCCCGCCAGCACCAGCCCAAGGAGGATTCCGCCATGGCCAGACCGTCCATAACCACAGCAGCGGGACGTCATTTTCTCACCGACCGGATCAGGGACGAGGTGGACTGGTACAACACACCCCAGTCCAGCGGGATTGAGCCCCCTCCCCCCCAGAAGCCGGTGCCGGACGGCGCGCCGCTGATCCCCCTCCCCCGGCGGGAAGCGTGGCAGATCCCGGCCTGCGACCTGGCGGACGCCATTGCCCGACGGGAGAGCCGCCGCACGTTTCTGCCGGCAGCCCTGACCCTGGACGAGCTGGCCTTTCTGCTCTGGAGCAGCCAGGGGGTGCGTGCCCGGCTCCATGGGGCGGCGGTACTGCGCACCGTCCCCTCGGCCGGCTGCCGGCACCCCCTTGAAACCTACCTGGCCGTCCTGAATGTCGCGCCCCTCTCCCCCGGCATCTACCGCTATCTGCCCCTCGACCATGCCCTGCTGCTGGAACAGTCTCCCGACCAGCTGGAGGCACGGCTGGCGGCCGCCACCCGGGGCCAACGCTTTGCAGCGGAAGCGGCGGTCACCTTCATCTGGAGCGCCATTCCCGCCCGCACCGAATGGCGCTATGGCGAAGCCTCCTACAAGGTAATCGCGCTGGACGCCGGGCACGCCTGCCAGAATCTCTACCTGGCCTGCCAGGCCATAGGCGCCGGCACCTGCGCCATAGCCGCCTACAATCAGGATCTGTGCGATCAACTGATCGGGGTGGACGGAGACGAGGAGTTTGCGGTCTACATGGCTCCGGTGGGAAAGGTGACGGAAAACTTGAACCAGGTCGGAATCTGAATGGACCACATTGCAGGGTCCTATTTATATGGTATGAGACAGTTGTGGGCAGACAAGCGTTGAAAGATCTTCCGAAGGTTGTCGGCCTGAACGAAAACGCCAAGCCCCATTGGAATGAATTACCCCACCCGAAGTCTACACAAGAAAGGATTGCGGATTCGGGCTGAAAGGGTGTGCCATGCCGAAAACGACGGTCCATATTGAAGAGAAAGCATTCATGACCATGTTCCTGGCCTCGGCCGAGGCGTATCCCAGCAGGTTTCGTCCCGACATGCACCGCAGACCGAACGGCACGCTCCCGGAAGGGGAAGCGTACGGACTGCTGTTTGGCCAGAAGATCAGCAAGGGCGCTAGCGAGATATTCAATGTAACCCTGGCGGTGCCTTGCCAGATAATCATGAACCGGGATGCGGACGGCGTCGAGGTCCATGGCGTCCACTTTTACCGGATACTGGAGCTGGCCGAGATTTTCCCCGCCTATCAGTTCCTGGGGACCTATCACAGCCACCCCTACCTGGAGGGGGATTTCCACAAGCAGGACTCGGTGTTTCCGTCGGACTCCGACCGGCAGACCTCACTGGAAACGTGCGACGAGGTCGAGAAAAGCATCATCGATGTGATTGTCGGCCTGACCTGCCTGAAAGAGCAATCCCCGCTGCAGCCCGAGTATGTGACCGCGAATATCATTCACGACCGCTGCGGCGAATTTATGTACTCGCTCGGCTGCGGCTGGTCGGATTTTGCCAGCAAGGTTTACGCTCCGGTTGACAGACTGCTCTGTCCGTCAGCCAGCGGGGCGCATTATCTGAATTCCGCTGAAATAGAA
>DBMM01000016.1:0-10805 GCA_002298925.1 Geobacter sp. UBA698 | reverse complement strand
TGGTCTCCCGGATCCTGGTCGCTCCGAGAATGCCGATGGCAGCAAAAACGAGCATGCACAGGAAGCCGGCGTGGTAATCCCCTGAAGAATACACCCGCAACCCGTTGACTGTCCTGCCATCCCAGCCCCGGTCCATGGCCCAGCCGAAAAGTGGCTGCATCACGGCCGCCCCCAGGAACAGCCCGGTATTGACCAGACCTACCGCCATGCCGGCCAGCGATGGCGCCACCACCTCCTTTGCATTGGCAAAGGTCACGATGAACCCGCCGGCACCGAAGCCCACCAGGGCAAAAAGTACCTGACCGGACCAACCGGGGGTCCAGGGCGCAAAGGCCAGCCCGAGACAGGCCAGCATGTAGAGCAGGGTACCGGCCATGATGACCGGTTTGCGCCGCCCCAGCCGGTCCGAAATCCAGCCGAACAGCAAAGAACCGACGGCAAAGGCGGCCAGGGCGGTGGTCGTATAGACCGCCGCGTCCGACCGCCCGAGACCGTGCACGTCGCGCAGAAAGGGAATCGCCCACAAGCCGACAAACGCCAGCATGCTCCCGATCATCCCCAGATCGACCCAGAACAATGGCCAGGTCGCGGCAGTCTTGACGACACTGGCCAGATCACCCCACCAATGCTGTTTCCGGCCGGGATGACTCGCCTTGCCTTCCATCTCGCGCAAAGAAGGAAAACCGAGATCTTCCGGCCGATTGCGGACAAAGAGAGCCGTCAGCAGCGCCAGCCCGATGGTAAGCCCCCCCAGGATCAGAAATACGGAGCGCCAGGAATAGCTCTTCAGCAGCATGGCCAACGGCCCGGCCGAAGCGATCGAGCCGATATTCCCGAGCAGAAGCGTCACCCCGCTGATCAACCCGAAATTGCGTTCCCTGAACCAGACGCTGTTGCTCTTGAAGAGCGCCACAAAGACGACGGAAACCCCCAGGCCGACCAGGGCCCGACCGAACGAGACCCCAGCAAAGGTAGTTGCCAATCCGAATAGAATCGACCCTGTTCCGGCGATCAGGCTACCCGCCGTAACGGTCAGGCGGGCACCGAGGGTATCCGCCAGCACGCCGGCCGGGATCTGCATTGCGGTGTAGATATAGAAATACATGGCTGCCAGAGATCCGAGCTGCGCTCCCGAGGTATTGAAAGCCTTCATCAGATCGGCTGAGATCACGGCAGGTGCCATGCGGTGAAAAAAGACGAGCATGTAGGTTAGAATCAGGATTGTGAATATGGACCAGCGGGCGATGAGGAAGCGGCTACGGTCAAATGCGGGCATGGCACTATTCTCCTTCAGGTTGTCGTCGATACCTGCATTCAAAGCAAACCAGCTCACCGCAAAGACGCAGAAACGGAGCAGCTTTCACCCCCCTCCCTCAGACCCATTTAATTCAGCAAAGCCTTACCATAATAGCCGCCAACATGAAATATATTTTTGACAATGTCAAAAGCGCCGATCTGAGACCTGGGCGCTCACTTTCGGAAGCCAGGCAGCAAAGGGACAACAGCCGGAGCCGGGCAAGCGGCTCAAACCGCGCGAACACCGGTCCTGCCCGGCACATCGGCTCGGCATCCAGGCGACAAAAACTTTAAGTTTTCACTAATTCAATTGAAAGCTGACAAAGCCAAATGCTATAGTCTCGCGGCTTAAAAAGCGCCGCTAAGATTTAAATGGAGAAGAACATGATCAGAAAAAAATTTATCGCTATGTTTTTGACATTGGTTTCATGCACCCCGGCTTTGGCTGAAACGGACCTGAACAACGGTCCGAACATATATGTCCCCGACTACCGGCTCGAGAAAATTTACCAGGTTCCTGCCGGGGACATCTATGCCGTCCGCGGGTCGCTCCGGCGCCTAGGCAATTTCGTGGATCTATGGACCCGCGTAATCCCCAGGAACAGTCAGAAGAAAACGCTGGATGTCTGGGATATAGAAAAAATAGCGCTTACCCCCAACACAGCCTATGCTCAGCTGAACATTCATTTCTATTGCGGCGGCAGCGAAACAGCCATTCCGGCAACCTATCTGTTCGATCAAGAGAGCCAACTGATCAGTTCACGTGTCATGTTGTTGGATGAACCGTTTTCGACCGATGACAAGCCGATACTAAAACACATCAAGAAACTGGCCTGCAGCGGCAAGCTTAACCGGCTCAGTGACGGTAGAGATTAAAACAACCTCTGCGACTTATTCCCCTCTATCTCCCGCATTTCCCCGGGGCAATGGCTGCTTGACTTGACAGGGCATAAAGCGTAGCTTGGCCCAGTTTAATTATGATTGTTTTTTGATTGCCGGAGATGGCATGTTCGCTATGGCTCAATTCGTGATAACAAGATAAGCCGTTCAGGGCGTTTGATGCTTTGGGCGGCTTTTTTACATTTTTTTGCTCGTGATGTGAGGATAGTCCCATGCTGAAGGACATGAAGACACATACCCATCTGAAACCTGGGCAAAAGGGAACCAGGCGACTGCTGGAGCAGTTCGGTGACAAGCTCCTCTGTGTCCGGTATCGCTATGATGAGATACGGCAGGTCAGGATGAAGACTGTCTAAATTGTTGTGGAGGAAAGACCGTGCAAACCGCCTTTGCGGTATCGGGATCAGGACATAGTAGCCGTAATGGTTCCGTATACCATGAAAGCTCTACGGGACAGGCTGAAAGCGGCAGGCGGACGCTGGAACCCGGAGGAAAAGCTCTGGCGGGTGCCGTTTGGTGTCATCCGGGGTGATGCAGAATTGGAAGAGAGAATTATGCATGATTAAAACAATGGTGAAAAGTTCCTTATATACGGAAACCCATGATTAACGAGTTAACTGAATAATAATAGGAACCAAAATGAAAGAAAAATTGCTGCAACTGCTAAAAACTCTCTACCAGAGTGCCAGAAAAGAATTTTCAGAAAGGCCCATTGCAACCACAGGGGTTCTGGCAACATTACTCGCCGTAACAATTCCCTTGGTTTTAAGCAGAGTGTTGAGGGGTTTCGTCGCATATCAAGTATCAGAATTATTGAGACCAAAAGCAGAATTAAGCCTGCTACCTTTGGCAATATCATTATTCGCTCTTGTGTTGGCTGCATGTTTACCTCGCATGAAAAAGAAAGAGTCAAAAGGATATATTTTCATCCCATTTGATTTATTCACCTGGAAAGTGAAACTCCATGGCAACAGGAGATTCACGGTTGACGAAGGACCGTATTGCAAAATTCACCAAGTAAAATTCATAAGCGCTGATAATGACTTTTATGTATGTCCTATCTGTGGCAGCGAAGATGCAATTAAGCTTCCTTACAGAAGATGGATAGTCTTGTACGATGCGGTAAAAAATCTGGCAGAGGCAAAACTAGAAGATCACATCAAAGCCGACAGCTAACTCTCGGCGGCAGACGGACGCGATAAACCCGCCCCGCTACGCCTCATACACGTTGGATAGAACGGAAAAGACATGAAAGAACTAAAAATAAAATGGCAGCGACTCGTGGATGATCATGGCCAAACGTGCAATCGTTGCACTGGTACTGGAGATGCGATCCATACTGCCGCTGAGATGCTGCGTGAGGCGCTAGCTCCACTTGGCATTGCGGTGATTACAGAAATGAAGAAATTAAGCACATCGGAGTTTATGCATGCGCCACTTGAATCCAACCGTGTGTGGATCGGGGACAGGCCTATTGAGGAGTGGCTAGTGGCAGAGGTAGGGCAGAGCCAGTGTTGCGGATCATGTGGCGAGCATGAGTGTAGGACTGTCTCCGTAAGTGAACAATGGTATGAGGTGATACCCAAGGAACTTGTTTTGAAAGCAGGCCTAATGGCTGCAGCCGAACTGGTCGCTCCGTCGAGTGACCATCGTTAATCCATCGAACCCTGCGCTGGTGAAAAACCTTCGAGAGTCAGATCAACGCATTTGATAAACCTAAATAAAGTGAACCCACATGGGTCAGGCTTTCAATAGAACCCACATGTGGTCAGGCTTTCAATATGTGAATTAAATCGGTATTAAATACCAATTACCAAAGCCTGACCCTACGCTTTTATGACCCTACGCTTTTACGCTTTCACATACGCGGCGTTGTTTCTGAGTGGGCGGAAGCTGCCATCCGAGGCGATGGATCAGTTCGGAACCTACTGGATTGAAGCAGGGCATCACATACGCGACCAGATTGGAGATGACCGAATACCGGAATTTGTCAATGACAGTCTTTCAGGCCTGACTCTGTGACCCACTATGCCCCACTCTGAGGCTTTCCTTTTGGCTCACGCGAACAGACATCCATTTGGTCTCTTAAAAGAGCGGTCACTTGGAGGGTTCGCCGATGATCAGCACCGGCGGTCCGTATGATATTTTATGGAACTTGCCATTGTCAGCATGGGAGCCGACGACCCACTCATAGAGTTTTTTTGCGTCTTTCAGACGCACGTTTTTCGGATCTTTGTAAACCTTTTTCTGCATCTCCTCGTCATAAAGGCCGATACAGCCATGGGAGGCAGGATATCCTGGCATGTCGCGGCCATGGAGCCAGAAGGACGGCCAGTTCTCCTCACTCTTATCCACATAAAACCTGAGCCCGTAGTGCATGGGATAGGGGATGCCGATATCTTTAACGGGATACAGGTTGGATTTGTGCCAGCGGTCGACTGCGTCGATCCTGAATTTCCCGCGGGGAACCCGATGCCCTTCGATGCCGACAGCCACGGGGAAGGAATGAACTATTTTGCCGTATTCGTAAGCACCGAGGAACATCTCGGACAGGTCGATCAGGATGAATTTCTCCTCCGCCGCAGCCTCCGGGTACGTTGCCGGCATTGGCGTAAACCCTTTGACATCCTCCAGTCGTATCGGCACCTTGATCGATAACCCGCCGATGAAATGGTGCCGGTCGAGCCGGTTGAAGCGGAGTACGTCCTGCCAATGCTTACCGAAAAGCTTTTCCGGATGGTCACGCCGCTTCAGTTTCCGGCATTCCCATTCGATTCCTTCGTCGCTGGGATAGTGGATATCGCAGAGCGACATGATTTTAGGCGGATCGGCACAGAGTGGGGTGACGAACTGCAGGAACATAAAGAGCATTACGCCGGTGAGAACGAAAAGTTTCATAGTTTCCAGTTATCAAAGCTCTGAAATGTGCGAGATTAGGCAGGTGGCAAAAATTGCGACACATAAAAAAAAGCCGCCTCTTTATGCACTGCCGGAACTGTGAATTAAGGAAAGTATAACAGCGGAAATGGATCTGTAAAGTTATACGGGGGGCTTACTGGGGACGTTGCTTGCTATTTTGCTATTCTGTGAATTTAGAAAATAGCAAGCACGTCCCTGAGGGCTAACCAAATCATCGACGAAGACTGGGCGAATCGAAAAAAAACGCTTACGAGAAGATTCTCAGCTGTAAATATCCATTCGACAGGAGCGAGAAAGGGGAGCTAAAGAGTTATGCTGTCAATACTTAACTTGGCAGTTCATCTCCAGGAATCGGGGGAAGTTTCCTGACAGAATCGAGAATACTCAGCGCTTTTTCAGGATTAGCACGTTCGGCTCGCTCCCGGAAAAAGGCTTCCGTCTTCAAAGCAGATACTTTTTCGGCAAGTGCCATCACGATAAACTGGTTGAGTGAAACATTATCTTCACGTGCCAGTTCTTTGGCGTAACTTGCAAGGGAATCTGGGATACGGAGTGCGTAATGACTCATGATATGTCTCCTGTCAGCTTGATGCATTCAGCCGGTGTAACTAACTTCAGAGAAAACCGCTTAGCAGCATCAGCAAAAATCTTTGATATTAAACGTAACCAGTGCATCAGCAGTGGCGTTCAAAGCGGTTTCCAGCACCATTTCATCATTTGGGTCACGCAATTGAGGCCGCCATAAGTAATTCAGGTGAACCGGTTCCACATGAGCAGCCAAGGTATCCAGCACAATATCCAGATTATCAATCGAAATACCATGCCGCAACCTTATTTCCGGTCGCTTGAGTACCGCCTCATACTCCAGCCAAAGCGGCGGCGATGCCAATAGTGATATTTTATCTGCCAAAGCCCATCGAATCAGGAGATGCGATGCTCCGTCACGGTTGCAAAGGGCAGTCACAAAAATATTGGTATCGAGAACAAACCTAAATATCATATTATATACAATATCACATATGAAATAGGCAGGCAAATGGAATGTATTGATAATTCCGATTAGCAATGAAAATTGGGGTCACCCACGCAATTGACAGCCCGAAAAGGGGGGGCTAGCGGGACATTGTTTGTTGGTCAACTTATGTCCAGTTAACTAGCTGAAATAGTGTTAGGCAAAACAACTATGCGGTGAACATAAATAAATGCTAGCCCCCCACAAGACGCACATCCCCCGAGACGCACACTGACTGCTTGACAGCGGGATGACAATTAGTCATTATTCTTTAATTTTTTTTATTATAACTGTAAGTGGGGAAATATTTGCTACATCAGAATCCTCACCTTTTGTAGTTGGATGAGGCATGATGCTTTCGCAAATACTCAGCAATAGCCTCACTTGATAAATGTTTTATTGTGACCGCATAAGGCTTGGGTCCCAATGGAAAGGAGGGTGTTGGCAACAATACATGGCCACTGCTTCAGATAGGGGTGAGGAGGTGCCGATCGGTACCTCCATGATCGATGCAGAGAATGCCTGCTTAACATGATTGTTTATTACTCCAGGGGGTCTCACTTATGAAAATGAATAAACTTGTCACGATTTTCGGCGTTGCACTCATGGCCGCAGAATTTGGAGCCGGGGCTTCTTTGGCGGAAACCCTCATCGCATGCCAAAATAAGACTAATGGTAATCTTCGCCTGGTTTCTTCGCCGTCAGATTGCCGCACACATGAGAGCTCCTTAACATGGAACTCTATTGGTCCTCCGGGCCCTCAAGGTCCAGCCGGACCTCCAGGCCCCGCTGGACCAAAAGGTACCACCGGAGCTCAGGGTCTCGTCGGACCAGCAGGTCCCATCGGGCCACAGGGGCTCACCGGGCCAACAGGTCCCATCGGGCCACAGGGACTCACCGGGCCAGCAGGACCAGCAGGACCAGCAGGACCAGCAGGACCTCAGGGGCCAGCCGGACCAGCCGGGATAGCAAGCTCCACCATGGCTCAAGCTTCCTCCGTCCTTTCTGGTCCTGTCGGTCCTTCTGAAGCGCAAAGCACGCCGGGGACCGGTGCCCATGCGGAAGTAATGTGGATCAATCACCTGGACTTCCTGCCCGGAGACAAAGATGTAAGGCTGGCATTCAACTCGACTAGCTCAGGCATTGGTAGCCGACTCAGCGGCCTTATAATCAACTCGACCACCCTTGGAGATATCTCAAAGGAGGTCGGCGACAAAGTCGTCGAGAAAGGCCTTCAGGTTCCGCCCGGATTTCTTATCAAGGGAGTGCGTGTCTGTTACGAACTGTCAAACTCGCGCAGCTACATCACTCAGATCCGGCTTGCACAACTGCAGAATCTTCCAAGTGCTGCCGTCGTCATGCTGGATGACGGCACGGACCTCACGGATATCGGTCCGGTCTGCGTCAACAGCGCGCCGACCTCCGTCGATCCGAGCCAGGGCGCGGTACGGCTTGACCTCCGGGTGAACTACGGCGACACATCCGACAGCATCGTACTGCTCGGCGTAGGACTCAATCTGGAACCGAAGTAACAGAGATACTGCACTGCGGCAAACAATAAAGGGGGGGCGGCCGCTTGGCAACACCCCCCTTTTTTCGTTATCTTGCTATTTCCAGTGTCTGCATAAATATTGGGGCTTATCAGACCAATGCATTTGAATACACGAAATCCTTGATCGTATTAGCTGCACGTTACAGATGGGAAAAAGATGGAATCAGCCTTCCAAGTTGACAGGACCGAGCTAAAATAGAAGTAACTTAACAACCTGGCAGGCCCTGAAAACCTTTGCCCCTACGACCCTTGCATGCCGAGGAGGGTGCCACCATGGAACAGTTCATCAACGCTATCCCCAAGGCCGAACTGCACATCCACATCGAGGGTTCACTGGAGCCGGAGCTGATGTTTGCCATTGCCGCCCGCAACGGCGTGGAGCTCCCCTATCGTTCGGTGGAGGAGGTGCGTCGAGCCTATGAATTCACCAACCTGCAGTCGTTTCTCGACATTTATTACGCCGGTGCCCGTGTGCTGCAGCGGGAGGACGATTTTTATGACCTGGCCTGGGCCTATTTTGAGCGGGCCCGGGCCCAGAACGTGCGCCACGCCGAGATCTTCTTCGACCCGCAGACACACACCGGGCGAGGCGTCCCCTTCTCTGCAGTGATCAACGGCCTGCACCGGGCCGTGACTGACGCCAGGGTACGGCTGGGAATTTCCGCCAGACTTATCCTCTGCTTTCTGCGCCACCTCAGTGCCGACGCAGTCATGGTCACTCTGCGCGAGGCGCTGCCATACCGGGAGCGGATCGTTGCCGTCGGCCTCGATTCCTCCGAGGTCGGACACCCGCCGGAAAAGTTCGCTGCCGTCTTCGACACTGCACGACAGGAGGGCTTTCTTACCGTCGCCCACGCCGGGGAGGAGGGTCCGCCCGAGTACATCCGCCAGGCCCTCGATCTGCTCGGTGCGGCGCGCATCGATCACGGTGTGCGCTGCCTGGAAGACCCCGCCTTGGTCGCCCGACTGGTGGCCGAAGAGGTCCCTTTGACCGTGTGTCCCCTCTCCAACGTCAAGCTGCGCGTTTTTTCCAACATGGCGCAGCATAACCTGAAGCAGCTTCTGGAAGCGGGGCTGGTGGTGACGGTGAATTCGGACGATCCGGCCTACTTTGGTGGCTACGTTTCTGAAAACTACCTCGCCGCGGCGCAAGCCTTGCACCTGGACCGGGCGACCCTCGTGCGCCTGGCTGAAAATTCCTTCCGGGCGGCATTTCTGCCGGAGGACGAAAAATCGGTTCTGCTGGCGGAACTGGCCGCCGTCGCGGATAAATTCTCATAAAACTTGGAGAAAATATCTAAGAAGATGATACTTCACAAAAAACATTTAGGGGATCCCTCTGGGGCCTGGCATGAAAAATCGAAAGTTGCGGTATGCGGCGTTCCAGAAGTAAAGCAGCAGTATCATGTCTATCTATTCATAAACAAAATGGTAACAGCAAATGTCAGGGTATAGACCAGACACATTTTATATTCATTTATATTCATAGGTTTGACCCTTTATGACTTCATCAGATACTGTTCGAAGTGGAGTACGATCCACCAGGCCACCAATCGCTATTGCACTTCCGAGTTGAATCCGCGCTTCAAAATACCTGCCGATTTTGCTACTCTCCCGATGCTGATACAGCTACGCGTCCGCCGTACGGGACGAAAACGGAGATACAACATGCCAGAAGTACACAAATCAAGCAGCGAACAGGTCATCGACACCATCATGGAGGGATTGGAACCGGGCTCCGACCGGTACGAAGTGCTGGAAAAGGCAAAGCGGTTCAAATCGTCGTGGGTCGAACTTGGCGAAAAACTGCTTCAGGTGAGCACAAAAGGGCATTTCCGGGAGTGGGGCTATCAGAACTTCGAGGAATACTGTCTGCGGGAAATCAGGATCAAGCGCGGGACTGCCGAGAAGCTGACCATGGCCTACCGCTTCATGGAGAAGGAAGAACCCCGGCTCCTGAGCGCGCGGGAGGAACTGAAACCGCTGCCGGATTACCGCTCAATCGATCTCTTGCGCAAGGCCAAGGAGGAGAAGGGATTCTCCGCAGAAGAGTACGGAGATCTGAGGAAGAGTGTCGTGGAGGAGGAACGGAGCCATCCGACGGTGCTGAAAAAGTACAAGGAGGTGGCCACCCTGCGGGAGGAAGTAAATCCCCTGGCGCCTCTGAAGGCGAGCATCTCGGCGGCAAGGCGGCTGGAGTCGTCTCTGCGCGGGTTAGTCGATCCGCCGGCTCTCTATCTGCAACAGGTGGGCGAGATGATGGTTCATCTGGAAGAAGAGCTTGCGGCCCTCAGCATCAACAGCGAGGCGGAAGCAGGGGGCATCCAGGAAATCTAGTGCTTGTAACTTTTAATCTTTCGCCCCCCCCAGACTGGCGCCCCATGGGGGTGAGCCACTGACACGAGAAATTTGTGGAGAATAGGTTCTGAATTCAAGACTATCGATATCTCTTCCCAGAAAGGGATGACAGCCATGATCAAGATACTCGCAATTAATGGTTCATATCGGGATGATGGTATTACCGATCAAACTGTCGAGGCCTTTGCAGAGGCTTTAAGGGCGGCTGGTGCCGAAGTCGAGCTCATACTTCTCCGTGAATACCCTATCGAGTTTTGCCTGAATTGCCGCGCCTGCACCCAGCAGCCTGGTGCGGCGCCCGGGACTTGCCTTCACCATGATGGCATGCAGGACCTGATCGATAAGATCGAGCGAGCGGATGGTTACATTCTCGCTTCTCCGACGAACTTTGGTTCAGTCACGGCCATCTTTAAACGCTTTATGGAGCGGTTGGCAGTTTATGCCTATTGGCCGTGGGATATGAATGGACCAAAATTCAGAAAAGCGCAGGCGCCAATGAAAAAAGCGCTGCTGGTCTCCTCGTGTGCGGCGCCGGGAATTTTAGGGCGCTGGTTTTTTGGAACCGATAAACAACTCAAAATGACGGCAAAGACGATCGGCGCCGAAATCGTTGGTGCTCTCTTTACCGGGATGATCGCCAAGGAACCACACCCTAAGCTGTCGAAAAGTGTGCGGGCTAAGATCAAAACTTTGGCGGGAAGACTGATTTAAGCACAGAAATAGTGGAAAAGGCGCCTGAAGAAAAAATTAGTTTGCTGAGCTACTGTT
>DBMM01000075.1 GCA_002298925.1 Geobacter sp. UBA698 | reverse complement strand
TGGTTGAGTTTTTCATATAAAAAAAGTCGGGGTTTCCCCCGACTTTTTTTATATGAAACAGGAGTTTGAGACATTTCATACTGAACGCTGAGGGATGTAATGATCTGTTTTGATCAAGTTTGCAAAAGTTTTTGTGTTGCGCGGCATACAAAGGTGGCGGCAGTTAAGGGGCTCTCACTTAGCGTGGTGCTTGGCGAGGTTTTCGGCTGTATCGGTCCCAATGGCGCCGGTAAATTCCTTTAGGTAATCCCCCGGCTCTGCCGGGGGACCCCAATAGTTTGACAGTTCCAGAAATATATAGAAGCCTCCCTAACGTGAACCGCTCAAAGTACACGAAAAGGAGGCTTCAATGGACGACACACAAAGTTTATGTCACACGAAATGGGATTGCAAGTACCACATTGTATGGATTCCAAAATGTCGGCGCAAGGTGCTGTTTGGCCGTATCCGGAAATATCTTGCCGACTTATTTCACAGTCTTGCCAGGCAGAAAGAGTGCAACATACTGGAAGGGCACCTTCAACCTGATCATATTCACATATTGATATCGATCCCACCGAAATACTCCGTTGCACAGGTGATCGGTTTCATCAAAGGCAAAAGTGCTATCCATATTGCCCGAATGTACCTTGGTCAGAAGAAAAACTTTGCCGGCATGAGCTTTTGGGCACGTGGCTACTTTGTATCAACAGTTGGTGCCGACGAGGAAACGATTGCCAACTACATCAGGAATCAGGAAGACGAAGACAAACGCTTGGATCAATTGACACTGCTGATCGAAGGATGACCACCACGCGTGGTGGTCAGATAATCTTTTGATAACACCGCTTCGAGCGGTTCACGTCTTTGAAAGCCCCCGGCTCTGCCGGGGGATGCTTACTTCACCACGATCAAATTGTTGCTTGACTTGATTCGACCTGACAGCGGCACGATCACTATCAACAACCTGCCATCATCGAACGAGACCTCATCGCAGCTTTGCAAGTCTGGTGGCCTATAAAGACGAATAAGACCGAGTTGACCATTACGTAACTTGACGAGCAGTTCGCTAAGCGGAACAGAAAGGCAGGGAAACACTGTTGAATCTATCAAGGAGCGTGTGGACGCGCTGAAAGGACTCTGGCAGATTGACGTGGCGGTCGAGTTTTATTGTAAGCTCTTTGGAACAGTTCCTGCTTGCGTTAATGAAGTGGTAAGGCTTAGCGAGTTGGAGACTATCCTGGCTAACCCATTAGTCGGCAGGTATATTATCGATACTGAAGGGCGGGTACGTTCCGAGAAGGGGATGTGATGCTTTTCACTGTAATTGTTGTGAAAGGAGATACGTCATGTTGGATAGACTCAGAAATGGCAGAGGATTTACCTTGATCGAACTCTTGATCGTGGTTGCGATTATCGGCATCCTGGCCGCTGTAGCTATTCCTCAGTTTTCTGCTTATCGGCAGAAAGGATTTAATTCTGCGGCGCTCTCTGACCTGAAAAACGTTAAGGGCGCACAGGAGGCCCTGTTTACCGATAATGGAACCTATGGTTCCTCACAATCTTCTGTTACTTTGGATGCTCTTGCAGCACCAGCAGCGGCAGGTAAGCTAGTTCTTGGCCCAATGTCTGCCGCACCAACATCTGCAGGCGGAGTTACTGGTGCGGCCCTGGTTGGTATCAAGTATGATGGTGTAACTGTTGCAGTTATTGGGATATCCGCTTCGAATGGCGTCAATTTGAATGCAAATATAAATACAGCTGCAAAATCTTCAAATACCTATGTTGTATTCACGAAACATACTAATGGAACACGGGTTTTTGCAACGGAGTGTGCTTCATCAGAAGTTATGTTTGTGCAAAATGATACATGGGCGGGTACGGCTATGGATGCTTTTGGCGCTCCGGCAACAGGAGTCCCTAACCCTGCTACTGTCACACCAACAATTTTAAATACTCTTCCGGGTAATGGATCTCCAACTGTTAACTGGGGAGCAATGTAAATTTTCTCGTGATTCACGTGCTAACCAGTGCTGCGGAGTAGATGGGGGTAAAGGAAAGAGTCATGCTAATTGCCCAAAGGACTTTCAAAAAATTATTGTCGAATGCACCACCGATTTGATCCCAAAATACGATGCTGGTGACAGAATGAAGTCAGTCAACTGCCGTATTTAGGTTCTGTGGAGATTACGCTGCTGGAAACAAAACGAAGAGATCTGGGGGCGTTCTTTTTGGATATCGTTGAAAAGGGGAAGGCCTGATCAGCTCTTCCCCCTTTAATTGCTATAAAAACCGGTTTTTACCCTTCCATCCTCGGGAATAGGGCTTCCGCCTTGATGATCGTGGTTCCCGCCTGCAGTCCCCCCCAATCAAGATCCGCTTTCTCAACCTTGCACTGACAGCCCAGACTGGTCAATGCCTTTTCCGATGTGGCCGGGATGAAGGCCGACAGGAGCACATGCACGATGCGCTGGGATTCCAGCAGGCAGTACATGACCGTTGCCAGTCTGTCTTTCTGATTCGGATCCTTGGCAAGGGTCCAGGGGGCCGATTCGTCGATGTACTTGTTTCCGGCCGAGACGACCTCCCAGACGGCCTGGAGTGCCTTGCTGAAAGCCAGATCATCCATGCAGGCATCCACATGATCGATCATGTCGGTGGTTTTCTTTTTCAGGCCCTGGTCGATATCGGCCAGTTCGGCCGGGGCGGGCAGTATGCCGTCGAAATACTTGACCGCCATGGCGGTGGAGCGGCTGAGCAGGTTGCCCAGGTCGTTGGCCAGGTCGGAGTTGAGCCGCTGGACCAGGGCGGCATGGGAGAAATCTCCGTCCAGGCCGAAGGGTACCTCGCGCAGCAGGAAGTACCTGACCACGTCCACGCCGTACTTGTCGATCAGCATGTTGGGCTCGACCACGTTCTGCAGGCTCTTGCTCATTTTCTGGCCTTCCACCGTCCACCAGCCGTGGGCAAAGACCTTTTCAGGCAAGGGCAGGCCGGCCGCCATCAGGAAGGTCGGCCAGTAGACGGCGTGGAAGCGCAGGATGTCTTTGCCGATCAGATGCACATTGGCCGGCCAGAAGTTCCGGTAGTTGTCGGTTGCTTCCGGGTAGCCCAGGGCGGTCATGTAGTTGGTCAGGGCGTCGAACCAGACATAGATGATGTGCTTGTCATTGCCCGGTACCGGGATGCCCCAGGTGAAGGTGGTGCGAGATACCGACAGGTCGCGCAGCCCATCCTTGACAAAGGAGATGATCTCGTTTCGCTTGCTTTTGGGCTGGATGAATTCGGGGTTGGCTTCGATGTGGGCCAGCAGCTGCTCCTGGTATTTGCTCATGCGGAAGAAATAGGACTCTTCCTTGAGTTTCTCCACGGGACGGTTGCAGTCTGGACAGCGGTCTTCGATCAGCTGGGTTTCCGGCCAGAAGGTTTCGCAGGGGGTGCAGTACCAGTCTTCATATTCGCCCAGGTAGATGTCGCCCTTGTCTAGGATGTCCTTGAAGATGTGGGCCACTCCCTTTTTGTGGCGCTCCTGGGTGGTGCGTATGAAGTCGTTGTTGGAAATGCCCAGCCGCTCCCAGAGAGCCTGGTAGCGCTTGACAACCCGGTCCGCCAGTTCCAGCGGCGTTTCGCCGGCGGTGGTGGCAGCCTTTTCAACCTTCTGGCCATGTTCGTCACTGCCGGTCAGAAAATAAACGTCATACCCCATCAAGCGCTTGTAGCGGGCCAGCACGTCGCCTGCCACGGTGGTGTAGGCGTGACCGATGTGGGGTACGTCGTTGACGTAATAAATGGGCGTTGTGACGTAGAATGAAGGTTTCATCGCAGACTCCTGGTGTGGATGTTGTGAAAGTAGCTGCTGTGGCAACTATGCCTTTGGCTCTGGACCGGATCCGCCTTCGGACGTTCCGCCACCCGGTTTGCGGTGTCCGTGCTTTCGGGAACGCTGTTTTTTGCGAGCCGGTTTGGGTTTAGCCTCGCTCGCCGGTTTGTCTGGAGCTGCCGCAACGGCTGCCGGTTTCTTTTCATCCCGCTGTTCGCTGGGAGCGGCTGCAGGGCGTTCCGGCCGCCGTTCACGTCCCTTATGGGGCGGACGTTGGGGCCGGGTAGGAGTGGCGGCGGGGACTGATGCCGGAATCTGCGGCGGAGGAGTATCGCTTGCCGCAGCCTCGCCGGTGATTTCGGATTTCCGGATCACCACCAGTTTGCCATCATCCAGTTTGAGCGTTATGTTGCCGGTCAGGAGGTTCAGTTTGTCCACGACGCCGGTCACCGAGTCGGTTCTGACCCGCTTGCCGCATTTGGGGAACGACTTGCGCAGGCAGCAGTAGGTTTCATATTCGTAATCCAGGCAGCACAGCAGGCGGCCGCACTGTCCCGAAATTTTGGTGGGGTTGAGTGCCAGACTCTGTTCCTTGGCCATCTTGACCGATACGGGCTGGAAATCGCGCAGCCAGGAACTGCAGCAGAGTTCCCGGCCGCAGATGCCGATGCCGCCGATCATCTTGGATTCGTCACGAACCCCGATCTGTCGCATTTCAATGCGGGTATGAAACGTGTGGGCCAGATCCTTGACCAGATCGCGGAAATCCACCCGACCGTCGGCGGTGAAATAAAAGACCGCCTTGCTGCCGTCAAAGAGATATTCCACCCGCACCAGTTTCATCTGCATGCTGCGCTCCATGATGCGCCGGTTGCAGAATTCGTAGGCTTCTTTTTCCTTGCGGGCGTTTTGTTCCAGAATATCCAGATCATCACGGTTGGCCACCCGTATTATGGATAAGAGCGGTGTCGGCAGGTTGTCTGCCGAACTCTCGATCGGTCCTTTGACGACGGTGGCGATGCCGGTACCGCGCTCGGTTTCAACAACAACCTTGTCGCGGGGTGATATGTCGAGAATGCCGGCATCAAAATCGTACAGCTTGCCGGCTGAATTGAACTGAATGGTGACTATACGGGGCAACGGATTCCTCCTAGGTTATACCAATTCCAAATCAAAGCGCTATCTTCGTTGGCTCGTCTTCGGTTCCTCAACATACTGATCTGTATGCCTTAGTCGCCTCAATTCTCGCCGTCTTGATTTCATCTTTGATTTGAAATCGGTATTATGCGTGTCGCTCAGGCTTCTGCGGCCCCGGCAATCCTCATGAAGAGGTGATCCAGGGCCAGTTTGACGTTGGCATTGCGTTGAACGGAACGGCGTGTTTCCAGGATGTCGTCCGCCAGTTGCAGTGTCCGCTTCAGGTTCATGTTGCTGACCATCTTCTCAAGGCTGGTACGGATAGTCGTATTGATGATGTCGCTGCAGCCGGCGGACAGGAAAACCATATCCCTGGCAAAGGAAAGCAGCATGTCCAGGGTTTCCAGGGTTTCTTCCCGGTTTCCGCCGACCTGCTCGGACGCATCGAAAATAGTGATGACCCTTTTCAGGGTAAGTCCTTCCAGGTGTTTCACCAACAGTTCCCGCCGGGCTGTCAGTCCCTCACTTTCCAGTTCCATGGCCCGCTGCATGCTGCCGTCAGCCAGCTGGGCCATTAGGGCAGCAGCGGCTGCATCCATGCCGCTCTTTTCCAGCAGCAGCCGGACGCATTCTGGCGACAGGGGCGCGAAACGGACCAGTTGGCAGCGCGAGCGTATGGTCGGCAACAGCATGTCGGCATTTTCGGTGAGCAGGATGATGATGGCATTTCCCGGCGGCTCCTCCAGGGTTTTGAGAAAGGAGTTGGCCGAATTGACGTTCATCCGGTCGGCCGGTTCCATGATGCAGGCTTTGCGCGGCGCCTCGTAGGGGCGCAGGGCTAATTCGCGCTGGATGTCCCGCAGTTGGGCGATACTGATATCCCGCTTCTCGGGCAGAGGCTCGATAAAGTGGATGTCTCCATGATTGCCGCCAGCCACCTTGCGGCAGGAACCGCAGACGCCGCAGGCATCGTCAGCCACTTCCCGGCAGTACAGGGCCTGGATCAGGGCCAGGGCGGTCTTTCTGCGTCCGCATCCTGCCGGCCCTTCAAAAATATAGGCGTGGGGTGTCTTTCCGGAGCGGATCGAGCGCCTGAATATTTCGATGATACGATCATGTCCGACAATGTCAGCGAACGGCATGTTTACCAGCCAGCCGAGCCAGAACCTGTTCGGAAATCGCATCGAAAATGAACTCGATGGAACTGTTGCCGTCGACCGTGACAAAACGACAAGGCTCCGCCTGGGCTAAGGCAAGATAACCGTCGCGGACGCGCTGGTGGAAAGCGTGCGATTCAAGCTCAAAGCGTTCCTCCCGCGGACCGGATGCCGCCTCGATTCTGCGTCTGGCCCGTTCCAGCCCGACCCGGGCGTCACAGTCGATCAGAACCGTCATATCCGGCCGCTGTGACTGGCAAGCCAGGCTGTTGAGGGTGTCGATGATATCCCGTTCAATGCCGCGGCCGGCGCTCTGGTAGGCGATGGTGGCATCGGTGAAACGGTCGCACAGTACGATACTGCCGGAATTCAAGGCGGGTTGAATCACTTCCGCCACATGTTGGGCCCGGGCAGCGGCATACAACAGCAGCTCCGCTAGCGGTTGCAAGGCGCTGTTTTCAGCGTCCAGAAGAATTGCGCGGACCTTGTCGGCAATCGGGCAGCCGCCGGGCTCCCTGGTCAGGACAACGGCATGGCCTAGAGCCTGCAGGCGCTCGGCCAGCAGTCTGATCTGAGTCGTTTTGCCGCATCCTTCGATGCCTTCAAAGGTAATGAAATAGCCCACGCTGAACTCCACTGTTTTGTTAAATGTTAAATTATATGCAAGCGGGGCAGAATTGGCAACTGATTTCAGTTGAACATGTCGATTGCAGCGAATCCGGCGGTCATGACTTTCAGTTGCCAAACAGGTGCGCCATGGCTATAGTCGCAAATCGGGAGGTAGAGTGAGTGGATACTGATTTGACAGCATTGGAAGCTCGGCTTGGCTACCATTTTTTATCGCATCGATTGCTGACACAGGCATTGACCCATCCCTCCTACGGCCATGAATCGGGTTTAGGGGAGGGTGAGGACTACCAGCGCCTGGAGTTTGTGGGTGACGCCGTGCTCGGCATGCTGCTGGCAGAGGTACTCTATGAACGATTTCCGGCCGCCCCCGAGGGTGATCTTTCGCGTTTCAGGTCAAGCCTGGCAGATCAGGACAGTCTGGCCGCAATTGCCAAGTCGTGTCGTTTGGGGGACTTCATCCGGCTGGGACGGGGGGAAGAACTGACTCTCGGCCGACAGAAGGACTCCATCCTGGCTGATGTGCTGGAAGCCTTGATTGCTGCGGTTTACCTGGATGGTGGTCTGGAAGCCGTCCGCGGGGTAGTGCTGGCGTTGTTTGGCGATATGCTGGCTGCACCGGCATCGGAATTAAAGGCCGGTGATGCCAAGAGCCGGCTCCAGGAGCTGCTCTCACTCCGACGGCTGCCCCCGCCTGAATACAAGCTGACGGAGGAGTCCGGCCCACCCCATGACCGTCGCTTTCTTTTCCAGGTACTGCTTGACGGTCAGGTAATCGGGTCCGGTGGCGGTCGCTCCAAGAAAATTGCCCAGCAGGCAGCAGCAGCCCAGGCATTGCTATCTCTTGAAGAAGATCCGGAAAAAACGGCGTGAAACGGGTAACGGTTCCATTCTTCATCAGCCATCAGGGGTGCCCGCACACCTGTGTGTTCTGTGATCAGCGTGCCATTTCCGGTTCCCGTGGGCTGCTGCCCGACCGTAACGAGCTTCTGGTAAAGATCGGGCAATGGAGCCGTTCGGCCGGTCAACGCCCCTTGGAAGTGGCATTTTTCGGAGGAACCTTTACCGCCCTTGAGCGCGTGGTGCAGCAGCGGCTTCTGGCTCCTTTGCAGTCGCTGCTTGCTAGCGGCACAATCTCCGCAGTCAGGATATCCACACGGCCTGACGCGCTTGACCGCGAAACGGTTCAGTGGCTGGCCGGGCAGGGGGTGGCTGTCATCGAAGTAGGGGTACAGTCCATGGACAATCAGGTGCTGGCAGCTGCCGGTCGCGGTCACGACGGGGAGGCTGCCGCGGCGGCCATCGCCTGCATCAAAGCCTGCGGTCTTACGGCCGGGGCGCAGCTTATGCCTGGGCTGCCCGGTGATACTCCTCTGAAAGCACTGAGTTCTCTTCAGCGAGTCATCGAGGCCGGTGCCGATTTTGTCAGGCTCTACCCGGCGCTGGTGTTGGCCGGTACGGAACTGGCCCGGCTTTATGTGTCGGAAAAATATCGTCCGCTCAGTCTGGACGAGGGGGTGACTGTCTGCAAACAGCTGCTGCTGATGGCTCTCAAGGCCGGTGTTGATGTGATTCGCATCGGACTGCAGGCCGATCAGGGTCTTACTTCCGGATCAATACTGGCGGGATGCTGGCATCCCGCCCTGGGTCAGCTGATCTACTCGGAGCTGTTCCATGATCTGCTGATTCAGCTGACAACCGAACTATCTGATGGAGTGCCGCTCACGATACGCTGTCATCCTGGTCGTGTTGCGGATGTTGTCGGACATTCCAGGAAGAATTTGAACCGTCTGGCCCGGCTGGGGGTTGCTGTGAAGCGGGTTGTGGCGGATAAAACCGTGTCTTCCTTAGAGGTTGAGGTCTGTAGTTTAAACAAATGCCTCAAAGGTTCTATTTTAAATGACCTGTATTATTGATGTGATTTGGATTTTTTATGCCTGAGTTGCCTGAAGTTGAGAGTATCGCCCAAGCCCTGCGCGATGGCAAGCTGTCTCTGCTGGCCAGTTGTGTCCAGCGCGTTGATGTGCTCTGGGATGGTGTCCTGTCCGGTATTTCAGTTGTCGATTTTAAACGGAGACTGGATCGCGCCGTATTCCGCTCCATTGATCGTCATGGCAAGTATCTGCTGTTCGGACTGGATCCAGCCGGTAGCAGCGTCAAGCGTTTTTTCCTGGTGATTCATCTGCGCATGACCGGCCGGCTGGTTATGTCGGCAGCAACTGATGGACATGACCGCTACAACCGACTGTCACTGCTACTGGACAACGGTACTTGCCTGCGCTTTGATGACCCGCGCAAGTTCGGCCGGGTCTGGCTGGTTGACGAACCGTCCCAGGTCACCGCTAATCTGGGGCCGGACGCCCTGACCATCGGGAATGAAGAATTTGCCGTCCGCCTTGCCGCCCACCAGCGACAGCTGAAACCGCTGCTGTTGGACCAGTCTTTCCTGGCTGGCATCGGCAACATCTATGCCGATGAAAGCCTTTTCCGCTGCGGCCTTCATCCCCTCACCAATTCCGGCGATCTTTCGTCTAGTGACGTACGTCGTCTGCATGGCGCGGTTGCAGCAGTGCTTAAAGAGGCCGTCGCCTCCCAAGGCGCCAACATCGACGGTGTCTTCAAGGCCGGCCGCTTCATTGTCAATGTCTATGGCCGACAGGGGCAGCCATGCCCGGTCTGTGCTACCGTGATTGTAAAAACCAGGGTCGGTCAACGCGGCACCCATTTCTGTCCAAACTGCCAACCCGCACCGCCCGGTCGTCGTAATCAAGGTTCCCGCTGCTTGACATTGCCGACAATGGTTGTTACATGATAATTGCTGTAGTTTTCAGCATTTTTCTGCCGGTTGCATGCGAAAGGAGAATAATATGAAGTTACGGGTTTTGGGCAGCGCCGGCGCAGAGTTTCCTGACTTCCGGCCTCCGGCCTATCTGATCGACGATCAGCTGCTGCTGGATGCCGGTACGATCGGTTCAGTGCTGGATGAACAGGAACAGAGGAAGATCAGCAACATCCTGATTACCCATAACCACCTTGACCATGTACGTGCCTTGCCGGCATTGGCCGACAATATCATCGTCAATAATATCAGGCATGCCATCCAGGTTTACAGTACTCAGTCGGTAATTTCCGCTCTGCGCGATCATCTTTTCAATAATCTGATCTGGCCAGATTTCACTCAGCTTCCTTCCGCAGACAATCCGGTATTGTCCTTCAACACCATAATCGCTGGCCGGGATTACAAAGTCGGCGGCTATTCGATCAGGGCCGTTGATGTTAATCATACCGTGCCAACGGTCGGCTACATCGTTTCCAAAGATGGCGTCAGTCTGGCATATACTGGCGATACCGGCCCCACCGAGGAGTTCTGGCAACATGTTTCCGGCATTGATGCGCTGATTGTGGAGGTTTCCTTCCCCAACAGCATGGAACCAATGGCCCTGTTGACCAAACATCTGACCTGTTCGCTGATGCGGACCGAGCTGAAGAAGATTAAAAAACTTCCGCAGCGCATCCTGATTACCCACCCCAAACCCCAGTTTTACGATACCATCAAGCAGGAAATCGACAGCCTCGGCATGGCGGAGATAGAACTTCTCCATGACGGCACACTGTTCGAGCTATAGGGCGGCCAGACGCCATGTTCACGTCTCTGGGCCGTATGGCCATCATGCGCTTTTCCATTGTGGCGCAAATGCTGGCACTGCTGCTTCAGGCCTTCAGGAGCTGCCTGTCGTTCTTTGGTCAGGGCAGGGTGCCCATCCGCCTGGTGCTGTACAAACAGATCTACTTCACCGGTCTGCAGGCGGTCACGATCATTGTCTCGATCGCCGTTATTTTGGGGACCGTCATCATCGCCCAAGTGGTCAGCCTGGTGGGAGCCAACGGTTCTCTGGCCGGGAAGATTCTGATCTGGGTAGTGTTGCGTGAACTGGCGCCCTTGCTGACAGCGATGATCGTCATTGCCCGTAGCGGAACGGCTATTGCCACGGAACTCGGATACATGCGGATCAATGGCGAGATCGATGCGATCGAGATGTTGGGGATTCCGACGGATCGCTACCTGATTCTGCCGCGAATTTTCGGGGTTACCATGGCGGTTGTCGTGCTGACCGTCTATTTCGTCCTGACTGCCTTTGCGGGCGGTTTCCTGGTTGCATCCATTGGCTGGCATATCCCCTATGAACAGTTTTTCCAGGGGATCCTCAGTTCTCTCGGCAGCAAGGAAATAGTGGTTTTTTGCACCAAAAGCATACTCTTCGGCCTGTTCATTTCGGCGACCTGCTGCTGCTATGGTCTCAGTGTGCGGAGCAGCGCCACCGAAGTCCCTCAGGCAGCCACTCGGGCTGTCATTACCAGTCTGTTCATCATTTTTCTGCTGGACGGGCTTGTTACCTACGTACTATCCCTGGCACTGGCATGAAATTTTTATGCAGTCTTAAAATGCCTTTAGTCTTGCAAAAATAACCGCTTTACAGTACTGTTTTCATTGCCGATTATCACTACTACATTACGTTTCAGGAGGGGTTTTAAATGATGAGCAAACCGGGTATGACCAAGTTCCAGGTTGATCTGCGCCAGCATCTGCGAGACCAGAATATCAGCGGAAACCTGGTTCACCTCATCTGCGAGATCGCGGAGGCCAGCAAATATGTGATTAACGCGGTTCGTACCGGTGATCTGGGTGTGGCCGGAACCTCAAACCTGTATGGCGAGGATCAGTTGGCCCTGGATGTGCTCTCAGACCGCATCATGCGCAAGCGGCTGCAGCATTCCGGTGTTGTCTGCAACATCGCTTCGGAGGAAATGGAGGAGATTTTTCAGGTAACCAGCAATCCACAGGGGATGTTTTCCGTGGCATATGATCCTCTGGACGGTTCCTCGCTGGTGGATGTAAATCTGGCGGTAGGCACCATCGTCGGCATATACCAGGGGCAGGATCTGCTCCAGCCGGGACGCAAGATGGTCGGCGCCATGTATATCCTCTATGGACCACGGGTTTCATTGGTCTACTCGGTGGGCAAGGGGGTCTACGAGTTCACCATGAACCAGCTGATGGAATATACCCTGACCCGTGAAAACATCCGGATGCAACCCTCCGGTGATATTTACTCCCCGGGCGGCTTGCGCAAAAAGTACACCGAAGGCAATGATCGTTTTGTCCGCTATCTGGAAGAAAAAGGCTCCAAGCTACGCTATTCCGGCGGTTTTGTGCCGGACATCAACCAGATATTGATGAAAGGCAAGGGCATTTTCATGTATCCGGCCTTAAACGACAGCCCCAATGGTAAACTGCGCCTGTTGTTCGAACTGAATCCCATGGCGTTTCTGCTGGAACAGGCTGGCGGTGCCGCCACCAATGGCGAGATCCCCATTCTTGACATCGTGCCGGCAGGCTTGGACCAACGCTGCCCGGTCTACATCGGATGTCGGGAGGATGTGAACAAGGCTGCTGATTTTCTCAACGGTAACTGTTAAGGGCTCCTATGGCACGGAAACAGACAGCGAAAGCTCAAGAAGAAACCGCGCTGAAGCCGGTGCAGCGCCTTTGCAGCGAGATTCAGCTCTTTGATCTGTGCGACCTGGATGTCTGCCGGTTCAAGCAGGGGCGTTTCTGCACCCAGGAAGAGCTGCTGAGCCGTTTCGAGGGAATTTCTGAGGATGATGCCAGCCAACTGCGGGTAACGCAGGATGGCGAAGAATCTGATGAAGACACGGAAGAAAGCCTGCTTTACTGCGATGATCTCGATGGAGAGAGTTACAGCGATGACGATGGCAATGACGGCTGGGAAGATGAATAGGACACTGTGACGTCAGGCTAAAAAAATGTAAACGGGGGAGCGATCTAGTCGCATCCCCCGTTTGTATTTTAAGCTTAGGTTGTGGCTGTTACAGAAAGCGTTTCCCGGCGCATTCTTCCCACTGGCTGCGGGGAATGGAAAGGAACAGGTCGGCTATCGCGGGGTCGAACTGACGGCCACGATATTTGTGCACTTCTCCGACAACTGCATCGAAGGACAGTTCATTGCGGTAGGGACGGTTGGATGTCATGGCGTCAAGAGTGTCAGCAAGAGCAAAGATACGGGCACCGATGGGTATTTCATTTCCTTTAAGCTTTCTGGGATAGCCGGTGCCGTCAAAGCGTTCGTGATGACTGAGAAGAATCTCGGCCGGACCTTTCAGGAAATCGATTTCCGAAAGTATTTCAAAACCGATCTGGGGATGTCTGCGCATTGCATCCCATTCCTGATCATCGAGTTTGCCCGGCTTGAGCAGAATGATATCGGACACACCGATCTTGCCGATGTCGTGCAGCAGGGCACCTTTGGAAAGCTGCTCCAGTTCCTTGCCGGAAATACCGAGTCTTTCAGCCATGAATATCGTAAAATTCTTAACGCGCTCGGAGTGCGAACCGACCTCTTTTTCCCGGGCGTCCAGTGCCTTGACCAGTGCTGTCAGGGTGCTGTCATAGGCGTGATGCAAGTCATGCATGGTGTTTCGGATCTGTGTTGTCTGTTCCATGACCCTGAATTCCAGGCTGGCCTGATAGTTGCGCTTCTCGATTGCCAGACTGCGTTTAGTCAGCATGTTCCTGACGGTCAGAACTACCCTGGAGATGCTGAACGGTTTTGATATGTAATCGTCAGCTCCTAGGTGGATGCATTCCATGGCGGTGTTCATATCGGTAAGGCCGGTAATCATCAGCATGGCGATGTCTGTGTCCACCTGCTTGAGTTCCCTCAAAAGGTCCACGCCGCTTTTGCCCGGCATCATGATATCGGATATTACCAGATCGATGTGCTGACTTCCGAGAATGCCGAAGGCCTCATCCACGTTGGCCGCCTGGTGGCAATTGTATTCTTCCTGCGAGAGTGCTGAGGTGAGCAACTCCCTGATCATCGCTTCGTCATCAACTATCAGAATATGTTCATTCATTCAAAACCCCGTAAATGTGGAGGTTGTGCAGGTTGGTAACAGGTCTGCTGGATGGAGTGTATCGATTTTTGTCAAAAAATTCTTTCATATCTACCATCCAAATGGTCTGTTTTCAAGTACCATTAAGTGTGGTATATGCTGTTTCTTCAATAATTTGAAATATTCAGCACAGAGAACGAGTGTATTTGTGTCTGTAGAAATTCAGCGGGGGTGTCATGATCTGTCGATTTATCGCGATTATTGTCTATACAGCTATTAGTGCGGTCACCGCCCTGTCCGCTGAAAACGGCTCTTCCGGTTTCACCCAGCGGGATTTCGGCCGTATGATTGTAAACCAGTTCGGCTGGAGCGAAGGCCTTCCAAAAGAACCTACGGACCGTGATTATCTTGTCATTCTGGGGGGCAAGCGTATTTTTCGTTTTGAGGCGGAACAGGTCTATAACTCCCAGACCGACAATGTTACGTTACGGAATTACGCTCTGTATGGACCTTTTTCAGGCACCGGCTGGCTGATGGGCGTTTCCCAACAGACCACCGCAAATTTCAGTGTCATGCTGCCCATGACGGGTGAATACAGCCTCAAAACCGTTATCAAGGGCAAGGATTTTGTCTGGAAAGTCGCTGACAGGGAACTGCGCGGCGGCAATTCCGCCGGCAATTTCAGCGAGGTTGATCTTGGCAAAATCTGGATTAAGGCGGGACCGCTGCAAATCAAAGCCACCATACCGCCCGAAGGGGCCATCGATTCTTTCATGCTTGTCGCCAGCGATCATCGTTCGATTCAGCCGTTTGACGGCTGGCGCTTTAACGCCCCGCTGACCGCCTTGCAGATGGCCCAGGCCGGAGTAGCTTTGATGGATGGTTATAGCCAGTTACCTTCTGATCCCCAGGGCAAGGTCCTGCGGATTGCGGCTGTGGATGCCGCCAGCCCCAACAGGGAGGCTGCCGCCACTACGGCCAATTTTCTCGGACCATTTACAGCCCGTTCGTGGTTGCGGGCGGGCCATCTCGGGGCCCGGCTGCAGATACCGCTGACCGTGCCCGAGCTCGGATACTATGAGCTTCGTGGCAGGCTCATGGGGGAGCAGTTGTCAGGGAGTGTCAACGGAACAGCTTTCAGCCTGAAGGGCAAACCATATTTGGACATGCTCAATCTGGGGCTGTTCCGGCTGGAAGCGGGCGAGAATCTGCTCAGCCTGAAACTGCCACCCATGGGGGGCATCGATGTACTGGAGTTGTCCCGAAAAAGCTCATCCCCCCAGGATGTGATGCGGTTGGCGGGTGTTTCCGGTTCGCCCGACCGTCAGGTGTCGTCAGATGAGGCGCTGAACTATATCAAGACCATCCGCGAGAAACACCAGGTCAGAAAGTAAAGCCATGCTACGGGAACGGCCGCTGCTCATTCCGTTTCTGGCACTGGCTGCCGGACTCTGTGCCGCAGACTATTATGACACGCTCCTGCCGTTGTCCAGCGCAGTTGCCCTGCTGGTCTGCCTGCTCCTGTCCTGTTTTGTGCGCAGTCGCATCCCAGTTACCATCTTCACTTTTGCCTTCTTCTTCGTGTGGGGCATGTATGCCCTGACACCCTGGAAATCTCCCGTTTACCCGACCATACCCATCCAGCAGTACACATCCCGCAGTCCGGTGATCGTCGAGGGGGTCATCGGGGAAAGACCGGTTGCTTCGGCCAGCGCCAGCAGTTTCATCCTCAGGACGGATGCTGTCATCCGCGATGGACGGGTACTGCCGGTCAGCGGTAACCTGCTGATA
>DBMM01000006.1 GCA_002298925.1 Geobacter sp. UBA698 | reverse complement strand
GAGGCCGAGGTGGCGGGATTCAAACGCACCGAGACCGCCTTGGTTTTCAATAGCGGCTATGCCGCGAACACCGGCGTTATTTCGGCCTTGGTGGGGCGCGGCGACGTTATCTTTTCGGATCGTCTCAACCACGCCAGTATCATTGACGGCGCGCTCCTTTCCGGCGCCATGCTGATCCGGTATCCCCATAACGACATTGCGGCGCTGGCAACCCTCCTGGAAAAAAAGCGCGGAACCGGGCGGTGCCTGATTGTCACCGACGGCGTTTTCAGCATGGACGGCGATCTGGCACCCCTTGCCGGTCTGGCTGAACTTAAATCCCGCCATGATGCTCTGCTGATGGTGGACGATGCCCACGGCTGCGGCGTTTTGGGCGAACAGGGGAGGGGCAGCGCCGAACTGCTCGGCGTGTTGTCCGATATCGACATTCACGTGGGAACCTTCGGCAAGGCGCTGGGCAGCTTTGGTGCCTATGCCGCCCTGTCCCAAGAACTGCGCGATCTGCTGGTCAACCGGGCGCGCAGCTTCATTTTTTCCACGTCGCTGCCGCCTGCGGTTCTGGCGGCGACAATTGCGGCGTTGAAGCTGGTCCAGTCTGCCGAAGGGGATGTTCTCAGAAAACAACTTGGCGACAATACTACCCTTTTCCGGGGACTGCTCCGCGATGCGGGTTTTCAGGTGGGCGACAGCACTACCCAGATCGTACCGATTATGACCGGTGAGGCCGAGCCGACCATGCGGTTTTCCGAGCAGTTGCTGGCGGAAGGCTTTTTTGTACAGGGTATTCGTCCACCAACTGTTCCTGCCGGAGCCTGTCGTTTGCGGTGCACGGTCATGGCAACCCATTCGAAGGCCGATCTGAGCGCGGCTGCCGAACGGATCGCAACGGTCGGCAAGCGCCTGGGAATCATCTGATGCCCTGGTGTACCCTGGAGAGCGGCAGACGCCTGTGGTACGAAGATCATGGGGAAGGGCCGTTGCTAGTGCTGCTGCATGGCTGGTGTATGTCTTCGGCGGTGTGGCGCTTGCAATTCGAGACACTGGGCCGCACCTTCAGGCTGATAGCGCCTGATCTGCGCGGACATGGCCAATCGGAGACTGCTCCGGACGGTCATGATTTTGCCGGATTCAGTGCGGACGTGGTCGAGCTTTTCCGGCACCTGGATGTGCATGAGGCAGTGCTGGCTGGCTGGTCGCTGGGAGCCCAGGTTGCTCTGCTGGCCTATGCCAAACTCCGGGAACGGTTATGCGGATTGGTGCTGATTTCCGGAACGCCGCGCTTTACCTCTTCCGATGACTTTCCCCATGGGCTGAATGCAACCGAGATTGCCGGAATGAGTGTCAAGGTGCGCCGCAATCCGGCCAAGGCGCTGGAAGGCTTTATGGCGGACATGTTTGCGGACGGAGAGCAAGATATTCTGGATCAGGATGAGCGTATCCGTCAGATTCTGGGGGAGATCCCCCTGCCTGACAAACAGGTGGCGGTCCAGGGTCTCAAGGCTTTGGCCGAGGCCGACATGCGCGGGCTGCTGCCTGCCATTGATCTGCCGACCCTGATACTGCATGGCGATCAGGATCGTATCTGCCTTCCAGGGGCTTCCGCTTATATGGCCCGACACATTCCTTCAGGCAGCCATGTTGTTTTCAACGGCTGCGGACACGTGCCTTTTTTGACGCAATGCAATGAATTCAATGACGCAATGAGCAGCTTCAGCAGGAGGATTTTTGAACAGGGGAGATGATAGAAAAAGGATCGGCAGGGGCTTTCACCGCCAGGCCGGAGAGTATGATCAGCATGCGGTTGTCCAGAAGCGGGTTGTGGCAAACCTGAGCCGGTTGGTGAAAACGCACTGCTCCCAAGCCCCGCAACGAACCCTGGACATCGGCTGCGGAACCGGAGGCATGCTGAGTTCGCTTTACAAGCTTTATCCCCACACGCAGCTTTGCGGACTTGATCTGGCATTCAACATGGCGCTGCGCTCCGCAACCCGCCTCGGCCCGGCAGCCATGCTGGTCAATGGCGACGCCGAATGTCTTCCCTTTGGGGATGCCAGCTTTGACTTGGTCGTTTCCGCTTCCACATTTCAATGGGTGCAACGATTGGACAACAGCTTTCAGGAATGCCTCAGGGTTTTGACGCCGGGAGGGCTGTTTTGCGCTGCCTTTTTCGGGGGGAAAACGCTGTGGGAACTGCAGGAATGCTACCGCGAGGCGCTGGCGAGCCGTTCCCGGGACAATGACAACCGGAGCGGCCGGTTGCAGCGTTTCAAGGGAATCGCCGATGTCCGTTCGGTATTGGACAGTCTGGGTTTCAGCCAGGCTGTGGTTGCCACTGAAACGGAAATGGACTATCACCCCGATGTTCCCGCCTTACTGCGTTCCATCAAAGGCATCGGCGCAACCACGCCCGCCCGCACCGACTCCGGCGGCGGCCTGGGGTGGCGGGGTTTGCTCAACGACATGGTTGCCATCTATCGCTCACGTTTTCAGCGGAACGGGATGGTTCCGGCAACCTATGAGGTGATCTATATCATTGCCCGCAAGAGTGGCGCTGACAAGTGAGACAGGTTCAAGCGGCTTTTTGCTGCGAATAACAAATTGAGGCTCTTGCAAAAGTCGAAAATGTTCCCTCCCCCCTGGCGGGTGAGGGTCAGGGGGGGGAGGCAGTTGCCAGGATATCCGTATGATGCACCTTCACCC
>DBMM01000047.1 GCA_002298925.1 Geobacter sp. UBA698 | reverse complement strand
GCCGGCGCAGCCGCCCTGACCAAAGTGCTGCTGTCCATGGCCGAGGAACACCTTCCCCCCACTGCCAATTTCAGCGCGCCCCAGCCGGGAATGGACCTAGACAACAGTCCTTTCAGGGTACTGACGGAAGGAATCGCCTGGGAACGCCGGGGCAATGGCATTCCCAGGCGAGCCGCGGTCAGCGCCTTTGGATTTGGCGGTATCAATGCCCATTTGCTGGTGGAGGAATGGCTGCCGGAAAGCAGACACGCTCGCCAGTCAAAACATGAGCAGAAACCAAAACCGTGCGTCCCGGTGGCGGTAGTCGGCATGGATGCCCGCTTCGGCCCCTGGCAGTCGTTGCGTTCTTTTCAGGAACGGGTTTTGGGAGATTCGTCGCAAACCACCCCGACGCCCCCGACAAAATGGTGGGGTGCAGGGGAAAGCGCCTGGTTCAATGAACAGAATCTGCCGCAAACTCCTTTTAACGGCTTCTACATTAATGAAGTAGCGGTTGCCGCCGAGCAGTTCCGCATACCGCCCCGCGAGATCGAGGAGATGCTACCGCAGCAGATCATGATGCTCACCTCAGCAGCGGCAGCCATGGCCGACGCAGGCTTTGACCGCGAAGATAATCTGCGGGCAGGGGTCTTTGTCGGAATTGCCCTGGATCTGAACAGCACCAATTTCAGCTTCCGCTGGTCCTTGGCAGAACAGGCCGCAACCTGGGCCAAAGAGATAGAACGGGAGTTGTCAGCGGAAGAACTGGCTGCCTGGACCGCGCAACTGCGGGACGACGCAGGCCCACCCCTCACCGCCAACCGCACCATGGGCGCCCTGGGCAACATCGTGGCCAGCAGAATCGCGCGGGAATTCAGGGTTGGAGGGCCGAGTTTCGCCCTTGCCAGTGAAGAAAATTCCGGCATCCGTTCCCTGGAAACGGCTCTACGCATGCTTCAGTCGAACGAAATTGATCGGGCAGTAGTGGGGGCAGTGGACTTGGCCGGTGACCTGCGCGCAGTTCTGGGGCAGCATGCCGGAAGGCAATTCTCACGTTCAGGTCGTGGTCTTCCCTTTGACCAGCGGGCAGACGGCGCTATTGTGGGTGAAGGAGCCGCCTGTGTCGTACTCAAGCGCCTCGATGATGCGGAACGCGACGGCGACCGGATCTATGCGGTCATCCGCGGTATCGGCAGTTCCGGCGGCACCACAACCGTACCGGATCAGGACACCTATTGCCAAGCCTTGGAGCGGGCTTACAACGATGCCGGGGTCAATCCGGCCACCGTGGTTTTTGTGGAGGCGCACGCCAGCGGCCACCCTGCCGAAGACCGCATGGAAGCCACCGCCCTGGCGACTTTTTTCGGAACAACATCAACGGATGACGCCCCTTCACGCAAAGAGCGGTCCTGTGCCGTTTCCAGCATTGCCGCCGACATAGGCAACAGCGGCGCCGCCTCCGGGCTGGCCTCTTTGGTGCGGGGATGCTTGGCCCTGTATCAGGAAATCATCCCCCCCTGTCGCGGCATGGAAACTCCCTGCCAGGAGCTTTCCGGTCCCGGACCGCTCTATCTTCCCCGCTCTCCGCGTTACTGGCTCCGCAACCGGGCCGAGGGACCGCGCCGGGCCGGTGTCAGCGTCTTTGGTATGGATGGTGGTTGTAGCCATGTGGTTCTGGAAGGATGGGATTCTCCTCCGCCCAGATTTGAGACGGAACGTATCGCGCCGCTCGGAGCTGGATCGGAATTCCTGTTCTCCGTCTACGGCGAAAACCCGTCCGACCTGATCAGGGGACTTGACCTGCTGCGCCAACGCACCTCCCATACAACGGATAACAGTCTGGCAACAGTGGCGCGAGATAGGTTCATCCGCGCCGAAGCACATACGACTGAAACAACCCTGCTTCCCCGCGCCCTGGCCCTGGTTGCCCGCAACCGGGATGAGCTTGTGGCGCTTATCGACCTGGGAAAACAGATGCTTGCTTCAGGCAGTTCCCCGGCAGAACTCCTGGCCCACCCTGCCCTGCATGACCGGCTGTTCTATTCCTCCGCGCCGCTCGGGCTTGAAGGAAAAATCGCCTTTGTCTTCCCCGGCTCCGGAAATCATTACCCCGGCATGGGCATGGAACTTTCCTGTCGCTGGCCGGAGATATTCCGCAACCAAGATGAAAGCAACCTCTATTTGCGCAGTCAGTTTCAACCGGAACGGTTCTGGAACGGAACGCCCTTGGCAGAAATCAACGACGACCACCGAGCCGTCATCTTCGGCCAGGTTGCCATTGGCTGTGCTGTCAGCGACCTGGTGCGGAGCTTCGGCGTCGAGCCGCAAGCTGCCATCGGCTACAGCCTGGGTGAATCGGCTGCCTTGTTTGCCATGGGCGCCTGGCATGACCGGGACGGCATGCTGACCCGCATGCACAATTCAACGCTCTTCACGCATGATATGGCCGGTGAATGCCGGGCTGCCCAACGTGCCTGGGGCTTAGACGAAGGAAGCCGGATCGATTGGAGCATCGGCGTTGTTGCGGCTCCTGCGCCTGAGGTACGCAAGGCTCTGGAAGGAATGTCGCGAGTCTATTTGTTGATCATCAACACCCCGGATGAATGCGTGATCGGTGGCGACTCCGATGGCGTCAAACAGGTCGTAGAACGGCTCGCCTGCCGTTTCTTCCCCCTTCACGGGGTGACCACGGTTCACTGCGATGTTGCCAGGGAAGTTGCCGTACCCTACCGGCAGCTCCATCTCTTCCCCACCACCCCACCGGCAGGAATTCGTTTCTACAGCGGCGCCAGAAGCACTGCCTACGAACTCAACCGTGAAAGCGCGGCTGATTCAATTCTGGCTCAGGCAGTGGAAGGCATCAACTTCCCAGCCACCATCGAACAGGCCTATAGCACTGGAGTTCGACTATTCCTCGAAATGGGGCCGGGAAGTTCCTGCAGCAGAATGATCAGCCGCATCCTGGAAAACCGTCCCCACTTGGCCAGATCCATCTGCCATCAGGGACAGGATCCCATTTCGGGGTTGTTACGGCTTCTGGCGCAATTGGTGGCAGAACGGGTGCCGCTGGACCTGTCGCCCTTGTTTGTTGCGCCAGCCGAAAAACTTTCCGTTTTAACAAAAAAATCCATGGTGCGCGTCCACTGCGGAGGAATGCCATTCCAGCCATCGCTTCCGCCGCGCCGGACTCCCGCCATCTCTCAGCCCCATGCTGTTCCCCCTCCCCCTCAAGGGGAGGGCCGGGGTGGAGATGGGGTCGATCCCGGAATATCAGCGCAGCAACACTACCACCCCCATCCCCCTCCTAACCTCCCCCTTGAAGGGGGAGGAATGAGAGGCTCAATGTCAACGCATATGTCTCTCCAAAGCGAAAGGCCTACAGTTTCTTCTCTACAGGGAAGTGCTGAGTTATCGCCCCATGAACAGGTCATACGCGACTTTGCCGCAGCCCAGCAGGCACGCCTCAAGGCCCATGAAGCCTACCTGCGGGTTTCGGAAAACCTGACCGGCGCCATGGCCCAGGCCTTACAGCTCCAGGTTTCACTCCAACAGGCGCTGGGAGATGAAGGAGTGCCACTGGACAGAGAAACAGCAACCTCCCTCATCTCCCGGATACCGACCGATACTCTCCCTCCCCTTCAAGGGGAGGGTCGGGGTGGGGATGGGGTTGATTGCCGAGCTTCGGTAAGTAGCCAAAACCAGCCCCAGCCTAACCTCCCCTTTGAAGGGGGAGGAACACCCGGCCTGAGAGTCGCAAGTGCGCCCCTTCATCCCGCACCGGCCGTCCCCTGTGTCTTTGACCGCACCATGTGCCTGGAATTTGCCCGCGGCAGCGTCAGCCGCATGCTTGGCCCCGATTTTGCCGATGTAGATCATTTTCCCACCCGGGTGCGCCTGCCGGATGAACCGCTGATGCTGGTGGACCGGATCGTCACCCTGGAGGGTAAGGCCAAATCAATGACCAGCGGACGGGTGGTGACCGAGCACGACATCCATGCCGGAGCCTGGTACCTGGATGGCGGCCGAATCCCCACCTGCATCGCCGTGGAAGCCGGCCAAGCCGACCTGTTCCTCTCCGGCTACCTGGGAATCGACTTCATTACCCGCGGCCTGGCGGTCTACCGCCTGCTGGATGCCGTGGTTACCTTTCACCGCGCTCTTCCCAAGCCGGGAGAAACTATCCGCTATGATATCCGTATAGAGCTCTTCTTCCGCCAGGGAGACACCTATCTGTTCCGTTTCAGGTTTGATGCCACTGTCAACGGCGAACCTCTGCTGACCATGCAGGACGGCTGTGCTGGATTCTTTACCAGCCAGGAACTGGATGCCGGAAAAGGAATCGTGCGGCCGGCTATTGACCTGCGCCCCACCAAGGGAAACCGCCCCACTGACTGGCGTGAACTGGTACCCATGGTACGCGAAGGGTACAACGCCGGCCAACTTGGCCACCTAAGGACCGGTGATCTGGGCGGCTGTTTCGGCCCGGACTTTGGCTCCCTTGGTCTGATACAGCCTCTGACCATTCCCGGCGGCGTAATGGAGATGGTTCACCGGGTCCAGGAAATCATTCCTGGCGGCGGACGTTACGGACTTGGCCAGATCATAGCAGAAGCGGATATTCACCCCCATGACTGGTTCATCACCTGTCATTTCGTGGATGACCGGGTCATGCCGGGAACCCTGATGTACGAGTGCTGCATGCACACCCTTCGGATCTTCCTGCTGCGCATGGGATGGGTGGCCGAAGCCGGGCAAGCGGCCTGGGAACCGGTTCCGGGCGTGGCAAGCAGGCTCTGCTGCCGGGGTCAGGTTTTGGAGACCACCAAAATGGTCACCTACGAAGTTACCATCCGCGAACTGGGCTACGGCCCCGAACCATATGCCATCGCCGATGCCCTGATGTACGCCGATGGAAAACCGATCGTGGAAATCACCAGCATGTCGGCACGCCTCTCCGGCACCAGCCGGGAGAAGCTGGAAACACTGTGGCAAAAAAGCGGCCTTTCCGCTGCTGCCGTTCATTTTCAGGAAGATGTTTCTCCTATCCTTGAAAGGGGCGTCGTTGGCGACGATATCCGCAAACCGCCCATCTACACAAAACAGCAGATCATGGCCTACAGCAACGGCAATCCCTCTGAGGGATTCGGCGAACCGTACCGCATCTTTGACAGCGAGCGCAAAATTGCCCGCCTGCCCGGCCCCCCTTTCCAGTTCATGGACAGAATCACCGATATTCAGGGCGAGCCGTGGCGTATGGTTGCCGGGGCTCGGACTGAGTCTCAGTACGATATTCCGCCCGATGCCTGGTATTTTGCCGCCGAGCGACAAGGGCGCATGCCCTTTGCGGTATTGCTGGAAGCAGCACTGCAGCCGTGCGGATGGTTGGCGGCCTACGTTGGTTCGGCTCTGACCTCCCCGACCGACATATCCTTCCGTAACCTGGGAGGCAGCGCGGTCCAGCACCGCCCCGTCACCACGGCCAGCGGAACCCTGACTGCAACGGCTTGCTTGAAGAAAGTGGCCACCAGCGGCGGCATGATCATCCAGGAATTCGACTTCTCCGTAGCCGACCGGAATGGTATTCTCTACGAAGGCGACACCATGTTCGGCTTCTTCTCCAAGGAAGCCTTGGCTTCACAGGTTGGAATCCGCGACGCCAAGCCCTATCAGCCGACAGCAACGGAAACCGGGCGCGGGCGCAGCCTGCCCTACCCCCGGCAAGCGCCCTATCCGGAAGAGCAGCTTGCCATGATCGACCGGATTGAGCTGTTCGTCCCGGACGGCGGATCAGCAGGGCTCGGCTACCTACGGGGAATCAAGGATGTGGATCCGGATGAGTGGTTCTTCAAAGCCCATTTTTACCAGGATCCGGTAACACCCGGCTCGCTGGGGCTGGAATCGTTCCTGCAGTTGGTCAAGTTCGCCGCAGTCGAGCGCTGGGGATGGGATGCCAACAGCACCCTGGCTTCCATGGACCTTGGCCAGCGCCATCGCTGGCTCTACCGGGGCCAGATCATTCCCACGAACAGCAGGGTAACCGTCGAGGCCTGGATTACGGCAGCAGATGATGAGCGGAGAATTCTGATAGCCGACGGCTTTCTGTCCATTGACGGCCGCCTGATCTACCAGATGATTGATTTCAGCGTACGGATAGAGCAACCCTGAGCAATGAGTATCCCTTCTCCCTAAGGGAGAAGGTGCCCCGAAGGGGCGGATGAGGGG
>DBMM01000102.1 GCA_002298925.1 Geobacter sp. UBA698 | reverse complement strand
ACTATTGCAACTAAACACTAGCTAAATATACTCCCACCAGGACTCCGCCCTGTCTGCAAAAGCCGACCCTGAGGATGGATTGCTGCTCTGCCTGGGTGAGGGAAGATGCCTAATTTGTCGTGGCGTTTCCGCCATTGGTGTTGATAAGTATCTTCCGATGCTTCAACGGCGATTTGAAGCCTTAGATGTATATGCACAGGAATGAAAACATTAATTTTTAACATGTATGATATGATATCCTGAAGTCACAAGTAGGGGTGAATACTTGAAAACCGTTATCCAACGCGTCAGTTTTGCGTCTGTTACTATTGATGGAAATGTGGTCAGCCGGATTGCCCGAGGCATCCTGGTGCTTTTGGGGGTGGAGAAGGGGGACGATGAATCTAAGGCCGACTGGCTGGCCGAAAAGATCGCCAACCTGCGCATCTTCGAGGACGAAGCCGGCAAGATGAACCTCTCCCTGCGGGATGTGGGGGGCAGCCTGCTGGTCGTGTCCCAGTTCACCCTGGCCGGCAACTGCAACAAGGGGCGGCGCCCCTCCTTTGACACGGCCGCAGGGCCGGACGAGGGACAGCGACTGTACGATTATTTTGTGGAAACGGCCGGAAAGCTGGGTGTCCCGGTGGCAACCGGCATCTTTCAGGCCGACATGCAGGTGCACCTGGTCAACGACGGGCCGGTGACGTTTATTTTGGAGAGGTGATCATGAAGAAGGTTCTTCGTTTTATTATGCCGCTGCTGCTTGTGCTTGCCGTCGGGGTCGGAAATGTTTCGGCCGGTTCCTGCGAGGACGCCGTAAAAGAGCTGAACCGTCGGCTTTCCCCGAAGGTTGACGAAAGCGAACTGGCCGATGCACTGAACAGCCTTAATGCCAGTGCTAACCGGAACCTGCCGGATAAGTTCGTCACCAAGCAGCAGGCCCGCCAGGCAGGCTGGAAGCCAGGGCGCAGCTTATGGGAGGTTGCCGCCCTGCGCGGCAAGAGCATCGGCGGCGACCGCTTCGGCAACCGCGAAGGAAAACTGCCGGCAGGGGGGCGGAAATGGCGCGAAGCTGACCTGGGCTACAAGGGTGGGCATCGCGGCGCACAGCGTCTGATCTTCGCCAATGACGGCCTGCGCATGGTAACGGTGGATCACTACCGCAGTTTTCAGGAGGTGCCGGCATGTCGCTGACTCATGCACGGGTTGTTCTCGATGGGAAAAAGATCGCTTCGATGGATGATTTTTATGACGCCCTGGTTAGCCAGCTGGCTCTGCCGGATCATTTTGGCCGCAACCTGGATGCCCTCTGGGACGTGCTGACCGCGGATGTGGAAGGACCGCTGGAGATTGTCTGGCAGCATGCGGTTGATTCGCAGCAGACCATGGGAGACCGTTTTCACGCCGTGGTTGCCCTGCTGCTGGAAGCGGCCAAGGAGCGGCCGGATATTACCGTCAAGCTGCTGTAATGTTATCAAACAACATCAGCCGATCAGACCTGCAAGCCGCAGCAGCTGATCGACACTCCGGCTGAGAAAGATGGGGCAGCCCGTCTGCTCGGGCAGCCGCAGATCGACATCATAGCGGTCACCCACAAACAGCACCTCGGCCGGGGCACGTCCGATCCTGGCCAGAATCTGTCCCAGGCGCTCCTCGTCCGGCTTGGCCCGCCAGTCATCATCGATGGTGAAAATTGCGGAAAACAGATCGGCCAGCCCCAGCAGCTCAAGGATGCGTGTCGTCAGGCCGAGGTTATTGTTGGTGTAGACATACAGAGGAAAACGTTTGCTCAGGCGCTGCAGCAGGTCGATCACCCGTTCGTTCCGCACCAGGTACGATTCGGGGTGCAGCTGCTGCTCGAACCAGGCGTGAAGGGCGGGAATGCTGCCCCCCAGCGCGGCGCAGACAGCCGAGAGGGTCTGGACCGTGCCGCTTTCCTCGGCCAGGCGGACGCGGGTGGCGGCCATCAGGCTGCGTACATCGTCCCGGCTCTCGCCCCGTACTCCGGCCAGGTAGTCGACGGCCGCCTCCTGAATGAGGGCGGCGAACTCGTCACAGACGTAGAGGGTACCGTCCAGATCAAAGACGATGGCGCGGATGCCGTGGGCGGCAGGGAACCTCATCTAGCCACCGATCCGCCGCTGACAGAGCAGCTTCGGGTTCGGCACCCCGTGGGACTGGATCAGCACCCGGAAGGTGTCCCCCATGCCCCCTTCTGGCATGATCAGTTTCTTGAGTGCCAGCCGCAGACGCAGCTTTTCCTCCTCGCCGGCATTGGAGCGCTCCACTTCCTCCAGCTCCTCGACAATGCCGGCCGCCAGCAGGAAGCGGTACTGTTCGCCGAACCAGAGCGTCTGCAGCCCCAGCTCCTGACCGCGCTGCATCAGGCTGGTGAAGTCCACATGGGAGGTGATGTCCTGCTGTCCCAGACGGATGTAGGGGTTATCCTCAACCTGGTGGCGGTGGTAACAGAGCAGGGTGCCCAGGTTGCGGTGGGCTGCGAACAGCTCCACGGCCGGGTAACCGTAATCGATGGTCAGCACAAAGCCCTGGCGCACGACCCGCGCGGCCAGGGCCAGCCACTCCTGGGCCGCCAGGTTGATCTCGGCCTGCTGACCGGGATGGAGACGGATGTCGAGACGCTGCAGGTAGTCGGCGATGACCGGCGTGGAAAGCGGCCCCACCTCCTCGGCCAGCTCACCCTCCTTGATGGTGACATAGATCTCCAGCAGCCCCTCGGAGGTCATCACCACCCGGTGCACCGGCAGGGCATCGATCAGTTCGTTGGAATAGAGGCAGCCGCTGAAGCTGAAGCTGCCGCCATAGAACAGTTCCGGCGTCAGCCAGCGCACCCGCTCCCGGTGAGCCGCCAGCAGTTCGGCCTGGGCCGCTTCCAGGGAAGGCTCCCGCTCCACCAGCACCAGTTCCAGGCCGCCATACATGGCCGGCTCCCGCTCCCCTAGATAATCCATGATATCGCATGCCAGGCGGCCGTTGCCGGCCCCGCACTCAACCAGGGTGAACTCCGGGGGGGAATCCATGCAGCGCCACATCTGGGCGATTTCGCGGGCAATGACCCGTCCGAAGCTGGCATGCACCGAGATGCTGGTGTAGAAGTCACCCTCGGCGCCGACCTTGCGCCCCGAAGAGGTGTAGTAGCCCAGGCCAGGCTCGTAGAGGCAGGCCTCCATGAAGGCGGCAAACGTGATGCGCCCCTGTTGGGCGATGCGGGCGGCGATAATATCGTTGAGTGCTGTTTTGTCTGACATGGCGTTCCGATCCGTTTTAGCGTGCAAAGGTCTTCATTTATAATTCAGCAGGCAGGCATTGTCAAACATGCCGTTTGTCACCCTTTTCCTGTTTTTTGTCCTTGCCGCGGTAATATTCGCGCATGTCGCGGACCTGGTTCTTGACCTCGCGCCGCAATTCCGGCGGTTCCAGCACTTCGGCATGGGCGCCGTAGGAAAGTATCCAGGAGACCAGTTCCATCTCGCCGGCCGCCTCGAACTCCACCGTCAGGCGCCCTTCAGTGTCAGACATCAGCTTCTGTCCCGGCATCCAGACCCGCTCTTGAATGGTGGGCGCGATCTCGGGCGAGAAGCGCACCTTGACCTTCATGGGACTATCGCTGACCAGTCCGAAGGCGCTGCTGAAGTGCTTCTCAGGTTCGTAATCCGCCGGAATCTCAAAACGATGGCGGGTCACCTCGATGCCGCGCACCCGCTCCAGGGCGAACAGCCGCATGGCCTTGCGATTGTGGGCATACCCCAGCAGGTAGATGCCCCCCTTGTGAAAAACAAGCGTGTAGGGATCAACCTCATAGCTTTCGGTCTCCTTGAGCCCCTGTTTGGCGTAGCTCAACCGCAGTCGATACTGGTGCAGCAGCGCCCGTTGCAGTTCCTCCAGATGTTTGGAGGCAGAGCTGTAGTCGCGGGCACCGCGCAGAATCGGCAGTGAGACCCGCGCGATCCGCTCCAGGTGGGCGGCATAACGGTCGGGCAGCACCGAGGTGATGGTGCGGAACAGCTCCTCAACCTCGGCCTGAAAGGGGGTTCCCGTCAGATGCACCCCCAGCGAGCGCAACAGATACAGGGACATGAGCTGGTTCAGGGACAGGGTGATCGGCGGGATATTGCGGGACTTGGTCAGAAAACTGTAGGTCTTTTTGCCCTGCAGCCACTCGCTGGTCAGCGTGTAGCCGGCCTCTTCGACGGCGTTCAGATCGCGGTGAATGGTGCGCCGGTCCACGTCGCACTCCTCGGCCAGTTCGTCCAGGGTCATGTCGCGCCGCGTCTCCAACAAACGGATAATGCGGTGCAGCCGACCGGCCTGGGAATATTTTTTTGCCGGTTTTCCCTTCTGCATGAATCCCTCCTTGCCGAAACAGAATTTCCCGCTACAATGTCGAACAGTAGCACAGCAGTTCAAGCTCCAAGGCTGGCAACCCGATTCCTGCTCGGCACCATTGTAATTAAATGAATCAAATTGACAACACATTTCTGACATATACTGTCATGCTGCATGACTGCTTCAACCAGCCCGGCTACAGTTCCCTGTTCATCATGAGTTTCCTGGCATCCACTCTGGTTCCGATCGGTTCGGAATGGCTGCTGGTGCTGATGCTGGTCAAGGGTTACCCGCCAGTGGCGACGATTCTCACGGCAACCGCCGGAAATTACCTGGGAGCGCTCACCACCTACCTGGTGGGAATCTACGGGGGCCACTGGCTGATCGAGAGGGTCTTTAGGGTATCAGCGGAGCAACAGGAGCAGGCCCATCGCTACTACCAGCGCTACGGCATCTTTTCGCTCTTCTTTTCCTGGGTTCCGGTCATTGGTGATCCGCTCTGCCTGGTGGGAGGACTGATGGGGGTCAATTTCTGGCTGTTCAGCGCCCTGGTTGCTTCCGGCAAGCTTGTGCGCTATGCCATCACCGCCTGGATCACACTGGGGGCAATCGGCTAAGGCGCTCGGAATCCATGACAAATAAGGGAGGACACTATGAAGATATTCATTTCCGGCGCAACCGGCTTTGTCGGCGGACACCTGCGGCGCGAACTGCGCGACAGAGGTCATCAGCTGCGCCTGCTGGTCCACAGGCATGCTTCCGGCCTTGAGCGGGAAGCGGAGCAGGTCGAGGGGGATGTGACCAGACTGGAAAGCTTCGAGCAGGCGGCCAGCGGGTGCGACGCGGTCATCAACCTGGTCGGCATCATCCGCGAATTCCGCTCGCGGGACATAACCTTCGAACGGCTGCATGTTCAGGCCACGGCCAACATGCTGGCGGCGGCCCATAAAGCCGGCATCAGGCGCTATCTGCAGATGTCCGCCCTGGGAACACGACCGGATGCGATCTCCGATTACCACAAGACCAAGTTCCGGGCCGAGGAACTGGTGCGGTCCAGCGGACTGGACTGGACCATCCTGCGCCCCTCGATTATCTACGGCCCCAAGGACTCCTTCATCAACCTGCTGGCCGACCATCTGCGCCTGGCACCGGTCATGCCGGTCATGGGCGATGGCCGGTACCGCCTGCAGCCGATCCATGCCGACGACGTGGCCCGCTGCTTTGCCCTGGCGCTGGAGAAACCTGAAACCGTAGGACAGTGTTACGAGCTGTGCGGCAATGATCGCATCAGTTACCTGGAGCTGCTGGATGCCATCGCCGCAGCCCTGGGAAAATCACCTCCGATTAAGCCCCACGCCCCCCTGGGACTGATGAAGCTGATCATTCCGCTCATGCAGAATCTGCCCCAGTTCCCCCTGACCATGGACCAGCTGCAGATGCTGCTGGAGGAGAACATCTGCGACGGCGGCTGGAAGCTGACCTTCGGTTTCGAGCCGCAGGATTTATACCAGGGAATCCGCAGCTACCTGGGCATGGAGCAGCGAAAAGCGCCATAACTTGACTATAACGCCTTTTTACTGTATAAGAGCAACCTAAGGAGTGCCTATGGTTGCAGATTTTCGAAACATCCGGCGCATCTCGTCCCTCTCTGCCGCACTGCTACTGCTGGCGGCCGGAGCCCGCGCCGACATGACCACGACTGATTCCGAACTGCTCTTGAACGAACTGTCCACCTCATCGGTCACCCCACTGGAAGAACTCGTCGCCACGAGTCGCCCACAAGATACCAGGGAGGGTTTTGCCTCCTACTACGCCTCACGCTTCAACGGCAGGCGCACCACTTCGGGTCACCGCTACCATCCGGAAAAAATGACCGCCGCCCACTACAGCCTGCCGATCGGAACCGTGGTGCGGGTACTGAACCCGGCCACCAGCCAGGAGGTTCAGGTCACCGTCAATGACCGCTGCGGCCGCAAACCTTTCAACTTCATCGACCTCTCCCGGGCCGCCGCCAAAAAGATCGGCCTGTGGGGCAAGGGGAGAATCAAGGTGGTCATCATCCCCCTGACGGAACAACCACGGGAGGAGCCGGCCTAGCAGCTCACCCACCATCAAGTCCAAATTCCGGCTCCAAATCAAAGATGAAATCAAGGCGGCGAGGATTTCGGCGACGGAGGCGTACAGATAGTGCGTTGAGGAGCCGAAGACGAGCCAACGAAGATAGCGCTTTGATTTGGAATTGGAATAACAACAAAAAAAACCGTCCCCCCAAACAGGGGGACGGTTTTTTTTGTCTGCTCACGACCTGCTGAGCGGCTAAAACATGTTGTAGGCCGACTCGGAATGCTGCGTCTGGTCGAGGCCCATGATCTCGTCCTCTTTTTCCACCCGCAGACCGATGGTCTTGTCAAGAATGAAGGCCAGTACAAAAGTAACGATGAAGGCATAGGCACCGGCTGCCACGACTGCGATCAGCTGGATCATCAGCTGCTTGGCGTTGCCGGCCAGCAGGCCGGTGGCACCAACCGTGGCAAAAACTCCGGTAATAATTGCGCCGAAGGTGCCGCCGATACCGTGGACGCCGAAGGCATCCAGGGAGTCATCATACTTGAGCTTGGCTTTGAGCAGGACGCCGCCGTAGCAGACCAGACCGGCGGCCAGTCCCATCAGGATGGCTGCGCCCGGCTGCACGAAACCGGCGGCCGGGGTGATCACGACCAGACCGGCCACGACACCCGAACCGAAACCGAGGGCACTCGGTTTGCCGGAGTGAATCCACTCTGCGATCATCCAGGACAGACCGGCCGCGGCCGGAGCGATGGTGGTGGTGGCGAAGGCCAGACCTGCCAGGCCGCCGGCCGCATCGGAGGTGTTGACACCGACAATGGCCGAACCGGCGTTGAACCCGAACCAGCCGAACCAGAGCAGGCCAACCCCCAGCAAGGTGAAGGGCAGGTTATGGGGAGCCATGCGCTCCTGAGGGAAGCCATGACGCTTGCCGAGGAAGATCAGGAAGGCCAGGGCCGAGATACCGGAAGAGAGATGAACGACGGTTCCGCCTGCAAAGTCCAGGGCGCCTTTCTTGAAGAGCCAGCCATCGGTCATCCAGACCCAGTGGGCCAGCGGGTCATAGACCAGGGTGGTCCAGAGCAGTACGAAGACACAGTAGGCCGAGAATTTAACACGCTCGGCCATGGCGCCCGAGATAAGTGCTACGGTAATGATGGCAAACATGGCCTGATACATGGCGAAAACCAGTTCGGGGATGGCGCCCGGCTCCTTGGCGTAGTTCTGGAAGAGCGCATAATCGACGGTGCCGCTGGCGGCATCCTTCATGATGATCAGGCCGTTAAGCATCACCTTGCTAAAGTCGCCGATGAGTCCCATGTGTCCCACATCACCACCAAAAGCAAGCGAGTAGCCGATCACGGCCCACTGCACACCGACAATACCCATGGCCACCAGCGAGTGCATCATGGTGGAGAGTACGTTCTTCTGACGGACCATGCCGCCGTAAAACAGGGCCAGACCTGGAATCATCAGCAGCACCAGGGCCGAGGAGACCAGCATCCAGGCCGTGTCGCCGGTATTGAGCACCGGTTTGACATCGGGCGGCGTGGCCGGGGCGGCTGGAGTTGCTGCGGGGGCAGTCTCGGCAGCAGCCGGGGCGGCCGGGGCGGCGGCGGGAGTCGCCGCAGTTGCGGAAACAGCCGCTGCAGCCGGAGCGTCCTCTTTTTTCTCCTCAGCCATGGCGCTGATCGGAATCAGGGCAGCCAGGACGATTAACATCATTGCTGCAAGAATTACTTTAAGTTTCATGACAAACCTCCGTCTTTGTTTTGGTTGGCGTTATCCTAAATCGCGTCGCTGCCCTTTTCGCCGGTTCTGATCCTGACCGCCTCATCCAGCGGAATGATGAAGATCTTGCCGTCACCGATCCTGCCGGTCTTGGCGGTGTTCTGGATCGTCTCCACCACCTTGTTGACCATGTCGTCGCTTACCGCGATCTCCATCTTGATCTTGGGAATGAAATCAACCACATATTCGGCGCCGCGATAGAGCTCCGTGTGACCCTTCTGTCGTCCGAAACCCTTGACTTCACTGATGGTGATGCCTTCGATGCCGATCTCGTTCAGGGCATCCTTGACTTCATCCATTTTAAAGGGCTTGATGATTGCTTCGATGAGTTTCATTGCGCCTACCTCCTTGTGTGCGTTTATGAGAGAAACTCCTTGAAAAGGCGGGGGTGTTTGATCACCCCCGAATTGAAGGAGGCACTGCCTAGAAAGAGATGTCGAGCTGGGTGGTGAGAGCCGGCTTGCCGCCGGGAAGATCGCCAGCACCTGAAGGGCTGTAGAAGGGGTTAAAGAATACCGCACCAACGATCAGTGAGACGTTCTTGTTAAATGTCCAGGAACCGCCGACGCTGATTTCTCCATTCATGTTGTTTCCACTCATATAATCAACAGCCAGCCAGAGTTTGTCGTTTATTTCAGGCATGCTGCGGTCCCAGGAAGCCATGATGCCGCTGTTGTTATTCTTGGGATTGAAACCCGTGGCCAATGCCCTTTCTGAGCCGTAGTAACCGCCGACAGAGAGGCGGCCGACCACCGGCAGGGTTTTAGCCACCAGGCCGTAAGCTATGTTTTGACGGGTGGAGAGTGCATTTTCTGGTTTATCGTAGGTACCCAGGTTGTAAGCCCCGATCGCGAAAGCCGGTAATCCCTTGATTCCAAAAGCATCCTCAGGGGTTCCAAGCTTGGCGTTAAAATAGAACGGATGATTGTCATATACTTCAATATCTTGTTTGAGAAAGTCGACTCCGACTTCCAGCTTGATATTCTCAAAAGGAAGAACACCGGCACTCAGGCCGATGTTGTACATATTTGTGCCAGCAGTTGCCTTTGAAGCAAAGCGAGCAAAGTTGTCGATATCGATGTGAATGTCCTTGAACCCTTTAACATCAGTCGAGGGAATCCAGATCTGCGTCGAGGGGGTTGCCATTGCCGAACCACATGCCAGTGCTACTACCAGACCTGCTGCTGCCAGAATTCTTCCGAGTTTCATCTTTCCTCTCCTTTTCATCGTTGATTTTGAACGGTGTTTGGATGAAAGCATCGTTGGTTTCATCACTGCACGTTCTGCAGAGTAGAATGCGCCAGGCTTTTTTTGCCTGGTTGTTTTACTCATTAGCATAGAGCGTGCCATATTTTATTTTACTGTATTATCAGCATGTTACATCTGTAAATGTGCGTCAGACAACTCCCTCCATGCAACAATCCGGCGACAGCTGCACATAAAATATGCAGCAACACAGCAGCACTCTGCCTCACCAGGCGGCATCTGCCATGAATCCGGCCACCATGCAGTTTGCGAGGCCGCCCGAGCAACATGCACAAAAAAAAGGCACGGCCGGCACAATTCATTGTAAAACCATTTGACGCAGCGCTTTTTTATCAGGTAGGGTGTCTGAAATATCTGTAATTAAAGGAGGACAAGCGATGACAGCCGTGGCAAAAATCAGCGAGGTTCCGAATTTCGGCAAAAAAGTGGTTAACCTGTCTGGCCAGGAGGTCCTGCTGGTAAACATCAAGGGGGTCATCCATGCCTGCGAAAACGAGTGCCCCCATCAGGGCAGCCCCCTGACTGCGGCCATCGTCAAGGATGGCTACCTGTCCTGCCCGCGCCACGGCTACCGCTTCAGCCTGGCCGACGGCAGCTGCAAGGAACACCCCGAATGCACTCTCAAGATCTACCCGGTTCAACTCGACGGAGATGAAATCCTGATCGATCTGGGATAGCCAGTGGATCACGTCCTGCTGACCCTGCTCGCGACCTGCGTCGTCCTGATTTCATTGGGATCCGCCTGCCATGCGCTGCTCTACAAACGTGATTCCCGCGCAGCCCTGGGATGGATGGGACTTTCCCTGACCATGCCCCTGCTGGGACCTTTTCTGTACTGGTGCATGGGCATCAACCGCATTTCGCGCCGGGCCCGCAGTTGGAAATTGAGCGGCCGCCGGGTCAGCGGCACCAGGATCTATCCCATCGAGGAGCAGAAGTGGGAGTCGGCCCAGCTGCCGGCCGAGGCCCGCCATCTGAATGACCTGCGCACACTGGCCGACCGGGTGGTTAAAACCAGGCTGCAGAGCGGCAACCTGATCACACCGCTGGAAAATGGCGAAAGAGCCTACCCGGCCATGCTGGCGGCCATCGCACAGGCACGGATCAGCATCAACCTGAGCAGCTATATCTTCGACGCCGACGGCATCGGGGCGGATTTTGTGCAGCAGCTGAAGGATGCCGCCGCACGGGGCGTTGAGGTGCGGGTCATACTTGACGCCATGGGCGAAAAGTACAGCCGCGTCTCCCCCTTCAAGCAGCTGAAGTCATCGGCGGTGCGGATCGTGCGGCACCTGCCGCTCAGCGACGGCGCCCACATCAACCTGCGCAGCCACCGCAAGCTGCTGATCATCGACGGCCACGATGCCTTCACCGGCGGCATGAACATCCGCAGCCGCCACCAGCCCACCCTTTCCTCCCCGGACACGGCCATTCACGACCTGCACTTCAGCGTCAAGGGAGCGGTGGTCAACGACCTGCAGCGGGCCTTTCTGAAGGACTGGCATTTCGTCACCGGCGAAATTCTCGATAATCCCCATTTTTTCCCCTCCATAGCTCCCCAGGGCAGCGCCACCGTGCGCTGCATCAGTGACGGACCGGACAGCGAGTTCAGAAAGCTGGAACAGATCATCATGGGCGCCCTCTCCAGCGCCGAGCGCTCCGTACTGATCATGACCCCCTATTTCATTCCGGACCGCCCCATGGTTTCAGCACTGATCACCACGGCCCTGCGCGGAATCGATGTGCGCATCGTGCTCCCCTCCCGGAACAATCTGCCCTTTGTCCACTGGGCCACCCGCGCCATGCTGTCCGAACTGCTGGCCAACGGCGTGCGGGTCCACTATCAGCCCCCCCCCTTCGTCCACACCAAACTCCTCTTGGTGGATGACATCTGGTCCCTGATCGGATCCGCCAACCTGGACCCGCGTAGCCTGCGTCTCAACTTCGAGCTGAACCTGAGCATCTTTGACCGTACGTTGGCCGCGGATCTGGGCCGGTATTTCCAGAAAAGCCTGGCCAATTCCCACGAGATGACCGTAGGGGAACTGGATCAGGCCAGCTTACCCGTCAAGCTGCGCGACAATCTGGCCCGGCTTTTTTCTCCGTACCTGTAAAAAAACCAACAAGACTCTTTTTATCCTATTGACAGCAGCGGGATTGGCTGGTATTAGTTAAGGCATATAATTTACAACTTCCCCAAGGAGCGAACACCATGTGCCTGACGACTCTCGTAACCCAGCAAGCCCCTGATTTCACAGCTGAAGCGGTCATGCCCGACAACACTTTCGGCAACATCACCCTGTCCGGTTTCAAAGGGAAATACGTTCTGCTCTTCTTCTACCCGCTGGATTTCACCTTTGTCTGCCCCTCTGAAATCCTGGCCTTTGACAAGCGGATCAATGACTTCAAGAACAAGAACTGCGAAGTGATCGGCGTTTCTGTCGACTCCAAGTTCACCCACCTGGCCTGGAAAAACACGCCGCTCGAAAACGGCGGCATCGGCAACATCCAGTACCCGCTGGTGCAGGATTTGAACAAGGAGATCGCCAAATCCTACGGAATCCTTTTTGGAGGTTCGGTGGCTCTGCGCGGCCTGTTCCTGATCGACCCCACCGGCAAGGTGCGCCACTGCGTCATCAACGACCTGCCGCTGGGCAGAAGCGTGGTCGAGGCGTTGCGGATGGTGGATGCCGTCCAGTTCTCCGACACCCACGGCGAAGTCTGCCCGGCCAACTGGCAGGAGGGCGAGGAGGCCATGAAGCCGACCGCCGAAGGCGTTGCCAGCTACCTGGCCAAGCACGCCAAAAAGTAATTTCCCCCATGAAGTGGGGAGTGCCTTTCAAGGCGCAGCCATTCCGGCTGCGCCTTTTTTATTGCTTCGCCGTCAGCCGCTGACGTAAAATTAAACAATGAACCCACAGGAAATCGAAAATACACCGCTGTTGTTCGGACACGACCAGCGCAGCGGCATTGTTGCCGTGGAACCGGCCGGACCTTTCGTGCGCCTTTTTTACAGGACAGCGGTTGGCGTCCAATTCCACGACGAGCCCTTCCGGCCTTTCATCCTGACCAGCGATCCGGGCCTGGTGACCGGCTGCAGCGTGCCCTGCTCCGTGCGGCAGCTTAAGGGAGAGGCCTTTTTCCGTTTTCAGCTGCAGTTCGATTCATGGGGAGCATGCCTGACTGCGCGGGACTTTCTGGCCACCAGAACCGGCAAGACCCCGAGCGCTGCCGAGGCACCCTACCTGTTCATCTCGGACCTTTCCCACCAGTTCATGCTGAACAGCGGCACCACCCTCTTCAAGGGGCTCGAATTCCAGGATCTGCACTGCCTGACCCTGGATATCGAGACCTTCTGTGCCGAGGGGTACCGCTTTTCCAATCCGGAGCGACGGGAAGACCGCATCATCTCCATCGCCTGCCGGGATTCCCACGGCGATGAAACCGTGCTGCGTGGCGACCGGATGTCGGAAGCGGAGATGCTGGAGGCCCTGACTGACCTGATCCATCACAGCGACCCGGACGTTATTATCGGTCACAATATTTTCCGCTTCGACCTGGACTACATCGGCAAACGGGCCAAGCTGCACGGCATCCGCCTGAGCTGGGGGCGCAACGGCTCCCTGCCGCACATCACCCCCGGCTCGCGCTGGAATCTGGCGGAACGGACCATCGATTACCCCCGCTGGGACATCTACGGCCGCCACATCATCGACACCTATTTCCTGGTTCTGCACTATGACCTGGCCCAGCGCAGCCTGGCAAGCCACGGGCTGAAGCAGGTGGCCCGCCACTTCGGGGTTGCCGCCCGGGAGCGCGTCTACCTGGAGGGGAGCGAGATAGCCGGGCAGTTCAACCGCGATCCCGAGCTGCTCTACCGCTACAACCTGGACGACGTGCGCGAAACCGAGGCGCTCTTCCGCCTCCTGGGCTATCCCTGGTTCCTGCAGACCCGCATCTTCCCTTACTCCTTCCAGAACTGCCCCCTGCGGGGCAACGCCACCCGCATCAATGCCCTCTTTCTGCGGGAATACCTGCACCGCGGCCAGTCCATCCCGGCCCGGACCGCCGAGGCGCTACCCTTCGAAGGGGGCTACACCGAACTGTTGCGGTCCGGGGTCTGCGGCCCGGTGGTGCACTGCGACGTGGCCTCGCTCTACCCGTCCCTGATGCTGACCTATCGCCTGGGACCGGCCGGCGACGCCCTGGGGCTGTTCCTGCCGATGCTGGCCGAATTGCGCCGTTTCCGGCTGGAGGCCAAGCGGGCGGAACGGGAAAGCCAGCGCCAGGAGCAGCGCCTCTATTTCGGGGCGCTGCAGCAGGTGTTCAAGACCCTGATCAACTCTTTCTTCGGCTACCTGGGGGCGCCGCTGCACAATTTTTCAGATCCGGCGGCCGCAGCCGAAGTGACCCGCCTGGGACGGGTAACCATAAAAACCATGCTGGAACTGCTGCGGCAGGAAGGGGCGGAACCGCTGGAGGTGGACACGGACGGGATCTACTTCAAGCCGCCAGCAGGATGCAAAAACGAGCAGGACGAGCTGGCACTGGTCAAGCGGATCTCCCAGGGGCTGCCGGAAGGGATCGAGGTGGAGCTGGACGGCCGCTACCGCTCCATGTTTTCCTACAAATCCAAGAACTACGCCCTGCTGGGATACGACGGCGGTGTCACCATCCGGGGCAGCAGCCTCCGGTCGCGGGGCATGGAGCCCTATCTCAGGGAGTTCCTGCGTGAGGCCATCGAACTGCTGCTGAGCGAGGGGTGCGCTGCCATCCAGCGACTGTACGACCGCTATGCCGGCCGGCTCATGGCGCGCGATTTCGACATCGGCTGGGTCTCCCGCACCGAGACCCTCAATGAATCACCGGCCACGTACCAGCTCAAACTGCGGGCAGGACGGCGCAACCGCGCGGCGGCCTACGAGATCGCTCTGACGGGTGAACGTCCCTACGCTGCCGGCGACCAGGTCAGCTACTACATCAGTGGTTCCGGCAAGGATGCCGCGGCCTACGAGAACTGCCGCTCCACTTCTGAGTTCAACCCGGCCCGGCCGGATGTCAATCTCCCCTACTATCTCGAGAAACTGCGCCATCTGAAAAAGCGCTTCGACCCGTTTATACCTCCGGAACCGACCTTGTTCGACTGAACAGCCGATAGCACGTTGCAAGCGTTTGCTCTTTGTGGTATGAGACTCGAAAGAGTTTTCCACCATCTTCGCACCGGCTTCCAAAGGAGATCATATGAAAAATCGCCAGATGCTTTCCGTACTGCTGTTCGTTTGTCTGCTCGCCCTGCCGCTGGCCGCCGTTGCCGAACAGCAGCCGGAAATGATTGCCGACAAGATGGCGGTCAAGTTCACCCGCGGGGTGACCAACTTCGCAACCTGTATCGTCGAACTCCCCAAGCAGACCATCCTGACCGTACGGGACATGGGCCCGGCCGGCTACGTGGTCGGACCGCTGAAAGGCATCGGCATGACCCTCTACCGCGGTTTTATCGGCGCGGCCGAAGCGACCTTCTTCCTCGTGCCCCAACCTGGTTACTATGACCCGATGATAGACCCCACTTACGTCTGGCAGGGGTGGGAACCCAAACGGGAGACATCCGCCACGGTTGTCGAAGAGAAAAAATAGCATTCCGTCGCATATACAAAAAAAGGCGAACCCGTTCATGGTTCGCCTTTTTTTGTGTTTTTCAAAAGAGCGGATCAGCCCAGACGCTGCCGCAGGTACGACTCGAACTCCACCCGGAATTCATCCCGCTTCAGGGCCATATCAACGGTGGCCTTGAGGAAACCGAGCTTGTCGCCGCAATCATGACGCAGTCCCTCGAACAGGCAGCCATAGACCTTTTCTTCCCTGGAAAGCTTCAGAATGGCGTCGGTCAGCTGAATCTCGCCCCCCTTGCCAGGCTCCTGCTGTTCCAGAATGCCGAAGATGCGCGGAGTGAGCACGTAGCGGCCGATAATGGCCATATCCGAAGGCGCCTCCTCCCGCTTGGGCTTCTCCACCATGTCAACCACATCAAAGACCCTTTCCTCCAGCTGATCGGCTTTCACGCAACCATAGGAAGAGATGTTTTCCAGCGGCACCTTTTCCAGCGCCAGAACGGAACAGTTACGGTTTTCGAAAACATCAATCAGCTGCCGCAGGCAGGGGCGCTCGCTGTCGATAATATCATCCCCCAGCAGCACCGCAAAAGGTTCGTTGCCGATAAAATCCTTGGCGCACAGAATGGCATGACCAAGCCCCATGGCCTGTCTCTGGCGTACATAGAAAATCTCGACCATCTCGGCGATCTCCCGCACCCGCGAAAGTTCCCGGTCCTTGCCCTTATCGTAGAGGTGCGCCTCCAGTTCGACGGAGATATCGAAGTGGTCCTCGATGGAGCGCTTGCCACGCCCGGTGACGAACAGGATCTGCTCGATACCGGAAGCGACCGCTTCCTCCACCACATACTGCACCAGCGGTTTGTCGATCAGCGGCAGCATCTCCTTGGGCGAGGACTTGGTGGCGGGCAGAAAGCGAGTACCCAGACCGGCGACGGGAAATACGGCTTTTTTGACTTTCATAGGTAACTCCTCCACATATCAGGAAATTGCTGCAACAATGCGGGGCACCAGCTGATCGTGCCCCATGGTCATAAGATGGATTCCGGCAGAGATATCACGGCAGCTGACCGCCATTTCGGTGGCGATGGCGACCCCTTCCGCGGCCGGATCGGAGGCTGTGCGCAGGCGCTCGATCACTACGTCAGGGACATTCAGACCGGGGATGTTGCGGTTGATGAACTCGGCCATTTTAGCGGACCTCAGCACCAGAATGCCGGCGATTACCGCGCATCCCAGCGGCTTGACGACTGCGCAGAACGTTGCCAGCTTGGCACTGCTGAACACGGCCTGAGTCTGAAAAAAACCGGCTCCGGCCGCGACCTTCTTGATCAGCTTGGGGCGGGTGGCGACAAACGGCTCCACCTCGGGGGCGGCGGCGGCACCGGCAAAAAAGGAAGTGGCGCCGGACAACACCGTGCCATTCATATCCTGACCGGCATTCATGGCTGCTATGGTCTGCAGCAGCAGCACCGAATCCAGATCAAAGACCGCCCTTCCCTGACGATGGTCGCCACAACCGATATCATCGCCGGTCAGGGCCAGAATGTTATGGACACCCAGGCTGGCCGCCCCCAGCAGCTCACTCTGCAGGCCCAGTCGGTTGCGGTCACGGCAGGTCAGCTGCATGATCGGCTCGATCCCCTCGCGCACCAGCAGCGCGGCGGCGGCCAGCGGCGTCATGCGCATATTGGCGCCCTGATTGTCGGTGACATTGACGGCATCCACGTGGGGCGCCACGCAGGTGGCCGACCGCAGAAAGGCGGACAGATCGCAGCCATGGGGTGGAGCCACTTCGGCGGTGATTACAAATTCATCTGCAGCCAGTTTGCGCGCAAGTCGGGTCGGCATATTATTTCTCCAGCTTCAGGCTGCCGGGATGGGCTTCATGGATGTAATCCCTGGCAGGGGTGGCGATATCCAGCTGTCCTGAACGCTGTTGACGCTCCAGACGCTCGTAAATGGTGACCCAGGCGCAGCGGTTGTCTGTTTCGACCTCGCAACTGCCGTCCTGCATGCCGCCGCAGGGTCCGTTCAGCAGCCCCTTGGCACAGACCGTTACCGGGCAGACGCCGCCGGTTTCGTTCAGGCGGCAGTCGCCGCACAGGGAACAGCGCTGCTCGAACTGACCAAAGCGCCGGATGTTGCCGAGAAAACGGGAGTCGGTTCCGGCAACAACTTTCTTGTCGCAGGCCTCGGCCACGGACTGGATCCCGGCACCACAGGAAAGCACCAGCAGAAAATCGGCCAGGTCCACCTGCTCGCGCCGCGAGCGCAGGTCACGTCCGGTGCGCAATATGTGGCAGGCCTCGTCGATTACGATCGTGCCGGTCACCTCCTTGCCGGCTACGGTCAGTTCTTCCTGCATGCCGAAGACCTCTTCCTCGCCGCCTGACTTGCAGACGGTGGCGCACTTAGCGCATCCAACGATGAACACCCGGCTGCCGCCATCCAGGGCGGTGAGGATTTGATCAATGTTTTTTTGGGTGGAGACAATCATTTAGAACCCCTGCAAATGCAAATTCAATCCTGCTGCGCACCGGCATCCGGCCAGCGCCTTGCCGGCGCTGATTTTTGCCCTAGACGAACTTCCCACTTAACAAGCCCCGTCCCAGTTCGCCATCTTACTTTTTTGACGCGCCGTTTGTAAAGCGTCTTTAACCAGCCTGGCGCGCAACTGCCAACTATCACTAATGACTTGACACATGGCCACAAGGAGCATACAAACTAATGAAAATCATATCCTCTCCGAAAAACGCAAATCTGGGGTGACCCAGAGACGCAAAGCCACGGGTCCCGACCAGGGACAGCCGGGCTACCGAAAAGAGGGCGTCAAACACCTGACACACAAACGCCCTTCTTGACATAAAAAAGAAGGGCGTTTTTTTGTTCTTTCACAATTTGTCGCAACGTAAAAACGGCAAACGACCTGTCAGGCCGCGCAACAGCCGCCTGACGCGCAGCCAGCCGGTTTGGGCGCCTCGGTTTTCGGGCAGTAGCCCTGGGCAAACCAGCCATCCCCCTTCAGGCTGAAGGCGGTCTGCGAGATCATTTTCTCAACATGTCCGCCGCACTGGGGGCACTCGCTGGCAGGTGCATCGGAAAATTTCTGGCGCAGCTCGAACTGGTGCTCACATGCGGAACAACGGTATTCATACATTGGCATGACTGAATATATCCTCCTGATTATTGGTGTTTTTATGTCTCTTACTATAATGATTCCCGACACGTTTTGTCAATGTCGATCACGTTAAATAACAACCGGACTACGCCACATGACTTAATCATAATAATTTCGGGCCATTACAGCAATTTCAAACCAGCGTTCTGTTAGCGGAATCATAACCTATCCGCTTGCAACTGCATATATCTTGCGACTGCAGGCTGATGACATAGTTACCGTATAGCAAATATCAGGCACAAAACAATATGTAGCAGTTACAGGCACGGTTTATGCTGATGCTTCTCATTAAGACAAGAATCCCGCTAATCTGACAGCATCGTACGAAAATGTTCATCACCAAAGGAGGTGAAATAAGAACAGAATCAACACCGCCTGCTACCTAATCGAGTATTGCGTCTTATCAATTGGAAAGGAGGTTAATTAGATGGGCATGAAATGGATTCTTCGAACACTGGCCTGTATCCCGCTCCTGGCTGCCACCACAGCCTGGTCGGCGGAAGTGCATGGCAGAAGTTCCACCCAGTTCCAGTGGTACAACGACATCTTCACCGATAAAAAGGTGGCTGAATTCGGCGAATACCTCAACCTGTCGATCACCAAGATCGACAAGGCAGAGAAATTCACCATTCAGGGGTATGGACGTGCCACCCAGGATGTTCGTAATGGTGAGGGGCTTAATGGCAGGCTCTATTACCTGTACGCCGATTACCGCGATCTGTTTGACAGGGTCGATATTCGGCTGGGACGGCAGTTTGTCAACTATGCCGCCGGCAGCGCCCTGGTCGATGGTGGCCAGATTGAGCTCAAAAAGGTCGGACCGGTCGCCTTCTCCGTGATGGGTGGCCGCAACGTGTTTTTTAATCTTACCGGCGAGGCAACCACTTCCCAGGATTTCGTTTTCGGCGCGGCAGCTTCGTTGACCGGATTCCAGAAAACAGACGCAGAAATCAGCTATTTTTTGAAGCTTGATAAGGATGGCATGGCACGCAACCAGCTCGGTGCCAATTTCAAACAGTACCTGTTCAACTCCGTAAAGGTTTACGGTAACACTCGTTTTGATGTGGTGAGCGAAGTGTTCAGTGAAGTATTGGCCGGGATCAAGTACTTCCCGCTCTCAAACCTCGTATTCACCGGCGAGTGGTACCAGAGCTATCCGACTTTTGATGCAACCTCGATTTATTCCGTGTTTGCTGTCAACCGTTATCAGGAAGGTGTCTTCCGGGCCGATTACGCCATCAATGACATGATTTCGGTTAATGCTGGATACAGCATCCAGGATTACGAAGGCGCCGGTGCCGACGTAGTCGAAGTCGGCTGCCGCATCCGTCCGATCGAGCAGATTCAGCTGAACCTGAACTACGACCACCGCAGCGGATATGGCGGCAGACT
>DBMM01000035.1 GCA_002298925.1 Geobacter sp. UBA698 | reverse complement strand
CCCTATATCAAAATGGCCTGCGACCAGCACCGTACGCCGAATCTCTTCTGGCTGACCGGTTCCCAGCAGTTTCAGATGATGCGTGGGGTGTCGGAATCCCTGGCCGGACGGGTCGGGGTGCTGCAGCTGCTCGGCTTCTCCCGCCGTGAACTGCTCGGCATGGGGGAAACCTCCAAACCTTTTCTCCCGCTGCCGGAGAGTAACGACATAATCTCACCCCTTGACGTGATGGAACTGTACCGCCTGATCTGGCGCGGCTCGTTCCCGGCCATTGCCTTGAGCGAACAGGGTGACCGGGACCTCTTCTACAGCTCCTACATCCAGACCTATCTGCAACGGGACATCCGCGACCTGGCCCGTGTGGGAGATGAAATGGCCTTTCTCCGTTTCTTGCGGGCTGCCGCTGCCCGCACCGGGCAATTGCTCAACATGGCCGATTTGGCCCGCGACGCCGATGTGGCCTTCAACACTGTCAAGAGCTGGCTTTCCATCCTCCAGACGTCCGGCATTGTCTATCTGCTGGAGCCATACCATTCCAACCTGACCAAACGCCTGGTGAAAACCCCCAAGCTGTACTTCCTGGATACCGGCCTCTGCGCCTATCTGACCCAGTGGTCCACCCCGGAGACCCTGGAGTCGGGGGCCATGTCCGGCGCCATCCTGGAAACCTGGATTATTGGCGAACTGCTGAAGAGCTACTGGCACAACGGTCGTCAGGCGCCTTTTTTTTACTACCGCGACAAGGACAAAAAAGAGATCGATCTGCTGATCATACAGGACGGGACAATCTACCCGCTGGAGTGCAAGAAGAGCGCATCGCCGGGTATGGGCGACATCCGTAATTTTGGCGTACTGGCAAATCTGAAGATGCCGGTCGGGCCGGGTGGTGTTATCTGTCTGGCGCAACAATCTCTGCCGCTTGGTCCGGCGGTACGTTCAATTCCGGTGGCTTACTTGTGACTGGGGGATCATGGAAATTCCTGGAGCAGCACAAGGGACGTGTTTGCAAGATAGCAAGGTCGGAAAAACGCGCGTTGCATCGCGTTTCCCCATGATTGCCTTGATGTTGTTTGTGTGATAAAGTTACTTCCTTTTGTTCAGGAAGGATCGAAACGATCAAAAAATGACCAGACTCCTTAAAATAGACAAGACCCTGCGGGAGCGGCGGCGCATCATCCGGCTACTGGATTTCCTCAAGCGGGACGACCTGACCACGGAGCAGATGGAACGCATCGGTAAACGCCTGCAGAAGGCCGGCCGGCGCGCGCTCAAGCCGCTGGTGCGCAAGCTGTGGCGGGAGCAGAACGGCACCGCCATCTACCGCTATACCTGCATGCTGGATTTTTTCGACGACACCGGCTGGCTGGACCAGCTGGTTCAGATCACCCTCAAGCGCACCGACCTGGAGGAGGAGGGACGGCTGGCGCTGCTGGATGCCCTGCAGGAGTGCGGCATCGATGTCACGGCGCCCCCCTTTGCGGCCATGACCGGTTACGGCGCCAGCACCATGGAGGGCTTTATCGCTGAATGCCTCACGGATGGCGAGCGCGGTCTGGTGCGCTTCATGGATCTCTTCCTGGATGCCGCCGACGATGTGCGCGAACGGATGATCCGCCACCTGTCGGAATCGGCAACGCCCGATGCCGTGGCGCTGCTGGAGATACTGCTCTCCTTTGAGCGGCCCGAAGTGGTCCGCGAGGCCATCATCACCCTGGGCAGGATCAAGAGCGGATTTTCACTGGGGGTGCTTGCCAAGGCCGAGAAACGTCACGAAGGCGACATCGCCGAACTGATCCGCCGCAGCATCCGCCGTCTCTCCTTTATGGGCATCCGCGAGGCCGCCGAGCTGCCCCACGCCTATCAGGTGCCGCTCCCCTTCTACCAGGTGCAGGTCGGGCCGATCGATGTGTACGGTTCCCGCTCGCTGCTGTTTTCGTGGCAACTGGAGGATTCGAGCTATGCCGCCCTGCTGCTGCTGGCCGGCGAGTCTGAAGGGGTGATTAACGCCCTCGGTTACCGCATGAAGGATGAGCGCGAGTATGAAGGGGTGCTGGGTGAAGTGGCGGCCGGAGAGTTGCTGGAACCGGTGGATCCGGCCTATGCCCTGGAGGTGCTGCGGGATGCGCTCTTTCACAGTCGCGAGCAGGGCTATTTCCTCCCCCCGGACTTCTATGTGGACATGCGCCTGTTCAGCCCGGATGCGCTGCGCCCCCAGGCGTATGTGCCCCGCTTCAGCGTGGTCCATCTGGATGGTATCGTCGAGCGCATTCCCGGCTATGTCGCCAGCAGCAACGAACTGCTGGACAGCCCCTGTCTGGAAGGGTGGCTGCTGTCGGAACCGGCGGTCTATGATGCTGCCGACCGGCTGGAGGCCCTGGAAGAAAAAAACGGCGACAAAGGCATTGAGGAAGCTGATCTCGAGGCCGAACTGGAGCATTTCTGCCAGGAGCTGGTAACCCCTCGCCGGGCGGAGATCATCAAGCGCCTGCTCTTGGCAGCGGATTACATGCAACAGACCGGTTGCGAGGAGAAGTTGGTCCAGCAGACCCTGGCCACGGCCCTGAGCCTGGTGGGGGGCTTTCTGCCCGAGGTGCGCCACCCCTTTATCCGGCGTCTGATCCTGGACAGTATCGAGACGGCCCGTCAGGCTTTGGCCGATGGTTATGACCTGCGGCTGGAGGAAGGTTACGATGATGAAGAATAGCGTTGAGCGCATAGCGGTTATCGGCGGCGGCAGCTGGGGCACGGCCCTGGCCAATCTGCTGGCTGCCAACGGCCATGATACGGTCTTGTGGGTCTACGAGCAGGATCTGGCCCGTGAGATGGCCGCCAGCGGAGTCAACAGCGTATATCTGCCCGGATTCACCCTGAATCAGGAGCTGAAAATCACCAGCAGCCTGGCCGAGGCGCTGGCCGGCCGCAGCATGATCCTGCTGGTGACGCCGGTGCAGGTCATGGCCGGTGTCCTCTCCCAGGCGGCCGCCCTGATCACGCCCGAAACGGTGATTGTCAACGCCTCCAAGGGCATCGCCCTGAACTCGCTGCAGACGGTATCCCAGATCTGTGCCGAACTGCTGGGGCCGGCTGCGCTGGAGCGCTACGTGGCGCTGTCTGGCCCGACCTTTGCCCGCGAGGTGGCCGCCGGGCTGCCTTCGCTGATCGTGGCCGCCTGCCGAAACGAGGTATACGCCCGGCGGGTACAGACGGTCCTCAGCAACCAGGTCTTCCGGGCCTATACCAACAGTGATGTCACCGGGGTGGAACTGGGAGGTGCGGTCAAGAACGTCATCGCCATTGCTGCCGGCATCTGCGACGGTCTCGGCTTCGGCCACAACGCCCGGGCGGCCCTGATCACCCGCGGCCTGGCCGAAATGAACCGGCTGGGGCAGGCCATGGGAGCCCAACCGGCCACGTTCGCCGGTCTGGCCGGCATGGGCGACCTGGTGCTGACCTGCACCGGCGATCTCTCCCGCAACCGCACGGTCGGTTTCAAGCTGGGCCAGGGCATGCGGCTCAGCGACATTCTGGGCGAGATGCGCATGGTGGCCGAAGGGGTCAAGACGGCTGAATCGGTTTACCAGCTCTCCCGACGCCTGGGTGTGGAGATGCCGATCGTGGAGAAAGTCTACCAGATCCTGCATGAGGACAAACCGGCCCGTCAGGCGGTCACCGAACTGATGGCGCGGGATCTCAAGGCGGAAGGCTGATCCCGTTTCCAGATCAAAGCGCAATCAGTCGCGTTGCGCTCGTCATCACTATACATTCCGGAAAAGAGAAAGAGGTCATGCCCGCTGCATGGCCTCTTTCTCATTGGGCTTTATGCTTGATCGATACCAAAAATATGGCTAGTATGTGAAACAGGATTATAGTTGTCCTGTTTCAGGTTGCCGGTCAAAGCCCTATTATCGCGGGTTTGTCTGTGTCTCCTCGCCGCACTGATTGCAGCTTTGATCTTGAACCGGAATAACTAGTCGGGAGCAGAATATGAATGTTGAACAGATGAAACTGGTCATCAAGGAGATCATCGCCAAAACCGACCTGACCCCTTGTGTGGTCGGCCACCGGGGTGTCGGCAAAACCGCCGGCATCATCCAGGCCTGCCGGGATATCGAGCGGCGCTATGTCTCCCTGCGTCTCGGGCAGATGGAGGTTGGCGATCTGGTGGGCATTCCCTTCCGCGAGGGGGATGTGATGCACTGGTCGCGCCCGTCCTGGCTGCCGGGTGATGATGACCCGCCGACGCTGATCCACTGCGACGAATTGAACCGGGCCCAGCAGGAGGACACCCTGCAGGCTATTTTCCAGTTTGTCGAACCTCCGGCGGAGGGGATACAGCGCGCCCTGCACACCCATCGCCTGTCGCGGCGCCACAAGGTGGTGGTCAGCATCAATCCGCCCGACGGCAGCTATCAGGTGGCCACCCTTGATCGGGCGCTGATCGACCGGATGGTGATGCTCTTCGTGGAAAGCGATTACCATTGCTGGGCACGCTATGCTGTCGAGCGGGATCTGGCCGAGGACGTGCGCCGCTTTCTGGCCGGCAATTCGGGCATGCTGGCTCGCCAGGGAACGCCGATGGAGCTGCAGGTGGAACCGACCGAACGGGGCTGGGAAATGGTCAGCACCCTGCGCAAGTGCTGCCGCTTCCCCGGTGACCTGGAGATGGAGGTCTATGCTGGCATTATCGGCAAGGAAGCGGCGATCATGTTCATGCGCTGGCTGGCTGACCGCAAGGGGCGACCGCTGACCGCGGCCGAGGTGCTCAATGACTGGCCGGATGTGGTCTTGCGTGCCGAAAACCAGCGCGACGATGTGCAGGCGGCCACGATCAACGATCTGACCGCCACCCTGCGGGCATCCCCCCAGCTGAGCGGGGTGCAGGAGGCCCATCTGGTGGCCTATATCGCCGTCTTGCCGCGCGACCTGCGCTTTGGACTGGTCAAGTCGCTGCTGAAGATCCCCGAAGTGGCCCTGGTACTGGCCCAGGACAAGTATGACAGTGTCATTCTCGATGCCATGCGGGCCATCTCGGTCGAGGTGCACTAGAGGCATGTGCATGGACGACTGTCTGGAAAAGGCGGTAGTCAGGCTACTCAGGGAGCGGCCGTTCTACGGCCATTTCATCCTCCACCTGCGCCGCGAACAGCGCGTCCTGGCCGGCAAGCCGGCCGGCGTGACCATCCGTGACGGCATACCGCTGCTATCGGTCGATCCGGCCAGCTTTTCCCGCCTGGCTGGCCTTGAACAGCGCGCGCTCCTGGAACATCTGGTCAAGCATCTGCTGCATCTGCACATGGCGCGCCGCAAGGGGCGTAACCAGCACGACTGGGACATCTGCTGCGATCTGGCCATCAATCCCGGCCTGGATGGCCTGCCACAGGATGCGCTCTTGCCCGGGCATTACGGAATGGAAGACGGGTTGGCGGCCGAGGATTACTATCACCTGCTGGTGCCTCCTTTCGACACCGGTAACCTGGACGGAAGCGGTTACGGCGATGCCGATCGCTCGGAGCGGGGTGCGGCCGGACAGGGAGAAGAGGCGGTTGTCGGGGCCCCCCTGGACGATCATGGGCTCTGGAGCGAAAGCGACAGTACCCCTTTTGCGCTGGCAGAGGAGATGGTTCGAAGCGTTACCTGCGAAAGCCTGCGCGGCAGCGACGGCGAGATCCCGGCCGAGATCAGCATGGTGGTGAACAGTCTGCTGCGCCCGTCAGTGATCCCGTGGCAGCTGGTTCTGCGGCAGTTCGTTGCCGCTGCCGGCCGTGTCGGACGCAGCAGCACCTGGATGCGCGAGCACCGCCGTTTCAGCCACGATACCCCCGGCATCCGCAAACGGCGGCGTCTCAACCTGCTGGTGGGCATCGATGTCAGTGACTCAACCAACATAGTCGCCATGCGCGAAGCCTTTGCCGCCGAGCTGCTGCGCATCGCCCACAGTGCTGACACCTGTATTACCGTGCTCTACGCCAACAGCCGCATCCAGCATATCGAGAGTTTCAACGGATCACGCGGCGTGGCGCAGCGCTACGATGGTGGCGGATTTACCGATCTGCGGCCGGTCTTTGAATATGCCCGCACGATGCATCCCCTGCCGGCGGCGGTGATCTACCTGACCGACGGTATCGGCCCGGCCCCGGAACAGATGGAGTTCCCCACCCTGTGGGTCCTGACCGGCGAGGGGGAAAAGCCGGTGCAATGGGGAGTGGAGCTGCGGCTGGATATTTGACTTATTGATGAGGAGTGTTGCATGGAAAACGAATACAAACCGATGACGGCCGAGTCGGTCGGTGAAATTCTCAGGGAGGCCGGAGCGACAGTGCAGGTCCGTTCCGGCAGGTCAGAGAGCTATGGTGCCCCGCGCGAGTTCTCCTTCGAGGTTAAGGCGATATTTCCCAACGGAATGGGGCTGCATGTGGTGGCGCGCCAGTTCAATTACCGTGATCCGTGGGAGGCCGCCGGCCGGGTCAACGACGTGGTGGATGCGATGTTGCTGAAAAACGGGGCCTTGACGCCGTTGCCCAAGGGCTTTCGCTGGTTTCAGGGGATCGATGAGGAGTGCGGGCTGGATGAGCAGCAGCTGCGCGAGGTGGTGTCGTGTGTGCGCGACCTGAACCCCAAGCTGTACCTGCTTCAGGAAATGACCGGCGACCTGCCACCGGGCTAGTGGCGACTTGATTTAACCGTTGGTCTGCGCGTAGCGAAATAATGGATTGCCTGCGGTAGCCGGTACTGCTCCAGAACTACCAGAAACTGATCAAACAATTTGGAATCGTACCGTCAATGAGTCGCAAGGGGAATTGCTATGACAACGCCCCAATGGAAAGTTGTTTCGGCGCATTGAAGGTTACACGCATAGTGTGCGACAAAAAAAATGGCCTACAGAAATTACTGTAAGCCATTTTGTTATTGGTGGAGCCGAAGAGGATCGAACTCTCGACCTATGCGTTGCGAAGGCGTTTTTTTGTCAATCGCGATATATCTCCAAATACACCGGCAAACAATTTATTGCTGTATTTATAATTAGTTAAGCACTTATGCTTGTTCACCATTGCATTGCTGGATAGCTCGATGTATTATCGTAATGTGCTTACAATGTGCTTAAGTTTGGGGTTAATATGAAAGCAAAGATCGGCAAAGAATTACTTTCCAAAATCCAGTTCAAAAGCAAACCCTACGAAATCTACGATACCGACATGAAGGGGTTCACCTTACGAGTGCAACCGACCGGTGCAATAATCTACCTGGTCCGATACCGTTGGCAAGGTAAGCAGACCAGGGTGGTGGTCGGCAAGCATCCCGTATTCACTCCAGTACAAGCTAGAGATGATGCGAAAAAGATCCTTGCCGGACTCGTTCATGGAGTTGATCCCGGCGCCAAAGAAGTCGAGTTGAAAAAGCATACCCTAGAATCCTTTGTCGAAGAAGAATATTCTGCCTGGGTTGAGGCGAATCACAAGGACGGCAAGGGAACCGTTAAAAGATTGAAATATTTTGTCGAGGAGTTTGGCGACACTTCTCTTGAGGATATTGACCAGAGAACGATTGAGCAGTGGCGGACAGCACGGATTAAAGCCGGCCGGGCTCTGGCCACCATCAACCGTGATATTTCGGTGCTGAAAAGTATGTTCACGACAGCGATTGAGTGGGGCCATCTCTCTGCTAATCCGCTGACAAAATTGAAACCGGCCAAACTGGATAACGGGAGAGTGCGCTACCTTAGTGACGATGAGGAAAAACGGTTGCTGGCGGCATTGGATGATCGAGAAAGCAAGACAAGGGAAGGCCGAGCCAGTGCCAATAAATGGCGAGCGGAACGGGGATATCCGCTTTTACCTGATTTGTCGGAAGTTGCGTACGTTGACCATTTGAAGCCAATGATCCTTTTGTCGTTGCATACCGGAATCCGCTGGGGGGAACTGGTTCAGTTGGCGTGGGCGCAGGTAAATTTCGACAATGCCGTGATGACGGTTCTGGGGAGAACGGCAAAGACCGGTAAGACAAGGCATATCCCGCTTAATTCCATTGCCTTGGCTGTTTTGAATGGCTGGAAAAAACAGTCTGACGAAACTTCCGTTCTGGTATTTGGAGGGGCGGAAGGGAAGGTCCGGAACAACATCAAAAAAGCCTGGTCCAATCTTATGAAAGCTGCTCAAACAAAGAATTTTCGCTGGCATGATATTCGTCACGATTTTGCCAGCAAGCTGGTTATGGCCGGGGAGGACCTGAACACCGTCCGAGAGTTGATGGGGCATGCCGATCTGAAAATGACTCTGCGATATGCTCATTTGTCACCGGAACATAAGGCATCTGCGGTGGCGAAGTTGGTAAAATAAGAGATATTGGCCTCCAGTTGTCCTGATATCAAGGACTAAAAATCCTCGTGTCGGGCGGTTCAATTCCGTCCCTGGCACCATGAAAAACTCAAGAAGTACCGATAGATAGCAAAAGGCCCCCGATACCGACCGGGGGCCTTTTGCTTTGTGCGCCAGGCATGGCGCGTGGCGCGTAAGCGCCATCCAATCAGCTATGGTGGCTGATTGGTGACTTGGAGGTGCAAGTCCTCTTCGGACCCTGATGGTGGGAACCGATACCCGCCAACGTAATGGCACTCCGGGGATCGCACACGACATCTATAGTCTTGGAGTGCTGCTCTACCAACTTCTCACTGGTCATCTCCCTCATGACACCTTGGCCCAGGTTGTGCGCCATGCTCCTTTCCCTAAGCCGCGTGAGTTGAATTCATCCATTTGTCCAAACCTGGAGAAGGTCGTTCTTCGATGTCTGGAGATGAAACCGGATGATCGATGGCATTCGGTAGACGAGTTGAGGAATGCTTTCAATAAAGCATACTATGCACAAATGGCTTTCAATACTGACAGGCCATACATGGTTGATGCGCATCAGCCACGGGCGGATTGGTCGAGTCGTACTCTTGAGCTTATGGAAAAGGAGGAATGGAGAAGCGCGGAAAATGTAGCCAGCACTGAATATAAGCAATCAGGAGACCCTTTTGCTTTTCTGCTCATGATTAGATCTGCCTTTCGGGACGAAAGATATTTCGATGTATTACAGGCCCTTGAAGCGTCGCCGGAAATGCTGGTGAATGAAACCTCTGTTATCGGCGATCTTGAATATCTGGCATTGGAAACGTATTTGCGGACCGAGCGTATCTATGATGCCGCGCGAATGGTAGATCTTTGCATGGAACGACAAGGGGATCTTCCTGGTCTATTTCTACGGAAAGCCTCGATATTGGGACTTATGGCACGATACGATGAATCGCGAGATCTGCTACTGTTTCTCAATAAAATGTTGCCCAGAAGGCAAGCAATTCTACGCCGACTAGTGACGGTTTACGAGCAACTACGAGATTTTGATCAGGCTGAAGCTTTTCGGAGGGTTGTGTCCGGATAGTTATGACTTTTGCTTAAATCAATGACATTGGATGTAAGTTCACACTTGCTGTTGTCATTGCTGTAAGTATTCTACTGATTGATTTTGCAGTCCATTTGCCGCCTCGTACGGTAACAATTTTCTGTTGATTGAGAAACCGGGCTATGGCGTTCAAGCTGTGTTCAGTCTCCAGATGTTTTTGTATCAGCGGGGCAACATTTGCGGAATATTCCCTGGACTTTGCCCTGCGAGTCGATAAAGCCTCTTGTCGGATTTCTTCAGTCATCATGGTGCCCCTGTAGCCCCCAAGTTTGATACCCTTTGCTTTAGCGGCAACCAGCGCTTCACGCGTTCGCCGGCTGATCATTTCCCGCTCGTGTTCGGCGATTGCTGCTAAAATATGAATAGTCAGCTTGTTGGCAAACGGATTGTCGCAGGCGATGAAATCGATACCCGAGTCCATGAGATTAACGATGAACGCCAAGTTCCTGGAGAGCCGGTCCAGCTTGGCGATAATCAACGTCGCTCGGGACATCTTGCAGCGGCTGATGGCCTTCTGAAGCTCCGGTCGCTCATTCTTCTTGCCGCTCTCGACCTCAACGTACTCTTCCAGAAGCTCTCCGCCGCATGTACCCAAGTAACTTGCAATTGCCTGACGTTGGGCGCTAATCCCATGTCCTTGTTCGCCCTGTTTGTCGGTGGATACCCTCAAATATGCAATATAATGTTTCATTAGCTCCGCCTTGTCATTTCAGGCAACGGACGTTGACTGAAATGACACACTCAAAATCCAGCGTCTGCACTCATAAAACAGGCCCGGACCGCTTCGGTATCAGCAGACGAGACTGAATGTGATGTGAAATGTTCCTCCCAGGTTTTCACCCCAACCCTCATCTCCTCGACAATCAGCAGCGCTTCCTTGTGTGGCAAGCCAAACCTCGCCGACAAGCTCATGGCATTGGCCAGGGTTGCTTCCCGTCCCCGGTAGCCCAGCGACATAGAGAGCGAAAAGTCGGTGCCGATTCCCGGCCGAGCCGGAGTGGGAACAATGTCGTATGCAGGGGACAGAGACAAACCGTCTTTGTTCCACAGAAAACCATGATTGCGGGGGTGATCGTCAGTATTCCGGCAGAGGACATTAAACACCATCCTCCGGAACAGTTCATTAAGCTCATCCGGCTGTGCCAGTGTGGTCGCCCGCATTTTGTCGGCCAGCGCCGGGTAACTCCATTGGGTCCGATCGCGTTCATCCCATTCCATTAGTGACAAGGCGCTCAGGAAACCAAAGCGTTGATACCCCGCAGGCGTCTTACGTCGATCAAAGCGTTGTATCAACAACACATCCTTGTCACCAACCGTAACCAGGCGCAGTTCCGGAACCGTTATGCCGCACGCTTTGGCCAGCAGTATGGTGGCATACTCTATTCGTGGGAAATTGACCGTATCACCACGGGCCGGAAACTTGGCGATCCAGAGGGCGTCATCCAGTTCCACGGTGCATTTGGGCCTGGCGCCACCGATGCTGGTACCCTGCTCAAGAAGCTGGAGCAGGTCATGCCGGACCGGTTCACCTTGTTGCAATTGTGTTGCCGCCTCCAGGATGTCTGCCAACGACTGGAATGCCGGTGGTCTACTTTCGGGCTCTCCTTGATCCAGTGAGACACGGAAATCAAGGCAACCGACTCTTGAAGCATTGCCATGAAGCAAGAAATCCATTTCTTCCAGAGATTCCGGAGGAGATTTCAGTTCGGCGGCAATGACCAGACGCCCCCAATAATCGGGAGAGGCATCCCGGAAGGCACCATACAGGCCACCGTTGGTAGTTGCATCCCTGGGAGTGACGCCCAGTTGAAGCGCAACAGGGTCAACAGGCAGGGCGTTGGGGCGCTCCAGGTAACGGAGGCCATAGGCGAAGCGCCCAATGCCATCGTCCGGATAATGGGTAAATATTCCGGCCGGGACAGCTACCGTCTCGCCGGGTAGATATATAAAAACATATGCTTTCAGTTCATGTGCCATGGTTAGAAATCCAGTTCATCTTTGTGTGTCTGTTTTTTTCTGACTCGCTGCGGCAGGCGTCGCTTTTCGGAAAATATTCCTACCGTATCATTTCCCGGGGCGGCAATGTTCTGCAGGTTATCCGTCATCCCCAGAGCATGAAGCGCTGCCGCCAGAACGGAAATCCCGACAGCAGGGTCGCCGGCTTCCAGGCGTGAGAGGGTCTTTCGGGTAACCAGCATGCTCCCGGCCATCTCTTCCAGTGTCCATCCACGTCGTTTCCGGGCAGTCTGGATGTTGTCGCCCAAGACTTTGATCGCCTGGCTGGCAAGCAAGGGCAGACCCTCATTACTCAATGACCCTCGTCCCATATAGCACCCTCAATATATTGTTATGGGTATTATATAGCACATATTTGCATAAAATATAGAAATAATCATTGTTCAAGGTTCTTGTGGATGATCTGGCTATTCAATGGAGGTATCAGAAATGCCGAGCACATTGTAAAGCTTGGACATTTCCTCCCGATGCAGGCGGCGTTTTTCGTTAAGCTCTCGCAGGTAGCGTGTGTAAAGCCGTATGAAAATCACGATTGCCGGGATGATCACGCAGAAAATCTGACGCAATCGGACAGGGACTCGACTTTCCGCTATCGCGTACAAATATAGCGGCAGGGCAATGGCTGCCAATCCAATCACGGCGGTGTACCACCAGTGGAAGAAACTGTATTTTCGCTCAATATGTTGATCGATCTTGTCGGCTGCAATGCCAAGCTCTGAAGCTTGGCACAATCCCATCGCAAGGCGCTGCAGTAATCGATGTTCCGCATAATCCAGACCAAGCTTCTGGGCCTCTTCCAAAAAGGTGAGCACCTGGGAATATTCTCGTCTGTTCACGATATTGCCTCGCTCCGAGGAATGTTCAGACATCCCTTAAGCTTCATTTTGATGCGGATTCAACCGAGTGCTTCAATCTTTTGCGCCTTGCAACCAGATCAGTGAACACCACTAGACTTGCCAATGTCAACAGACCCCACATAGAGAAGAGAAAGGCATCGTACCCGGTAATAACTTTGGTGCGGGCGGAATCAGCGATCAGGACGACCACAATCACCAGAGCAACAACCTCCTGACACACAACGATCATGATGTAGCGGTTGATGGTCTTCAGTTTCCGCTGAAGCTCATCTGGGCTTGGTTGCTCTTTTGTGGTCATCTCTGCCTGTGTCCGTGACTCCATGAGCAGCTCCGCCAGCAGCTTTGCCTGCTTGGGATCGAAGGCAGATTCGAGGCGGTGCTTGAGATCTTCGTAATTGCTGGTGTTAGGCATGAGGGTTCCTCCTGTGAGGCTATTGTTATCAATAAACATCAGAACGCGAAACCGATCCCCCCGCTGACTCCACGCAGCGTGTGATACCCGGCGGTTAGCAGTACTGCACGCCAGTTGGTGTACGGAATCCGGTATTGAATGCCAGCGCCGCCCTGGACCCATGCCGCTTTTTTGAGATTGTTATCCGCGAAGGCAATATCCGATGCCAGAACCAATCCTGCCAACATAATCCCGAATGCTATCTGTTTCATCCTCCCTCCTTCTCCGTGTCCGTGTAGGACACAGTGCTTGATAAAAAGACGAAGGCGGCAGAAGGAACTAAATCCTCGCTGCCGCCTGTCGTAGTCAGACACGTAATGGTATTCATATATCACCTGGTCCTCTCAAGACAGCAGAATGATATTTATGATGACAATATATTATTGTGATGCGATAAGTAGTCATATAATGCTAATTTAGGCATTATATGATTATTTTGCAAGATAAATATTGCATTTAATGCTGTCACATTCTTCTGCCAGAATTAAATGGAGGCCACGAATGAAACCGACCAAGGAGTTGCTGGGGGCAAGAATCAAAGAGCTTAGGAAAGCTAAGGGACTCTCTCAGAAGGAGTTGGCAGAACATATCGGCATAGAGCCCCAGCACATGAATCGCCTGGAAGTTGGCAGGAGTTATCCCACTTTTGACAGGCTCGAACGCATTGCCGCAATTCTCAATGTTCCGCTCCAGGATTTCTTTGAATTTATGCACCATCAAGGCGATGAGCAACTATTATCCGAAATAATTGGCATGGTGAAAAGCCTGGATAACGAGCAACAGAAGTTTGTCTTCCGGATGCTAAAGATGCTTAAGAATCTTTGATGCATGTTGGGACTTACTTAGACCCATTCAGGCTCATCTTGCTTGCTCATATGGGCACGGACCAATGCCCTTATATGTCCGAATTGCAATAGAGCGACTCCGCCCATAAACCCACTGAATTTCAATATCTTAGTTTTGAATCACTCAACAGATGCTATTAAATCATCAATAGCTGCCCTTAATCTTTTGATGGATTTACGGATCCACCACACCTGCTCGAGGTCGCTCACAGCTTTTCCCCAGGACTCTCCATACCCCTCAATATTCTGATCCACAATTGTGGCGACATAACAATTCCTGGCATTATCCCAAGAGACCCCTACCTTCAGTTCTGTAGCGCTTTGAATAAGGCCTTGCTTTAGGCGAACTACATCAATGTATATAAATGGACTATTAGGATAAATCTTGTGGTAGTGATCCGGAAAATCCCTTTTGAGGGCACGATGTATCTGCAGAGTCCTTTCGGACTCGTCAGATAAATCGTCTTTTTCCAACGCATCGAGCGCTTCGGCAGTTGTAAATCTCCAAAAATTACACCACTTGGCAAAAGAGATACCCTTTTGCTCAAAAATTTCTATGAGGGCAATTGGTAAATTAATACGTGGCGGTTTGCCGCGTTTGAGGGCGGGGATCGTTCCAGCTTTTCTAAGGACTGTATAGGTGTAGTCAGATGCCCTTGCCCCCATAACACGAGTGATCTCTAACACACTGAACCCAGACATATATGATTCATTAATCAACCTCACCAGCTTTACTCTTTCTTCACTTGCGGCTCCAGCGACTTGTTGCATTTCATCCTCCTGTGTAATTATCTTTTATTTCTAATAATGTATTTTACGTATAGAAATATAAGCCATTTAGATGTAAACAATTCGAATCGTAATTCCTTAAAGTAAATATTACTTTGTAATATAAGTAATTTACTTTTCGAGTTGCTCGGCTATGTCTATAGCTGCATATTTTTGGAGCATTGGGACGTCTGGCCACATTTTTTGGGCCTCGGTTATGGCCAAAAATTTCCGATCATCAGGCAAGCTGTCAAACCAAGCCTCTCTCCGTGCCATACACAACTTATCAACCTCCTCTTTCTTCTTTTCCTCTTCGCACTGTTTCGCACGCTTTTCCTCAAGGATCTGCGATTCCTTCATGCGTAATGCTACCGGCTTATAACCTTTTGGCATCGTTGGCCCATTGTTATTGCACATACCAAAAATGTATTGCTCTGGAGTAGTCGCCGGGACTCTGCGTTCGGATACTGCAATATCAACGGCGAGCATTACGTTATTTATTCCAAAATTGCGTATTGAAGGAGCAAGAGACTCTAATGTCATAGAGGCAAAGGGGGTATTAACTGTCGCACGACTAAGCAGGTCGTTGGTGATTGAGGAAAACCCGGCATCTCGCGACGGATTTCCGTTTTCATCATTGTGCGCAAAGCTTCGTTCTTGGCAGGTAGTGGTTGTCTTTTTCTTCATGTTACTAATAGAGTCTATTGTCACGGATGTCCCACGAGCTGACATTGGATTGTCCGCGGACACGTCCACGGACAATCCAGTTTGCATAGCCAGGCTCTTCATTAATTTCATATTTTGTCTTTCAACCCTCTTCCTTTCGGCGTCCTTTTCTTTTCGCAACCTGATTTTCTCCAGCTCATCGGCAAATTGTATTTTATCCCATTCAGCTACATGAATTACGTCATCCTCAACAGCGATATACCCATACCTGACGAGAGTTGCCTTTGCCAAACGGACAACATTTAGTGGTCGCCTCATTACTGCTGCAAGCATCTCATCGTTATAGGGCACCATACCGTTTAAGAGCAGATATCCCCCTGTGTTGCTCTTCCCCGCAAGCACAAGTATTTTAATGTACATAAGCTGTATTGCATCGCATTCAGGCATCTGATCCAGAATAGCCATGCGTTCATCATCGAAAGTGTTGCAAAGCAATTTGATCCAAAAAATTTCGTTCATCGACATAGCTCCCAGCCTTCAAAACTCAATCCTAAATCCTGAGAGCCACCGATCTAAGTCACTTATATCGTACAAAATTTTCCTGCCGATTCTTAGATATGGGGGCGGCGGCATTCGATTATTTCTTCTACCATCGCATCTGCCCTGCCGTAATGTAGATTTTGAAATTCCTAAATAGACTGCAGCTTCGCTTTCGGTCAGAGTTTTGGGAGTCACGGTTACAATTGCGCCATCATTTTTCATTTTTGTCTCCTTGGATATATTGAGGGCTTTCTGAATTCGCCATTGTTCCCTCTACCCTATTCTTTGGCAGGGACTTAAATTAATTGGTGCAAAAAATCAT
>DBMM01000108.1:98899-100188 GCA_002298925.1 Geobacter sp. UBA698 | reverse complement strand
GTAGATAACTTATATTCATCTACCTGTAGATGCTTTTCTGAATTTCTCAGCTTATCTTTGTTATCTATCTGTAGATAACTTTTTCTTTTATCGGGTTCTTCGAATTAACAATGTGTATATGATTTTCCAATGGGCCTCCGACAATAGCGCCATATTTCACATACCATAGAAGTTCTTCAGGAAACCACTTGCCACCAGCTGCCTTTACTTTTGCCCGCAATGGCATGTTCGCGGCTTCAATTCGAAGGGGGACAAGAGCCTCCTGATCATATTTTGGCGGTGGTGGCGTCCATTCGGTCTGTTCCACTATCAACTCCACTGTTTTAAATCGCTTTCCGGTTTCCTCATCATACCGGAATCGTATGCAGAGCAGTGCCTCTCCATACTTATCTGTCAGTTGCTTAGTCCCTTTTTGCCCAGGTTTGAGAACCAGCCGCGTTTTCATGTGCTGCCTCCTTTAAGGTAATATCACATACAACGTTAGAAAAATAATGATTTTATAAGTTTCTTATATTGACAGATTTACATCTTGACGTTATGGTTGTCAAGCGACAACCATAACTGATAGTTATCAAGTCAACTTGACATATGGCAAAGGAGATCGTCATATTCGCACTCCCGAATTCCGTTGTTAACCAATATGATACCGAACTCAAAACATTGATGGTCCCGATCTCTCACCATTCTGACTATAAGAAGTGGTTACGGTATTTCCTGGATTTTTGCGCCAAGTACACGGCGGAGGTAAATTGTACATCTGAGCAGGTGCGAAACTTTTTAGAAAAATTACGCGAAAAGAAACAGAGCGAGGAACAGAGAAAACAGGCAGAGCATGCAATTATGCTTTACTATAATATGCAAGAACGGGCAGGGAATGTATGCGCTATAAGTGTCCTTGCTTTAGAAGGTGGAGTGACTGTTTCACAATGTTCGTCAACGGTTGTTTCCACCGCACAACCGCTGAACTATATCCAAACGCGTTCAGGATCATCGCATTATACCGATGCCGGTTATCAGGTTAAATCCGATTCTCCGGAATGGGACGCGCTTCTTGCTGCAATGGCGGGAGAGATCAGGGTGCGGCATTATTCCCGCAAAACACTCAAGACATATGCGCTATGGTCGCGTCAATTCCAACGATTCCTTAAAAACAAACCGCCGCAGGATCTGACAACCGCAGATGTCAAAGAGTACCTGACATTTTTGGCGGTAAAGTGCAAAGTCGCATCATCTACCCAGAACCAAGCATTAAGTAAAGGTTGATAGATTGAAGGCTGAAGGCGGAAGGC
>DBMM01000108.1:0-98873 GCA_002298925.1 Geobacter sp. UBA698 | reverse complement strand
TGGCTGACGAGATAGCGTTATTAATTTATCGAAATACCGCGGATTTTCCGAAAGAAGAACTGTATGGACTGACATCACAAATGCGGAGGGCAGCGGTTTCGGTCCCTTCGAATATTGTCGAGGGTTGCGCCCGAGATAGCCAGGCTGATTATCTAAGGTTCCTTACAATTGCCTTCGGATCTTTGAGGGAATTGCATTATCAGTTCAGTCTGTCTAAACGATTAGGTTTCTTGGGCAGCCTGGATTCATCAATGATTGAATCGAAGATCGTCGAAGCCGAAAAAGTTTTGAATGGCTTGATTCGAGCATTGAGAGATGGTTAGCATACTTCAGTCTTCAACCTTCAGTCTTCAGCCCCATACTGCGTCCCGGTCAGGACGGTGAAGGAGCCGAGAAGCCCGCTCGATCTGGCGGTGTAATCAGTATTGCCGGTAAATTCCGACGAGCTTGCCGATAATGGAAACCTCGTTTTCACCCGACCGGATGATGATCGGCTCCATGGCCCGGTTCTCAGGTTGCAGGCGTATCCGGCCCCGCTCTCGATAGAAACGTTTCAGGGTTGCCTCCCCATCAATCAAAGCTATTACGATCTCTCCGTTAACAGCCGTAACCTGCGGCCGCACCAGCGCCAGATCGCCCTCAATGATGCCAGCTTCAATCATCGAGTCGCCCTTAACCCTAAGAAAAAAAGCACCGTCGCTTCTACTTTGTGAATTGTCGATGGAGAAATACCCCAGGATATCCTCCACTGCAGGCTGCGGTTCCCCGGCGCGCACCATTCCCACAATCGGGAGAGAAACTGCCTGGGCAGCCGGCATACTCAAAACAATCCCCCGGGAACTCCCTTCGCGACGACTGAGAAATCCTTTTTTTTCCAGAGCCTTGAGGTGCTTCATGATTCCCAGCGTGCCGTTTACTCCGAGACGTTCCGCAATTTCCCTTTGGGTTGGTGGACAGCCAACTTTTTCAATATAGTCGTTGATGATTTCCAGTACCTGCTTTTGACGAGTTGTGAGCTGTTGCATTTCAAATACTCCATCATTCTGAATAGGTTGTTTGATGACAACCTAACAGCGATGGTTAAGCCTGTCAAGCTAACCGGGATTAGGTGGCAGTTGTGTCGATGTTCTGTGGATGTTGACTAAAGTTCTGCCGCCTTGGGAAAGAGGATGTTGTTCTCCAGGTGGACATGCTTGTGGAGATCGTCCTCGAACTCCTTGAGTTTCTGGTAGGTGACCAGGAAGGTGTTACAGACGTCATCAGGGATTGCATACTCCTTTGAAAGATGACGGATCGTGTGGATTGCGTCTCCGATCTCCTCGTGTTCGGAGCCGAGTTTGGCAAGGGAGGTCCGGATGGTTGCGACGTCTTCCGCCGTCGGCTCATTGCCGGCTTTCCGGGCGGCATGGACCCTCTTGACGGCCGGGAAGAAGACCTCTTCCTCTTCCCTGAGGTGGGCCACCATGTCGTTGTTTATCTTGTCGAAGATGGCGGCGATCTCGATCACCTCGGGGTGGTGGGCGCCATGGACCTCGGCTATCTTTCTGGCGTAGGCGGCGATGTGACCGTCATTCTCCTTGAGATAGACATGGTGGGTATTGACGATATAGTCCGCCAGGAAGGGGAGTTCCCAGGCGGTGTAGTTCTGGCTGCGATCAATCTGCTCGCTCTTGAGCGTCTCGACCTCCCGCAGCAACAGGGCGGGATCAAGCCCCTTCTCCCGGCAGATCGTGGAAAGGGCAACCTTGCCGCCACAGCAGAAGTCGATCCCATGGGCCTCGAAAACCTTGGCGGTGCGGTAATCGGCGGCAACGATTTCGCCGATGGTTGTATCTGAAGCTGTCTTCTTCTGATCTGATGATGCTGGCATGGTCTTCTCCTTTGAATCGATATGAAGCGCAGTTTGGCCTTTGTCATGTGACTGGAAACTGCTCGCCTGGTGTTTTCCCGTGTGTTGAACCATAGATTATAGTTAACAGCTTATACCACCCTGCTCGCTGTTTGCTTGATGGTAGTCAAAAATCTCCATATCAGCGGAGGCTTTGTCGGGTGTATTTTCCGGCATGCGAGCGTGGTCGGGTTGAAGCAGTGCGGTGGCCGGGTTTTCTGACGAATTCGGGGCGGCAGGCAGCTAGCCCTTTTAGAAATATTTACTTTGCAGCGGGATGTTTGTATAAACGGAGGCATGAAACTAACCTCTATCTACACTCTGCTGTTCGTATTGCTCTGCCTGCCGGTAGCCGGCATGGCCACCGAAGAGTATGCCAGGCAAACCGGCCGGGCCTGCGCCTCCTGCCATCTCGACCCGGCCGGCGGCGGTGAGTTGACCCCAGCCGGTGCGGCTTTCAGCGCAACGCTTCACGCCAAGGCAGACCAGCCCCCGGTCAGCGTTCTGGTCAAAGGGATCCGTTTTAGCGTCGGTTACCTGCACATGCTGACGGCCTTCCTCTGGTTCGGCACGATCCTGTATGTGCATCTGGTCCTCAAGCCGGCTTACGCGGCCGGCGGCCTCCCGCGCGGTGAAGTGCGGGTCGGCATCCTCTCGATGATCATGATGGGGATCACCGGGGCGGTACTGACCTATTACCGAGTCACGTCACTGGATAAGCTCCTGCATACCCGCTTTGGCATCCTGCTGCTTGCTAAGGTTTTTCTCTATCTGGTTATGGTCATTTCGGCCATATTTGTGATCACCGTGATCGGCCCCCGTCTGAAGGCGAAGAGGAAGGAACCTGCTTTAGCCACTACCAGCGGCGATCTGACTTTCGATGAACTGGCATCATGCGACGGCAAGGATGGTCGACCCGCCTGTTTTGCCTATGCCGGAACCATTTATGACGCCACCCAAAGCCGGCTCTGGAAGCAGGGCACCCACATGGGGCGGCACAATGCGGGCACGGATCTGACCGAAGCCCTGAAGCTTGCGCCCCATGGCGAGGACAAGGTCAGGAGCATGCTGGTGGCAGGCCGCCTCGTTGCGTCGGCACCCCGCCAGGCGCCCCTGCATGAGCGGGTGTTCTTCTTCATGGCATACATGAACCTGACCATCGTATTCTTGATCGTGCTGATATTGGCGCTCTGGCGCTGGTGGTAGATAACAACACGACCCAACTTTCTGTTCCCCGCAAATAATCCCACCCATATTCACGCCCCGTTGGAATGTTATTCTGGTTTTTGGTCCTCCTGGTGCGGTCAACCTCTTCTCTTGACGCTTGTCACGTGATCAAGCAGAGTGATACATTGTTTTAAAAATTGGTGCACTTGCGCTTGTGGAGTCCTGAAGAGATGGATAATACTTTTGGATATAAATCGAGGCTGGTTTTAAAGCTTCTTCTGGGTTTCACGCTGATCTGGGTCTTGCCCATGATGCTGATGCTCTTCATGTCGTCAAAGCATCTGCAGACCATTCAAGACGTTACCGCCGAAGTGACCCGGGTCGTACTGATCTCTGCCCAGGAAAAACATCTGAAAGACCTGCTTGCAGAGGAAGCGAGCAGGCTGTCATCCCTGTTCACCAGGATTCAGGACGAGACCTATATGCTCGGATCTTATACGCAAGCACTCCTCAAAGCTCCCAGCCAACATTCTTTTAAAAACGGCAGCCAGTATCATCTTAACAGGGAGGGTTTCTACGGCAACGCAACCAATGACGGCAATTCCGTTCTGTATGTTCCCCGGCATGATTCAGATCAGGATCCTGTCATTGCAGCTACGGAATCACTGGACCTGCTGATGAAGCCTCTGGCGGAGCGCGAGGTGAGAATGGTGCTGGCATGGATGGTTCACCTCAACGGCGTTACCCGTGCCTACCCCTGGCGTGATTTCAATGCCATGCCCCGTGACAGAAAAGTTACCTCGTGGCCTTTCTTCTACCTTGCAGACCCGTCCCATAACCCGCACAAGAAGGTGATATTCAGTTCCGTGTACCTGGATCCTCTCAGTCGGGAATGGATGATCTCCTGTCTCTATCCCGTGTATATCGCGGGACGATTCGAAGCCACGATCGGCATAGATATCACCATAGAAAACATTCTCCGGGAAATAAGCGGCAGCAGATTATCCAAAGGCTCCAGTTCGTTGTTGTTGTCCGGGAATGACATCATCGCAGCGTCCTCCAACCTCCCCTTGGCGGCGCTGGGACTTAATCCAAAATCTCTTCCCCATGGACAAAAACTGTCCAGTTCCACCTCGCCGGAGATCAGGGAGATGTCGGCCAGGATCCAAGCCGAAAAAGGGAATATCGGCCGCATCAAAATCGAGGGGTTCAACGCTTTTGTCGGGCACGGAACCGTGGAACCTCTTGGGTGGAAGATCGTGTATCTGGTGCCGGAGAACGAAGTCACTGTCCCGGCCAATGAAAGCGCTCAGAAGATTTTGTCGGAAACGATGGAAATGCGGGTTAACTTCATTCATATCCTGGTGTTTGGCCTGGTCGGCGTCATCGTAATCATTGTCATCGTAATTATTCACCAATCCAAAGGCCTTCGCACGCTTCTCTGGGGAATACGCGAGCTCGGAAGCGGAAATCTCTCCCATCGCATTCCCGAGGAACCTACGGAATTCGGTCAACTGGCCAAGGCCCTCAACTCGATGGCCGGTAATCTTCTGCAAAAGAAGGAAGAGCTGCAAAAAGCCTTTGCCGTAGTGGAGCAAGGGCGAAAACTGACGGCTATCGGCCGGTTGGCAGCCGGGGTTGCCCACGAGGTCAATAACCCCCTGGCTACGATCTCGACCTACGCCCAGATGATAATCCGCAGGAATGACATACCGAGCGACGTTTCCGATCATATGAAAACAGTTATGGAAGAGATCCAGAGAATACAATCCCAATTGCGCAATCTTCTGGACCTGTCACGGATCCAGAGTCCGGTCAGATCGGATGTTAATCCGAATGCTATTGTTCAGGACATTGCAGCTCTTGTGCGCTATGAAACAACAACGCGTGGAGTGACGCTTGCTCTGGATTTATGTCCAGACAATCGAACAATCAATGCAGACAGTTCCGGACTGAAACAGGTCGTTTGGAACCTTATCAGAAATGCCCTTGATGCTCTGGACAAAGATGGCACGATTCGTGTTGCTACATTTTATGCAACCAATGACGAAGGCCTGTTGTCGTACGTAACCGAAATACAGGATGACGGGCCCGGCATTCCTGATTCCAATATGCCGCATGTCTTTGAGCCGTTTTTTACGACCAAAGAGGTCGGTCAAGGGACAGGGCTCGGCCTTTCAATAGTTTATAATATTGTCAGGGATCACAACGGAACGATTGAAGTTCGTAACCTGACACCGAAAGGGTGTCTTTTCAAGATCGTGCTACCTGTAAAACAAGGAGAATGACTATGGCGACCGGTGCCCGAATTTTAGTCGTGGATGATGAACGTCCTTTGCTGAGCGCCCTTGTGTCGGCCCTGGAATCGATGGGGTACGAGGTGAAAGGCGAGAGCAGGCAGAGTGACGGCTTGGCCTGTGTGGAGTCATGGCAGCCGGATGTTGCCATATTCGATCTGAATATGCCGGGCATGAGCGGTATAACGTTGGCGCAGGAGGCTCTTAAAATTTTGCCGGACCTGCCTGTTATTGTTCTGACTGCATTTGGTACCATTGACAGCGCGGTTCAGGCCATGCGTTCGGGCGTGTACAGTTATCTGACCAAGCCGTTCGACCTGGACGTTGTGGAGCTGACTCTGCAGAAGGCCCTGGATCATCATGAGCAAAAACGACGATTCAGTGTGCTTGCGGAAGCAACCGGTCGTGTCGGCGAATTTGAGGGAATAGTGGGTAAGAGCTCAGCGATCCGCAAAGTGCTTGATGCCGTGGAGGCGGTCGCCAACACCGATTCCACGGTGCTGATTACCGGTGAAAGCGGAACGGGCAAGGAAGTTATCGCCCATGCTATCCATGCTGCCGGAAACCGTCATGAACGGCCTTTTATCACGGTGGACTGCGCAACAATTCCGGACACGCTGATCGAAAGCGAACTCTTTGGTCATGCCAAAGGAGCCTATACCGGCGCTCACAAGGACAGGGCCGGACATATTGAGGCGGCAGATAATGGCACCGCCTTTCTCGATGAAATCGGCGAAATTCCGCTGATGGCTCAGAAAAAACTGCTGCGCGTTCTTGAGGAAATGACCTTTGTACGGGTTGGCGAGAGTCGCCGGCGCCAGGCGCATGCCAGGATTCTGGCGGCCACTAACCGCAATCTCAGTCTTGAGGTAGAGCAGGGGCGCTTTCGGGAGGACCTCTATTACCGGCTCAAGGTGATCGAGATACATCTTCCCCCTCTGCGCGACAGGATCGAGGATATACCCCCGTTAATTCAGTGCTATCTGACTCGCTTGAATCGAAAACTTAACCGCAAAATTTCATCGGTATCTCCGGCCGCAATGAAAATTTTCTGTGATTACAAATGGCCTGGCAATATCCGGGAAATGGTGAACCTTTTGGAGCAGATCATGACATTTAATAATCCTGAAATCCTTGACGTAAAACATCTGCCGAAAAGTTTGCAAACGTCCACTTCAACGTTACCCACCCAAAACTTCCACGAATTCAAGGATCAGGTTTTCAGGGAAACCGGCCGCAATTATTTTATGTCGCTCTTGAACCACTTTCATGGAAACATCACCAAGGTAGCCGACTATGCCGGCATAAATCGTCGACACATTCACCGGCTGCTGCATGCCTGGGACATCGATCCCTCATTGTTTCGAGATAATTAAGACCACTCCTGCCTGCATTTTCCCTTGTGTGAGGTATAAATGTCCCGCTGAAATTTCATATCCCGGCATCTACGCCAGGGATGGGAGCGGCTGCCAAATTCCCCTCCCGACCTGCTTGCCACAACCTGCTTGTTGCCTACCTGCCTGCCACTCGGTTCATGTCGCCTTGCAAACCCGGATTGTTCGGGTTTGGCCCTTTCTTTTTTCCGTAACTACATTAAAAACCCCGCCTTCTCCCAACACAAATAGCTCTGATGCGAGCCATTAATGTCCCTCTGTTTTATTTAGTAGAGACATTGATGTCTCTAAATTTGATATTAGACCCGGAATGATTGCCGTCAACTTCTGGGGCAGTTTCTCGATGACTGTAACTGGCTTGAATTATTTGTTTTTATTCTTATAAAAATATAATCCGGCAATGACTTTATTTTGGAACACTGTTTGAATGATGTCATTATTGACAACTCGCGTTTCATCTAATCCAACTACGTTCATGTCTGTCGAGTTAGGAACATCGTTACGGTTAACTCCGAATGCGGTGGATTAGTCCAATTCACCTGCATTTTGAGGATTACGCGGCGAGAGATTAATTAAAAGGAGGGTGTATGGGGGATTATGTATTCAGGATGTCGAAAGCAGCCGGATTGCAAACGGGTCGAGTTGGTTTGTACCTCACAGCCATTGCTGCCTTTTTGGGCGTTTGCGGCAGTGCCGAAGCATTTGAGATCAAAACGGGAATCGAGGAGATCAAGATCAACTGGGATAACTCCATCCGCTACAACCTGGGGTATCGGGTCGACAAGCCTGATGCGACCGTCAATGCAAGCCCAAACAACGACGACGGGAATCGCAATTTCGACCATGGCATCGTCGCGAACCGGCTGGATCTCATGTCGGAACTGGATGTCTCTTATCAAGGCAAGTACGGAGTCAGATTCAGCGGAGCCGGCTGGTACGATCAGGCCTATGAATCGCATCAGAACCACTCCGTCAGCACCTCTAACCATCTGGGGCCGGACGGACAGCAATCCCTTGGCTACAGTGGCTACGTCAAAAGGTATTACAGGGGACCGAGCGGCGAGTTGCTGGATGCCTTTGCGTTCGGCAAGTTCGAGCTCGCAGAGATTCCGGTTCAGCTGAAGATCGGCCGCCAGACGCAATACTGGGGAGAAAGCCTGCAGCTCAATGCCGCCCTCAACGGCATAGCCTATGCCCAGTCGCCGCTCGACATCGCCAAAGGATATGCGGTGCCCAATACCAGTGCCAAGGAGCTGTTCCGACCGCTGAACAGCCTTTCGATCACTGCCCAGCCCACCAGCACCATTACGGTTATGGGGCAGTATTTCCTGGAATGGGAGCCAAACCGCTACCCGGAGGCCGGTAGCTACATGGGGATTTACGATTTCATGATGCAGTCGGGGGAGACGTACATTCTCGACCCGACAAGCGCATCTTTTCTGACCATCGGACGCGACATAATTCCACGTCAGGCCAGGGACTGGGGGGTGGGCGCCCGCTGGAATCCCGAATGGCTCAACGGCACCCTCGGCTTTTACTACCGTAATTTCTCCGACAAGTTTCCGCAGCTTCACCTGGATACGGATGCCGGAGTAATACATTCCGTGTATGCCTCCAATATCGATCTCTACGGCATCAGTCTTTCCAAGCAGATTCTGGGAGTCAGTGTCGGAGCGGAATTTTCCTATCGCCATAACATGCCGCTCCAGAGCGAGCTGGTTCAGGTTCCGACAGCAGGGCTTCCCGGTCGGGGAGATACCGCCGGAGCCCGCGGAGACACCCTGCATGCGCTCGTCAACTTCCTGGGCCTGATCAACAAGACCCCTGTATTCGACTCGGCTCAATGGCTGGTGGAATTCAACTGGAGCAACTGGCTCAAGACAACGCAAGGTCAGGCGGTATTCAAGGGGCGCGACGGCTATACCGACATCGACCGGATCAGCAAGGACTTCGTCTCGGTCGACGTGACCTTTGCGCCAACCTGGTTCCAGGTATTTCCCGGAGCAGACCTGACCCTGCCCATGTCATTCAGCCGCGGGCTGAGAGGCAACTCGGCCACCGGCATCCTGCAGAAAGATGCCGGTTCCTACAGTGTCGGCGCGTCGCTGGATTACCTGGCCCGGCACAAATTCGATCTGGCCTATGTTGACTATTTCGGCAAATACCGCGTCGATCCGGCCCTCGGACTGATCAATAACGGCGACCCAGCCCTGCTCAAGGATCGCGGCACACTTTCTTTCACCTACCGTTACACATTCTAGGAGGTATCACGTATGAGCTTAAGGAATGTTTTACTGACAATGGGGATCATGCTGGCCTATGCGGGGAGTGCCCTGGGGGCCATATCTGCTGAAGAGGCCAGGAAACTCGGTACGACCCTCACCCCGATCGGCGCGGAGAAGGCCGGCAACAAGGAGGGGACCATTCCCGAATACAGCGGCGGTCTGACAACGGCACCGGCCAGCTACAAGAAGGGATCGCCACTGCGGACCGATCCGTTTGCCGGGGAAAAACCCCTGTTCGTCATCGATCAGAAAAGTGAAGCCAAGTACGCCGACAAACTCACCGAGGGACAGAAGATGCTGCTGAAGAGGCATCCCAGCTTCCGCATGGACGTCTACAAGACCCATCGGACGGCGGCCTTCCCCAAGTATGTCTTTGACAACACCATCAAACAGTCCACTACAGCGAAAACCACCAATAACGGGTTGACGCTGGTGGGCAGCCATGCCGCCTATCCCTTTCCGATCCCGAAGGACGGTTTTGAGGCAATGTGGAACCATATCCTCCGCTTTAACGGAGTTTCTTTTGAGCACTACCCCCGCTCCTGGGTAGTCAATGCCTCCGGCCGCCCGACCATGACCTACCAACTGAACGAGCTGCTTGACTGGCCCTACTGGGACAACTCCAAGAAGGAAAGCGATCTGTTCTTCCGTCTCCGGGACATGGCCACCGGTCCGCCCCGCAACAACGGCGAGATGCTTTTGGTGCTCGACGCTCTCGATATGGCCGGCAAAGGGCGGCGCGCCTGGCAGTATCTCCCCGGCCAGCGGCGCACCAAGCTGGCTCCCGACATCAACTTTGATACCCCCAATACGCAGCTTAACGGTGCTACGGTCTATGACGAGTGGTGTCTGTTTCTAGGTTCCATGGAGCGTTTCAACTTCAAGCTGATCGGCAAGAAAGAGCTGTATGTGCCGTACAACAACTACAAACTGGTGTACGGCTCCAAGGCCGACAAGATGCTGACCCCCAAGCATATCAATCCCGACTTCGTCCGCTGGGAGCTGCATCGGGTCTGGGTGGTGGAAGCCACCGTCAAGCCTGGCAAGCGGCATATCTACAGCAAGCGCATCTTCTACCTGGATGAGGATTCCTGGACCGCCCTGGCCAGCGACGAGTACGACGGCCGCGGTCAGCTCTACCGCAGCGCCTTCATGTACATGGTCCAGAATTATGATGTCAATACGCCTTATTCCATGACCCACGGCTTTTATGACTTCAACTCCAATATCTACACACTGGATGTCAATGTAGCCGAGACGGGTGGCGTGGTATACAAGCCGGTTCTTCCGGATCGCAATTGGACTCCTGATGCTCTGGCCGGCAGTGGCGTCAGATAACAGCATGCCTGGTGTCTTCTCCCGGCAATCAGTTTTGCCGGGAGAAGAATCTCGCAACTCAAATTTTCAGGAGAAGCTATGACCACCCGCATCATTACCATACTGTCGCTGGCCGTCTGCCTGGCAATCTACAGCATCGCGGCTACACCAGTTTTCCAGGATGTACTTGATACCCCGTCAATGGAGAGTCCGCTGGCCGTAAAAAATCTGCTCAATGGCGTTGCCAGTGCCGGCAAGCGTCTGATCTGCGTCGGCCAGCGCGGCCACATCGTTTATTCGGACGATCAGGGCAAGAAGTGGCTCCAGGCCAGTGTCCCGGTCAGTTCCGACCTGGTGGCCGTACACTTTCCGACCCCGCAGATGGGGTGGGCAGTGGGGCATGACGGGGTGGTCCTGCATAGCGGAGATGGCGGTGAAAAATGGGTCAAGCAGTTCGATGGCCGGGCAGCCGCGCAGGTGATGGCAACCCACCATAAAGGGTGGAAGAACTGTTCCAGCTGTCACGAAAAAATGGAAACTCCCAAAGGAAAGCCGCAAGGAGCCGAGGAATCAGGCCTGATGGCTGATGTCAAGAGTTTCACCGAACAGGGCCCGGACAAACCGTTCCTTGATGTTTGGTTCGAAAATGAAACCACCGGTTTTATCGTCGGTGCGTTCAACCTCATCTTCCGCACTGTGGATGGCGGCAAAACCTGGGAGCCTTGGTTTGACCGGACAGAGAACAGCAAACGCTTCCACCTCTATGCCATCAGGCCGGTCGGACAGGATCTTTTCATCAGCGGTGAACAGGGATTGGTGCTCAAGCTCGATCGCCAGAGCGGCCGCTTTGCTGCCATGAAAACCCCGTACAACGGCACCTTCTTCGGCATTACCGGCAAACCGGGCGTGGTGATCGCTTTTGGTCTGCGCGGCAGTGTCTTTGTCAGCCGCAATGGCGGAAGCGCTTGGCAGAAAACCGAGACCGGGGTCCAGGCCGGTCTCACCGGGGCAACCGTTTTAGAGGACGGGCGTATTATTCTGGTCAGCCAGAATGGCGAAGTCCTGGTAAGCAGCGACAATGGCACGAGCTTCACGCTTGCCAAAGTCGACCAACCGGTCTTTGCCACTTCAGTTGCCGCCATCGGCAAGGATGTGGTGGCAATTGCCGGCCTCCGTGGTGTGCAGGTTCAGACGCTGAAATAATCTACGTTTACGGAGAACAACCATGGCCGTTGGAATGAACAAAGTTGAAGAAATGCCGGTGGTGCGTGATCTGAGCGATTTTGACCAGAATTCAGGCAACATACTGGAACGACTGGTTTTTAATCACCGCATCCCGGTCATTATCGTCTGTGCGCTGATCACGCTGGTCTTGTCGTATCAGACCACCAAACTCGTCTTCAATGCCAGCTTCGAGAAGATGATTCCCCAGAGTCACCCCTATATCAAAAACTATCTGCAGAATAAAAGCGAGCTGCGCGGGTTGGGCAACTCGATCCGGGTGGTGGTGGAGAATACCAAGGGTGATATTTTCGATCCGGAGTATCTGGAAGCGCTGAAACAGGTTAATGACGAACTTTTTCTGACCCCGGGCATAGATCGCCCCTGGATGAAATCGATCTGGATGCCGGCCGTCCGCTGGGACGAGGTTACCGAAGAGGGATTCAAGGGCGGTCCGGTTATGCCCGATACCTACGATGGATCGCAAAAGAGCATCGATCAGCTCAAGCAGAACATCGGTCGTTCGGGAATCGTCGGTGACCTGGTGGCGGATAATTTCAAATCAACCGCCATCTTTTGTCCGTTGCTGGATATCGATCCCAATTCGGCCAAGAAACTCGATTACAGTACGCTCTCCAAAAAACTGGAAGCTATCAGGGGCAAGTATGGCACTCCGGCTGGCAACAAGGGGGCAGGCGGGCCAGAGCAGGCCGGCAAGATCAAGATCCATATCGTCGGTTTTGCCAAACTGGTCGGCGATCTTCTGGCCGGCCTGATGCAGGTGATGACCTATTTTCTGATCGCCGCCCTGATCGCCGGGATCGTGATTTTCTTCTACACACGCTGCCTGCGCAGCACCCTGCTGGTCATTTTCTGTTCTCTGGTGGCGGTGCTCTGGCAACTCGGCTTTGTGGCCAGTTTCGGTTTTGAACTGGATCCCTATTCCATCCTGGTGCCGTTTCTGATTTTTGCCATCGGCGTGTCCCATGGCGTGCAGAAAATGAACGGGATCATGCAGGACATCGGTCGCGGCACCCATCGGCTGGTGGCGGCCCGTTACACCTTCCGGCGGCTGTTTTTGGCCGGTCTTACCGCACTGATGGCCGATGCGGTCGGTTTTGCCGTATTGATGTTCATCGACATTCCGGTGATCAAGGATCTGGCGCTGACCGCCAGCATCGGCGTGGCCGTGCTCATTTTTACCAACCTGCTGCTGTTGCCGGTGCTGCTCTCCTTCTTCGGGGTCAGTCTCGCTGCTGCCGAGCGCAGCCTGAGGGAAGAGACCGAAGAGAGCAAAGGGAAAGGAATCGGGGCGCTCTGGAGCCTCCTCGACCGCTTTACCGAGCGGCGCTGGGCGATTGGCGCAATTAGCATCTCGGCGGTACTGGCGGTCATCGGTTTTATGATCAGTCTCAACCTGAAGATCGGCGATCTTGATCCGGGCGCACCCGAATTGCGCCCCAATTCGCGCTACAACCGGGACAACGCCTTCATCACCGCCAATTACGGCCTGTCCAGCGACCAGTTCGCCATAATTCTCAAGACCCCGCCGGACGGCAGCCAGAAGTATGAAACGCTGATCGAAGCCGATCGTCTTGCCTGGGCATTGCAGCAGGTGCCCGGAGTGCAGACGACCGTCTCCCTGGTTGATTCGGTGCGGCAGATCACTGCCGGCTCTTATGAGGGGAGCCCCAAATGGCTTACACTCTCCCGCAACCAGAACGTCCTCAACTATGGCGGCCATCAGTCGATGGTGAACAACCCCGACCTGTTCAATGATGACGGTACCGTCATGCCGATCATCGCCTATCTGGCCGATCATAGGGCTGCGACCCTGGAACGGGTGGTAAAGGTGGCGGAGGATTTTATCCAGAAACACAATCTGCCGGAACGGACATTCATGTTGGCTGCCGGAAGCTCCGGGATCGAAGCGGCCACCAATATCGTTGTGCGCGAATCCAACAGAACCATGCTGCTGTATGTCTACAGCGTGGTGATAATCCTCTGTTTCATCACTTTCCGCAGCTGGCGGGCAGTAGTGGTGGCGGTGCTGCCGCTGGTTGTGACCTCGATCCTCTGTGAAGCCCTGATGGTGATGCTCGGCATCGGGGTGAAGGTCGCCACCCTGCCGGTAATCGCCCTGGGGGTCGGCATCGGTGTCGATTATGCGCTTTATCTGCTGAGCGTGCAGTTGACCCACCAAAGAGCAGGACTGCCGCTGCGCGAAGCTTACAAGTTGGCTGTTCAGTTCACCGGCAAGGTGGTCGGACTGGTCGGAATCACCCTGGCTGCCGGCGTCGTCACCTGGGCCTTTTCGCCGATCAAGTTCCAGGCGGACATGGGGATTCTGCTGACCTTTATGTTCCTCTGGAACATGGTCGGAGCCCTGGTGCTGATCCCGGCTCTTTCCCATTTCCTGCTCAACAACGTGCAGGTCAGGGAGTCGGCAGTGGAGATAGAGAAAACCGGGCTTTTGGAAAGTGAAATGCAGTGAGAACAAGACCGTACTCTTAAAAATGAATGGAGGTAATAGATGCTTAAAACGTTATGTCTATCAATTGCTTTACTTGTTCTAACATCAGGGGCCCTGCCGGAGGCAATGGCGTTCTCCAGGGAATCGCTGGTCTGGAAGAAATGTACCGTTTGTCATGAACCGGCCAACGGGAAAATCGCCCGGGTGGAAGAGATGCGGACGACACCGGAAGAGTGGACGGTCATCGTTGATCGCATGTCACGGCTTCATGGCATGACTCTGACAATGAAGGAAATGGACATGCTTCTGAAGGAACTCTGTTCAACCCAGATTCTTGCCCCGGCCGAACTGGACAAGGTTTCCTATCTCAACCTGATGAACAACCCGCAAACGGTTGAAAACCCTGTCGGAGCCGCTCAGGAGAAGCTGTTTGTGACCTGCGTGCGCTGCCACAGCGCCGGTAAGATCAACTCCTACCGGATGAATACCGCTTCCTGGGCCAAGATTCGTGATTTCCACCTGTACATGTACCCGACCACTGTTTATCAGATGCGGGAGATGAGGTGGCCGAAGGAATCAGATGCCGTGCTGGCCTATCTGGCGAAGAGTCTTCCCTATGGCCAGGCCTGGAAAACACCGACTGAAAAGCCGGCCGGTTCCTGGCTGATCCTGGGATACGAGCCGGGCAGGGGCGACTACCGCGGTCAGGCAACCATAACCCCCGGCAGCAATGACGAGTATACCCTCCAGGGAAGCATTGCGTTCTCCGGAGGGACTTCCGAAAACTTCCGCGGTGAGGCGACCCTGTACGGCGGCCACGCCCTGCGGACCCGCACCAGCCATAACGGCCTGAAAACCCTGGGCGCCTTCTCCTTCACGGATGGCACAATCAAAGGGGAACACCACTACCCGGCGCCCGATTTCCGGACTTCGACCAGCAGCTGGTATCCGGCCGATGGAAATCCGCAACTGCTCAAGGTCTCCCCTGGTTATCTGCTGAAGGGTGAAGTGACAAAACTGGTCCTGGAAGGGGTCCGGCTGCCTGATGCAACCGCCGGTGACATCCGCTTCTCAAATGGTTCCGTGGAGGTGCAGTCGGTGCGGCGCATCAGCCCGGAAGCCTTGGAAGTGCTGGCGGTATCCCGGGAAGATGGAGTGGTAAAGGCGGAGGTCGGCATCAAGGGACTCAACGGGGTTCCCGTGGTTCTGGCAAAACAGATCGATTTCATTGCCATCACTCCGGAAATGGGGCGCGCCCGACTGGCGGGAGGAAAGGCATTTCCGTCCGAAGGTGTCCAGTTTGACGCAATTGCCTTTGCGCAGGACGTCAGGAGCTCAAAACCTGAGGATGCCCTGCGTCTCGGATCGGTTCCGGCCTCGTTCAAGCTGACAGCTGAAGTCAAACGCCCGAATGATGATGATCTGCAATGGATGGGGATGATCCACCCGAGCGGCAAATATATTCCCTTCAGCGATTACGGTGCGGTTCCAACACGCTCCCAGCAGGTGGAATCAAACGGATTGGCCAGGGTAGAGGCGACCTACAAGCGGGGTGAACGCCAGTACACCGCCAAAGCCCGAATGGTGGTGACACTGCCGGACTTTGTCCCGAGGATCAAGTAGTCATGCTCTGCGAGTGGATCGATCATCAGCTGTTTGCTGTCAAGGACGGTGCCGTCCTGTTCGGTGTCGATCAGGGGAGTCTGTTTTTCATCGATGAGCTGACCCGGGATGCGCTCTCCCGCTGGAATATCAGACCCACACTGGAGCTGGATGACGTGCCGATGGCCGACCGGGAGATTCTGGAAGGTTTGCGGGATGCCCGCTTCCTGGCCCCTTCCGGTGCGCGGCACCGCCTGGAAACGCCGGAATTCGACATCGCTGCCATACCTCTGTCCACCATGGTGCTGGAGGTGGCTCAGGACTGCAACCTGGCCTGCAGCTACTGTTATGCGCAAGGAGGTTCATACGGCAGAGCGGTCCGTCTGCTCGAACCCGAAACCGCACGACAGGCGGTCAGGAAACTGGTTGACGATTCGGGTGACAAGGAAACCGTTACCCTGGTGATCTTCGGTGGGGAGCCGCTGCTCAATATGGCGGCGGTCACGGCTGCCGTGGAGGAAGCCCATAACCTGTCCCGTGAGAAGGGGAAGCGGGTGTTCGTCTCGCTGACAACCAACGGCACCCTGTTGAATCCGGACATCATCGAGTTCCTTCACCAGAAGCGGATCGCGGTTGCGGTCAGCCTGGATGGCCCGGCCGATCTGCACGATGCCAATCGCCCCGACCTGAACGGGTATGGAAGCTACACAACCATTACCGGCAACCTGACAGGGCTTCTGCAGGGAGCTACGGCAGCGGTTGCAGCCCGTGTGACGCTGACGCCCGAACAATGGCCGCGAATCGAAGAGGTATTTTTTCATCTTCTTGAGCTCGGTTTTCATGAGGTTGGCATCGCTCCGGTAAGCCCGGTGCGACGGGAACTGCTCCCGAATGCCGAGCAGGAGGAAGCGCTTTTGCAGGGATTTTCTGCCCTGTCCCGCATCTTCCTTAAAGCGGCACAGGCAAACCGGCTGCTGCCGTTTACCAACCTGATTGATCTTCTGGCCCGACTGCATCTGGGGCAGACCAAATCCGTTTCCTGCGGAGCGGGTTACGGTTACCTGGCGGTTGATACAGAGGGCGGCTTTTACGTTTGCCATCGCCTGGTGGGAGATGAATCCTTCCGGGTCGGCACTCTTGACGAAGGGGCCGATCCCGCAGAAATACGCCGGGCACTGGACTCGCTCACCTGCGGCAAGCAGGAGATGTGCAGCAGCTGCTGGGCCAGGACCCTCTGCTCCGGCGGCTGTCACTACGAGAACCACCTCCGGGAAAACCAGCTCGGGCTGGCTCCCGGCGGCAGCTGCGACTTCATCCGCCGCTGGTTTCAACTGGGGATCGAAGTTTACGCGGAACTAAGGCGTTCCGGTGCGGATGAGTTTCTGCAGCGACTGGGCAAACGGGTTAAATGTTGATTTCATCTAGAAAAATCCAACTTTGTCCGGTTTGTTCTTTGCATTTAGCCTCCCCTCCCTTGACGGGAGGGGATTGAGGGGTGGGTGAAGTTTCCGTCAGCATCAAATAGGGCAAATTCCCCCACCCCCTAACCCCCTCCCGCAGGGGGAGGGGGGACTTTTAAGGCAATTGCATAAACCAAACCGGACACTGCTGACAAAAACCAGGCTAACGCATACCAATGGAGGTTCAAATCATTATGGACAAGAAAAAACGGATAGAGGCTCTGAACGAAAAAGCCCACGCCATTGAAGCGCTGGCTGGCGGTGAGATGAAGTCGGTGGAGGCCCTTGAGGAAGGGGGCATGCTCAAGATGCCGGTGGGATGCACCTCCATCTATGATACCGGATGGGAGACAAACCCCCGCGCCACCAACCCGGTCGGGAACTGCCAGCCCTCATCCCACGATTATCTCGGCTGCGCGGGTGACTGCTGGTGGCCGGCACAAAACCCGGACGGAATGACCAATTATCTGGACCTCGAACTCACCTGCAGCAGCATTATCCGCGACTGGCGCGATATTAAGTAGAACCTTTCCGTAGATACAGAAACCGCATTCCCGTGCCGCTCCGCCGCCGGGAGATCCTTTCTTTGAACAAGGAGTTGTCAATGACAAATAGAATTTTATTTATGGTGGGACTAATGGCACTTTGCCTTCTGTCCGGCGCCGGACAGAGCGAGGCAAAAGAACTGATCTTCAATCTGGGTTATGGAAAAATCCAGGTTATTGACGTGAGTACCGATGAACTGCTGCCCGATATCGAGATTAAGGGGTGGGGCCGGGAAGCCTCGTTTTCTGCTGACAAGAAATTCATGTATGTGACGGCCAGCCGCCACCTGATCCACAAGATTGATATAGCGCAGAATCGTGTGGTCAAAACCATCGACATGCACTATGGCGGCTGGCAGCGCTTCGTTTTCGGCATGGATCTGGCTGAGGACGGCAAAACCGCCTACGTCCACTTCTTCTCACGCAAGACCGACAGGGGTGAAGTCGTTGTCGGTCAGCCGACGGTGGCCCAGATCGATCTCGAAAGCGGGAAAATCCTGCGCAGTATCGAGGTCCCCTTCGGTGTATGTTACCTGGCCTATGCTAAAAATAGTCAGACAATCTATGCGGTCGGGCTGGACGTCTACCTGATCGATGTCTCCGGCAAAGAAATGAAAACAGCCGGCATTCATTCCATGTTTGACAAAAAGATGAACATCCTGCCGCTCTTCAGTTATGCAGCCGAAAATAACGGGGTGGCGCTCCTGCCGTACTGGATCGGCGAGGCTCCGGGACTCCTCAGTATCGACACCAACACAGGCAAGATTACCGAAACCCCCATAAAGAATCCGATGATGGTCTACGGTGCCCTCTACTCGCCGGATATGAAAAAGGCCTACGCCAATATGGACGAACTGTACGTGATCGACCTGGCGAGCCAGACCATTACCAATACTGAAGTTGTTCCTACCGGCACGACATTCAGTGTCATGACCAGCGCCGATGGCAAAAAGATCTATCTCCAGGGCGGACCGACCATCACGATTTACGATGCGGAATCATTGAAGATCGTAAAAACCCTTGAAATGTCGACCGACGGCATGCTGCTGCGCAGGTTGACCCTGTAGCCGGTTCAGCTATGGAATACGGAATCCACGTTCACGATATCCGGTTGTTGCCTAATGACCCGCGGGAGGTGTGCAGGGCCTCCTGGCGGGACATACTTCCGCCAGGTCCGTTGCGGGCCATCTATTTCGGGTCGGAGTTTTGCGCCGACCTGCTGCCCGATGCGACACAGGTCGCACGGTACTGTGCCCATGCCGGTGACGCCGGAATCGAGGCGGTGCTGCTGACGCCTGTGGCCACTCCTGGCGGACTGGCAAGGATCGCACAGCTGCTGGCTTCCCTTTCCGTTGCCGGAGATGTGCCGGCGGTGGTCTTCAACGACTGGGGAGTCGCCACTCTGCTGCGGGACTCTTTTCCCCGGCTCAAACGTCGCGCGGGGCGGCTGATGAATCGCGGTCTTCGCGACCCGCGGCTGATGGAAAAAGTGATGGATTCCAAAAGCATTTCCGGAGACCGTGGAGGCCGGATGCGATCATTTCTGGCACAATCGGGAGTGTCGGCTGTTGAGACCGATGCCGACCTGGAGGGTGGTTTTCTCGGGGATGGGACTGATGGCATGCAGCGCGTCCTGTATCTTCCCTACGCCTTTGCGGCCAGCAGCAGGAATTGCCTGATCAAGGCGGATCACGCCCGGACGATCGACGAATGCTTTACCAAAGGCTTGGGTACCTCCTGCAGCGGCCTGTGCCGGGGGGCGTGGCATCGGATCGACAGGTCGGACACGGATCTGCCGCTCTGGCGGGCCGGCAATACAGTTTTTTTTGAAGTTCCCCGATTCCGGGCCGAAGTTCACATCGAACAGGCCGACCGCATCGTTCTCCATGAAAGGCCGACAGCGTGAAGATCCTGGCGCCGTTGCGACATTCAGACGAGGTTGCTCCGCTGCTGGAAGCCGGCGCGGATGAGTTCTTCTGCGGGTTGACGCCACCCGGCTGGGTGTCGCGCTTTGGCCTGGCGTGGGCAAACCGGCGCGCGCCGCAGTCGGCCGGGGTCCCGGATCTTGACGATTTCGAACGGATCATCACTGGCGCCGGCAAACGTCCGGTGTATGTGGCACTCAATGCGCCCTATTACCCGCCCGGTGCGGTGGAGTTGCTGGCTGACTTCGGGGCGACTCTTCTGGATAAGGGAGCGGCCGGGCTGATCGTGGCGGATATGGAGCTGCTGCTGGCACTGGTCGAGGCGGGCCAGGGGGCACGCCTCCATCTGTCGAGCCTGGCGACCTGCATCAATGCCGGATCGGCCAGGTTCTACCTGGACCTGGGCATACGCAGGATCATTCTCCCCCGCCATCTGACCCTGAACGAAATAGAGGCTGTTCTGATCCCCGGCCTTGAATTCGAGACCTTTCTGCTGAATGACGGCTGCGTCTTCGAGGAAGGACTCTGCGCCACGACCCATGCCGCCGGAGCGTTTTGTACCATGGACGGGGAGGGGACGCAGGGGGTTTCCCCCGAGACGCTGGAGCGGTACGCCTTCTGGAAGTGGACGCTCAATCATTGCGGCTGCCGAACGGGTAATGACTATCCGCTGGGCCCCTGCGGGTTGTGCGCGATCCCCCGCCTGCTCAGGTCGGGAATCGCCAGTTTCAAGGTGGTCGGGAGGGAAGCCTCCCTGTCTCGCAAGGTTGCCTCGGTGCGGATAGCCGCCCTGTCGCTGCGTCTCGCCCGGGGAGGATCAGGCCCGGCGGAAATCCGTCAGGCCGTCATCGCTCTGCGCGGCTCTCCCCAGATGTGCGAAGAGCGGCATCTGTGCTATTACCCGGACCTGTGGGAGCAGAAGGAATCCATATGCTGAGCGGAGTGGGGCTTTTCAGCCGGCATCTGCGGGGGAAAGGCGCTTTGATCGGCGCCCTGTTCCTGCTCGGCCTGGCGAGTGCCGCATCATCCCTGGCATCGCCGCTGATCGGCAAGACCTTCATCGATTCCGTGGTCGGAAAACAGAACTTTGCCCTGGTGCCGCGCATTGCAATGGCACTGTTGGGACTGGCCGTTGCCGATCTGGTCCTGGGGGCCTGTACCCGCCTGGTCCACACGAGGCTCTCGGCCGGGGTTCTGGTGGAGCTCAGGGAGCGGCTGTTTGCCCAATGCCTGCATGCACCGCTGGCGGAGATGGAGCGGTACCGCCAGGGTGACCTGCTGAGCCGTTTCGGTTCCGATATCACAAAGATCCAGACACTGCTGGTGGACGGCTTCCTGGGATTCTTCCAGAACCTGCTATTCCTGTTTGTTGCCGCCGCCATCCTGCTGCATCTGTCGGTTGCCCTGGCTCTGTGGAGTTTTCTGGGGATTTTCGCTGCTCTAGTGATTACAACGGCGTTCCGCGGACCTGTAGAGCGGGGAACCCGAGTAGTGCGCGATGCCATGGTCGACCTGTCCCATTTCCTCACCGAACGCCTGGGCGCCCTGCGGGCCGTGCGGCTCCATCAAGCCCAGACCCAAGATCAGCAATCCTTTTCAGCCTGCAATAACATCCTCGTTCAGCGGTTACTGAAATTCCAGACCCTCGATTCCGCCGCTTCAGGATTCCCCGCCCTGGCACTGACCGCCAGCCTGGCCTGGATCTACCTGCTGGGGGGGCGACTGATCGAAAGCGGCACCATAACCCTGGGAACGTTCGTGGCCTTTATGCTGTACCAGGGGCGACTGGTCAGCCCGGCCATGGGGATGCTGGGGCTGGTGCGCAACCTTCAGGAAGCACGGGTCAGCCTGGAACGGGTGGCCGAAGTGCTGGCAGGCGAGGCATCGGTTGTTCCGACAATTCAAGATATTGCTGAACCGGAAGAGATTGTTCTTGAGAACGTCAGTTTCGCCTATGCCGGATCTCCGCAGGTTCTGAACGGGGTACAGCTGAAAGTCTCAGCGGGAGAACGTATAGCGGTTTTCGGAGCGTCCGGGGCCGGCAAATCGACCCTGGTGCAGATGCTGTTCGGTCTTCGTACGCCTCACTCGGGACGGGTTGTGGTTGGGGCAGCTCTTCACGATTCTCAGGCTAATCTGGGTTATGCCGGCTGTGATCCGTTTCTGCTGCACGCGACGATTGCCGAGAATCTGAGTTATGGCATCCGGGTGATCAGCGATGGGGAAATGCAGGCAGCTGCCGCTCTGGCAGAAGCCCACGGGTTTATCTGCGGGCTGCCCGATGGCTACAACACGGTCATCGGCGGCCGGGGTCTGGTGCTCTCCGACGGACAGCGCCAAAGGATCGGTCTGGCCCGGCTGATCCTGCGCAATCCGGGGATTCTGGTGCTGGACGAGGCTTTTTCGGCGCTGGACCCGGACACCGAGGCCAAGGTCCGGCGGAATCTGTTCAGCCGTTTCCCTGAACGGACTTTCATGGTCATCACCCATCGATTGCACGGCCTGGAGGACTTCGACCGCCTGTATCTGATGAAAACGGGAGGTCTCCGTCAGGTTGACAGCCGGGAACTGGCCGCCGAGCTTGACGGTGCCGCAATACGGCAGGCAGCCTCGAATCTGGTCATGCTCGATCAGGTCCGCACGCTCAAATATGCGGCGGACAGACGGCGATGACCCGTATCGGGGTGATCGATACCGGGGTCAATCCCTGGCACTCCCACATCAGGGGCGGCGTGACCGGCTGCCGCATCTATCTGGATGGCGACGGCCGGATTCGGGAAGACGATGATTTTCGCGATCTGGTCGGCCATGGCACCGCCGTGGCCGGCATCCTGCGCCAGCAGCTTCCCCATGTGGCGATCTTTGCCGTCAGGGTCTTCGAGCAGGATCTCAGCTCCTATCCATCCCTGGTGGCGCGGGCCATGTTGCGGGCCGCAGCCGAGGGATGCTCAATCCTGAACCTGAGCCTGGGAATGTCCCCCGGTCCCGGCTCCGATCTCCTCAGCAGGGCATGCCGCGATGTCATGGATGCCGGCTGCACCATCGTCGCTGCCGGGCATCCCGGGAATTTAAATCTGCTGCCGGCATCGATCCCCGGTGTGCTGGGTGTGCTGGCGGACGACCTCGTTCCGGAGGGTGAAATACAGCTGGATCACGGCCAGCGCTACCCCTATGCCGCTTCCGGGAGCCCGCGCGATCTGGAAGGGGTGAAGACTTCGGATAATCTCTGGGGGAACTCCTTCGCCTGTGCCCGGGTGACCGCACATATTTTCGCGAGAAAACGATGCCAAAAAAACTGAAAAAGGAGAACAGGTATGGACAAGATCGCACGGATTGACATGGGGGCCGCAGGCGGGCCGAAGGTGACAGTTGCCGGTCTCGGTGAGTACGCCGGGCTGGGGGGCAGGGCGATGACGTCGCTTGTCATCGCAGCCGAGGTTCATCCTCTGGCCCACGCCCTGGGTGCCGAAAACAAACTGGTGATTGCCCCCGGCATGTTGAGCGGCACCACCGGCTCCATGACCGGAAGGCTGTCGGTTGGCTGCAAGAGCCCCTTGACCGGCACCATCAAGGAGTCCAACGCCGGCGGCCAGGCCGCCCAGGTACTGGCCAGACTGGGCTACGCCGCCCTCATCCTGGAGGGGAAGCCACACGGTGACGATCTCTACAAGATATACATCAACAAGGACGGCATCCAGGTCATCGTCGACAATAGCCTGAAGCTGCTGGACAACTACCCGGTTATCGAGAAACTGCGCGCTGAGTACGGCGACAAGGTGGCCTACATGTCCATCGGTTCGGCCGGAGAGCGCAAACTGCTGGCGGCCTCCATCGCCTGCACCGATCCCGAATTGCGCCCGACCCGGCACTGCGGAAGAGGTGGTGTCGGCGCTGTGATGGGTGCCAAGAGGGTTAAGGCGATCATCCTGGACGATGCCGGCATGAAGATGCGTCCACCCCAGGATCCTGACGGCTACCGCGATGCCAACCGCAAGTTCGTTGAGGGGCTGCGCAAGCATCCGGTCACCGGCGAGGGTCTGCCGGCCTACGGCACCAACGTCCTGACCAACGTATTGAACGAAGCCGGCGGCTATCCGACCCGTAACTTCAAGGGAGGGGTGTTCGAAGGAGCTGCCAGGATTTCCGGTGAGGCTTTGGCTGAGATGGAGATCAAGCGCGGTGGTTCCGCTACCCACGGCTGTCATCGCGGCTGCGTCATACAGTGTTCCGGCATCTTCAACGACAAGGATGGCAACTACGTCACCAAGCAGCCCGAGTACGAAACGGTCTGGTCCCATGGCGGCCACTGCGGCATCGATGATCTGGATACCGTGGCCAGGCTGGATTTCATGGATGACAACATCGGCGTAGACACCATCGATATGGGGGTTGCCATCGGTGTGGCCATGGATGCGGGCATCATACCCTTTGGCGACCGTGAAGGTGCCATCCGGCTGGTGGAGGAGGTCGGCAAGGGCACACCGCTGGGGCGCGTGCTGGGCTGCGGGGCCGAGATCAGCGGCAAGGTCTTCGGCGTGGAAAAAGTACCGGTCGTCAAGGGGCAGGCCCTGCCGGCCTACGACCCCCGCCCGATCCAGGGCATCGGCGTCACCTACGCCACCTCCACCCAGGGGGCCGATCACACCATCGGTTACGCCATCGCCACCAATATCCTCAAGATCGGCGGAGACGTTGATCCGCTCAAGAGCGAGGGGCAGGTGGAGCTGTCACGCAACCTGCAGATCGCCACGGCTGCCATCGACTCCACCGGCATGTGCCTGTTCATAGCCATGGCCATCATGGACCAGCCCGAGACCTTCCAGGCCCTGCTGGACATGCTCGGCTCGTTCCATGGGATAACAATGACCGGCGATGACGTGGTAGCTCTCGGCAAAAAGGTGCTCGCGGCCGAGCGCGACTTCAATACGCGGGCCGGCTTTACAAGCCATCACGACCGTCTGCCGCGCTTCTTCTACACCGATCCGGTCACACCACACAACCAGGTGTTTTCGGTGACGGATGAGGAGCTGGATACCCTGTTCAACTGGTAACAGCATCTGACTGGGGACGGCGAGCCGTCCCCGGGTTTATTCATGACCAGCGACGAGCAGGCCAGCGGATGAACGACACGTAGCTTGCTCCCTAAATCGTGATCTCAACGATCCGCCCCATTGTTGCGATGATGGTGGAGAAGAAGAGTGCAAAGAGTATTAGCGTAAAAATAGCGAGGATGATGCCCAGTGTGATCACCCAGCGATTGGTGCCGCCAATCTCCTGCAGCACCTGAACATAATTTTGCGGGGTTTGGGACGCCCGTGTTTCCAGTATCTTGTCTTTCGCATGTTTGTAATAGAGGTAGTTGCCGATCACCCCTGCTGCGATATGCAGAAGGATATTGATTCCGGGCAGGCAGAACACGACAAACGTGATTATGGAGAGGAAATACATCTTCCTGTACAACATCCATAGGAAGGTGAAGCCGAAACAGGACCAGTTCCAGGTGGCACAGAACTCCTCTCTGCCGGTGATTGTGAACTTTGAGAAGTTCTGGATGTAGTAGTACGAGTTTGTGCCCACAAATGCCCGTATTTCGTCTGTGGTTATGCTGTCGATGTTGATAGTATTGGCTGGATCAAGGTTGAGCATTGATCCGCAATGCTTGCACTTGATGGCACCGTCAAGAATGTCTTCCTTACAGTAAGGGCAGATCATTTAACAAGGACTCCCGATTAATTAGTCAACTGCAAATGAATTGGAAAATCAGGGCAATGCTATGTGTCAAAAGAATCTAATTTTTTCAGATTCTCAATCAACTTGACCAGCCCGGACATCTTTTCCGGACCGTAGATGACCGGTTTGGAGACGGTCTTTGCGATTCCCTTCAGCATCCCGTCGAAAATAAAATCGTGAAACGGTGTCACGGCATACCAGTACATCAGACCCAGAAAACCGTGGGGCAGGAAGCGGGCAATCTGTTTTACCAGAGTCTTGCCGGGGGTAATCTCTTCCAGGATGAATTCGAGGGTCGCTTCCCCCGGCACCTTCATCTCGGCGACCAGCAGCAGTCGCTGGTGCTTGTCGACTTCGACCACCCGCCAGAAATCCAGGGCTTCGCCCGGCGCTAATTCGAGGGGGCAGCGTCGTCCCCGCTGCAGTCCGACTCCTCCCACCATCTGATCGAGAACGCCCCTGATTCTCCAGAGCCAGTCGCCATAGTACCAGCCGGCGTCACCGCCGATGCTGATGACGGCCCGCCAGAGATCCTGCGGGGATGCATCCACCAGGATCTGGCGCGAGTCGTCATACATGGTGCCCCCGGCCCAGGCCGGGTCGCCGGGAGTGCTCCATTCCACCGGGGGGATCTTGCCGGCATCGGTCCAGGAACTTTCGACCCGATGCTCCCGGACCCGCACCAGGGCCAGCTGGATTGCCTTGCGGCAGTCGAACAGTTCCTGGGGGATCAGTTCGCGGATGCGGGTGTCGCGGCAGACCACCTTGTTGCGCAATCCTTCCGCCAGGGGTTGGGCCAGAACCGCCGGTACCGGCGTCAAAAGCTGTATCCAGAATGAGCTCAAACGGGGGGGCAGCATGGGGATCGCTAGAATCAACCGCTTGGGCAGGCCGGCCTCCTCGGCGAAGATATGCATCAGCTCCCGATAGGTAACCACCTGCTCCTGGCCGATGTCGAAGGTTTTTCCGACCGTTTGTTCACATTCGAGGCAGCCGATTAGGTAGCGCAGAGTGTTGCGGACGCCGATCGGCTGGCAGGGGACATCGATCCAGCGGGGAGTGACGATGATCGGTACCCGCTCCACGATGTATCTGAGAATTTCGAATGAGGCGCTGCCCGAACCTATGATCATTGCGGCCCGCAGGACCGTAACCGGAACCTTGCCGCTGTGCAGGATGGCGGCCACTTCGGATCTCGAACTGAGATGCTCGCTCAAGAGCTCGTCTTCCTCGCCCAGTCCGCTGAGATAGATGATCCGTTCGAGTCCGCCGGCTTCGGCGGCGGAGATCATGTTGAAGGCGGCTTCACGGTCGGTGCTGGAAAAGTCCTTACTGCTCTGATCCATGGAATGGACCAGGTAATAGGCGGCACTGCACCCTCGGCAGGCAGCTGTCAGGGCGTCGCGGTCGAGAACGTCCCCCTTCAGGACCTCCAGATTCCCGTGTGCTGACCATGGCCGATTGCCGATTTTGGCCGGGGTACGGGCCAGTGCCCTGACCCGATACCCTTCCTGCAGCAGGAGGGGGATCAGGCGGGCACCGATGTAGCCGGTGGCCCCGGTGACGAGGATGGGAGCTTGTCTGTCGATGATGGTCATGGCAGATCCTTATGATTTGAAAAAAAACGTTGACTGACGGCGAACTGAGGGCAAAAGGCCGCTCACGCTGGCAGTCATCGTTGCGTAACTGCTTCCAGTGGGGACTGTAAAGCAATTGTACCATCCGCCCAGAGTATTTTTACCATGATTTTTTAGGAGATCATTACTGCTGGCATCCTTTTGCAAGGTACCATCGACAGGGAGGAACACGTTCTGGCCTTTCCGGACGGTAAACATGGCTTTTGTGTGATTAAGGACAGCATGTGCGAAGAATTTTCGCTCAATATCTTTCAGCTTTTTTTATGTTGATTGGGGCGCTTGGATCAGCAGGAAGGTTTGGATCATAAGTAAGGAGTGGGTGTGGTGGTGTTTCGGTTTGGATTTTTGGATATAGGCTGGTCTTGAAATATGGTGGTTTTCCGGCAATCACTATTGCCTGAGACAGGGCTATTCCTGAATCAGGACATAGGGGCTGACGATCAGCATTCTGAAGCATTTTAGCTTGTCGGCATCCCACTGGTTAATCTGCGGGGCGGATGGTTTTGCCAGCTGGCCTGCGCTGATCCAGCTGCCGATGGCGGCGGCATCATCGCCGGCCACTTTCAGGGCAACATCGATCAGGTCAAGTTCGGCAGCGACGACGATAAGTCCGCCCCGCTCCAGGTGGGCCCGCAGGCTGTTCCATTCCGCTTCGATCATCTCCAGTGCCAGTTCTTCTCTGTTTAATGCCATGCAAAACCACTCCTGTCGGTTATTCCCTGTTTTTCAGATCAGTTAGCTGTCTGCTGATGATGGCAGGCGGCTGATTTCTGTCAGGCCACGCATATATAGTCGTCCCCCTCAGCAAGTCCCAGGGGCTTCGCCAGTTCCCGGAACTGCTCCCGGGCACCGCGCACACCGATGGCCACCAGCATCCTGTCCCGCTGCCGTGGCAGTTCGGTCGGGTGCATGACCGGTGCGCCATGCAGCATGCGTCCCACCTTGCGCGGGTCCACATCCAGCCAGCCTGACACCTTGATATCCATGGCAGCCAGCAGGCGCTGCCAGGCGCGCCCCTCCAGTCCGGCGCCGGCAACCATGACGCTCTGCTCGTTCCTCAGAAAACCGTGGCGCAGGTGGTGAAGCTTGCAGGAGCGGAAGGCGGCCGTGCTGTACTCGTCCATGGTGCGGGTGGCCCGTTCGGGGTGGTCGCGCCAGAAAAAAATAGTCTGCGGCAGGCGGAAGAAGGTGGTGCCGGCATTGGCCATGCGCAGCCAAAGGTCGTAGTCTTCGGGCCAGCCCATGTCGCGGTATCCGCCCAGGCCGGTCAATAGAGTCTGGCGGGTCATGATGCTGGGGTGCACGAAGGGCGATTCCACAAACAGGTCGGACATGATCCGCTCATGACCATCCAGTCTGTTTTGCCAGGATTCATAGGTCGACATGCCCTGTTTCAGGCCGGTTCGCGGGAAATGGCGGAAGCCGCAGGCCACCAGACCTGTGCCGGGATTGGCCTCAAGGTAAGCGGCCTGAAGCTCCAGCCGCCGGGGGTGGCAGATGTCGTCTCCGTCCATGCGTGCCACGAGCGGGGCCCGGCAGGCGGCCAGTCCTTCATTCAGGGCCGTCACCAGCCCTCCGCCCGGCCGGCGAATGACCCTGACGCGCCGGTCCTGTCGGGCAAATCCGGCCAGGATGACTGGGGTGGCATCGCTGGAGCCATCGTCAACTACGATCAGTTCCCAGTCTGAGATGCTTTGGCGGAAGAGCGAATGGATGGCCGCCGGCAGATAGCACTGCTCGTTGCGCACCGGCATGAGGATGGAAACACGGGGCAGGGACATGGGCGATTTACTGCTTCAGATGTTTCAGGCGCTCCCGGGCGGCTTCTGCGGCCGGTGAGCCGGGATATTTGCCGATGATCTCGTCATAGAGTTTGACGGCATGCTCGCGGTTGTTCTGCTTTTCCTCGAAATGGGCGGTTTCCAGCAGTTCGGCGGCTTTCTTCTCGCCGGAGCAGCCGCCTGTTAGCAGTGGCAGGGCCAGCAGCAGTGCGATCAGGATGGTTTTCATGTAAACCTCGGTAATCTGCAGGTTGGTTCAGTCAGAACGGTCAGTGAAAGTTTTGCCAAATCAGGCGGGCGGTGACAGCCAGCACCATGGAGATGAAAACCGGGCGGATGAAGCGTGTCCCTTTTGAAACCACCATGTGCGCACCGATGGGGGCGCCGATGAACTGGCCGGCCCCCAGACCGGCCAGAAACAGCTGCGGCAGTGTCAGCATCAGTGGCATGGTTTCGAAAAGATGGTATCAGCCCTGTTTCTGGTCAATGGCCGAAAGCTGCCAGGCATTGCCCCCCACCGGACGGGTCACGGTCCAGTATTCCTCGAACTTGACCGGATCGGTCTTGCTCCCCTCGATCACCTGCCCGGTGCTGTCGTTGGTGGTGTAGTCCAGCAGATTGGCATAGATCAGGGTGGTGATGTAGTCCTGGCCGGCCTCCTGCCAGGCTTCGGCGATCTCCACAGAACGGACGGCGATGTTTTCCAGCCGGTTGATCTTGTGTTCCCGCAGCAGATTGTCAATATCGGTCTGAAAAATCTGGTGCATCTGCGGGGTCAGCAGGTTTGCCACCGGAGCGAGGTCACGGTTCATCCAGGCGCCCTGGATCTTGAAAAACAGGTCCATGACGCTGTCCGTGAAGCGCTGCTCGTCGAAGGAGGCGTCCATCTGTCTGATGTGGGCCAGGCCGGTCGCCACGTCAGCCGGCGGAGCTGACTGGAGTTGGGACGGCTGCTGGTGTGGAATCGGTTCGACGTAGTTGTAGCCGCTTTGGCCCGCAGGGGCTGCCTGGCGCCGTTTCATGACCATGCGGTAGATCAGGTAGGCAATCCCGCCGAGCAGGATGATCTCGAACAGTCCGATTCCTCCGCCGCCACCGGCACCGCCCCCGCCGAAACCGAGGCTGCGGAAGAGCATGCCGCCCAGCAATCCGCCGGCGAGGCCGCCGGCCATGCTGCGCAGAAAGCCGCCGCCAGCCGGTTGCGGTGATTGAAAGGGGGAGGGGGCCGAGGGTTGCTGTATCGGCTGAGAGGGTCTGGGCTGGGAGGAAGGCGAGGCCGGCTGCGAATAGCTGCGGGTGCCGCGGCTGCCAATGGAACGGCTGCCGCCGGCGCGGGCCTCGGCGTTTTGTTGTAATGTGGTCATGCAGATAACTGATGCAACAACGGAAAGGACCATAATGCATGTAATTTTGCGTTTCATTTCGACTCCTCCATGTTTGCTGATGTAAATCTGGTGACAATGCTGAAAAAACTTAAATGAAAATTTATACCATTTGGGTCTTGCAACAGCAAAGTATTTTTGGTTTCGCTGTACTCAAGTTAATTGAATTGCCGAGATGTAATCGGGACCGGTTGAACCGCTCGCTGGCGAGGCAACTGGCGGGTAGCCGAAGTCCAGTGCAAAGTTTAGCAAAAATCTTCGAAATATGCTATGTGTGAGAAAATTAGCCGGCACGGCAATGGAGCCCGGCTCAGAGACGCCATCTCGGCATCAGGGCTGCAATGCGTTCACAATCCACGGAAAAGGGAGACGGACATGTCGTTATGGGAAAAAGCCAAAGCGGAACTTTTGGATATCATCGAATGGAACGACGATTCCATCGATACCATGGTCTGGAGGTTTCCCCGCTATGAAAACGAGATCAAGTACGGCGCGCAGCTGATCGTGCGGCAGTCCCAGGCGGCCGTGTTTGTGGATCAGGGCCGGATTGCCGATGTGTTTCCGTCCGGCCGGCACCGGCTGTCAACCTCGAACCTGCCGCTTCTCTCGACCCTGATGGGGTGGAAATACGGTTTTAAAAGCCCGTTCAAGGCGGAAGTCTTTTTTGTCAACACCCGCAATTTCACCAACCTGAAGTGGGGTACCAGCAATCCGGTCATTCTGCGCGACCCGGAGTACGGGCCGCTGCGGCTCAGATCCTACGGGACCTATGTTGTGCGGGTGCAGGACCCGGCCAGATTCATTCGGGAAATCGTGGGCACCGGCGCCCATTTCACGGTCGAAAATGTGTCCGAGCAGCTCAGAAACCTGATTGTGGCCAGATTCGCCGACCTGCTGGGGGAGTGCGGCATCCCGCTGCTCGACCTGTCCGCCAGTTACAATGAACTGTCGGCTTCCCTGGCCGGGAAGCTGGCACCGGAATTTCTGGAATACGGCCTGGAAGTGACCAAGCTGCTGGTGGAGAACATCGCCCTGCCCCAGGAGGTGGAAGCAGCCCTGGACAAGAAGAGCAGCATGGGCATCATCGGCAGTCTGGACGACTATCTCAAGTTCCAGAGCGCCTCCGCCATGGAGGCGGCGGCAAAAAATCCGGGCGGTGACGCGGCCGCCGGGGTGGGCATGGGGATGGGCTTTGCCATGGCCAATCAGCTGGGTAAGGTGATGGCCACCCCGCAGCAGTCACTGCACGGGGCTCCGACTCCGCCGCCGCTTGAGCAGGCTGAAACGGCTGCCAGGTATTATGTTGCCAAAAACGGAAAGCAGGCCGGACCTTTTGTGAAAGACGCCGTCATTGGCTATATTCGCAGGGGGGCCATAACCGCCGAAACCCTGCTGTGGAAGGAAGGCATGCCCCAGTGGAGCGCAATCGGGCAGTTGCCGGAATTTGAAGAGTTGTTCAGGACAACGCCACCGCCGCTGCCGTAGTGATTCTGTAGGATGTGCTGATTTCAGCTTTGCCAACGAGGAGGGGCTGTGCCCAATTGCTGCAACTGTTCGGCACCGCTGCCGCCGGACTCGATCAGATGTGAATACTGCGGCAGCAGAAACGATGTCGACCTGAAAGGGGTTCATTACAACACGACCCACGAGATCGAATCGGAGCGGGTCTGCCCGCGCTGCGGCATCAGGCTGCAAACCATCGATCTGAAGCTGGACGGCAAATTCCTGATCGAGCGCTGCGATGTATGTCTGGGACTTTTTTTCGATCCGGGTGAACTGGAAACGCTGCTGGAAGGGACTGTTTCCAATGTATTCGGCATTAACCGAACCAGGCTGGACAGCATCTGCACCATCAGGCAGTCCGGCGATTATCCTGTCAGTTATATCAAATGTCCGGTCTGTTCCCGACTCATGAACCGCGTCAATTATGGGGCCAGGAGCGGCGTGATTGTCGATAGCTGCAAACAGCACGGCGTCTGGCTGGACGGCGGCGAGCTCAGGCATCTGTTCGAATGGATGAAGGCGGGCGGAAAGCTGCTTGATCAGGAACGGCGGGAACAGCTCAAAGTGGAAGCGGAGCGGGAACAACGCAAAAAACAGGCGCAATCAGCTGGAGCAGGAGGATATCCCGATTTGGATTCACCCGGGGGAATCCTGAATTACAAGGAGCCCGAGCTGCTTGATGTCGTCGTGGCGGCCATCAGGTTTTTTACAAAATGACCGTTTGATAACCGGATAATTCCGGCGTGTTATCTCAATCCGTTATACCCTCGTTTTCCCCAACCCATCTTCCGGATTGATCTGATCCTTATGTCCGCTTGAATATCTTTTCCAGTTCCGCCAGGGTAATGCTGTGGGAGACCGGACGGCCGTGGGGGCAGCTGGCGGCGAAGTCGGTTTCATCCATGCTGCGCAGCAGTTCTGTGATCTGCCCCTGCTCCAGTTTGTGGACGCCGCGCACCACGCTGTGGCAGGCGATGCGGGCCAACAGGCTGTCCTGGGCCTCGCGGAAGGCGCCGCTGGCCCCGAGCTGCGTCAACTCGCCCAGCAGATCCCGCACCAGTCGAACGGTGTCGCGGCTGGCGGCCAGGCGCGGCAGGGCGCTGACGATGATGGTGTTGCCGCCGAACGGTTCCAGTTCCAGGCCGATGCGGGTCAAATCGCTGCTGAAGCGCTGGGCGGCAGCCACTTCGCTGAAGGAGAGTTCCACCGTTTCGGGAAAGAGCAGGCGCTGGGATTCAACTCCGCTGGCCTCGTACTGCCGGCGCAGGCGCTGAAAGGCGACCCGTTCGCTGGCGGCGTGCTGATCGATGATGACCAGTTCGCCGGCGGCCTGGCAGAGGATGTATTCGGCGTGGAACTGGCCGATGACCGCCAGTGAGGAGAAAAAGCCCTGCGAGGCGACGGGTGCCGCTTCCGGTTGGAAGGGGGTGGTGGATTCCTGGACAATCACGGCGGCTGTGATCCCGTTGACGAGGGGGGCAGGGCTGTCGGGCTGGCTGGCCAGGGCGGCCGGCTGATAATGTTTTTCGCGCCGGGGCAGTTCCAGCGAAGCCTGGGCCGCGGCTGCGATGCGCTCGCGGTAGGCCTGGCTGACGGAGGTGGCCGTTGAAACGGCAGCCGCTATGGCCTGTTCCTGTTTCTGCGGCAGCCAGGGGGAGCGCCGCAGGACCTCTTCAATGGCGCTCTGGATGGTGTCATGCACGTTGCTTTGGCGGCGGAAGCGCACCTCGTGCTTGGTGGGGTGGACGTTGACATCCACTTCGCCGGGGGGCAGGGTGATGAACAGCGCCACTACCGGGTAGCGCCCCCGGTCAATCACCCCGCGGTAGGCCTGCAGGATGGCGTGTTGCACGACCTTGTCGCGTACGAAGCGGCCATTGATGTAGGTAAACATGGCAGCCGTGGTGGAGCGGACGGCAGCCGGGCCGGAGATGTAGCCGCTGATGGCGATGCCATCCGCTGAGATGGTTACCGGATGCAGATCGGCGGCGGTCTCCTTGCCCAACACCTGCGCCAGCCGGCGCAGCAGGTCCCCCCGCTGTACCCGCAACAGTTCGCGCCCTTCGCTTGTGCAGCAGAAGGCCACATCGGGGCGTGAGATGGCCATGCGGGTCACGCTGTCACCCACATGGCCTGTTTCGGTTTCGGCGCTGCGCATGAATTTCAGACGGGCCGGTGTATTGAAAAAGAGCTGTTCGACGCTGATGACCGTGCCGGGTGCCATGCCGCAGGCCCTGACATCCCGCACGCGGCCCCCTTCGACGGTGATTTCGGTGCCTTCCAGGCTGTCGGCTTCGCGGGTGGCCAGGCGGAAGCGCGAAACCGAGGCGATCGAGGGGAGCGCTTCCCCGCGGAAGCCCAGGGTGAGGATGCCGTCCAGATCACTGTCGGTCCTGATCTTGCTGGTGGCGTGGCGCTCCAGCGACAGCAGGGCGTCCTCGCGGGACATGCCGTGGCCGTTGTCCGTGATTCTGATCAGGCGTCTGCCGCCGGCCGTGATTTCGATGGAAATATCGCTGGCGCCGGCGTCCAGGGCATTTTCGATCAGTTCCTTGATGACCGCTGCCGGGCGTTCGACCACTTCTCCGGCGGCAATCTTGTTGGTGATATTCTCGGGAAGGATGGCGATGCGTTGGGACACAGCAGTTCTCCATAAAGAAAAAGAGCGGGAATCCCGCTCTTTTCCTTGCCTGGCATGGGGGGGTGTTTACTTCTTGGTGTGGTCGCCGTCTCCGAAGAGGCTGGTGAAGTCGTCTGGGGATTTCTTTTCCCCGCTGACCGTTGTTGCGGCCGGTTCATCCCAGGAAAAATTTTCCAGATCAAACTCGCCGGCAGTGCTGGCGGGTGCTGTGCCGGCAGCAGGGATGGCTCCCGGCTTGGCAGTGGCGGCAAAGGGATCATCCTCACCCAGCGAGGTTGACTCCAGCAAGTTGGCAAAGACATCCTCCTCGCCCTTGGTCGCGGCCGGTTCCTCGTCAAAGGAAAATTCTCCGAACCCGGCCGACGGGTCTTCGGGGGAGCTGGCGAAACTGAAGGGGTCGTTCAGGGGCGCGGCCGCGGCAGCAGCGGTCTCTTCCTCGGGGAGATCGAAGGAGAACATGTCGGATGCGGTCTCGGCCGCTTCCTCGGTATGGTCCGATACGGCTGCCGCGGCCATCAGCGACTTGGCCATGGTGGCGCGAGCCTGCTGCGGAAGTACAATGGACTTTATACCGAAGGTGCCTTTGAAACCTTTCAGATCATTGGAACACTTTTTACAGACATCATAGAATTCAAAGCTGTTGTATCCACATTTGGGGCATTTCATCAACCGCTCCTCGTACCTCGCCGCATTCAATCGCCAAGTTTGCCGGATGTATCGTCGTATCCTCGCCGCATTGTCAAAACTTCACCGGCGACGACTATCTCTGGTCGCGAGTCTGTCTTCTTGAAAGCGCACCGGTAGTAATCAGAAATCATCCCATATATACTGCAATATGGCCGCAATAGCAAGCGCAGCGGTCTCAGTTCGCAGGATTCTCTTACCCAGGGTTACCGGCAGAAAACCGCGGCTGGAAAAGAGTTCAACTTCCTGTGGGTCAAAGCCTCCTTCCGGACCGACCACCACGATGGCCGCAGCGGGACTTCCATGATCAGCCAGCAGGCTTTTCAGACTCTGCCTGCGCTCCCCCTCCCAGAGCAGCAGGCGCAGTTCATGGCTGCAGGCGGAGGCCACCTCCACTGCAGTGGGGAACCACGACACAGCCGGGATGCTGTGTCGGCCGCACTGGCGCGCTGCCTCGGCCGTGATGCGGTTCCAGCGTTCCAGTTTGGCCTGGCGCTGATCTTCGCGCAGGCGGGCAACCGAGCGTTGTCCGCCGAACAGCCAGAAGTCATGGGCCCCCAGTTCGGTGCATTTCTGCAGGATCAGTTCGGTCTTGTCTCCTTTGGGAAGGGCCTGGCAGATGGTGATGCGCGGGGCAGGGGGGCTGTCGGGTGCCGGCTGACTGCCGCTGATTTTAACGACAACCCACTCCCGGTCAACCTGATCGATGACAGCATTGTAGTTGATGCCCTGCTCGTCCACCAGTGCCAGGGGGGTTCCGGTGCCGAGCCGCAGCACCCGCACGATGTGATTGAAAAGGTCTCCATTAAAGGAGGCGTAACCGTCGCGGATGCTGCGGGAGTTGATTATGAAGCGTCGAGCGCTCACTGGGTGTCAACCTTGTGGTAGAGCAGCGCCACCCATTCGCCTTCACGGCGGGTCTCGCGGTACTCAACCGGCTGACTGCTGAATCCATTGCGGACGAAGGGCTCTTTTTCGGCCAGGATGCCGGAAAGCACCAGCTTTCCCCCTGGCGCCAGATGTTCGATCAGCTGCGGGGCAAGCCGTACCAGCTCTTCGGCCAGGATGTTGGCCAGAATGACATCGAAGCTGCCCTCAAGTGATTCCAGTGGGGTTGTGCTGCATTCCACCTGGTCTGCCATGTTGTTGACCGCCAGATTTTCAAGGGCCACTTCGATCGCCTGGGGATCGATATCCACGGCACAGACCCGCCCGGCCCCCAGGCGAATGGCGGCCATGGCCAGGATGCCGGAGCCGGTGCCCAGGTCCAGTACCGATGGAGTCAGCAGGATCGGCATTTCATCCATGATGTTCTCAAGCAGTTCCAGGCAGAGTCGTGTCGTTTCGTGGCCGCCGGTTCCGAAAGCCATGCCCGGGTCCAGCTGCAGCACTATGTCGTCCGGGTGCGGCCGGGCCTCTTCCCATGAGGGCACAATCAGCAGACGCCGCCCGACCCGCAAGGGCTTGAAGTTGGCTTTCCAGCTGGTGCTCCAGTCCTCGCTGCGCACGGTGGACAGGACGGGCGGCGGCAGGACGGTGCCGGGATGCTCGGCCGCCAGTTGTTCAATAAAAGCGCTGATCTCCTTCATGCGGACGTCGATATCGTCATCTGCCTTGAAATAGGCTTTAATCGTAACGATCGGCGAGTGACTGATTTCACTGAGGGAAAAGGCATCCACGTTCAGATTTTCGGTACAGACGCCGCTGCCGGACAATTCGGTCAGATATTCCGCCAGGATATCTGCCAGGTCGGTGGGTACATCACAGGCTATTTCCAGCCAGGTATCGTTCATGTTTGCTGCCGCCTTGAAATGAATTTCCTATAATTTTAATAGGTTGGCATAAATTCATTATGTTGGCAACAAAAACCTTGACAAAATGATTTATTCTAATTAGAAATATAATAGTAACTTAATGAAGTAGGACCCTGAGACAGAACAATGAAAATCATCTATGTGATTTCAGATGCAACCGGTGAGACCGCGGAAAGGGTCATCAAGGCCGCCTTGTCGCAGTTTTATGATGAGGACGTTCGGGTGCAGCGGCTTTGCCAGATTCGCAACCAGGCGGATGTACGCCAGGCCATGTCGGTTGCAGTGCTTGACCCCGGTCTGGTGGTTTACACCCTGGTGGATCCCCAGCTGTCACAGATCGTGGAGCGGATCGCCGAGGAGCACGGACTGATGGTGGTGGATCTGCTTACCAGCCTGATCTACAACCTTTCCCGCTACCTGGGGGCTCCTTCCAAGGAAAAACCGGGACTGTTGTACCGTATCGACCCCGAGTACCATCGCCGGATAGCTGCGGTGGATTTCACGGTCAAACATGATGACGGCCAGGAAACCCGCTATCTGCATAAGGCTGATCTGGTGCTGGTGGGCGTGTCGCGTTCATCCAAGACGCCGCTCTCCATGTATCTGGCCCACAAGGGGTATAAGGTGGCCAATGTCCCCCTGGTCAAGGGGATCGATCCGCCCGAGGAACTGTTTCAGATCGATCAGCACAAGATTGTCGGTTTGTTGATCGACCCCAAGCGGCTGGTGGAAATCCGGGCCTCGCGGCTGATCAACATGCGCCAGAGCCCCCGCGGCAACTATGCCGACTATCAGCTGGTCGAGGACGAGCTGGCTTACTGCAGACAGCTCTACCGCAGGCATCCGGAATGGATGGTGATTGATGTGACCAACAAATCGGTTGAGGAAGCATCGTCTGAGATAATGCGGCGTATGGATTTCCTGTCCATGAAATAGTGCAGGACGACAAAACTAAGGAAGGAGAAAAAAATGAAGATTCTGGTGATAGAAGACGAGAAAAAAGTGGCAAGTTTTATCAAGCGCGGACTCGAGGAAGATCAGTATGAGGTCTCGGTGGCCCATGATGGCGCTGAAGGTTTCAAGCAGGCCCTGGCCGGCGATTTCAGCCTGCTGATTGTGGACGTGATGCTGCCGAAGAAAGATGGTCTGACATTGGTCAGGGAGCTGCGTGAAGCCGAAAAGACGATGCCGGTTCTGATGCTGACCGCCCGAGGGACGACCGAGGACATCGTTTCCGGTCTGGATGCCGGCTCGGATGACTATCTGACCAAGCCCTTCGCTTTTGCCGAACTGACCGCCCGCGTCAGGGCGCTTTTGCGCCGGGGCGAGCAGGATCGCGGTGCCGAGATTCATTTCTCCGACCTGCGGCTGGATCCGGTTTCGCACAAAGTCTGGCGCGGCGGCAAGGAAATCGATCTGACGGCCAAGGAATACGGTCTGCTGGAATATCTGGTACGCAACCCCAATACGGTGCTCTCGCGGGCGATGATCGCCGAGCACGTCTGGGATTACGCCTTTGACAGCTTTACCAACATCATCGACGTTTATGTCAACTATCTGCGTAAGAAAGTGGACAAAGATTACCCCACCAAGCTGATCCACACGGTGCGCGGCCAGGGTTACATTCTCCGCGAAGTGTAGCCATCCCGTCAGTCGGGGGGCTTGATTTTTGATGGTCCGGTTGTTATGGTATGAATTCGAAAACGGTCGAGGGGCGGAGACGTGACTTACATGTGCGATCCGCCTTCTCTCGTTTAAATTCAAACCGCATCCAGGGAGGTCAGGAAACATGCCAAAGAAAATTATGTCTGTGGTACGTATTGTGATCGTGGGGGCGCTCTGCGCTCTTGCCGTCCCGCACGTATCGAATGCCAAGTCGGTCAGTCCCGACTTTGTGGAACTGTCCAAAAAACTAACCCCAACTGTAGTCAACATCCGCACCGTCAAGAACATCAAGCCCAAACTGCGCGCCCAGCGGCCGCCGCAGCAGATGCCGTTCAACAACTTTTTCGACGATTTTTTCGGCCGTTTCCTGGATGAAATGCCCCAGCAACGTCCCCGCCGCGAGCAGAGCCTGGGTACCGGATTCGTTATCAGTGCCGATGGTTTTGTCGTCACCAACAACCATGTGATCAACGATGCCGACGAGGTGATGGTCAAACTCTCCGACGGCCGTGAACTGAAAGGAGAAATCAAGGGCAAGGATGAAAAGCTGGACCTGGCTCTGATCAAGATCAGCAATGGCAAAACTTTTCCCTATGCTGAACTGGGGGACAGTGAAACCCTGGAGGTAGGGGAATGGGTTATGGCCATCGGCAACCCCTTTGGTCTTTCCCATACCGTTACGGCCGGGATTGTCAGCGCCAAGGGGCGCGTTATCGGCAGCGGACCCTACGATGATTTTATCCAGACTGATGCTTCCATCAATCCCGGCAACTCGGGAGGTCCGCTCTTCAACGCCAACGGCAAGGTGATCGGCATCAACACGGCCATTATTGCCGGCGGCGGTGGCGGTATCGGCTTCGCTATTCCGGTCAATATCGTCAAATCCGTAGTCGCCCAGCTGCGCGACAGTGGCAAGGTAACCAGAGGCTACCTGGGGGTGCGGTTTCAGCCTCTAACCGCCGACCTGGCCAAATCCTTTGGGCTTGATTCTGAAAAAGGCGCCCTGATTGCAAGTGTCGAAAAGGATACACCCGCCGAAAAGGCCGGTCTCAAGGCGGGCGACATTATCCTGGAATACGATGGCAAGTCGATCAGCGAAGGCAACGAGCTGCCCCGCCTGGTGGCGGTCACTCCGATCGACAAACGGGTCAAGATGGTTGTCTATCGTGATGGCCGCAGGCAGGATGTCTATGTCAAGGTTGGCAAACTGAAGGATGGTGAGAATGTGGCTGCAGCCTCGGTCAATGATGGCAGCGCAAACGATAAGATCGGCCTGACCGTCCAGGAGTCGACCAAGGAACTGGCCACCCGTCTGGGCATCAAAGAAGGCAAGGGGCTGGTGGTGACCGAGGTGAAAGCGGGGTCGCCGGCTGAAGAGGTTGGCGTCATGGCCGGTGCCGTCATCATTGAAATCAACGGCCAGCGTCCGGAAACAATCGAAAAATACAGCGCGGTCCTGGCAGGCCTTAAAAAGGGTGATGTGGTGCGTTTGCTGCTCAAGCGTCCTGACGGCAGCATCCATTACGTTGCCATGCAGATCGAACAATGATCGTCGGGGCGGGTTACAACCCGCCCCGATTTTTTTTGAAGACAATTTGGAGAAGACATTTCATCCCGCTCTGTTCAGCCGCTGTGTATCCTGATCCGGTTTGTCCGCTGCAGCGGAGCAATTGCTTTTTGTTCCGCATCCAAACGTATCAATTCTTGCAGTTTCTTTCCACTTGCCTGCAGGTGGTATTCCCTTTGATCTCGAATACATTCTGGTGATTATCTGCAAAATGTGGCATACTTCTCCGTTGTCTTAGTGTCATGCGAATTGATACAGAAAGGAAGTATAAATTATTATGGGCGTTTATGCCAACACCGTCAGTATTACACAGTTCACCGTCAGCGGTGACCTGCCCAAGAGCGATGAGTTCCAGTGGTTTTCACAGAAGCTGTCCGGCCGGGCCTTTCAGTCCATCGAGAGTTCCAGCGATGAGCTCTCGGAGGGGTGGACCCAGGTCGATCGTCCCGATGATGCGACTTTTGAAGCGCTGTCTGCCTTCTGGCGCGACAATTACCTGGTGTTCACCCTGCGCCGTGATCAGCGCAAGATTCCGGCGGCGGTACTGAAATCCCACACCGCACGGGAGGAAGGCGCTTTTCTGGCCCAGTATCCCAACCTGCGGCGAACACCCAAAAACAAGCGCGCCGAGATCAAGGAACAGGTGCAGTTGCGGCTGATGTCCCGTTGTCTGCCGGTCCCTTCAACGGTTGATGTAGTCTGGGATCAAAAGAGCGGCGTGTTGACCCTGTTCAGTCTGGGGAGCAAGGTTATCGAGCGCTTCGAGGACATCTTCCGCAAGGGCTTCGAAGGTCTGCACCCGTTGGCTATTCACCCCTTTGCCCGGGCCCGCATGCTGCTGGAGGGACAGCTGCTTGACAAGCTGGAGGCGGCCAATCAGGCCAATTCCGACGCGGTGCTCGCCCTGATCCGCGATAACCAGTGGCTGGGGTGGGATTTCATGCTCTGGCTGCTGCAGCGCGGTCTCAACGGCGAAGGCGAATTCAATGTCTGTCGCCCAGGCCATTTCACCGCCGGTGAACGTTTCTCGGCCTGGATCGATGACCGTATCCAGCTGCAGGGGGGGGGCGAGGAGGGAGGCATCCAGAAGGTGTCGGTCTCCGGATCCCAGGACAGCTATCTGGAGGCGATCTCGGCCATCAAGGGGGGCAAGAAGATCACCAGCGCCACTATTTGCATGGAAAAGGACGAAAACCTTTGGAAACTGACGCTGAAAGGTGAAACCTTCGGTTTCGCTTCGTTCAAGTGTCCCCAGGTGCGTATCGAGCGGGACAACACCGTGGAAGAGATGAGCGAGCGCGAAGCGGCTTTCTACGAGCGCATGTATCTGTTGGAGCAGGGCGTGCAGCTCTTTGACAGTCTGTTCAAGACCTTCCTGCAGGAACGTTTGAGTGAGGCCTGGAATGCCCGGCTGGTGGCGATTCAGCAGTGGCTGGACGGCAAGTAATCTGTTTTTTCAAGAAAATCATGAGGTATCAACGTGAAGTTTATCGATGAAGTAACCCTGTTTGCCTCTTCCGGCCATGGCGGCGCCGGCTGTGTATCGTTCCGGCGCGAGAAGTTCATTGCTCTTGGTGGGCCCAACGGCGGTGACGGCGGCAGGGGCGGGGACGTGATCTTCGAGGCGGTCTCCGGGCTTTCGAACCTGTTGGAGTTGCGCCACAGGCCGCACCAGAAAGCCGAGAAAGGGCACAACGGCATGGGTAAGGACCGTCACGGCGCCTCCGGGGCCGATCTGGTGATCAAGGTGCCGGTGGGGACGGTTATCAAGGATGCCGAAAGCGGTGACGATCTGGCCGATCTGACCGAGAACGGCCAGCGGGTAACGCTGCTCAAGGGGGGCAGGGGCGGCCAGGGTAATGCCCGTTTTGCATCTGCCACCAACAAGGCGCCCAAATTCGCCCAGCCGGGCGAAGAGGGGGAGGAGCGCAAGCTGCGGCTGGAGCTGAAACTGATGGCCGATGTGGGCCTTTTGGGTCTGCCCAATGCCGGCAAGTCGTCGCTGATCAGCAAGATATCCGCCGCCCGTCCCAAGATTGCCGATTATCCCTTCACCACCATCAAGCCGTCTCTGGGGGTGGTACCCTATAAAAACGGCCGTTCCTTTGTGATGGCCGATATACCCGGCATCATCGAAGGCGCCCATGAAGGCGCCGGGCTGGGGCATCGCTTCCTGAAACATCTGGAGCGTTCCGGCATTCTGCTGCATCTGTTGGACATCTCCTGGATGCCGGATCGTGACCCGCTGGCCGAGTATGCTGCGGTGACGCGGGAATTGAACCTGTTCAGCCCTGAACTGGGTGCCAAGGAGCAGGTGGTGGTGATAACCAAGCTCGACCTGCCCCAGACCCGGGAAAAACTTCCCGAGATTCGTGCCTGGTTTGAAGGCCAGGGCATCAAGGTCTTTCCGATTTCCTCGGCCACCGGCGAGGGCACGTCTGAGCTGCTGGACGAGATCGCCCGCCGCCTGTGGGGCCGGGCCGAGGAGCAGTGGTAATGCGCCGGCAATTGCTGAAGGCGGTCAAGCGGGTAGTAATCAAGATCGGCAGCGGAGTTTTGACCGGTGGAAACAGCGCTCTGGATATGGCGGTCATCGGTCGGATCTGTATCGACATCGCCGCCCTGCGCGAACAGGGCCTGCAGGTCGTGCTGGTTTCCTCCGGTGCCATTGCCGCCGGCCGCAGTGAGCTGGGGCTGACCGAAAAGCCCAGAACCATCCCCCACAAACAGGCCGCGGCGGCCATCGGCCAGACGAGGCTGATGCGGGCTTACGAAGAAGCCATGCAGCCCCACGGCCTCAAGGTGGCCCAGGTGCTGCTGACCAGTGAGGATCTGGCCAGCAGGCAGCGCTTTCTGAATGCCCGCGCTACGCTGGATGCCCTGCTGGGATTCGGCATCATCCCGATCATCAACGAAAACGATACGGTGGTGGTGGATGAAATCAAGTTCGGCGATAACGATAATCTCTCCGCCCTGGTCACCAATGTGGCCGAGGCGGGTCTGCTGCTGATCCTGACCGATATCGACGGCCTGTTCAGCGCCGACCCGCGCCAAGACCCCGCTGCCAAACTGATACCGCTGGTAAAGGTCGTAACCCGCGATATAGAGCGGATGGCGGGCGGTTCCGGTTCCACCGTCGGTACCGGCGGCATGGCCACCAAGGTGGCGGCGGCCAGAAAAGCCGGCCGGAATGGTGTCGCCACCATCATGGTTCCCGGTAAACAAAACGGGATCATCGCGGCAGCCATGCGGGGTGATGAGGTCGGCACCCTGTTTCTGCCCAGCAGCCAGGGCCTTAACCGCCGTAAGCACTGGATCGCCTATACCCTCAAGCCGGCCGGCAGGATTTTAGTTGATGATGGCGCCCGTGATGTGCTGCTCAAGAAGGGCAAGAGCCTGTTGCCGTCAGGAGTTCTACGGGTGGAGGGGCGTTTCGATCGCGGGGGCTGCGTCAGGGTTTGCGGTCCGGACGGCAAGGAGTTTGCCCGCGGCTTGTCGGACTATTCGGCCGGTGAGATCGGTCGCCTGGCCGGTCACAGAAGCGGGGAAATTGAGGAAATTCTGGGATACCGCTATGGGGATGTGATTGTGCATCGGGATAATCTGGTGATGTTGTGAGCCGCATGGCCATAGCTCGATAATCATTTTAGGACTTTTCTAAGGTAACTTCCACGACACTGTTGACGGACTTGAGTTGAAGGTGTCCTTTAGCTTGAGTGAATCGTTGACGTCCTCAATCCGGCGGCGCAGTTCCTGTCTGTCCGCCACCTCGGCGGCTATACGCCCGTGTTCATTGCGCTCTGTCCCGGCCGTGGTCAGGGATAAATGATCCGCTACGGCCTTTTCTCTGCCGATCTTCTCCTGCTCGGCTGCGCGTCCCTGTTGCAATTGAGCGGAGCGAACCTTTTGAGCCGCCGACTGCAGCTTTTTGTCAGGCTGTAACTTTTCGCCTTTTTTCTGATGGATTCCCAGTTTCAATAACTCGTCTTCGATGGTCGCTTTCAGGGGGCTGTCGCTAAATTCGGCTTGGAACTGATTGACCACTTTGGCCGCCAGTTCTCTGTTGCCGGATTTGAGGGCCGCCCGGGCCTGCAGTAGCAGGGATACGTCTCGCAGGGGGGTGTCGGGGAAAAGCCGGTAGAGCTGATCGAGTTGTTCAATTGTCCGGATGTAATCTTTGGTCTGGAAGGCGTTGAAGGCATCTACGAAGAGGGCGGAATCATCCTGTTCGGCTGAATAGGCAAAACCGGTCCCGAACAGCACCACCAGGGCGCAGAACAGGACCGGTTTTAAAAGGCGGGGTGCGAACCGCATGCGCTATTCCACGAAGCTCTTCAGTTTCTTGCTGCGGCTGGGATGGCGCAGTTTGCGCAAGGCCTTGGCTTCTATCTGACGAATACGTTCGCGTGTGACCTCGAAGTCCTGACCGACCTCTTCCAGGGTATGGTCACTCTTCTCGCCGATGCCGAAGCGCATGCGCAGAACCTTCTCCTCGCGGGGGGTCAGCGTCGACAGGACCCGGGCGGTCTGCTCGGAGAGGTTGGCTTTGATCACCGCCTCGATCGGGGAGACAACGGCCTTGTCTTCAATGAAATCTCCCAAGTGGGAATCTTCCTCTTCACCGATGGGGGTTTCCAGGGATATCGGTTCCTTGGCGATTTTGAGGACCTTGCGCACCTTGTCCAGCGGAAGCTGCATGCGTTCGGCGATCTCCTCCGGAGAAGGTTCGCGGCCGTTTTCCTGCACCAGCTGCCGGCTGGTGCGGATCAGTTTGTTGATGGTTTCGATCATGTGCACCGGGATCCGGATGGTGCGGGCCTGGTCGGCGATGGCGCGGGTGATGGCCTGGCGGATCCACCAGGTGGCATAGGTGGAGAACTTGTAGCCACGCTGGTATTCAAACTTGTCCACCGCTTTCATCAAGCCGATGTTCCCTTCCTGAATCAGGTCAAGGAACTGCAGACCGCGGTTGGTGTACTTCTTGGCGATGGAGACCACCAGGCGCAGGTTGGCTTCGATCAGCTCCGATTTGGCGATGCGCGCCTTGCACTCACCTTCCTCGATGGCCTTGAGGGCCGTGGAGAGCTCACTGGCCTTGAAACCGGATTCCTGCTCGACCTTAAGCAGCTTGCGGGCGGCATTGCGCAGGCGCTTGTCCAGTAAGTCGGTTTCCTCGGCATCCAGCTTCAATTTTTTCAGATCGGCCGCAGCCTTGTCCTCATCCCTCTGGTATTTGTCGATCAGCGGTTTGAGTTTGTCGTCTGGAATGATTGCCTCCAGTTCGACCATCTCCTTCATGAGTCTGTCAACCTTGAAGGAGAGCTCTTTCAGGCGTTCGGCGATCTTGTTGATGTGCCGATCTTTCAGGCGCAAGGATGTGAGCAGTTCAGCCTGCCGATCCTTGACCTCGGCTGATTTCTTCTCCATCTCCTTCTTTTTGGTCGCTGACTTGGCGTTCTCCAGCTCCTCGGCAATGCCGATCAGCTCCTGATCTCCAGCCGCAATGGAGTCGATGATATCGAGAATGCGTACTTTGGCCACATCCTCCTCATCATCCTCCAGTACCTCTTCTTCCACCTCTTTGCTGATCTCGGAGGCGCCCAGCTGGAACTTGCGCAGCTTCTCTCCCAGCAGCAGCACTTCCTTGATGGTTATGGGAGTATTCAGGATGACGCTGGCTACGTCGCGCTCTCCGTCTTCGATGCGTTTGGCGATTTCTACTTCACCCTCCCGGGTCAGCAGAGAAACGGAGCCCATCTCGCGCAGGTACATGCGTACCGGATCGCTGGTACGGCCAATGGAGCCGGGCTCGAACTCAACCTCTTCGGCTTCGCCTTCGGCCTCCTCGTCTTCCTCCATGTCGATCTTCAGCTTGGGGATCTTGACTTTCTGCGACGAGTCGACGATCTCGATGTCCATATCGCCGAACATGCCCATGACATCGTCGATGTGTTCGGTGGCAATGTCGGGCGGCAGTATGTCATTGACCTCGTCAAAAGTCAGGAAGCCCTTCTCTTTGCCGAGATCGATCAGATGCTTGACTTCATCCATGTTTTTCTTTGCCATTCTTTCACCTCAAATGCAGCCGCTTGGGACTACAGTCTCGATTTTCTGGTGCGCAGGGCATCAGCCTGTTGCAGTAGTTCCGTGTATTCATCGCTGTCCGGTTCAAGAACCGCCAATCGTGCTGCGATGTCCTTCATAAAGCCAAGGGCTTTTTTCTCCCTGCCGCGACTGCATTGATCGAATGCCTCGCGCCAGTTGATGTCTGCCAGGTGGCCATCGGATACAAGCAGTCGCGAGAGGGTCATTCTGGGCTCAGGTGCCTCAAGTTGTTCCGTCAGACGGGCCAACGTCTGCTCGTCGTCACTGGCTGCCAGGGTTGCCAGCAGATGCCGGGCCAGCTCCAGGTACACGCCGTCAAATAACGATTCGACGCCGCAAGCGACGATCTCCCCCCGTGCCTCAGGATAGCGGATCAGCAGGGACAGAAGCGTTTCCTGCCGAAGGTCTCCCTGACGGGACGAGACCGGTTGGCCTGTACGCAGTTCCTGGGCGGTCACCGGCATGCCTCCCAACCGTTTGCGGAAGGCGTGGGACGGAATGCCCATCAGCCGGCAAATCTCTTTTTCGTAAAGATCTCGCTCGACAGGATCGGCAATCTTGCGAAAGCGGGGCGCCAGTTCATCGATGACCCGCACCTTGTTGTCCACGCTGTCCGGCGGTGTCTGCTGCAGCAGTGAACGGATGTAAAATTCGAACGCCGGCCGCGCCTTTTCCTGGCAGGCATGGAAGGCCTCGACCGGGTTCTTTGCCAGATAACTGTCCGGGTCGTCACCATCCGGAAGGACAATGACATAGACCGGAATGCGCTGCTCCAGAAACAGTTCCATGGAACGGATGGTGGCCTTGCGGCCGGCTGCATCACTATCGAATAAAGTATATGCTTTGGCAGCATGACGCTTGATCAGGGCCGTATGGGTTGTTGTCAGGGCAGTTCCGCAGGTGGCCACCACATTGCGGATACCTGCCCGGTACAGAGCCAGATGGTCAAAATAACCTTCCACAATGATCATGCTGTTGGCAGTCCTGATGGCTGGCAGGGCCAGGTCCAGGCCGAACAGCACGGAGCTCTTGTGGTAGAGCGGCGATTCCGGCGAGTTTATATACTTTGGCAGCGAGGCATCCAGTACCCGTCCGGCAAATGCGATGACGAATCCCTTGGCATCACGAATGGGAATCATCAGCCGATTGCGAAACTGGTCGTACCAGCCGTGATCGCTTTTTTTGACGAGTCCCAGTTTGCGCGCGCTCTCCAGGTTGATGGCATTGGCCTTTAGATGTTGCACAAGCCCGTCGCTGCGGTCAGGGGCAAAGCCGAGACCATAGGCATCGGCGATCTCTCCTGCTACCGAACGCTGTTGCAGGTAGACACGGGCAGCGGCAGCTTCCGGCTTCTTTTCCAGTACGGTACGGTAAAAAAGGGCTGCCAGGTCGTTGATTCTCTGAAACGTCTGCCGTTCGCTCTGGGCCTGTTTTTCAGCCGGCGTGAGCTGACGCTCCTCAATTTCAACGCCGGCCTTGCGGGCCAGCAGTTTAACCGCTTCGGGAAAATTGAGTCCCTCGATTTTCATGACAAAAGAGAAGGCGTTGCCACCTACGCCGCAGCCGAAACAATGGAATATCTCTCTGGCTGGATTGACGTTGAAAGAGGGGGTCTTCTCGGCGTGGAACGGGCAGAGACCGCTATAGTTGGCGCCGGCGCGTTTCAGCTGTACATATTCTGAAACAACCTCGACAATCGATACGCGCTCCAGTACCTCTCGTACCTTGTCGTCAGGAATCATTGTTGTCCGCCTGGTTTACCGCGCCAGGCGCCAAGCATTCTGTCGCCAAAAAAAGCAAACATGTTGGCCGATTCGGTGGCGCGGATTTTCTGTTTAAGCGGGGCGGGCATGTAGTCTGCAGTGCCGATGCAGAACAGCATGCTCAGCAGTAGAGCTCCCTCGGCGCTTCCGATCAGTATGCCTCCCAGTCTGTTGAGACTGCCCAGCATGACGATCCGCAGGGCGGTTGTGATGATATTGCCGAGGATGTGGGCGATGAATCCCGTCAGCATCAGGATCAGCATGAAGGCCAGAAATGACGACACATGCGTCGGGATGTGCAGTATGCTGTGAATCGGGATCGAGAGGGCCGGATAATAGCGGTAGGCAAGCCAGCCACCCAGGAGAAGGCCTGCCAGTGATGATGCTTCGTTGACAAGTCCGCGGACCAGACCCTTGAGGGCGAAGAAAAACAGGATCACCAGGATGATGATGTCAAGAAAATTCATCGAAAACCCTTGGGTTGATTACAAAAGAAGGGGCGATCATGTGATAGCCCCTTCGCCGGATCAGGTAACAGCGTGGTGTGCCTGATGTCCTGGCAGCAGCAGTTTCAGGAAAGCAGCTGCCTGACGGTATCGCTGACGACCTTTCCGTCGGCGCGGCCTGCTGTCAGTGGGGTGAGCGCTTTCATGACGCGTCCCATGTCTTTGGCGCTTGAGGCCCCGGTTTCACGGATGACGCGCGTGACGAGTTCGGTTATTTCGGCATTGTCAAGCTGTGCGGGCAAAAAACCGAGCAGAACGGCCAGTTCAGCCTCTTCTTTTGCCGCCAACTCCGGACGGTTGCCTTCCTGATAGAGGCGGATGGATTCGCGGCGCTGTTTGACCAGGGTTGAGATAACCTCAACGACCCCCTGGTCATCCAGCTCGCTTTTCTGATCGATCTCGCGGTTCTTGACTGACGAGCGGATCATGCGAACGGCCGAAAGGCACAGGTCATCCCGCGCCTTCATGGCCTGCTTCATCGCATCGTTCAATTGTTCCTTGAGCGTCATCGGGTGTTTCCTAGTCCATCATCTTGCGCTGTTTCTTGAGGGCGCGCTTGCGGGCTGCGATGGCTTTTTTCTTGCGTTTGATGCTTGGCTTTTCATAGTGCTCGCGCTTGCGAACTTCTGAAAGTATACCAGCTTTTTCGCACTGTTTTTTAAACTTCTTCAGGGCTAGTTCAAACGGTTCGCTTTCCTTGATTTTTACTCCCGGCATCCAGTATCCCTCCCCCCATTGTCAAGTAACTACACAGGTGATCTGTTATGCGCCGTGGCGAAAAAATTAGTGAGTTGCATAGAATAGCAGGTACTGTCTGATTGTCAATATAAAAAAATAGCGACAGACGGTCATGTCTCTGCCGGGTCAGGTTCAGCTGGTGCGGGAGTTCTTCTCGTCAATTCCGGAGGTGCCGAAGCGGCGGCGCAGTTCCGCGTAAACATTTTCGGGCGGAATGTCATGGAAGCCGAGCAGTACCAAGATGTGGAAAAATAGGTCAGCTGTTTCGTAGACGATCTCGTCGCGCTCCCCCCCCTTGCCGGCAATCACCAGTTCGGTGGCCTCTTCACCCACCTTTTTGAGGATGGTATCGAGTCCCTTCTTCATCAGGGATGCGGTGTATGAATTGTCCGCGGGATTGGCCTTGCGTGCAAGAATGACCTGGTAGACGGTGTCCAGTATGTGGTTTTGGTGGTTGTTCATGGAGGCTCCTTACAGTCTGATCGCTACGCCCCGGTCCTTGAGGTACTGTTTGGCCTGGCCGATGGTGTATTCGCGGTAATGGAAGATGGAAGCCGCCAGGCAGGCGCTGGCTCCGGCTTGGGTAAACCCCTGGTAAAGGTGTTCCAGGTTGCCCACGCCCCCCGAGGCGATCACCGGGATGGAAACCGCGTCCACCACGGTGCGGGTCAGTTCCAGGTCATAGCCGTCCTTGGTGCCGTCGCAGTCCATGCTGGTGAGCAGAATCTCGCCCGCACCGTAGGCTTCCATCCTGACCGCCCATTCAACGGCGTCGATGCCGGTCGGCTTGCGGCCGCCGTGGGTATAGACCTCCCAGCGCTTCTCGCCCGGCACGCGGCGGGCATCAATGGCCACCACCGTGCACTGGGATCCGAAGCGTTCAGCCGCCTCGCGGACGAAATCCGGGTGGTGCACCGCGGCAGTGTTGATGGACGTCTTGTCGGCGCCGGCGTTCAGCATGCGGCGGATGTCCTCGACGGTACGAATACCGCCACCCACGGTGAGCGGCATGAATACCCGCTCGGCAGTGCGGCGCACGACGTCGATAATGGTGTCCCGTTCGTCGCTGGAGGCGGTGATGTCCAGGAAAGTCAACTCATCGGCTCCCTGGTGGTCGTACATTTCAGCGATTTCGACCGGGTCTCCGGCATCGCGCAATTCCAGGAACTGCACTCCTTTTACGACGCGGCCCCCCTTGACGTCCAGGCAGGGTATGATCCGTTTGGTCAGCATATCAGCTCTGTCTCCCGGTCAGTGCAATGGCTTCGGCCAGTTTGATCGCACCGGTGTAAACCGCCTTGCCGGTGATCACTCCGCTGACGCCGCTCTGCTCGATTGCCATCAGGTTTTCGATGTCCTGCAGGCTGGAAACGCCGCCCGATGCGATAATTGGTATGTTAACGGCTTCGGCCAAAGCCTTGGTCGCCTCCAGATTGGGCCCCTGCAGCATGCCGTCGCGACTGATGTCGGTGTAGATGATGGCCGCCACGCCACAATCCTCGAATTTGCGTGCCAGTTCCACAGCGGTGATGTCGGTCAGTTCGGCCCAGCCCTGTACCGCCACCATGCCGTTTTTGGCATCGATGCCCACCACGATCCGGCCGGGGAATTTCAGGCAGGCTTCCCGCACAAGTTCCGGATTGCGCTGGGCAGCGGTGCCGATGATGACCCGCGACAGCCCCAGGGAGAGATAAGCCTCGATGGTGGCGATGTCGCGGATGCCGCCCCCCAGTTGGGCCGGAATGCTGATGGCTTTTATAATGGCCTCGATGGCGCTCCTGTTCTTGGGCTCACCGGCAAAGGCACCGTCCAGGTCGACGATGTGCAGCAGTTCGGCCCCCTGGCGCTGCCAGGCCAGGGCCTGTTCGGCCGGGTTGTCATTAAAGACGGTGTCCTTGTCCATCAGCCCCTGTTCCAGGCGGACGCAAACTCCATTTTTCAGATCTATTGCAGGAATAACAAGCATAATGGCCTTTCAAAACCGTTAAGTAAGGTTTAGTTGTGTGTTTCAGCGAAGTTTTTCAGCATCCGTAGTCCCACATCCTGGGATTTTTCGGGATGAAACTGGGTGGCGGTGATGTTGTCCTTGCAGACGGAGGAACAGAACTCGATGCCGTAAGAGGTGGTGGTGGCTATCACGGATTCATCGTCCGGTTTGACGTAGTAGGAGTGGACGAAATAAACGTTGGCTCCCTCGGCGATGCCGGCAAAGGTTGCCGAGCGCTGTTTGAAGCAGAGCTGGTTCCAGCCCATCTGGGGTACCGGCAGTCGTTCTCCCGCTTCGGTCATGTTGTCTGGAAAGCGCTGCACATGGCCGGGAATCACATTCAATCCGCTGTACAGCCCAAATTCGGTACTGTCGGTAAAGAGCAGCTGCATGCCCACGCAGATTCCCAGAAAAGGGCGCCCCTCGGCGATGACCCTGAGAATCGGATCAACAAATCCGGCCTGCTCCAGGTTGCGCATGCAGTCCCGGAATGCTCCCACGCCGGGCAGCACGATCTTGTCAGCCTCCAGTAATTTGCGGGGGTCGGCCGTGACCAGCGCCTCGGCCCCGACCTTTTCAAACCCCTTCTGTACCGAGCGCAGGTTGCCCATGCCATAGTCAATAATAACTATCATTTTACACCATTCTTGACGAGGTGTGGGCCGTATTTCTTGTCGACGCCCTTGATATGGTTGACCAGCCAGTTTTGGAGAAATTCAATCACGCTCTGGGTATGCAGGGTTTCACCGGCTTCAAACGTGCTCTTGAGCCCCAGCGCCTGTTCGACCAGTTTTTCATGCTCCCGTTTGTGGGCAGGATAATCCGGGTAATTTGTGCGCTTCATCTGTTCTTCTTCACCGGCAAAATGGTTGGCGGTGTACTCAATCAGACGGTTCAGCACCGAACCGATCGTCTCCCGGCTGCGTTTCTGCTGCATGGCTTCGTGCAGGTCGTTGACCATGGTGAAGAGGGAGCGGTGTTCGCTGTCATACCGGGAAATATTGGTGGCAAAACTGTCGTCCCACTCCAGCGCCTTGGCCAGTTTGAAATGGGAAACCAGTTTATGCAGTTCGTCAACCTGCTGGGCCAGCAATTCGGTGGCGCCTGTCGTGCTGCGGGAGTTTTCGACATTACGGTTGACCACGTCGGTGATCATCTGGATGTTGTTGGTGATCTCCTGGGTTGTGGCGGTCTGCTCTTCGGCTGCGGTGGCCACCTGGCTGATCTGCATGGTTAGTTCATTGATCCGGTTGAGGATGTCTTCCAGTGCCTCTCCGGAGCGGGTTGTCTCGACAGTGCCGCGCTTGACCTCGCCCACCCCTTCTGACATGGAGGTGACGGCGGACTGGGTTTCGCCCTGGATGGAACGGATCATCGTGCTGATCTCTTTGGTGGCCTTGGTGGTGCGCTCAGCCAGGGCACGCACCTCGTCGGCCACGACGGCGAATCCGCGTCCCTGCTCGCCGGCGCGGGCCGCCTCGATGGCCGCGTTCAGGGCCAGCAGGTTGGTCTGGTCGGCAATATCCTGAATGGTGTTGACGATGGCGCCGATCTGATCGGAACGCTGGCCTAACCCTTCGACCGTTCTGGCGGAATCGTTGACCCGCTGGGCGATGTTTTCCATCAGGCGGGCGCTGCCCTGGACCAGCTCCGAACCGGAATGGGTCTGTTCGGTTGCTTTCTGGGCGCTCTCAGCGGCGTACAGGCAGTTGCGGGCAATGTCGGCCGACGTGGCCGACATCTCTTCGCTGGCGGTGGCGATGGTGCCGGCCTGCATGGCTACGTCCTCGGCGGCGGATGCCATGGCGTCAGTGGTCGAGCGCACCATGCCCACCGAGTCGCGTACCAGATCGGCAACCGAGAAAAACTTGCGCATGGCGTTGTTAATGTCGGTCATCATGCTGTTGAAGGCGTTGGCAAGGCGGTTTAATTCCCCACTGCCGCCCGGTTCGACCCTGACGGAAAGATCGCCTCCGGCTGCCTTCTCAAGGGCGGCCACGATGCCGGCCAACGGTTTGAAAGCGCCGTTGGCGAGAAAGCCCAGCAGTGAGGACATGACCAGCAGCAGCACGAAGGCTATTGAAGCTGTGATCAGGAAGTCAGCTTTGGGGTTGAAAAGGGCCATGGCGGCAATGGCCAGAATTATGCTGATTGCATTTCCGATAACGATTCGAATGGTAAACGACATGCCGCGTGCCTCCTGATGTGATGTTATGCTATCCGGGAAAAATCTGCGATTTTGCCGAACATGCGAGCCATGGCGGTCAACAGTGCCAATCGGTTGCCGCGGACTTTTTCGTCGTCGGCCATGACCATGACCTTGTCGAAGAAGCTATCCACAGGACCGCGCAGGGTTGCGATCTCGGTCAGTGCGTCCTGCCAGGCGCCGTCGCTGATGCTTGCTTCGACGGAATTCTTCGCTGACTGGAAGGCCTCATACAGACAACTTTCGGCTTGATCCTGGAACAGGGTCGGGTCTACCGGAGCATCGACACCTTCCTTGATGATGTTACCGATGCGTTTGAAGGCCACGGCCAGTGCCTCGAAATCCGGATGTGACGTGAATTTCGCCAGCGCCGTGATGCGGGCGGACGTCTCCACCAGGTCGATGTAACCGGTCGATACGGCTGCCTCCACCACGTCGGTCGGATACTGGTCCCCCAGCAGATTGGTGAAGCGGCCCCGGAAAAACTCCATCACATCGGCTTTCACTTCTGCAGTCGGTCGGGTCAGCTTGGCACTCAGCAGCTGCAGCGCCTTGTCAATGCCATCGGACAGGGAGATCCGGTAGCCCTTTTCGAGGATGATGTTGATGATGCCGATGGCCGAACGGCGCAGGGCATAGGGGTCGGCCGAACCGGTCGGGATCAGCCCCACACCGAAGCAGCCGCAGATGGTGTCCAACTTGTCGCAGATCGAGACGATGGCGCCAGCATCAGAGGCCGGCAACTCTCCGCCGGCCTGGGTCGGCAGATAGTGCTCGGCGATGGCATTGGCCACCTCGGCCGGGATGCCTTCCAGCAGGGCATATTCGCGCCCCATGATGCCCTGCACCTCGGGGAACTCCCCGACCATGGCGGAGACCAGGTCGGCCTTGCAGAGATAGGCGCTGCGGGAGACCTGCTCCAGGATGGCGGGGTTTATAAAGGCTGCCAGGGATTCGGACAGGGCGCGGAAGCGCTCCATTTTTTCGTAGGAGGTGCCCAGCTTCTGCTGGTAGACCACCTTTTTCAGAGACTTGACCCGTTCTTCCAAAGTGACTTTCTGGTCTTCCTCGAAGAAGAAGCGGGCGTCGGACAGGCGGGCGCGCAGAACGCGCTCATTGCCCTTGACCACCACCGAGGGGTCATCGGTCAGGGTGTTGTTGATGGTGATGAAGCCGGGCATCAGCTTGCCCTGGCCGTCGACGATGGAGAAGTAGCGCTGGTGGCTGCGCATGGAGGTGATCAGCACCTCTTTGGGCACTTTCAGGAACTCCGGCGAAAAGGTGCCGTGGACGGCGCTGGGGTACTCCACCAGGTAGACCACCTGGTCCAGCAGCTCCTCATCGGGCAGCAGGTGTCCGCCGGCCGCCAGGGCCACGCGGTGGGTCTCGCGGCGGATGATGTCCCTGCGCCGCTGGGGGTCGACGATCACGAAGTGGCGTTCGCACTCTTGCAGGTAGTGTTCGAAACTTCTGACCGGAAAGGTGCTGTTGGCCATGAAGCGGTGACCGCGGGAGACCGTGCCGCTGTCGATGTTGCCGAAGGAGAAGGGCACCACGATGCCGTCGAACAGGGCCACAATCCAGTGGATCGGCCGGGCGAAGCGTATATCCTGGCTGCCCCAGCGCATGGATTTTTTGAAGGGTATCGCGGCGACCAGGCCGGGCAGGATCTCGGCCAGCAGCTGGTGGGTCGGGCGGCCGGTTTCCTGTCTGGTTACGGCGATGTACTCGCCCTTGTCGGTGGTAACGATTTTTAGCGCCGATACATTCACGCCCTGGCCCCTGGCAAAGCCTTCAGCGGCCTTGGTCGGTTTGCCGTCGGCATCAAAGGCGGCTTTTTTGGATGGGCCGGTGGCAGTGATTTCGGCATCGGGCTGCACGGCCGGAATATTGGTGACCACCAGAGCCAGACGGCGCGGGGTCGCCATGGTTTTGATCTCTCCGAAAGAGAGGCGGGCATTGCCAAGTTCACGAATAATGATGGCTTCCATCTCGGCCATGGCCCGGGGGATGAATCCGGCTGGGATCTCTTCCGTGCCGATTTCCAGAAATAGTTCTTTGGTATTCATCAGATCGCACCTCCTTTCAGCAGCGGGAAACCCAGCCGTTCGCGCATCCGCAGGTAGCCTTCGGCGCAGATGCGGGCCACGTTGCGCACACGGCCGATGTATGAGGCGCGCTCGGTGACCGAGATGGCGCCGCGGGCATCCAGTAGGTTGAAGGTGTGGGAGCATTTCATGACATAGTCGTAGGCCGGTAGGACCAGCTGCTTTTCCGCCAGGCGCAGGCACTCTTTCTCGTACATGGTGAAGAGCTGCAGCAGCATGTCCACGTCGGCCTCTTCGAAGTTGTAGGTCGAGAACTCCACTTCGCTCTCATGGTGGATGTCGCCGTATTTGACCCCCTTGATCCACTCCAGGTCGTAGACGTTGTCCACGCCCTGCAGGTACATGGCGATGCGTTCGCAGCCGTAGGTGATCTCCGATGAGACCGGTTTCAGGTCGATGCCGCCGGCCTGCTGGAAGTAGGTGAACTGGGTGATCTCCATGCCATCCAGCCAGACTTCCCAGCCCAGTCCCCAGGCTCCCAGGGTCGGTGATTCCCAGTCGTCTTCCACAAAGCGGATGTCATGCTTGGCAGGGTCGAGCCCGAAGGAGCGCAGTGAATCCAGGTACAGGTCGAGGATGTTCATGGGGGAGGGTTTCATGATCACCTGGAACTGGTAGTAATGCTGCAGGCGGTTGGGGTTTTCACCGTAGCGGCCGTCCGTGGGGCGCCGGGAAGGTTCCACATAGGCTACGTTCCATGGTTCTGGGCCGAGTACGCGCAGGAAGGTGGCCGGATTGAAGGTGCCGGCCCCTTTTTCGGTGTCGTAGGGCTGCTGGATGACACAGCCCTGTTTGGCCCAGTAGCCCTGTAGGGAGAGGATAAGGTCCTGAAAAGTCACGATGTGCTCCTCCGATGGTGGCAGTGTAGATAAAAAGGCAGAAAAAAGATTAACAAAATAGCAGGTCCGGACGATGCGGTCAAGATTGAGACGTTTATCGAGACCTTTTCATGGCGATAGATTCAATCAGAAATAATTGGAGATGGTCAGCAGTACGATCAAGGCCACAAAGATGTAGAGCAGATAGCGGTTCAGCTGGCCGTTCTGCAGGCGGCGGATGACTGCCAGGCGCCGGTCGACGGCAGCCAGTAAAGGCAGAATGCCACGGTCGAGCGTCACCTCGGGCACATGGGAGTGAAATTCGGTTTTACCCGGAAAAAGCTGGCTGATGTCTGGCTCGTGGCGTTCGGGACGAAGAATGACGCTGAAGATTTTAACCAGCATTTCGGCAAAGGATGAAGCGGTGTACTGCATACTGGCGGAGGGGGCCGCGTAGCCGCAGTCCCAGGTGCCGGTCGTGGTGACCGGGGTGGTTTTGAGCCGGCCGACATACCAGGCGACCAGCAGGATGGCTAGCAGCACCAGAATTGCCGCCGAGACGCTCAGGCCGTACAGATGGGCGGTGGTCTGGATGGAGGGGAGCAGGGTGCCCGGCTGCGGAAAGAGGGAGGCGATCACCGGCTCGAGCACTCCTGCGGTCAGAAACGGCAATGTGCCGATCAGGATGCACAAGCCGGCCAGGGCGATCATGGCGCCGTTCATGGCGGGATGCTCATGGGGCGGCGGCAGGATAGTGCGGGGGGTACCCAGAAAGATGCTGCCGAATACCTTGACGAAGCAGGCCAGGGCCAGGCCGCCGGTGAGTGCCAGCGCCGGCGCTGCCAGGGCCAGCAGGGGGTCCGCGCCGCCGGATGAAACGCCGAAGCCTTTGAAGATGCCCAGGTAGATCAGGAATTCGCTGACAAAACCGTTGAGCGGAGGCAGTCCGCAGATGGCCGCGGAACCGATCAGGAATGCAGCTGAGGTGAGCGGCAATGAACGGGACAGACCACCCATGCGGTCGATGTCGCGGGTACCGCTGAGATGTATGATCGCTCCGCTTCCCAGAAAGAGCAGAGACTTGAAAAGGGCGTGATTGAGTACATGCAGCAGCGCTCCGGCCATGCCGAGCACGAACAGTATGCGGTTGCCGCTGGTAAGACCGATCAGTGCCACGCCGATGCCCATGACGATGATGCCGATGTTTTCGATGCTGTGATAGGCCAGCAAGCGCTTGATGTCGTGCTGGCCGATGGCGAACAGTACGCCGGCAACCGCAGAAGCGATGCCGAGGCAGAGCAGCATTATGCCCCACCACAATGGCGGTGTGCCGAAGAAGGAAAGTGTCCGCAGGATGCCGTAAATCCCCATCTTGAGGATGATGCCCGACATGAGGGCCGATATGTGGCTGGGGGCGTTGGCGTGGGCTGTGGGGAGCCAGACGTGCAGCGGCATGATGCCGGCCTTGGTGCCGAAGCCGATCAGGGCTGCCAACAGGATCAGTCGTGAAGCGGGGGCAGCCGGATCAAGGGTGCCGATACCGGGAAAGGCGGCGCCAGCGTCATGGGGCAGCAGGGAAAAGGCCACAAACAGCGCCAGAACGGTCAAGTGGCTGGCCACCAGAAACTGGAGGCCGGCTTCGCGCACCTGTTGTTTGCCATGTTCTGCCAGGCACATGGTCAGAAACGACATCAGGGACATGGCTTCCCAGCAGATCAGCAGGGTGATGCCTCCGGCGGAGAGAACCAGCATGACGATGGAAGCAACGGTCAGGCCGAAGAAGAAGGTGATCTGGGATTCCTGTCTGTTCTGCGGGGTGGTGGCGCAGTAGCCGCAGCCGTACAGGGCGATGCAGGCTGCTACGACCAGGATCGGGATCAGGAAGAAGGCCGACAGATTGTCCAGCCGGAACAGGAGGGTCCCGATGGGAATGTGCCATATGATTTCGATGGTTTCAGGGGGAGCGCTTCCCGAAAGTGTCCTGAACACCGCCGCAAGTCCCGCCAGCGCGGCCAGCAGCATGAATCCGAAAGCGACTTTGCGGCCAATAAACAGGGGCACACGGCGCGAGAGGGATGCTAGGCCGGAAATGGTGCAGAACAGGGCCGCAGTGAGCGCAAGGTCGAGGGGTGTCATGGCGGGGAGAGTCTGCGCCGGTATGGAGTCTGACAAGTGAACATGCAGAATTTATATAGCCTTGGCAACAACAGGGTCAAGACAAATAACTGCGATGCCGATGGAATCGTGGATATTTTATGTTGACAAGTTCCTGAAATTAAGGGTACGGTTTGATAATCCTTCTGAAATATGTGTCCTGGCAACATTACGAACCTCAGACAAACCTTCGCTATTTACTTATTACACGAATCTCCGATCTTTATTCATAATTGACAACTGCCAATGGAGTTTCCTGCCAGGCTACTTTCCTTCCATTACCGCATTGAGGTCATAATTCGCTAGGCTTCAATAAAATTATCACCCGGCTCACAGGCCAGTCTCGCTGACCAGCCTTTTTTGCAGCCGCATTACGCATGTCCGCTAACCGTGCAGGAGAACCGATGAATCTACAGGAATTAAAAGGCAAGAAGATCAACGAGCTTAATACGATTGCTCGAGACCTGAATATTGAGGGGGCTTCCAGTCTGCGCAAGCAGGATCTGATTTTTGCCATTCTCAACGCCCAGACCGAACAGAACGGCATGATCTTCGGAGAAGGGGTGCTGGAAACCCTGCAGGACGGATTCGGCTTTCTGCGCGCCACCGATTACAACTATCTGCCGGGGCCCGATGACATCTATGTCTCGCCCAGTCAGATCCGGCGCTTCAATCTGCGCACCGGCGATACCGTTTCCGGGCAGATTCGCCCCCCCAAGGAGGGCGAGCGTTACTTTGCCCTGCTCAAGGTCGAGACGGTCAACTTCGAACCGCCCGAGGTCGCTCGCGAAAAGATCCTTTTTGACAACCTGACCCCGCTCTATCCCGAGGAAAAGCTGAAGCTGGAGACCGCCCCGGACAACCTGCCCATGCGGGTGGTGGAACTGGTTGCGCCCATTGGCAAGGGACAACGCGGCCTGATCGTCGCCCCGCCCCGCACCGGCAAGACCATGCTGATCCAGAATATTGCCAATTCGATTGCCGCCAATCACCCCGAGGTCTATCTGATCGTCCTGCTGATTGACGAGCGGCCGGAGGAAGTGACTGACATGCAACGCTCGGTCAAGGGGGAGGTGGTCTCTTCAACCTTTGATGAACCGGCTACACGCCACGTTCAGGTTGCTGAAATGGTAATTGAAAAGGCCAAGCGCCTGGTGGAACACAAACGTGACGTCGTGATCCTGCTGGATTCAATTACCCGCCTGGCCCGCGCCTACAATACGGTCATTCCGCCCTCCGGCAAGATCCTTTCCGGTGGTGTGGACTCAAATGCCCTGCATAAGCCCAAGCGCTTTTTTGGCGCTGCCCGCAACATCGAGGAGGGGGGCTCACTGACCATCATCGCCACTGCTCTGGTGGACACAGGCAGCAAGATGGACGACGTCATCTTCGAGGAGTTCAAGGGCACCGGCAACATGGAGCTGCATCTCGATCGCAAACTGGTGGAGAAGCGCACCTTCCCGGCCATCGATATCAACAAGTCAGGCACCCGCAAGGAAGAGCTGCTGATCGACAAGAACTCGCTCAACCGCATCTGGATCCTGCGTAAGGTGATCCATCCCATGAACGTTGTCGACAGCATGGAGTTCCTGCTGGACAAGATTTCCGAGGCCAAGACCAATCAGGAATTTTTGGACTCCATGTCGAAATCGCAAAAATAAGGTTGCAAAAAAAAATCCGAATCGGTACCATTAATTTTTGCTTGAAAGACGTCGATTAAAAATATTCGCTCACTCTGCGGCGAAAGATATGAAGGAGGAAAAATGAAAGAAGGTATCCACCCAGTTTATTCCGAAGTGACCGTCAAGTGCATCTGCGGCAACACGTTTCAGACCCGTTCCACCCGCAAAGAGATCAACACCGAGATCTGCTCCGCCTGCCATCCGTTCTTCACCGGCAAGCAGAAGCTTGTCGATACCGCCGGCCGCGTTGAGCGGTTCAAGAAGCGATACGGCCAACTGTAACTTATTGCCGGTTCAATGCATAAAGGGGGCTTTGTCCAGGGACAAATCCCCCTTTTCGTGTTTAGCGCCAGAAATGCCTGCCTTGGCGCAGTAACTTGAGCTCTAACCCGATCGGAACCGCCGACATGAATGTAGAACTTCTCCAGTATACCCCCGAACCGGAAAAAACGGTCGCCCTTGCGGCCAGGCTCTGCTATTCCCCGTCGTCCATCGGCAAGCTCAGAGAACGGCTGGAATCGTCCGATATCGAGTCGTTCCTGGACAAGATCATGTCGCTGGGGCACCACTCTGTGCTTGAACATGTCTCCTTCACCTTCGGCATTGAAGGCATCTCCCGGGTGACAACGCACCAGCTGGTGCGGCACCGCATCGCTTCCTTCTCCCAGCAGTCCCAGCGCTACGTGTCCCACAAGGAGGAGTTCACCTCCATCATGCCGGACACCATTGCTGAAAATGCAGAAGCGCGTCAGATCTTCGCCTTCATGTCCGAGACGGTTCACAAGGCCTATGCTCAGCTGGTTGACATGGGGATTCCGGCCGAGGATGCCCGTTACATCCTGCCCAATGCCACCGAAACCAAGATCATCATGACCATGAATGCCCGTGAACTGCTCCATTTTTTTGCTCTGCGCTGCTGTCAGCGGGCCCAGTGGGAGATCCGCGAGATGAGCGTTGAAATGTTGCGACAGGTGAAAAAAGTCGCTCCGGTTATCTTCCGCGAGGCCGGACCGGGCTGCGTGGGCGGACCTTGCCCGGAGGGGCAGTTCTGCTGCGGTCAGACCCAGGAAATTCGGGATTATTTCAAGAAACTGGAATAGCTGAAGCTGGTTCACGGCTAGGTATCTAAAAAGGGGATTGCATGGAAAAAATCAATGTTGGCGGCCAGGCGGTAATCGAGGGCGTCATGATGCGTGCCCCGCGTTCCGTGGCAATTGCCGTGCGCCGGCCCAATGGCGAAATCGTGGTAAAAAAGGAGCTGGTGGTGCCGCTTTCCGAGCGCTACCCGCTTGTGAAACTCCCCATCATCCGCGGAGCAGTGGCGCTGTTTCAATCCTTGATCATCGGCATCAAGGCGCTCAACTTTTCAGCCAACGAGTCTATTGCCGAAGAAGATCAGCCGGAGGACGGCAAAGAGAGTTCGGAAATATCCTCGTGGGCCATGGCCGGTACTATGGCGGTGGCTTTCGGCTTCGGCATCGGACTGTTTTTCGTGATGCCTCTGTATGCCACCAAATGGCTGACCCAGCTCTCACTGATCAGCGACAACAATATCGTCTTCAACCTGGTGGATGGCGTCATTCGGGTGGTGGTCTTTCTGGTCTACATCTGGGGCATTTCCCGCATGAAGGATATCCAGCGGGTATTCCAGTATCATGGCGCCGAGCACAAATCCATTTTCGCCTATGAGGCCGGAGAGGAACTGAGCGTGGAAAACGTGCGCCGCTACAGCCGGCTGCATCCGCGCTGCGGCACCAGTTTCCTGTTGATCGTCATGCTGGTCAGTATCGCGGTTTTTTCGTTGATTCCCAAGTTGTGGCCCTTCTATCTCAAGGCCGGTTCGCGGGTTGTGCTGCTGCCGATGATCGCCGGTATCTCCTACGAGTTTCTCAAGTGGAGTGCCAAAAATGACTCCAATCCGCTGGTCAAGCTGATCATCACCCCTGGTCTGGCCCTGCAGCGCCTGACTACGGGTGAGCCGGATGACAGTCAGCTGGAGGTTGCCATCCGTTCGCTGAACGAGGCGCTGGAAGTCAATGACGGCTATGCCGATGACCGGCTGGTCGTTTAATCAATTCTGCACCACAGAGCTATAAAGGACTCAAAGGATTCACGTAGGATACATTTCTTTGTGCAACCTGGTGCTCTTTGAGACTTTGTGGTGAACTGTTAATGAGGTTTTGAATGTTTGACAAGATAGAAGAACTTGAGCGGCGTTACCAGGAAGTGGAAGCGCTCTTGTCTGATCCAGCGGTGATCTCCAATCAGCCTGAGTTCCGCAAGCTGTCCCGCGAGCATAGCGACCTGTCCGAGCTGGTGGCGGCCTACCGCCGATGGCGCAAGGTGCTGGCCGAGATTGCGGAAAACCGCGAGCTGTTGTCCGACCCGGACATGAAGGAGATGGCCGAGGAGGAGCTGAAAAGCCTGGTTGCGGAGCAGGAAAAGCTGGAGGCGGACATTCAGCTGCTGCTTTTGCCCAAGGATCCCAATGACAACAAGAGCGTCATTCTCGAGATCCGCGCCGGCACCGGCGGTGACGAGTCGGCTCTCTTCGCCGGCGACCTGTTCCGGATGTATTCCCGTTTTGCCGATAACAATCGCTGGAAGGTGGAGACCATTTCGGCCTCCGAGTCGGAACGGGGCGGCTTCAAGGAGATCATCGCCTCGGTGGAGGGGGAGGGGGTCTTTGCCAAGCTCAAGTACGAGTCCGGCACCCACCGCGTGCAGCGCGTGCCCGAGACCGAGGCCCAGGGTCGCATCCATACCAGCGCCTGTACCGTGGCGATCATGCCCGAGGCCGAGGACGTGGATATCGAGATCAACCCTACGGACCTGAAGATCGACGTCTACCGTTCATCCGGAGCCGGCGGTCAGCACGTCAACACCACCGATTCGGCTGTGCGTATCACCCACATCCCGACCGGAACGGTGGTGGCCTGCCAGGAGGAACGCAGCCAGATCAAGAACCGCGCCAAGGCCATGAAGGTCCTCAAGACCCGCATCCTGGACACCATCCAGCAGGCCCACGACTCCAAGCTGGCCGCCGACCGCAAGCAGCAGGTCGGTTCCGGCGACCGCAGCGAGCGTATCCGTACCTACAATTTTCCCCAGGGGCGCATGACCGATCACCGCATCGGGTTGACGCTGTATCGTCTGGACTCGATCATGACGGGGGATATCGCTGAGATTGCGGATGCCCTGCGGGCGCATTATCAGATGGAGGCCTTGAAGGCGCAGAGCGAAGGGGCTTAGGCGGCTGTTTCAGTAGGTGACGTCGGAGTGTTCGGAGATGCCTTTGGTGAATATGTCCATATAATGCTTGATCAGCTCTTCATCCCGCTCCGGGGAGTGGTTGACAAATTTTTGCGTGGCCAGGGTGCTCAGGAAGTAATAATTGACCATGCCGACCATGGCCAAAGCGGTATCTTCAGGGTTTAATCCTTTTCTCAGCTGTTTTCTGTGCATGCCTTCTTCAATGATCTCAATCAGAATCAGAATTACCTTTTCTATGGCGGGCTGGACAATCCGGGCGAAATAGCGGGTCGGGTTGGTCAGTTCGCTGGTATAGAACCTCAGCAGGTGCGGCTTTTCCCGGTGCCTCCTGATTGACCAGCGGATATAATCCTCGATCTTTTCTATTGGTTCCGATTCTTTTCCCATGATGACATCGATATAGTCAAAGCAGGAAAACTGTTCCTCAAGCACCGAAGAGTAAAGACCCTCCTTGCCGTCAAAATAATAGGAAATCATGGAAATGCTCACGCCGGCGGCCTTGGAAAGTTCCCTGACGCTCACGCCGTGCAGACCCCGCTCCGCAAATAAGTGCGTGGCGGTAGATATCAATTTGTTTCGGTAGTCTCTTGTGTCCATGGTGTAACCATATCAAACGTTTGGGCGATTTGCGATAAAAATAGCAAAGCAGTAGCCAATTGTCTGATGATAAAAAAATTGATTTTTTTTCGAGTTGTGGTTTACTTTGATTCAAACGTTCGTTATTTGTAGTTTGATACTAGCGAGCAGGATCAAAACCGAAAGGAGTACCATCACTATGGGAACAAAAATGAATACCCACATCGACGAATTCTGCGGTCTTCATCGCAAGGAGCTGGCTCAGCCCGCCCTGGCCAAAACCGGACTCTTCAGTGATTATGTGTCGTTCTGCAATCAGAAGGATTACCGGCATCACTCCAATCTGGTGCAGTTCTGCAAGGAGCTTGACGCGTTCCGCCCGACCTGCTGATCTGTTTTTATGGTTAAAATGATCAAGGGGAACCGCACTGTATCGGCGGTTCCCCTTTTTTTGTTTGCCACTGACGGCAGAAAAACGGACTAAAGCCCCTTGGCAGCGGCAATTCCCAGCCAGGTAAACAGCAGACAGGTGCTGACACTGATGATGACGTTGGCAAAGGCCACCAGAAAGCGTCCGGTTTCAAGCAGCTTGAAGGTCTCGTAACTGAAGGTCGAGAACGTCGTCAGTCCGCCCAGAAATCCGGTAACCAGGCCGATGCGCAGGTTGGCCGGAATAGCGCTGTTGCGCAGGCTCAGCTCCATGATCAGCCCGATGATGAAGGCCCCCAGCAGGTTGACCGACAGTGTTCCCCAGGGAAACCCCCACCCCAGTTTGTCGTAGGTCCAGCCCGAGAGAAAATAACGGCTGACGCATCCCAGCGCACCAAAGATTGCTATGTAGATGACGGTCTGCATGTCTGAGATGTACCGTTTCTCGCCGGAAAAAACAATCATTTTAAAACCCGTTTGTAAAGAAGCGCTCAAGGGCGACGTTGGTCGTGCGGGAAGTCACGGGCTTTTAACATCAATGAATGTCAAACTGTGATTGACAGCGCTTCGGGAGAGAACGTAAACTCTCAGAATCACTATTTCAGGATAATTATCCAGGATTACAGCGATGAACGACACCAGTCACATCGATTTTGACACCCCCGTTGAGCGCCGTGGCACCGGCAGCGAGAAGTGGGACAGGTACGCCGGTCGCGACATCATCCCGTTGTGGGTGGCGGATATGGACTTCCGCTCGCCGCTCGGGGTGATCGCCGCCCTGCATCAGCGGGTGGAGCATGGTGTCTTCGGATATACATCCACCCCGGCTGAGCTAGTCGCTACGCTGCTCTCCCTGCTGGAGCGGGAGTACGGCTGGCAGGTAAGGGCAGATTGGCTGGTCTGGCTGCCGGGACTGGTCTGCGGCCTGAACGTGACTTGCCGGGCGGTGGGTGAGCCCGGTGATACCGTGGCGACCTTCACGCCGGTCTATCCTCCCTTTCTGACCGCGCCGAAACTGTCCGGGCGTGAGCTGCTCTGCGTAGCGCTGGCCTGTGAGGGTGATGTCTGGCGGCTGGATCTGAGCGCACTGGAACGGACTATCACACCCCGCACCCGTCTGCTGCTGCTCTGCAATCCCCACAATCCGGTGGGACGGGTCTGGAGCAGGGTGGAACTGCTGACTCTGGCCGAACTGGCGGAAAAACATGACCTTGTGATCTGTTCCGATGAGATTCATGCCGGACTAGTTCTTGATCAGGACAAGCGCCACATCCCCCTGGCCACGCTTTCGCCGGAAATCGCCCGGCGCACCATCACCCTGCAGGCCCCCAGCAAGACCTACAACATTCCCGGTCTGGGGTGCTCCTTTGCCGTGATTTCGGACGATCGCCTGCGGCGCCAGTTCCAGCGAGCCATGGCCGGGATCGTGCCCCACGTCAACCTGCTGGGCTACAGCGCCGCGCTGGCAGCCTATCGGGATGGCGAGCAGTGGCGCCGGCAGCTGCTGGCCTATCTGCGGGAAAACCGCGATCTGCTGCTGCGGGAAATCGGCAATCTGCCCGGCCTGAAAGTCTGGCCGGTGGAGGCCACCTATCTGGCCTGGATCGATGCCAGGGGTTTAGGGCTGGCTGACCCGGCCGGTTTCTTCGAGCAGGCCGGGGTGGGGTTGTCCGACGGCGCGCCCTTCGGTGCGCCCGGATTTGTGCGCCTCAACTTCGGCTGTCCACGTTTGTTGCTGCGGGAGGCGCTCCGGCGCATGCGGGCGGCCTGCAGCGGCAACTAACGTCTTGATTGACTGAACTTTACAGTTACAGCATTTCGTGGAGGCAAGTTATGACCGACAGCATGGAAGAACGCATAAACGAACTGGAGCTGCGCTTCATGCACCAGGAAAAAATCATCCAGGAGCTGAACGAGACCGTCTACCGTCAGGAGCTGATCATTACCCGGCTTGAGCGGGACTTCAGCCTGATCAGCGAACAGATAAAAACCCAGGCTTTTTCGTCGTCCCGGGAACCGGCTGAAGATGAACGGCCGCCCCATTACTGATGATTGCCGGCCATGAACAGTGACATGTCAAAAGTCCGCCATGTAGTGAAACTACCGGGCTGTGGCTCCTTATTTCGTATCCTGCTGCTCCTGGCGTGCCTCGCACTCCTGCTGCCGGTTATTGATGCCACGGCGAAGGATCAAGACCCCCCCGTCGGCGGCAGGACCATCATCGTCGGCGGTGACCGCGATTACCCTCCCTATGAATTCCTCGACAAGAATGGCCAGCCGGCCGGATATAATGTCGACCTGACCCGGGCCATCGCCGATGTCATGGGCATGAAGGTCGAGTTCCGTTTCGGCGGCTGGTCGCAGATGCGCTCAGCCCTGATCTCCGGCCAGCTGGACATCCTGCAGGGCATCTCCTATTCGGACGAGCGCTCCAAAACCATTGATTTTTCGCCTCCTCACACCATTGTGCATCATGCCATCTTTGCCCGCCGCGATACAGCCCCGGTCCACTCGCTGGTGGAGCTGCGCGGCAGACAGGTGATCGTCTTCCGCGACGGCATCATGCACGATCTTCTCTTGCAGATGGGGTTCGCTGCCGATCTGACCCTGACCGAGACCCCGGCCGATGCCTTGCGGCTGCTGGCATCCGGGGAAAAGGAGTATGCCGTGGTGGCCATGCTGCCCGGCATGTATCTGATTCGGGAACTGCATCTGAATAATCTGGTGCCGGTGGCACGGGGCGTGGTCGCCCAGCGTTACTGCTATGGAGTCAAAAAGGGCAATGCCGAACTGCTGGCCCGCTTCAGCGAGGGGATCGCCATTCTTCAGAAGACCGGGCAGTACCAGGCGATCTATGACAAATGGCTCGGCATACATGAACAGCCGCGCATCACCTGGGAGCGGGTCGTCAAATACGGGGCCATGGTGCTGCTACCGCTGGTGTTGATCCTGATCGGGACCGTGGTCTGGTCGCGCACCCTGCAGAAGAGGGTGGCGCAACGCACCGATGAGTTGGCCCGGGAGGTGCTGGAGCGCAAGCGGGCCCTGGAGGAGTTGCGCCGTCACCAGGACAAGCTGGTCCAGGCCGACAAGATGGCCTCGCTCGGCATCCTGGTCTCGGGGGTTGCCCACGAAATCAACAATCCCAACGGTCTGATCCTGCTGAACCTGCCGATTCTCAAGGATGTCTATGCCGATGCCGGCGAGATGCTGGAGCGGCGCTTTCGCGAGGAGGGGGACTTCCTGCTGGGGGGGGTGTCATACGCGCGCATGCGCCAGGAAATTCCGCTCATGCTGGAGGAGATGTCCGAAGGGGCCAAGCGCATCAAGCGGATTGTCGAGGACCTCAAGGATTTTGCCCGTCGCGATGACAGCGTCCGCATGGATCCGTTCGATTTGAATGCCGTGGTGCGGGCGGCGGTGCGCCTGGTGGAGACCTCCATCCGCAAGGCCACCAATCACTTTACGGCTGAATATGACGACCGCCTGCCGCTGCTGCGCGGCAACGCCCAGCGCATTGAGCAGGTGGTGGTCAACCTGGTCATCAACGCCTGCCAGGCCCTGGTGGACAGCAGCGGCCGCATTTCATTGGTCACGTTTTTCGATCCCCAGTCCGGATGTGCCACCCTCAGGATCCAGGACGACGGAACCGGCATCCTGCCGGAACACCTGCCCCATCTGACCGACCCCTTCTTCACCACCAAGCGGGAGGCGGGGGGCACCGGCCTGGGGCTGTCGATCTCGGCCGGGATCGTCAAGGAACATGGCGGCACCCTGGCCTTTGACTGCCCCCCTGAAGGGGGCACGATCGTAACCCTAACACTTCCCTGTCTCTCCGAGGTAACGTCATCATGAGCGAAACAGCGTATCCATCCTTCGGAGTGCTGCTGGTGGACGACGAGCCGGCCTGGCTCAGGTCCGTAAGCCTCACCCTGACCCGTTCCGTCGGCATCACCAATATCGTTACCTGCCAGGACAGCCGCCAGGTCGCGGATATCCTGGCTCAGCGGGAAATCGGCCTGGTGCTGCTGGATCTGACCATGCCGCATATGTCGGGCGAGGAGCTGCTGGCGCTGATCAGTGAGCGCCACCCGGAAATCGTCACCATTGTCGTGAGCGGCATGAACCAGATCGAGACCGCGGTCGGCTGCATGCGTCTGGGAGCCTTTGATTACTTTGTCAAGACCGTGGAGGAGGACCGACTTGTCACGGGAGTGTTGCGTGCCATCCGTATGCTCGACCTGGAGCGGGAAAACCGCCAGATGTCCAGCCATTTCCTTTCCGGGGAGCTGCGCCATCCCGAGGTGTTTGCGAAGATCGTGACCTGCGACCGCACGATGCAGACCATCTTTGCCTATATCGAGGCGGTTGCCCAGAGCCCGCAGCCGCTCCTGATCACCGGCGAGAGCGGTGTCGGCAAGGAGCTGGTCGCCCGGGCCGCCCATACCCTGAGCGGCTGCCCGGGTCCGCTGGTGGCGGTAAATGTTGCCGGTCTTGATGATGCCGTCTTTGCCGATACCCTCTTCGGCCATGTGCGCGGTGCCTATACCGGAGCGGAGCAGCCCCGTCCCGGCATGATCGAGGAGGCTAGCGACGGCACCCTCTTCCTGGACGAGATCGGCGACCTGAACATCGCCTCCCAGGTGAAACTGCTGCGTCTCTTGCAGGAAGGGGAATATTTTCCCCTGGGAAGCGACCGGCCCAAGCGGCTGAAGGCCAGGATCATCGTTGCCACCCACTGTGACCTGACTGCCAGGGAAGCGGCCGGGGTGTTCCGCCGCGACCTTTACTACCGGCTCCGCACCCACAATGTCCACATACCGCCGCTCAGGGAGCGCAGTTGCGACATCCCGCTCCTGCTCGAGCATTTTCTGGGGGAGGCGGCCCGTTCCCTGGGCAAGAAAAAACCGACTCCCCCCAAGGAGTTGGCCCAGCTGCTGGCCACTTACACCTTTCCCGGCAATATCCGCGAACTCAAGGCGATGGTCTATGATGCGGTCAGTCTCCACAAGGACCGGATTCTGGCCATGGATGCCTTCATCAAAGCCATCGGCGCTCCGGGGGGGCGACCGCTAGCCGTCAAGCCGGAGCAGAACCGCTTTGCCGATATGGAGCGCCTGCCGACCTTCGCCGAGGCGGCCGAGATGCTTGTGGCCGAAGCCATGGCACGGGCCAACGGCAGCCAGACCATCGCCGCCCGCTTGCTGGGAATCTCCCAGCCGGCTCTCAGCAAACGCCTCAAGATGACCCGCAAGTAGCTCGCACCCCCTCCCGGATCACTTCGCAAAAACCACCTGTCGCTGTCCCGCAAATGGTCATAACCAAGGTTATGAAGATAACCCTGGTTATGACCATCTATCTAGTTGAAAAGTAATCGCATTTTTTTATAACCGCGTATTGTTACAACCTGGGTTATATCCATTCGTGTCCGACCGCAATAGGGTCAAACCATGTTTTTCTCTGTAATTACGGCAAGTTAAAAATTGTTGTGCTGTTTGGTATTCTATTTGCTGATATGACATTATATTTCGGCCGGTATCCGGCTGGTGGAAAAGGGTCACCGCACAGCGCTGCAGGGCGCTCATCCATAATTAAAAAACAAAAGGAGAGAGTATGAAAACGAAAAAGTTTTACCAGCATCTGTACTTCCAGGTATTGACCGCCATATCCATCGGTGTTCTGCTTGGCTACTACCTGCCCGAAACCGGTACGGCCATGAAGCCCCTCGGCGACGGCTTCATCAAGCTGATCAAGATGATCATCACCCCGGTCATTTTCTGCACGGTGGTGACCGGCATCGCCGGCATGGAAGACATGAAAAAGGTCGGCCGCGTCGGCGGCAAGGCGCTTCTCTATTTTGAAGTGGTCTCCACCCTGGCCCTGGGCATCGGTCTGCTGGTGATCAACATCATCCAGCCGGGGGTCGGCATGAACGCCGATGTCTCCAAGCTGGACACCAAGGCCCTGAGTACCTATACCACCGCTGCCGCCAAGACCCACAGCACCGTCGACTTCCTGATCGGTATCATCCCAACCAGTGTGGTGGACGCCTTTGCTAAGGGGGACATCCTCCAGGTACTCTTCTTCGCCATCCTGTTCGGTTTCGCCCTGGCGGCACTCGGTGAGCGGGGCAAGCCGGTCTACAAGCTGATCGATCAACTCTCCCATGCCATGTTCGGGATCGTCTCCATCATCATGAAGGCCGCCCCCATCGGCGCCTTCGGGGCCATGGCCTTCACCATCGGCAAGTTCGGGGTCGGCTCCCTGGCCAAGCTGGGCATGCTCATGGGCAGCTTCTACCTGACCTGCCTGCTGTTCGTCTTCGTGGTGCTCGGCACCATCTGCAAGCTGTGCGGCTTCAGCATCTTCAAGTTCATCAAATATATCAAAGAAGAACTGCTGATCGTGCTGGGCACCTCTTCATCGGAAACCGTGCTGCCGCGCATGATCGCCAAGCTGGAGAACCTGGGCTGCACCAAATCGGTGGTCGGTCTGGTGATACCCACCGGTTACTCCTTCAACCTGGACGGCACCTCGATCTACCTGACCATGGCAGCGGTCTTCGTGGCCCAGGCCACCAATACCCCGCTGACCTGGAGCCAGACCCTGACCATCCTGGGGGTGCTGATGCTGACCTCCAAGGGGGCTGCCGGCGTCACCGGCAGCGGCTTCGTGACCCTGGCCGCCACCTTCGCGGCCATCCCCACCATCCCGGTGGCCGGGCTGGCCCTGATCCTGGGGATCGACCGCTTCATGTCCGAGGCCCGCGCCCTGACCAATCTGGTGGGCAACGGTGTGGCCACGGTGGTCGTCTCCCGCTGGGAAAACGAGCTGGACATGGAGCGGATGGCACGGGTACTGAACAATGAGTCCGCTGAAGAGGCCGATGAGCCGGAATTGGTTCATGAAGGCGTGCTGCAGCCAGAACTTTCTGCCGTTGCCGAGTAGGGTAACTGAGCCATGAAAGCAGAAAGGCCGTCCGAATTTATCGGGCGGCCTTTTTATTAATTGCCTATCCCAAGGTTTTCCTGAAACGGGCCACAGCGATCAGCAGCACAGTCACTCCGGCTGCGGCCAGTGCGGCCAGCTGCGGCCAGAGCACGGCGAACCCCACCCCTTTCAGGAAGATGCCCCGGATTACCACCATGTAGAAGCGCAGCGGATTGAGCAGTGTCAGCCACTGTACCGGCAGCGGCATGTTCTCGATGGGAAAGGCGAACCCCGAAAGCAGCATGGCCGGAAAAATCACGAAAAAGGCGCTCATCATGGCCTGCTGCTGGGTCTGGCTGACGGTGGATATCAGCAGGCCGATTCCCAGCGAGCTCATCAGAAAGAGGGTCGTGGCCAGAAACAGCAGCCAGACGCTGCCCCGCAACGGAACATTGAATACCAGTGCTCCCGCCAGGCTGATCAGGGCCACATCGATGTAGCCGATCAGCACGAAGGGCAGGGTCTTTCCCAGGATGAATTCACCCTTGCGGATGGGGGTCACGATGACCTGCTCGATGGTGCCGATCTCCTTTTCGCGCACGATGGCCATGGAGGAAAGCAACATGGTGATCACGAACAGGATGTTGGTGATCACCGCCGGCACATAGAAGGGGGGGCTCTCCAGGTTTTCGTTGAACCAGGCCCGGCTGGCCAGTTCCACTCGGCCGATGCGGGGCGGCTGCCCCAGGTGCCGGACGGCGTAATCGGCTTGCAGGCGGCTGTTGTAATCCGTGGCCAACCGTGCCAGATAACCCATGATCACGCCGGCAGTGTTGGAGTCACTGCCGTCCAGCAGTACCTGGACCGCAGCGCTTTCGCCGCGGCGCAGTTGCTGGCTGAAACCGTGCTCCACAATCAGCACCACCCGCACCGTGCCCCGGTCGAGCAGTACCCGTACTTGGCTGTCATCGCCAATGTGGCGGGTGATGCTGAAATAGCCCGAAGAGGCCATGGTGGCCTCCAACTGCCGGCTCTCACTGCTGTTGTCCCGATCAAGGATGGCGGTGGGGATGTTCCTGACATCCATGTTGACGGCATAGCCGAAGATCACCGTTTGCAGTACGGGCAGCACAAAGAGCACAATCCGCATGCGCGGGTCGCGGAAAACCTGGATGAACTCCTTGACCAGCATGGCTTTCAGTCGTTCCAGCATCTCAGTGTATCTTCTTTCTGAACGCGAATATGGCCGCCGTTATCACGATCACCCCGAAGGCGGCCAGAAAAAGCACTTCCGGCCACATCATTGCCAGGCCGACATCCTTCAGGTAGATCCCGCGCAGGATAAAGACGAAATAACGGGCCGTGACAATGTGGGTCACGGTCTGGATCGGCAGCGGCATGTTTTCGATGGGAAAGATGAAGCCCGACAGCAGGAAGGCCGGCAGGATGGTGGTGACGATGCCCAGCTGGCTCGCCAGCAGCTGGTTTTTGGTTACAATGCTGATCAGCATGCCGAAGGAGAGCGCGCCGAACAGAAACAGCAGCGACAGAAGGGTCAGCAGCCAGAGGCTGCCGCGCAGCGGCACATCGAAGACGAATTGACCCACGGCGATGCAGAGCACCAGGTCGAGCAGGCCGATGCAGAAGTAGGGGGTCAGCTTGCCGAAGATCAGCTCCGGGCCGGTGACCGGGGTGGCGATCAGCTGTTCCATGGTGCCGGTTTCCCATTCGCGGGCCATGCAGAGCGAGGTCAGAATGGCGGCCATGATCATCATGACCACCGCGATCAGTCCGGGAAAGATGAAGTTGCGCGAGACCATGTCGGTATTGAACCAGACCCGCGGCCGCAACTCCAGGGTCGGCAGGCGGGGCTGCAGCCCGGAGCGCCGCAGCTGCCTGAAAGCCACCTGCTGCGAGAAGCCCTGGGCCGTGGCATCGGCGTACCCCAGGGCAATGGTGGCGGTATTGGGGTCGCTGCCGTCCACGATCGTCTGGACCAGGGAGGTCTCACCCCGTGCGAGCCGGCGGGCAAAGTCAGCCGGTATCACCAGTGCGATCAGCGCCTCTCTGCGGTCGATGGCCTCTTCGATCCGGCGATAGTTGTCGCTGTTTACGCGCAGATCGAAATAGCGCGAACCTGAAAAACGGCTGACAAACTCGCGACTCTCCGTAGTCTGCGACTGGTCCCATACCGCCAGCGGCACCCGGTCCACATCCAGGGTCAAGGCGTAGCCGAACAGAAAGAGGAGCATCATCGGCATGCCGATCCCCAGCAACAGGCTGCGCGGGTCACGCAGGACGTGCAGGAATTCCTTCTTGGCAACTGCTTTCAGGCGGCGTGGGTTCATGATTGATCCGGATACGGTGAACGGCTGTTTTTTACTGTTCCGGCAGATTGAGCAGGAATCTCCAGATTGGCATCACTTCTATTGTTCGTCCGTCCGCCGTAATCTGTTCCTCTTCAGAACGGGTCACGATGTGACCGGTTGTAAGCCCCGTCTCCAGCATGGCTTCATTCATGGCTGTCAACTCACGCTTTCTGGTCTGCGGCTCGACCAATGACTCGCAGACTTGGATCAGTTCCCGTCTGCGGTCCGGCAATTGAACGATAAAATCCACCTCGCGACCGCTTCTGGTCCGATAATAGAAGATCTCGGGGCAGATCCGGCGCAGCGCCGTGAAGACAAGGTTTTCCAGCAGATGACCGCTGTTGGTCAGGATGCTGGATGCAACCGACCTGACCAGGCCGTGGTCGATGCAGTAGACCTTTTTCGGATTGGCGTTGCTGCGGGACAGGGATGCATCGAACAGCCGCACGGTGAACAGGAAATAGGCGTCTTCGAACCACTCCAGATAGTCCGAGACTGAGGATTTTGGCGCCTTGTGTCCCAGTGACTTCAGATAGCCGGTCAGGCTGTTGAGCGTATAGAGTGAGGCGATGTTGTCAGCCAGCCAGTGGGCCAGATCACTGACCGCCCTGGGATGGGAGACGTCGTGGCGTTCGACTAGATCACGGAACAGTATGGTATTGAAATATTCCTGATGAACCTTGATGCGCAGGTTGCGGCTTAAACCCCTCACTTCAGGGAATCCGCCTCGATCCCAGTACTCCTCGAATCCCTTTTGCACCAGCAGCCGCTTTTTGGTGGAGAGTGCCCCGTTGGCCGCGATCCCCTGACAATCAAGAAATTCGCGGAACGAAAAGGGAAACATCTCCCATGCCACTGCCCGGCCACGCATCTGGGTGGCAACCTCCTTCGACAGCATCCGGGCTGACGAGCCGGTGATAAAGACCTGGCACTTCTCAGTCCGCATCAAGCGGTCCACGAACGGCTCCCATCCGGCAACCGCCTGGATCTCGTCAAAGAAGCAGTAGACTGTTTCACTGTTCTTCTTCTCGGGATAGATGGAGAAATATGCCTCGCTAATCAGCCCCAGCCCGTCGTGCTGCAGCTTGTGGAGGCGGTCGTCAAAGAAGTTCAGGTAGAGGATGTTGCGGCGCGACACCCCGCTCGTCAGCAACCCCTGTATTTGTTGGTACATAAAGGTGGATTTGCCGCTGCGGCGCACACCGATGCAGACCGAGGCCTTGCCGGGGAGCGCTTCGATCCGCAGATGGCGCGGCACACCGGTTTCCAATTTCGATTCCTGAAAGTCCAGGATGATGCTTTTGATAGTTTCAAGCATGGATAACCTGTAGTTGTGGGGAATGACATCCTGTATAATCAGTAAAAAATATTACCGATTAATTATAGACATGGCAATAAATATTTCCGATTTATGGCATGTGTCATGGTTTCTGCTTTTCACTCAGGGCTTGGGAGATGATGAAGAAAATGTCGAAGTGTTTTTCTATGGAGGGAATCAGGCGATGGAATCAGGCGGGACGCTGTTATTTATTTTTCTAATTTCCGCAATAGATAAATAGATAACAGCGTCCCGCTAGTACGCTGGAAGAGAACGCCATCAAGGCTGTCAATGCCGGCAGTAAGCCCGTAACCGTTGTGCAGAGCCATGAACTGGCTTGGCCGGACAGCTTAGCCCTCGGTCCCGACGGGAGCATCTATATCACGACTTCCCAGATCCACCGGGGCCAGAATCCACAGGAACCATACAAAATTTTCAAGTTGGAGAAATACTTTCGATAGTGGAATAAATTGACGACTTTCAGAAGTGACGATCACAAGAAGGCGACCAATCGGCCGCCTTCTTAATTTTATGATATTCAAGTTCAACGGGGCTGAGGCTGACCCGCCCTCGGCGGGTCTTGCCGATGGTTGGAAACGGTACGAGGCTATTTCCGGAGTTAATGCGAAAATAGCCTCGTGTTATTTATCTTCATTACGTTGACTTGTTATGCCACTCGCACCTCAAGGTGCTTACCCAATGCTTGAGCGATATTACGAAGTGTTGAAAGACGAATATCATCGGCATGATTTTCAATTCGGGAAATTGCAGACTTTCTGGTGTGAATGCGCTTTGCAAGTTCCTCTTGGGTTATGCCTGCCTGTTCTCGTGCTTGGCGGAGCATGGCGCCAATTTTGAATTCTTCATAACCGGCGTCAAAAGCCTCGGCAAATTCCACTGATTTTTTTTTACGTTTTTCTATGTAACGATTGAGATCATCCATTTTTTGTTTCCTCCCTGCTTTGGTGCTCCCGCTTTCTGGCTTCAGCCAGTTCTATCTCACGTTTAGGTGTCTTCTGCGTCTTTTTCTGAAAGCCATTAGTAAGAATGACAATACGGTCTCCTTCAATAAAACCGAGTAGCCGGAATATGTTACCCGCCATCTGAACCCTAACTTCCCAAAGATCGTCAGTATTTACCAGTTTTGTGAAGTATTGCGAGGGAACTGGATCAAGCTCTCTTACCAGTTTGAGCACCCACAGAACCTTACTTACTTGGTTGTCAGAAAGGGTGTCAAAAAACTCCTCTACAGGTGAACCGCCGCTAGCAGTTTTATAGAAGTCGATTCGTTTCATGTTATGAATGTTAACATATTAGTGAACACGGTCAAGTTGTTTTTGCCTTTTCTTTAGCCTGACGAGGGGCGAGATACCAATAAGATAGCCCAAAACAGTTCCGGTCAGCACACCTAATACCAAGCCGACTCCAGTATGACCGGATATTACCATCCAGACAAAGCCTGCAATAACGCCGAATGTCATCTAGCAATACTTTCTCATGTGTTTACCGATTTACTCATTTTTGTATTCCAACGGGCGCCTAGGGCGTGTGTGGGGCCGCGTTGTTTGCGGCATCCGCCACCACGCCATTGTTCGGTGTGTATCACCATCTTGTTATATTAGTAGTGCTAGCTACTGAATTCATTACAGATATAACTGATGCGTCTCAAATGATATTCATCCAAATCCGAAGAAGTGATTGCGATTTTATTTTGTATTTATTTTGGTCACGACTTTATTCGCTAAATCCCACTCACTTGCATTGTCTGGACAACTATATGATGATGGATGACCAAAGCTCAAACCATCGCCCCCACTTCGTGCATACCAAATAGTTTCTCCAAGTGCTTTCCCATCGCTTCTTCGATATAACCGAATTATTGATTGCCACACCGCCAATTTGCCAATGTCGCTTGAATTGTGATTGCCAATTATGTCCCGATCATTAATACTGAAATTGAGTCCAGAGTTCGATGTATTTTGAGCAGCCCTTTCCGTACCATCAAATCTGATTATTGGTTGCCCATATTCGTTAAACATGTTTGCAGACAATGTAACAGTTTCATAAACTTTAATTCCCCCATCCTTGGCACAGAGTTCATCAACCAGTTTGTCCGCCCACCATCTCTTGTATGATGGGATGCCCCAGCATATTGAGAGCATGAGTACAATTGCAATAGCGCCCCATATGCGTCGATGAGTTACTACTGTTGTCAGACTTGTCATATGCTAATTGTCCATTTCATATTTTATTCACCGAACTCGTTGATGAGCAGTTCACGCGCGTGCTCGCGTGAACTGCTCATCCCCCAGAATGGAACATTTCTACCTATTCATTCCCCACAATCGGACAAGCATGTCTGTTTTTCGTGAGCCCATACCGTGCCATAACGAAACGAGGCCGACATACTCTTCGGTCACTTCATAGATAATGCAATATTTCACCGGACCTGAATCGACGTACAACTCTTTCAGCACCACCTGCTGACTGGCAAGCAGATATGGAGAATCGGTGCCGATAAAGTTGTTGTCATAAAGGAGCTTTTCCGCCGTTTCAATACGATCCAGAAACACCTCTGCCACCTCAACCCTATAGCGCTCCGCCAAATTCTCCGCATACCGCCGAACCCGGGCCTGGTATTCCAGCGAACGCTTAAGCGGGCGTTTTGCCATGCCGCAGCTCTTTTCTAATGGAATCGAAGAATTCATCGCTTTCCGTAACTACAGTACCCAACCCGGAGCGAAGTTCGTACCACCCCCGCTCAACCGAATCAAAGAACTCCTTCTGTTCGTCGGCGTTCCGTACATACATACGCAACGAATCCCGGAGCACATCCTGTTCGTTACGTCCTTCGCGTTGGGCAATTCGCTTCAGGTTCATGCTGTCGGTTTCATCAAGCCTGAGCCCCAGCTGTCTGCTGCTTCCCATAAATTTCACCTCCTTGGTATCATTGATACCAATATACATCAACACTTAGCACCTGACAAGATATCCAGCTTGCCCGCTGTCAATCTCGTGCATAACCTTGCCGATTTTATTTGTTTGAGTGTTTCACGCGCGCACCTGAACCGGTGATCATCCAAAATGGAACATTTATCCAATCGAACAAAGGCAATCACATCACTTCTGTATTTTCTTGTCGATCCCGCTCCTCGATCAACCCGATGAAAACATCTTCCAGGCTCGGCAACGCCCCATCCACCAGCCGTTCCTGCTTCAACTCCTGCGGTGTTCCCACCGCAATCAGCTCTCCGCGATAGATCAGGGCCAGCCGGTCGCAGTATTCGGCCTCGTCCATGTAGTGGGTGGTGACAAAGACCGTCACTCCGCCGGCGGCCAGGGAGTAGATCAGCTCCCAGAATTTGCGGCGGCTGAGCGGATCGACGCCGGAGGTCGGCTCGTCCAGGAATACGATCGGCGGTTCGTGCAGGATGGCGCATCCCAGGGCCAGCCGCTGGCGCCAGCCGCCGGACAGCTCGCCTGCCAGGGATCTGCGCCGCTCGGTCAGGCCGGCCATCTCGATCACCCATTCCGTCCGTTCGCGGCGCTTGTCCGGCGTCAGCCGGTAGACCCCGGCGTAGAAGGCTATGTTCTCCTCCACGGTCAGATCTTCATACAGCGAGAAACGCTGACTCATGTAGCCGATGTTGTCCTTGATCCGTTCCGGCTGGGTGGCGATGTCGAAACCGGCTACGGTTCCGCTGCCGGAGGTGGGGGGTAGGATCCCGCACAGCATGCGGATGGTGGTGGATTTGCCGGCGCCGTTGGGGCCGAGAAAACCGAAGATCTGCCCGGCCGGAACATTCAGGCTGATACGGTCCACGGCGGTGAAGTCGTTGAAGCGTTTGGAGAGGCTGTCTAGAGCTACGGCGGGTGGTTCTGATCCTCCCCCTTTGGAAAAGGGGGATTGAGGGGGATTTGCCTTTGGTTGCCGGAGTGAAATCCCCCCCTTCCCCCCTTTTGAAAAGGGGGGGGAAAGGTCACCCCCGATCATGCCGATGACCAGATCCTCCAGGGAAGTGGCGCCCTGGCCGGTCAATTCGGCCGGGGTGCCGCAGGCCAGCAGCCGGCCGTTGTGGAGCAGGCCGACCCGGTCGCAGCGTTCGGCTTCATCCAGGTAGGCGGTGGTCACCACGATGGTGACCCCTTCGCTTTTCAGCTCCATCAGGATCCGCCAGAAATCGCGACGCGAAACCGGATCGACGCCGTTGGTCGGCTCGTCCAGCAGGAGCAGCTTCGGCTTGTGGATCAGGGCGCAGCACAGCCCCAGTTTCTGCTTCATACCGCCCGAAAGCCGCCCGGCCTGGCGGCCGCTGAAGGGCTTCAGGCCGCTGAAGGCCAGCAGCCGCTCTGTTCGCTCGCTCCGTTCTGCTTTTGTCATGTCGAACAGGTCGGCATAGAAACGGATGTTTTCCGCCACGGTCAGGTCGGGATACAGGCCGAAACGCTGGCTCATGTAGCCGATCTGGTGGCGTACCGGCGCCAGGTTAGTGCTGGTCTGTCCCAGGATGCGCGCCTCACCGCTGCTGGGATCCATCACGCCGGTCAGCATGCGCAGGGTGGTGGTCTTGCCGGCCCCGTCCGACCCGACCAGCCCGAACAGCTCTCCCGCGACAATCGAGAGTGCCAGCTTGTCCACGGCGGTCAGGTGGCCGAAGCGCTTGGTGAGGCTCGTGGTTGTGATGGAATTCATGGCTGTTTAGGGTGTCGTCACGATGACGGCATCGGCCGGCATGCCCGGTTTCAGTTCCATCCTGGGATTGGGCAGGGTGATCTTGATGCGGTAGACCAGCTTGACCCGTTCCTTTTCGGTCTGCACATTCTTGGGGGTGAACTCGGCCTGGGGCGAGATGAAGCTGATGCGCCCCTCGAAAACCCTGCCCGGCCAGGTGTCCACAGTGACGCGGGCCGCCTGACCGACCTTGACCCGTCCCAGTTCGTTTTCCGGAATGTAGCCCCGCAGCCAGACCTCGTCCAGTTTGCCGACGGTGATGACCGGCGCTCCGGCCGCCAGCAGTTCGCCCGGTTCCACATGTTTGGCCAGTACCAGGCCGGCCAGGGGCGAGGTCAGCGTCCCCTGGGATAGTCGCGTTTCCGCCAGGGCCAGCAGTGCCGAGGAGGATTCGGTTCTGGCTCTGGCCTGCTGTACCGCATCCGGCCGCGGCCCGGCCTTGAGCAGTTTCAGGCGTGCCTCGGCCTCGCGCAGCGCCGCGGCTGAGGCATCCCGGGCGGCCCGGGCCGCCTCCAGATCCTTCAGCGGGATTACTTCGCGCCGGAACAGTTCCTCGGCCCGGACCCCATCCCTGGCAAGGCGGTCGGCGTCGGCCTTCATGCGGGCTTGGGCGGCCTCACCCTGGGCGATCTCTTCACGGCGGCTACCGGCCAGCAGGTCAGACAGTCCGGCCTGGGCGGCACGCTGGTCGGCCATTCGAATGCGGCGCTCGTCCTGCAGCTCGCTGTCTTCCAGCTGTGCCACCAGTTGGCCGGTGGCGACCATTTCCCCTTCGTCCACCATGCGCTGGGCCAGACGCCCGCCCACCTTGAAGGACAGCTCGGTGGAAGTGACCTCGACCGTTCCGGATATCTTTAACCCGCTGGAATCTTTCGGCCCCTGGCGCAGGGCGAAGAAGGCACCCGCGGCCAGAGCCAGTCCGGCCGTCAGCAGGAGCAGTGTCTTTCTGTTCATGGGTCGATCTCCTTCACGAATTACAGTTCTACTCTGTTAAGGTAATGCCCTCTCTTACCCGTTCTGTCAAGCGTCAGGCCAGATTCGCCGTGAACATGATGCATGCATTTCGCGCTGCAAGATGATATAGTATAGGGTATTTATTTAGTCAGCTGAGAAGGGGGGCACAATGGAGATAGTCCTGAACCAGATCGAAGCACGGGTGCTGGGCTGCCTGATTGAAAAGGAACTGACCACACCCGAATACTATCCGCTTTCGCTGAATGCCCTGACCAATGCCTGCAACCAGAAGTCGAACCGGGATCCGGTCATGGCCCTTGAGGAGGGCGAGGTGGTGCGTGCCCTGGACGGGTTGCGATTCAAGCAGCTGGCGCTGGTTTCGGGCGATGGTGGCCGGGTACCCAAGTACCGCCACATTCTGGCCGAAAAGATGCAACTGGTAGCGCCTGAAATGGCGCTGGTGTGCGAACTGCTGCTGCGTGGTCCCCAGACGGTGGGTGAGCTGCGGACTCGGGCCGAGCGCATGCACCCCTTTGCCGATCTGGCTGCCGTGGAGGAAATTCTGCAGGAACTGATGGAGCGCGAGCAGCCGCTGATTGCCAGACTTGCCCGTCAGGCCGGCCGCAAGGAGGCCCGTTACGCCCAGCTGTTCTGCGGCGAACCGGACGGCTCGCTACTGGAGTGCGCCCCGGCGCCCGAGGCGGCCCGACTGCGGGTGATGGCTGAAAACGAGCGTATCAGTCAGATGGAAACCGAGTTGGCCGCTCTGCGCGGAGAAGTGGCCGCTTTGCGGCAGATGATGGAAGAATTTCGGCAGCAGTTTGAATAGTTCGGGTGGACTCTTTAAAAAACAGAGACAGGATGGAACGATGCAGGTAAATTTTGAAACAATCAGGACCTGTCTGGCCGAACTCCGGACGGAGCATCTGCCGGCTGATAACCGCACCCGTGCGGCCGTGGCCATGATTCTGCGGCAGTGCGAACGGGATCTGGAGGTCCTGCTGATCCAGCGGGCCTCCCATGATCTGGATCCCTGGTCAGGTCATCTCGCTTTTCCGGGCGGCAAGGTGGAACCGGGCGAGGAACCGCGCCAGGCTGCGGAGCGCGAAACCGAGGAAGAGGTCGGACTTATTCTGGCCGGTGGCAGCTATCTGGGGTATCTGGGGGAATTCAGCGGATCGACCCTGCCGGTGCGGGTTTCGGGCTATGTCTATGGCGTCAGCGGCAGCGAGGTTGTATCCACCCAGAGTGACGAGGTGCATGACGCCTTCTGGCTCGGATTAAATGAACTTTTCGCCCTGGAACGCCAGATTACGGCCACCGTCAGTTTCGGTGGCGGCACCCACGGCGTGCCGGCCATCAGTATGGGGCGGCCTGATATGCCGGCTTTGTGGGGTTTGACCTATCGTCTGATCATGCAGTTCAGAGCGACCTGTATCTTCGGTTTTTGACGAGGCCGGTTGCAATTGTGAACTGATACCGTAAACTTGTAAGAAGAAGATCACACAACAAGGGGGAAACCATGACAGAAAGGACAGGTATCATAACATTCAAAGGCAATCCCATGACTCTGCTGGGACCGGAACTGAAGGTCGGAGACAAGGCTCCGGACTTTACGGTGGCGGATAACGGCCTGGCGCCGGTCACCCTGGCCGGTTCTGCCGGAAAGATCCGGGTAATCAGCGCCGTGCCGTCCCTGGATACACCGGTGTGCGACACCGAGACCCGCCGTTTCAATCAGGAGGCCGCCGCCCTGCCGGACAACGTGGTGGTGCTGACCGTGAGCCTCGATCTGCCCTTTACCCAGAAGCGCTGGTGCGGGGCGGCCGGTATCGAACGGGTGACAACCCTCTCCGACTATCGCGACCGTTCCTTCGGTCTGGCCTACGGCGTGGTAATCAAGGAGCTGATGCTGCTCTCCCGGGCCATCTTTGTGATCGATGCCGCCAACACCATCCGCTACATCCAGATCGTGCCGGAAGTCACCAGTGAACCGGACTATGCCGCCGTGCTGAAAGCCGTGCAGGCCCTGCTCTGATTCATCCGCTTTTCAGCCTCTGCTCATCAGAACATGCACCAGCCTTCATTTTCAGGGGGGCTGGTGTGTCTGTCACAAATCCAACTATACGCGGTGAATATGGAAAACCAAGCCAATCAGCCTGTTCCGGAAGATCCCTCCAGCTACAAGCCCGGTCTCGACCTGCTGCGCCGGCGGAGAAGATATTTCTTCGGGCTGGTGCTTCTGTATGTCCCGATGATGTGGGTGCTGCATGAGCTGGCTCGCCAGCACATGCTGAAAGCCTTTATCGGCTGGGTGCTGCTGCTGGTGGTCGCCATGGCGGTTTCGGCTCTCGCCAAATGCCCACGCTGCGGCAACTATTTCCATATGCACGGTATGACGCTGCTCTATCTGCGCAAATGCCTGCATTGCCAGCTGCATGTCAACGCCGATAAAGGCAAGTAAACGTTAGCCGGCAATCCGCTTCAATCGCCAGATCCTCTTCCCACCCTTTTCCCGCACTATTTTTGATCCCTTTTTGATGCCATTTCCACTCTTGGCAACGATCTGGCCCCCTTGGCTGTTCAACGTTGCCTGTCTCTTGCAGGCAAAGAATCGGTTCAACGTTGATATTACTTCAGAGTGATTAAATTATTTTAAAAAAGCCTTGCAAATTCGATCGGGCGGTCGTATTTATGTTATTAGTTGTTACCAATAATTTGCAAAAAGGAGAAACTAAATGCCCGAATCTGCTCTCGCTTCCGGTCTCTTGACAGTAGTCTTTCTTGGTGCGTTCATGGTTGCCTGCCCACTGTTATGCATCATCTTTTCAATTTTCTCCGACAGCATCAATTTAAACGGTGCCTTTGAAAAGATCGGTGAAACCGTCATCAGCCTGGTCTTTATCCCGATCATCTTGTTCTTCAAGATACTGGATATGGTTACTTCACCGTTTGTCGAGCCCGAAATGAGATATGCCATAGACAACGTCAACAGTCTTCGGGGGCGCGACTAGCCTTTTCCAACTCAAATCCCGCAAACAATAAAGCCCGCTTATCGCGGGCTTTTCTCATCCTCATGTCAATTCGCATTTAACGCGCAGCAGCTGACAAAGACTCGTTTATAGCTCCTGGTTCACACGCCTGAGCAGTATCGAATTAAATACCACCGAGACCGACGAGAAGGCCATGGCCAGGCCGGCGTATTCCGGCTTGAGGGTGATGCCGTAGCGGGAGAGCAGGCCGGCCGCGACCGGTATGCCGAGGATGTTGTAGAACAGGGCCCAGAAAAGGTTCTGTTTGACCTTGACCAGGGTGGCCCGGCCGATTTTGATGGCACGCACCGCGTCTGAGAGATCATCCCGCATCAGCACGATATCGCCGGTTTCCTTGGCCACATCCGTGCCGCCACCGATGGCGATGCCGACATCGGCCTGGGCCAGAGCCGGGGCGTCATTGATACCGTCACCAACCATGCCGGTAATCCGGCCCTGCTGCTGGTATTCCTTGACCACTTCCTGCTTGCGCCCCGGCAGCACTTCTGCCTCGAACATGTCAACCCCCACCTGGCGGGCCACAATTTCCGCCACGTCGGCGTGATCACCGGTGATCATGCAGGTCTTGATGCCCATCTGCTTGAGTTCCGCCACCGCCCGCATGGAGCTGGGTTTGAGGGTGTCGCTGAAGGCGGCGATGCCCACCAGGGTCCCAGCGGCAGATACATAAATCAGGGACTTGCCGGCTGCGGCCAGTTCCCGGGCCCTGTCGGCCAGCGGCGTCAGGTTGACCTGTTCTTCGATCATCAGGCGCTCATTGCCCACGGCCAGACGGAACCCGCCAAAACTGCAGGTGAGGCCGTAACCGCCTCGTTCCTCGACATCGGTGGCTTCGCCCGGCTGGATACCGGCCTCGCTTGCGGCCTTGAGCGCAGCCTGGGCCAGGGGATGGCTGGAATTGGCTTCGGCCGTGGCCAGGCACTCCAGCAGTTTGTTCGGATCGACCGAGCGGGACAAGGTCACCAGGTCAGTCATGGCGGGAACGCCGGTGGTCAGGGTGCCGGTTTTGTCCAGTAGCAGCACCTGCAGGCGCGAAATGCTTTCAAGGGCGGAGCCTTTCTTGACCAGAATGCCCCGGGCCAGGGCCACGCCGCTGCCGACCATGATGGCGGTGGGAGTGGCCAGTCCCATGGCGCAGGGGCAGGCGATCACCACCACGGCGATGGCAAAGCGGAATGCGGTCAGGAAGCCGGCCTGCAGGGAGAAATACCAGACCAGGAAGGTCGCCAGGGAAAGTGCGATCACAACCGGCACGAACCAGGCGGAAACCGCGTCGGCAAAGCGCTGGATGGGAGCCTTGTCCCCCTGGGCGTCGCGCACCATGCGAACGATCTGGGAGAGCAGGGTGGCCTCGCCGATGCGGGTGGCGCGCACCCGTAGCACGCCGTTCTTGTTGATGGTGGCTCCGGTGACGCTGTCGCCGGCCTTTTTCAGTACCGGTATGGATTCTCCGGTTACCATGGACTCATCCACGGCGCCGCTGCCGTCGATCACCTCGCCATCCACCGGGATGGCTTCGCCCGGCCGGACCAGCACCACATCGTCCACCCGGATGATGGAGGCCGGCACCTCTTTTTCCCCCTCTTCGGTCAGCAGACGGGCCTTGTCGGCCTGAAGGTGCAGCAGTTTTTTGAGCGCTTCCCCCGCTTTGCCGCGGGCGCGGGCTTCCAGGTATTTGCCCAGGCGGATAAAGGCGATCAGCATGGCCGAGGTTTCGAAGAAGACTTCCCGGTTGGGGCCGAGCAGGCCGAAATAGGCCAGCAGCGAGTAGAAATAGGCCGCCGAGGTACCCAGGGCCACCAGCAGATCCATGTTGGCGCTGCGGTTTTTAAGCGCGGCCCAGGCGCCGCGATAAAAGATCAGTCCGGCCGAAAACTGGACCAGGGTGGCCAGCAGAAAGTTGAGTTGCATGGCGGCCCGGTTGCCGTGCAGGCCCATGGTCAGCATGATCGGCAGGGATGCCGCCAGCGCCAGGATCAGCCAGTTGCGCTGGGAACGGAGGTCGTCGGCGGTTGCGGTTTCGACATTGCCAGTTTCCAGGGGGGTGTAGCCGCTGTCATGGACGATGGTGAAAATATCGGCAGGGGTGAGTCGGGCGGGGTCGAAACGGACAAAGCCGGTTTCAGTGGCCAGATTGACGATGGCAGTTGATACGGCCCGGTTTTCCAGCAGCTTGGTTTCCAGCCGGTTCACGCAGGAGGCGCAGTGCAGTCCGGCCACGCCAAAAGTCAGTTCGCCGTCCGTTGCGGGATTCAGGTCAGTTCTTTCAGCATTCACGGGAGTATATCCTTTGTTGGATTACGTATTCAGTGCCGGAAGTCACCATTGACGACGTGGGCCCAGGCGATTTTGATGGCCGCGGCGATGGGCAGCGCCAGCAGGATGCCCCAGAAACCGAGCAGTTCGCCCAGTGCCATGACCATGATGATGGTCACCAGCGGGTTCAGGTTCATGGCTTGCTTGAACACAAGCGGTTTGACGATGTAGCCTTCCAGGAAGTAGATCACGGCGAAAATGATACCGACCTTGGCCATGACCGCCATGGTCTGGTATTTGAACCAGGCGAAGAACAGCGCCGGCAGAATGGCGATGATCACGCCGATGAAAGGCAGAATCGAGGCTGCGCCGGCAAAAAGGCCGCAGAAGAAGGGATGGGGGATATCTATGACAAACAGCGACAGTGAGGCGAACAGGGCCACGATCAACGAAACGATCACCTGTCCGCGCATGTAGCCGCCGATGCTGCTGTTCACTTCCAGCCCGATGCTGATGAGGATCTCGCGGCGGTGTTCCGGGATCCAGGAGGCAACGGTGCTCATGATGGTCTGCTTGTAGTAGAGCATGAAGAACACCAGGATCGGCGAAAGCACGATGTTGAAGAGATTGAAGAACATGCGGGTCCCGAAGGAGTAGGCCACGGTTCCGGCCTTCTGGGCGGCGGCATCGATGTTGCCCGACAACGTGTCGATCAGCCACTGGATCTCTTCCGAGCCGGCCTGGGTCGGCACTCGGTTTTTCCACTCCAGGGCCAGCTGCTTGATTTTGAGGATATAGGCGGGCAGGTCCCGGACGAAACCGTCCCAGCTCAGGGTAAGGGTGGGCAGCATGAAGGTCAGGAAGAACACCGTCAGGATGGCGAGGGCAACGTACAGCGTGGCCAGGGCATAGGCACGCTTGATTTTTCTTTTTTCGGCCAGAACCAGCAGCGGGTCCAGCAGGTAGGCGATTACCCAGGAGAGCAGGAAACAGGAGATGGTGTGCTGCAGGGCATAGCCGGCCGCGGCCAGTAGGCAGAGCACGAGGATGATCGCGATCAGTCGGCCGTAATCGCTGCGGTGTATGGCATGGGGGGTGTCACTCACGCGCCACTCCTCACAGGCGTGGGATGCGCATGTTCTCTGGCTCGACGGTGTAGAGCTCATTCGCTTCAAGCCAGTGTTTGACGCGGCTGGTGAGGAATTCGTCCTTCATTTCCTGGAGCCGTTCATGTTCGTCGGGGAAGAAGGAGAGGATGTCGCTGGTCTTGCCGTACGGTTTCATGCCGGTGATGGAACCACCCAGCAGTTTTTTGAGCCCGTCATCCTGGATGTCGCCAATGAATCCGGACATGAGCTGGCGTTCAATTCCGTAATCAAAACGGGGGATTTCCAGGTAGCGTTCGCGGTTGTTCTCTATCTGGCGCCAGAACTCCTCATCCTCCAGAGTGGACGGGACAAAGAAAATTTCACCGGTATTGCGGTCCAGGAAATATACCCGATCCCCCTGCATGCTGGTAAAGGCGTCCAGCAGTTCATCCCATACGATTTCCACATTATGCACAAATGCCATGTTCTCGGTAACCTCTATTCCCTGTTGACTTCTGCGGGGAGTGACAGCACAATCTCCCCCCATGCGTACTATATTTCTGGCCGATGCCCACCTGGCATGGCCCCATGACCACAATTACCAGCAGCTGCTGAATTTCCTGCACGATCTTGAAGGAAACACGGAAACCCTCTTCATTCTGGGCGACCTGTTCGACTTCTGGCTGGGTTTCCCTTCGCAGCCCTTCCGGCAGTACGATGCCGTGCTGGACGGTCTGCTGGCCCTGAAACGGAGCGGCTGCCGGCTGGTCTATTTCGAGGGCAACCACGATTTCCACCTGGGCGCCGTTTTCCGCGAAAAACTGGCTGCCGAAATCCATACCGGCCCCGCCATCCGTATGGTGCAGGGGCGAAGGTTGTTTCTCTGCCACGGCGACCAGATCAACCGGGCCGACCGTGGCTATCAGCTGCTGCGCCTGCTGCTGCGCAATCGGCTTACGGCGGCGGCGGTCAATCATTTTCCGCCGGCACTGGCCCTGAAAATCAAGGAGCGCCTCCAGCGTAACAGCCGCGCCAGCTACCAGGTCAAGACCCGGCGCTGGAACTACCGCGATTTGATCCGTTCATTTGCCTGGACAGCCTGCGAGCAGGGTTGCGAAGGACTGGTTACCGGACATTTTCACCTGGAACTCTGTGAGCGCCTGCCCGGCTCCCGTTTCGAAATCCTCTCCCTGGGGGACTGGATGGAGCGCTTAACCTATGGCGAGATGGTGGCCGGCCAATTACTGTTGAAAACGTATCGCCCCTCGTAGCCGTAGGGCCGCTTTCATCCGGCCCGCGCTCCTACTTGTCAAAAAACTCTTCCAGCGCCTTTTCACCCACCTGCGATGATTTGATCTTCCATTTGTCCTGATTGATAACCAGCGCCACCACCGCAATGCGCGGGTTGTGGGCCGGCGCATAGGCTGCGAACCAGGAGTAGTGGCCGCGCGGGTCGGTGCCGTTGATGGAGCCGGTTTTGGCGGCGATTTCCACATCCAGGCGCGGGCGGCCCCGGCGGTCGTGGAAAGCCTTGCGGGAAGTGCCGTGGGTCACGGTGCGGGAAAGCATCCGTGTCAGGGACGAGGCTGTCTCAGGGGATACCAGCTGGCGCAGCTCGCGGGGTGTCTGCGTATCCCGTGCGGTCCCACCGGCATCGACCACCTTCTCGGTCAAGATGGGGGACATCATGCGGCCGTCATTGCCGATGGCAGCCATCATCAGGGCGGCGTGCAGCGGCGAGATTTTGACCTCGTGGTCAAGACCGGCACCCATCAGCATCAGATCGTGATTGCTCTGCGGGTCGGTCGCCTTGCTTTCCTTGGCCGGTGTCCCCGGCAGCAGGTGCTGGTTGAAGCCGAACTTGCGAGCCGACTCCAGAACCAGGCTCTTGCCGGCTATATCGGCAGCCACCCGCCCGTAGACCGGGTTGATGGACTTGCCCATGGCGAAGGTCACGTCCATGCGGTTGTTTTTGCCCCGGGGACTGGCTTCCCAGTAACGGGGATTCTCCGAGTAGGGGCCGCCGCGGAACTCGATCACTGTTTCCGGGGTCATTTTCCGGTGTTCAAGGGCGGCCGAGGCGGTCACGATCTTGAACAGTGACGCCATCGGGTAGAGGTCGAAAAAAGCGCCCTGGGCCCAGTGCGGGTCAACCGAGGAGTGGGCGGTCATGGCCAGGATGCGACCGGTGGCCGGCTCGATGGCCACAAATACACCGTAAGGTACCTTGTTGTCGGCCATGAAATCGTGGACACGTTTCTGCAGATCGCCCTGAATGGTGTAATGGATGGTGTCGCCGCTGCTGGTCCGGGCCGTCAGCTGTTCTCCATTCATGACGGCGTTGTCCAGCAGCGCACTGGCTGTTTCGAAACTGCTGCTGCCGGGTGGTTTGGCCGCCTCGGCCAGCTTCGGTTCGGGCGAAGTGTGGACGCGGAGCGAGGACGCCAGCCGGGTGGTCGTGCGGGGCGCCTGGTGCAGGACGTACAGGCAGACCGGCGTCAGTGCCAGCACAATGGCCAGAAACAGCAGCAGATGCTTGAGATGTTTGAGGCGTTTGCCGTCGGGCAGGCGCAGGTCGAGTTTGGAGGTGGTGCCGAAAACGGGCAGTCTGCGGTTGACGCCGCCGGTCTTGGAGCTGCCGAAGCCGGAAAAGCGTTTATTTTTGGTTAGATGTTTGAGATCCTGCATGGCATTCCGGTGTGACTAAGATTTTTGGGACTATACAGGCAAGCGGCGGTTATTGTCAATCAATGAGCAGGTCCGTCTCATCGGCCCAGAAGCGGCGCTGCAGCTCGTTTAACAGTGGTGTCAGGCTCTTGCGGTCGCGGGCCGAAACCATGATGCCGCCCCGGCTGCGGGCAATCTGGCGCACCTTGAGGAAGGCGATGGTGTCGTTTTTTCTCAGGTCGGTCAACAGGTCTGACTTGTTGAACACCAGCAGTTGCTGCTTGTCGCCGAGTTCCAGTTCTTGCAGGATCTGCTCCACCTGGCTGATCTGGGCTTCGAAGCGGGGGTTGGAGGCATCCACCACATGCAGCAGCAAGTCTGCGTCGCGCATCTCCTCCAGGGTGGCCTTGAAGGCTCCCAACAGGGATTTCGGCAGGGAACGGATAAAACCGACCGTGTCGGTGATGATCACTTCCCGCTCACGGGGGAAGCGCAGCCGGCGGGTGGAGGTGTCCAGGGTGGCGAAGAGCAGGTCTTCGGTGAATACCTCGCTTTGGGTCAGGGCGTTCAGCAGAGTCGATTTGCCGGCATTGGTGTAGCCGACAATTGATATGATCGGCACGCCGGCCTTGACCCGCTGGCGCCGGCGCTGGTCACGGCCGCGGGAGAGTTCCTTCAGTTCACGCTCCAGGCTGGCGATGCGGTCACGGATGCGACGGCGGTCGACTTCCAGCTTGGTTTCGCCCGGTCCGCGTCCGCCGATGCCGCCCATCAGCCGGGACATCTGCACGCCACGGCCGGTCAGGCGCGGCAACAGGTATTTCAACTGGGCCAGTTCCACCTGGACCTTGCCGTCCAGCGATTTGGCGCGGCGGGCAAAGATATCCAGAATCAGCTGGCTGCGGTCAATTACTTTCAGCTCGGTCATGGCCGAGATGGAGCGGATCTGGGCCGGAGTCAGCTCCTGGTCGAAGATCAGCATGGTGGCGCCGCGCTGCAGGGCGCGGATGACCACGTCACGCATCTTGCCTTCGCCCATGACAAAGCGGGGATTGAGGCTGCGCGGCCGCTGGATGAATTCGTCCAGCGCCTCGACCCGGGCCGTTCGGGCCAGTTCCCTCAGTTCGACCATGGAGTCCTCCGCTTCCTGGCGCGTGCCGGAAACGGTGACCGAGATCAGGATGGCCCGCTCCAGGGCATCAACCGTGTGGACAGCGCCGCGCATCGCCTTTTCCAGGTCCGCTTCCAGTTCGTCGAAGAAGTGGTTGCAGTCCAGATCAACCCGTTCAAACGGTGTGACCGGATTGGTGATGGCGGCGGGTCCGCTGGCTGCCGGGGAGAGCCAGGCCAGCTGGGCCGTCAGCTGGCCCCGTCCGGGAGTGAAGAGCAGGGTGGCCAGCAGGTCCAGCCGTAGCAGCGACAGGTCGGTCAGGTCGTCCTCGCTGATCTGCTCGTTCTTGAGGTGGGTGTGAATCAGGCGCAGGCCGCGCAGGGGGCGCTTGCCCAGGGGGTAGTCGTGCAGGTCAGGAATGACCAACCCCTTTTCATCGCCGACGATGACATATTCCACCATGCCGGTCCGGTTGACGAGGATGCCGATCTGGCGGCGGATGTCCTGGGAGAGTTCAACCAGGCGGGCGGCCAGTTCCTGACTGCAGAACTCTACCGTCGGGACGCGCCTGCGGTAGAGCCGCTCCAGCGCCTGGATCTGACTGGATTTCAAACCTGAGAGATTGCCTAGCGGTTCTTTAATGGGAAGACTCCGGGGTTAGATGCCGATTACGTTGTAGCCGCCGTCCACGTAGTGTACTTCGCCGCACACGCCGCTGGCCAGATCGCTGCAGAGGTAGACCGCCGAGCGGGCCACATCCTCCTGGGTGATGTTGCGGCGCAAGGGCGCCTTGGCCTCCACATGGTTGAGGATCTGGGTGAAGCCTCCCACGCCGGAGGCGGCCAGGGTGCGGATGGGGCCGGCGGAGATGCCGTTGACGCGGATGCCTTCGGGGCCCAGCGCCTCGGCCAGATAGCGCACCGAAGCCTCCAGGGCCGCCTTGGCGACTCCCATGACGTTGTAGCCGGGGAAAACCTTGACCGCTCCATAGTAGCTGAGTGTAAGCGCGGCGGCGTTGCGCCCCTGCATCATTGGCATGGCTTCTTTCATGATGCCGAGAAAGGAGTAAACGCTGATATCCATGGCGGTGGTGAATCCCTCGCGGGTGGTGTTGATGATGGTGCCTTTAAGTTCATCCTTGTTGGCAAAGGCGACGGCATGGATAATGATATCGACGCCGTCCCAGATCTTGGCCAGTTCGCTGAAGACGCCCTTGATCTCGTCGTCGCTGGTGACGTTGCAGGGGATGATGACGGCGGCGTTTACAGATTCCGCCAGGGGGCGCACTCTCTTCTCAAGTGCCTCTCCGGCGTAGGTAATTGCCAGTTCGGCTCCCTGCTCATGGAATGCGCGGGCTATGGCCCAGGCAATGCTTTTGTCATTTGCAACACCGAAGATCAGTGTTTTTTTGCCCTGCAGCAGCATTATGTAAAACCTCCGGTTAATTATGTTTGTCAGTGCGGGTGGCAGGTCCGTTCAGGCAGGCGTCACGGCCTGTGCCGCCTGGCCGCCATCATCAGCGGATCTCAAGGGGCTGTCGGGAGCATTTCCCGACGGCACTCCGTGACCTTTGTTGCCAGGATTCGCCAGCTGAGATTCGATGGCTGTCAGGCGCTTGTCGATACCCTCCAGTACATCCAGGGTCCTGTCCAGCTTTCCCTTGATGGTGAATACGACAAACGGCATGATCAGCCAGATTATCGCCAGGAAGAAGCCGAGGATGCTCATCATTACCATGAAACCGCCGAAAATTTCCATATCGCCTTCCCCGTAATGTAACGCAACTTCCTAACCTAGCACAGCGTCAGGTAAATGTTAAGGTTAAAAGTAGCTTGGCAGTGCACTGCAGGAGGAACACCGTTCGGACCGCGTTTTTTGCAGGCGTTATGAAAAAGCGGTGATTGTCGCCATGACTTGTGCTATTTTCGGTAAATTATCCATATTCAAGAGGCCAATTCTGTGAACCTGATTCCGATTGTTTCCCCCCGATTTATCCAAGCCGAACAGCTGGCGACCATGCCGGACTGGCGGCAGATCTTTGGCAATGACAAACCGCTGGCAGTGGAGATCGGCAGCGGTGTTGGCGACTTCATGGCCCAGATGGCGGTACTGCATCCGGACTGGAATTTTATTGCCATCGACTATTACAATAAAGGGTGCATCAAAACCTGCAAGCGTATCGACAAGCTTGAGCTGGACAATGTGCGCGTGGTGCGGGATGAAGCCCGCGGGTTCATGGTGCGCTGCATCCCGCACCGGTCGCTGCGGGCGGTGATCATCAACTGTCCCGATCCTTGGCCCAAGCTGCGCCATCGCAAGCGCAGACTGGTCAACAGCGAGTTTGTCGGTTTCCTGTCCGACTATCTGCAACCCGGGGCGAATTTCCACTTTGCCACCGATTTTGACGATTACGGCACGGATGTCGGCCGGCTGATGCCTGAAGTGCCCGGCTTAGAAAATGTTCTGGCACCGGATCTCTACCGTCACGAGCTGGAAGGATATCCGCTCTCCAAATACATGCTCAAGTTTATGGCCGAAGGAAAGCGGATCTACTTCGTTCACTACCGTAAGTCCTGAGCTCCGGAGCCTGATCGTGCCGTAAGAAACGTTCGGATTGCAGGGTGACCTATGTCAGGGAGAAATGCCAATGCCGAAGTCTGAGCCGGTCGACGTAAATTTTTTCAAACCCCGGGGCGGGTCCATGAAACGCGAAATCCGGCTGATCGTGCTGGTGCTGGCCGGGTGGCTGCTGGCTGTCGCCGGTTCCCAGGGTTTCGTGTATCTGCTCGCCTCCACCAGGCTGGGCGCTTTCCTGTCCGCCTATACCTTCTTCAATCTGCCGATGCCGTTTTGGCTGACCGGCCATTTTTTGCCATTCTGGTTCATTATTCTGTGTGTGCTGTTCAATGTCTGGATGGACCGCCATGCCCGCCAAAACCTGGACGGCTCCCTGCGATTCCGGGCCCGCAATGATCCGGGCAGGGAGACGTAACATGTTCGCTTCAACGGTACAACTGCTGCCCCTGGCCATTGTGGCCGGCCTGCTGGCCCTGCTGGCCATCTCGGGTTTGCGCTCCCGGGGTCGTCAGGCCACGGAGTACGGATTTGCCGGCGGGTATGTCGGCCGGGTCGGCATCGGCGCGGCCATTGCCAGCAACTGGATGAGTGCGGCCAGTTTTCTGGGGTTGGCCGGCATGTTCTATCTCAAGGGCTATTTTGCCATGGCCTTTGTGGTGGGTTGGACCGGCGGCTATGTGCTGCTGCTGGTGCTGATGGCTACCCAGATCCGCCGTTTCGGCAAGTATACCGCCCCGGATTTTGTCGCCTTCCGCTACGAATCGGAAGCGGCCCGCACCGTGGCCGCCGTGATTGCCATCTTGATTACGGTCATCTACAGCGTGGCCCAGTTCCGCGGCATTGCCCTGCTGGTGTCGTGGCTGTTCGGTATCGCCTACATCCCGGCCGTGATCATCGGCGCCGCGCTGGTGGTGGGCTTCGTGATCGTATCCGGCACCCTGGGGGTGGCCCGCAACCAGAAACTGCAGTATTTCACGCTGATCATAGCCTTCATCCTGCCGCTGATGCTGCTGACGCGCAAACTGGGATATTTCTGGCTTTTGCCCCAAATCGGCTACGGGTCGGCCATCACCGATCTGCAGCAGCAGTTCGGCTTTGCCTGGGCCCAGCCCTTTGCCGGTGATTCCCTGTTTGCCTGGATGGCCGTCTGTTTCTCGCTCATGTTCGGTACGGCCGGCCTGCCCCATGTGCTGTCACGCTTCTACATGGTGCCCGGCATCCGCGATGCCCGCTGGGGCCTGGTCTGGGGGCTGTTCTTTATCGCCCTGATCTACTGGTCGGCCCCGGCCTACGGCGTGTTGGCGCGTCTGTTCGAAGCGCGGGCCGGTATCCCCTTTGACCTGGCCAACCCGGCCATGGCCGACATGGCGGTACTATCCGCTGCCCAACATGGCGGCCTGCCTATGTGGGTGACCGGTCTTCTGGCGGCCGGCGGCATCAGCGCCGCCTTTTACACCGTGGCCAGCCTGCTGTTGACCGGCGCCGCCTCGTTCTCTTACGACCTTTACCCGCGCCTGATCCGGCCGAATGCCACGGAAACCGACAAGGTTTACGCTGCCAAGGGGTTTTTCCCGCTGCTGGCCCTGGTGTCATTGGCTCTGGCCCTGCAGCCAACCACCATGATGATTGCCGAGATCGCCGCCCTGGCTTTTGCTTTGGCCGGCAACACCATCTTCCCGGCTTTCCTGCTGGGCATCTGGTGGGGGCGGGCCAATGCCGCCGGGGTTATCAGCGGCATGCTGGCCGGAGTGCTGATCACCGCCTTACCGCTGCTGCTGGGAAATTCAGTTCCCTTGCTGGCCAAGCTGCTGCCGGTTACCTCTTCCGCCTTCCTGGGAGCACCGCTGGTGGTTGCCATCATGATCACGGTTTCGCTTCTGACGGCTCCCCCCTCTATAGAAATCCGTACTTTCCTGAGCCGCAACGTGCATGAGTGTCAGGAGGATTAATGCCGATTGTGATCGTTTCAAAAGGGAAGGATTTTGCCGCCTGGAGGGCGGCGGGGGATTTTGCAGCAACCTGCCGCCAGAACCTGCTGAAAAGGACCGAAAGTCTCTTGTCCGACGAATCCGAGGAATTTTTTGGCGAGGCGGTCAGTGAACTGGAGCGGCGGACAGTGGAGCATGAAGCCAGTCTGGCCCGTTTGCGCGCTTTGACGGCTCAGGCCGCCGCGGCCGCCACCCCTGACCGGTTAAAGGTACTGCTGGGAGAGTTTTACGCGGAAAACTATGCCTTTTTTGGCCAGAACCATTCATCGTCGGCTTTCTTTCAGCTGAGCGATGAATTTGTTTCAGCCCTGTGTGCAGCCCTGGTCGCACATGCCAGGGAGAAACTGGGTCCGCCCGCTTCCGACCTGCCTCCGCTGGCGATTATCGCACTGGGGGTCGGCACCTGCCACGAACTGACACCTTTCTGGCGCCTGCAGCTTGTGATGGTGCATGGCGAAGAACAAACTCCCCAGGAACGGCTGGTGGCTGCTTTCTGCCGTATGCTGCACGACGCTTTCGAAACAGCCGGTCTGCGTCTGGACATGCAGATCACCCCGCTCAACCCCGAATGGCGGGGCAGTTTGGCCGACTGGCAGCAGCGGCTCTCCCTGGGGCTTGAACAGGGCGGGGCACTGTCCGGGGGGGACATCGTCAGGCTGGCCAACCAACAGGCACTTTATTCGGAGCAGGGAGTGGCTGACGAGTTCAGGAACAGCTGCACGCTGCTGCTCAGTCGGAGCAGGGCCGCGCTGGCCTACATGGTGGCTCGAGTGACCGAACTCTCCAACGGCATCGGCCTGATGGGCGGTCTGCGTCTGGAGAAAAAAGGGCCCCAGCGGGGGCTGTTCGGACTGCTGGATCACGCCCTGTTGCCGCTGTCGGCTGCTGTCAGCGTCCTGAACCTGATCAAGGGAGGCAGTGCCTCCGGTACTCCGCGGCGCATCCGGGAACTGTTGAACCGGGGGGCGATCGATGTGGAAATGGCCGAGAGGCTGCTGGAGGCATGGCACCTCTTCAGTGAATTGCGCCTGAAGCGGGAGGCTGCCCTGCAACCGGAATGGGGCGGTCAGGCAGCCTTCTATCTCGATCTGAATATGCTGGATGGGGTAGAGCAGGACCGTTTCAAGGCCTGTCTTGAGACGGTGGCCATGATCCAGCGTCATGTCGGCATCGCCTTTGGCAGTTGGGAAGAGCAGGCCTGATGCAGATTTCCCTCTCGACAGGAACAATCTTTTTCCTGCCTTTACCCAGGATCTTCGAAATTGCTGTCGAGGCCGGTTTTGATGGTGTCGAGCTGATCATCAACCAGGTTTTCCATAAAAAGGATCCGGTCAGGCTGATCAATTCATTGCTGCCGATCGCTCCCATTCATTCCATCCATTCCCCTTTCATGCAACTGGAGGGATGGGGCAGCCCGATTGATTCCCTCAAGCTCAGTGTCCAGGTGGCGGCGGAGTGTGGTGTTCCCCTGGTCAATTTTCACCCCCCCTCGTGGATGGGATTCGAGATCGCCTTCTGGCGCTGGCTGTACAGCATCAATGACTTCCAGCAAGAGATCGGGCTGAACGGTCAGGTCATTGTTGCCATGGAGAACATGCCCTGGGTCGGAAAGCTGAAGATCAACCCGAACATACTTTCCAACACCCAACGCATGATCGATTTTCTCAAGGATCGCAACCTTGCCATGACCTTTGACTGCACCCATATGGGATCGGGCAAAACCAACTTCATCAACGACTTTTACCTCTGTTACGAGAGCGGATGCATCAGGAACATCCATTTTTCCGACTACGGCTATGGACGCGAGCATCTCTTGCCGGGGCACGGCGTCCTGCCGCTGACCCGTTTTCTCAATCACCTGCGCAACACCGATTACCGGGATACGGTAACGCTGGAGCTTAATCCGGCGGAATTCCCCAAAGGGGAGCAGGTCATTATCGAAAGCCTGCGGGAGATTCTGGAGTACCTGCGCACGGAGACCGGCAAGCAGGTCAACCATGTGCGTGACTACGACCAGAGCTTTGAACCGATCCAGTTGGCCGGCTGATTCAGGAAGATCTCATCATTCGCCCACAACGCTATGTCTGACCGCTATATCGAAAAAACATTCGTCTATCTGCTGCTCTGCTCGCTCCTGTTGCACCTGGGAGTGCTGGCCCTGCTGCGGTACCTGCCCCCGGCCAGAGAGCCTGCTCCCAAGGAGCCGGTCTTCATCGACCTGCAGCAGATGCCGGAACTCAAGAGTCAGCAGATACCCCGCCAGCAGAAGACGCCGCGTCTTTCGGATCGACGGGTACAGGTGGAACGCGAGATGGCGCCCCGGGGGCGAAATGCCCGCGACAGCGCTGTAGCGACACCTGCTGCTCCGGCAGTGCGCCCTCAGCTTCAGCAACCGAGCCAGGCGCTGAAGTCAGCACCCCGCCCGGCGGAGCCGGCGGGTAAACCGGCCATACCCCTGCCGAGTGAACGTCGGGAAAACCAGGTGCCGTCCGGATCGTCCGTAGCCAGCCTGCTGAAACCCAAACGTCAGATTGCGTCGCAGCCGAGCCAGCCGCAGCTCTTTCCCGATTCCGGCAAGATGGCCCGACTGGAGGAAAGCTATCGCCGCAAGTTCGAGAGCGACATCGCCGAAGGGGACACCAAGTTTCTCAATACGGACGATATCCAGTTCGGCTCGTTTCTGCGTCGTTTCGAAAACTCGGTCTACGGGGTCTGGCGCTATCCCCAGGAAGCCGCCAAAGCAGGTATCGAAGGCATAACGCCGGTCAAGATCACCTTCAACCGCAAGGGGGAGATCATCCATGTGCAGCTGCTGGAAGGCTCCGGAGCCCGGGTGCTGGATGACGAAGTCTTCCGCACCCTTAAACTGATCGGCCCGGTGGGCGCTTTTCCCAGGAACTATGACAAGGAGGAGTTTCACTTGATAGCGTTCTTCCAGTACGGTCTGTCGAGGAAATCACTGAGGTGAAAAGGCACGGTTTTTTGATAGCCGCTCCCCAGAGCGGCAGCGGCAAGACCACGCTCAGTCTGGCCATCATGGCGGCGCTGCGTCGCCGGGGGCTGTCGCTGGCCCCCTTCAAGTGCGGGCCGGATTTCATCGATCCCGGTTATCATCGTCTGGCAGCAGCCCGCCCCTCCCTCAATCTGGACGGTTGGATGTGTCCGGCGTCGTTTGTTTCCGAGACCTTCGGGCTGCATGCCAGGAATGCCGATGTGGCGGTCATCGAAGGGGTGATGGGACTGTACGACGGCATCGGGGGCTCAGCCATGGAGGGGAGCAGCGCCCAGATTGCCGCCATTACCGGCGTGCCGGTGGTGCTGGTGGTCAACGCCCGCGGCATGGCCGCCAGTGCGGCCGCCCTGGTGGCTGGCTTTGCCCGCTTTGATCCCCGGGTCAGGCTGGCCGGGGTGATCTTCAACAATGTGGGGGGAGCGTCCCATGGCGAACTGCTGCGCCGGGTCATGGCCGCCCATCTGCCCGAGCTGGCGCTGTTCGGCTGCATTCCC
>DBMM01000062.1 GCA_002298925.1 Geobacter sp. UBA698 | reverse complement strand
ACTTATGCAATTAAGCACTAGTGTCCAATTGATATACTGATCCCGGAATCCTCACCAGTGTTTATATCGAACGAAAACTCGGGGTAAGGTCTTGAAATATCACTATTTGACCCCATAGACATGCCAATAACCTAACTTTTCAAGACCCCTGGGCCCCGGGTTTAGGGCCGGTCGAGCCGTGAGTTGGGAAATCCTTCATTCTTCCGCTTAAAATGGAAAATGGAGAGTTGACCCTCTATCCTTCCCCCAGCAGCGGCCGGATCGCCGCTTCGGCTAAGCTGGAGAAGTTCATCAGACCGGTGGACGACACGCTGGCCGAAGGAGGCGAGGTTGACCTGCTGGTTTATGCCTTCAGCGATCTGGGGGCCAAGGTCATCGTCAACGACTCTTTCGGAGGACTGCTCTTTAACAATGATCTATTGGTTAAACCGGCCTGCGGTGATCGCCTGCGGGGCTATGTCAAAAAGATCAGGGAAGACGGCAAGCTGGGCATAACACTGCGCAAAGGTGGCGCCCAGGAGGCAGCCACGGACAGGGAGCTGATCCTGTCGACCCTGAAAGCAAGAGACGGATTCCTGTCCCTGACTGGCAAAAGCGCACCGGAAGCGATTGCCGAACTGCTGAAACTAAGCAAGAAAAGTTTCAAAGAAGCGGTGGGCCGGCTGTACAAGGAGGGGCTGATTGATATGGCAGCTGACGGAGTAAGGCTGAAAGACGTACCCGGCGAATAATTCAGACCGGCACTTTTCCCCATTTGGACAGGAACTCCTCCGGCGGAAGCGGCCGGCTGTAGAGATAACCCTGCGCCTGCTGACACCCCTCCTGAATCAAGAACAGTGCTTCGGCTTCCGTCTCGATACCCTCTGCAATGGTATGCAGGCCCAGGGCGGTCGCCAGCGCGATGATCGCACGCACGATCGCCTCGCGACTGGGTTCGGCGGTCACATCCGTAATAAAGGAACGATCGATTTTAAGCTTCTGGATCGGCAGACGCCGCAGGTAGCTCAGAGAAGAATAGCCGGTACCGAAATCATCCACCGCCAGCTCCACGCCGATTGAACGCAAACCATCCAGAAAATCCAGCGCCTTCTCGTTCTTCATGATGGCTGATTCGGTCACTTCCAGTTCCAGCCGCAAAGATGAAAGCCCGGTCTCTTCCAGAACGCGGCCGACAATTTCAACGATATCGCCGTGCTCCAGCTGCTTGACGGAAAGATTAACCGAAATGCACGGCAGAGTAAAACCGGCTTTTTCCCACTCTTTAACCTGCCGGCAGGCGGTGCGCAGCACCCATTCTCCCAGAATGGAAATGTAGCCGATATCCTCGGCAATCGGGATAAAGCGCACCGGCGATACCGACCCCAGCTCCGGATTGTTCCAGCGCACCAGCGCTTCCGCCCCCACCAGCCTTCCCGTTACCAGATCCACCTGTGGCTGGTAGTGCAGCGACAGTTCGCCCCGCTCGATGGACCGGCGCAGCAAAGCCTCAAGCAGAACACGCTCCTGGGCATACTCGCTCATGGCCGGTGCGTAGAAGTGGTAGGAATTGCGCCCGTGGGTTTTGGCGTAGTACATGGCAGTATCGGCATTCTTCACCAGAGCTGTCACGTCCTGACCGTCAGTGGGAAAGAAACTGACCCCGATGCTGGCCGAGATGATAATTTCGTGGCCGGAGATCATGAAGGTCCGGCTGAGCAGGTGAAGAAACTTTTCTGCAATTGCCCCGGCATAGCGCGGCGCTTCAATATCATCCAGCAGCAGAATGAATTCATCGCCGCCGATCCGTGCCAAAGTGTCGGATTTGCGCACATGAACGATCAGATCCTCGGCAACCCTCTTCAGCAGATCGTCGCCAAGATCATGCCCTAGCGTGTCGTTGACGTTTTTGAAGTGATCCAGATCGATGAAGACCACCGCCAGCTGCCGGTGATTGCGTTGAGCCAACGCGATGCTGTGGTTCAGGCGGTGATTGAATAGCAGGCGATTCGGAAGATTGGTCAGCAGATCATGGTGCGCAAGGAAATCCAGCCTCTCCTGCGAGCGCTTGATGTCGGTAATATCGCTGAAAACCCCCACATAATGCCCGACTCCGCCGGCAGCGTCCCGGACAACCCCGATCGTCAGACGTTCCGGGTAGATTTCGCCGTTTTTGCGTTTATTCCAGATTTCTCCGACCCACTGACCGCTCTGATTTAGTGACCGCCACATCTCTTCGTAAAATTTGGCATCGTGACGTCCGGACTTGAGGATTCGGGGGGTCAGATGCAGCACATCCGCCAGTTCATAACCGGTAACCTGGGTAAAGGCCCGGTTAACGGCCAGGATTCTGCCCTCTGCGTCGGTGATAATGACGCCCTCCACCGTATTCTCGAAAACCTTGGCCGACAGGCGCAGCCCCTCCTCGGCACGTTCACGCTCGGCGATTTCTATCTGAAGCGTACGGTTGACGTCCTGCAATTCCCGGGTCCGATCGTTTACCCGCTGATCCAGAAGGTGGTTATCCTCCTCGATGCGTGCCAGTGAGTTCTTCAGTTGGGCCTCCTGATCGCTGATAATCAGTTTTGCCCGCCGCACAACTAGGTAGAGCAGGCTGTAGAGCAGACTTGAAACGCCCGCCACCACCAGCATCAGAAGCCACTGGATGCGCTTTACCCGGGCCAGGAAAGGGGTTATGTCGGTATAAAGCTCGAAGACTCCCTCGATCTGTTTACTGTTCTCGGGTGTGAAAGGGATATAGGTGGATAGAAGATCGCGCGATTCAATCACACCATCAAAGGCGCTGAACTTGTTGCGGTGAGTCAATTCGCTAGCCAGGCGCCCCTGTGCGGCAGCCAGAAAACCTGCATTGGCATGCTTGTTTTCGCCGATCTGCCTGGCCTCGGTTGAGAAGACAGTCACACCTTCCAGGTTGTAGATTTTGACCTTGACGGCAGATGTGTTTTTCATCAACTCCACTACCTGTCTACGCAGGCCGGCTATTTCAGGGCCGGAAGGGTCGATCGGCCGACCGGCAGTGCCCTGCTTGAGCAACGGAGAAAAATGGGGCCAGAGAGCATTGCCGAACACACGGGTGAGTGCCGCATTGCGGTCCTCGGCCATTTCCATCAATGATTTTGTGGACTGGTGACGGTCAAACATTCCGATGATTGCCGCCGCAATAATAATGCAGACCAGGCTGGCAATTGAATAGTAACGCGTCAGATTGAGCATTTCATTTCCCCTGGATCGGCCGTCAAGCAACGTTGTTCTGGCGGTCAATCGGAATCAGCCGGAATGCATCAGCTGAATTGGCAAGATAACTGCAGTGATGCGACTATCCTGCTTATACCTTTTTTCATGCCCCCCCACAATCGGAAACATATAAAAAACAATCGCTATTTAAGTAAAATAATGCAGAAAAGGCGTAAATATTCGTTCAACATGTTGTTAAAAACATGCAGTTAAAATTTCCCTGAAATCAGAGTCTAATGGATAAAGCCAGAGATCTTTGATAGGTACGCTTTGCTGTCCCGCTGGTCCGAGCTTGCCTCTGCCTTTTGTGGTACCGACATGGACCCAGTTAGCAGCTTTATAGCATGTTCCGGCAAACCGCCCAGTCTCGACAAACGTTTCCATCAGCACAGGCTTGATATTGTATTGTTTCTGCCAGTCTTGTGGGACTTGCTTCACTGCCATGGCGAGAATTTTCGAAGCCAGATTTTTTACCTGAACCCAGGGTAATATGAGAAAGTGGGCGTTATTGGCTACCTGAGGCAAATTAAGTTTTCGGTGTGCATGGTCCCAGCCAATATAGTGGTCACGTGGGGCTGCCTGCCATGCTGCTGCACCAAAGCCTAATAGCGCGATGATCTGTTGGTCGAACAAAACAAAATACCTCATCTGGGCACCGGGCAGCGGGGTGTAGCCCAAGTAATGGTAACGTTGAATATGACTCGTTCCAAAGGTCAGAATCAGCCTTTTCGACTGCACACTGTCGTATTGGTCCCAAATGGTGAACGGGATGGATAATGGGATCTTGTGGATCAGTTGCTGGAGTGAAGCTGATTGGTCGTAACGCCGGTTTGGTTCTTGCGGGCGGGGGCAGACGAATTAAGCCATCGGCATGCATGCGCAGTATGGCCATCCGGCACGACATCTCCTTCAGGCCGCCGTCAGCCTTGTACCAGCCAAGCATCCGGCACACCTGTCGGGACAGTTTAGCCCGATTGGTAAAAACAATGGACGCTGTTATTTATTTTTCTAGTTCACTCAATAGATATAAATAAATAACAGCGTCCCTGGTGGGCTCTCGCTTAAGAGGGGTTCGACCTGCGGTGCGGTCGGGCAAGGTCGCATAATCTAGCGGGTGAGAATCCCGCCCCGGAAGGTTGGCCAGCCACCGGGTAGCGAGTACTTGGAGGCTGCTGGTAAAATTGAGCTTTAAGCGTAGGACAGCAAGCAGGCAGGCCGTAAGCCGCAAGGTTGAAGGAATGAGACCCGTATGTGACTCGTTGGGAAGGACGACTGCGTTGTAGATCCGTGACGCACTTAGGAGGGGGCAAGCCGGAAATGAGGTCAACCGGCCCGGTAATTCATGGGCCGGTCGTGCCGCTGGTTGAATCCTTCAATCTGAAAATGGTGAGCGATGTATCAAACTTACTTCGTCACTGGGGTGGTGGCAATGGGCTACCCATCATTTTTCCAATCTTCAAAAATCATCTGGGCGATATTCGGATAGGCTAGTTTCTGCAGTTTGCGATAAGCATTGTAGCTGCGGCCACCGGAATTGCAGTAGACGATAATCTGTTTCCCTTTGTCGAGAACTCCCGATCCTGAAGCAAAGGTTTCGACCGGGATGTTGATGGCACCTGGTACATGCCCTTCGGCGAACTCTTTGGTGTCACGCACGTCTACCACTGTTACGGTTGTCGGCGCAGAATCTAGCAGCGCCTTAACGACAGCCGGTTTGAGCATGCTGGTCTTTACGGTTTTGTCGTACTCCGGCCCGGTGTATAGAGGATACCCTTTTTCTTCCCAAACCGGCATACCATCGGCATAGATCGCAATGTTCGCATAGCCCATTGAGCGAGCAATCAAGGCCGATTTGCCACTTTTTCCGCACTTGACGCCATTGCAGTAAAACACCCGTCGGGCGTCCTTGGAAAACTTCAACACAGAATTGTCCTTTTCAAGCACTGGCAGAGGAATGCTGACGGCACCGAGAATATGTGCTTCCTGATACTCCTGCGGTGTACGGGCATCTATCACCACAAGACCGGCGGGTTTTTTGTCCAGCAGTTCTTTGAGTTGCTCACTGGATACAATTGAAAAGCCGTCCTTTGTCTTTTCAGCAGCTACACCGACTGCGCCCGTTAGCAGCATGACAAGCAGCAGACCTACAATATACCAATTTCTCATACGTATTCCTTTCTTGATCCAACTCCGTGTTATTTACCGATTCACGCGCACGCGTGAACCGCTCATCCCCCCAAATGGAACAAGTATACGGTGATCGGAGAAAGCATCACACTCTGATCAACTCATATTTCCTGCTCCCCAGCCCGATCTTCTCGCCATGCTCCAGCTGCACCTCCCTCGGTATCTGCGGCGCGACCCCGCGGAACTTGTCACCGCCCGGCTCAGAGCATTCCTCAGGGACGTTGCTTGCTATTTTTCTAAATTTTCAGAATAGCAAAATAGCAAGCAACGTCCCTATTGACCTCTCTTCTTGACCTCTCTGCCGGTTCTGACTACGCCACCCATAGCGGATTGCCAACGATATGACCTGCTGCTTCTCGGAGGTGCCTATGCTACTGCGTGAAAACTGCTGCCCGCAATGGGCACTCTTGGTCTGTACGGCATGAAAGCCACCTTCGATGAACTGATAGCCACCGGCATCAAACAGCGGGCCACGCCGGAGAAGATACTGCTCGATCTGCTCACCGCAGAGCTTGCCGAGCGGAGAGTTCGCAGTATCCGCTACCGCATGGGTATCGCCAAGTTCCAGGTGGAAAAGGATCTGGACCACTTCGAGTTCTCCGAATCGCCGGTTAATGAACAGCAGGTCAAAACACTCTACGATGGAAGCTTTCTTGCCCAAAAGAGCAACATCATTCTGGTTGGCGGCACTGGA
>DBMM01000131.1:12353-39445 GCA_002298925.1 Geobacter sp. UBA698 | reverse complement strand
TTTACTGAACTACATCAATTAGTGGGATTATTGGTAGCTGATATGTAGGATGTTAAATAGAAAACTAAGAGATAATTTATGTTGTATTTTTCATCTTGAAGGACTAGAGTTTATTTAAAGGTAAGAGTAATTCAGTGCGTGCCTCCGCGACCACAATTGGCTATTTAATATAGTCCAACGATTGTGAGCCGAACCTGTTACGATAAGAAAACAGATACATCGAAGGCACGTTTTAAAGAAAAGGTTGGCTGATTTCAGCTGGCCTTTTTTATTTGAATCTAGTTTATTGGTAATGGACTGGTGGGATGAACTTGTTGAGTTTGGAGTAGATTTGTTTCAGTAACTTTTCTCCACATATCTGACATACAACTGATTCTGCTGAATCTTTGGAGGGTTGGAATACATCTGTTGCATCTTCTAAGGTTCCATGCCTGATACAATGAACAATCTCATTCCTACCTAACTTCCTGGTACAACATTCACATCTCATATAAGCCTCCTTAAACTAATAAAGCAGACCTTAATGATCTGCCCTTGGTGAGTATTTTCTTGAGTTATCCACTGTGTTACGTTTTTTTTACATGCATCTGTATACTTCAATTCCAATTAAAGATTGCATACAGACCAAAATAACTATTGACACTATATTACAGATAGTTACAAGCTTTGCTTATTCGTTATGCAATCTGAAAAAGCATTCGATATTACGTTACAATTTTGAAACTTATCCACAGATAGAGCATGTTTATCCACAAGCTCTGTTGAAAGCACTTTTTGCCATGTTTTTAGAATCCTGACAGTGCCTCTATTACACTTAATGCATGTATCATCTGGAGGGTAATAGTCCTCATATATCTGCATACATCTGCTGCATTTGAACAAAGCCATCTGTTAACTCCTTTCATTAAATTAGATTCGATACAAGCTTCCTGACTATCGTTGCTGGTTCCATTTGCTCCCAATCTGTACCCAGGTACTCCTCAATCTCCCATTCGTACTGTAGAAAGATCTGCTCGTATTCCTCTCCTGAAGAAGCATCAAAGATCTCCAAGCCCAGGTATCCAAGCTTGTAATTTGTACTGAGTACATACAGGACTGTTGACTGTTTGAAGACATGCACCTGATCACTTCGACCTGCTGCTATTGGTATAGTGGTTCCTTCATAGTAAATTACACTGCCAGCATTGATTAGCTTGGCTGTCCTGGTTTCCTCTGGGGTCATAAATCTGATAGTTGGTGTTATCTGGGTCATGATTGTCTCCTTAAAATGAAATAAGGCAGCACCGTTGAGGTAACTGCCTTGAGATATTATTTTGCTGGCTGTTTAGCTTGACATTAACCAGCTTGCACGTATGATTGCTGCTATCAAATTAATGGATGGTAATTATTATGCCGGTTGTTGAATGGGATGACAGCTTCTTGGTTGGTGTGGAGCCGTTTGACGATCACCATAAGCACTTAGTGGACCTGCTGAACCGGTCCTATACAGAATTAGTGCATGATGCCCCTATGGAAAGCTGCGAGGAACTTCTTGATGAATTGTCTGACTATGTCAGCTATCATTTTGTGTCTGAAGAACTCTGGATGATGGAGAATTCTTATCCCAAGTATGAGCAGCATATTGCAGAACACAACAATTACATAAAACGCCTGCAAGAGTTTCAACAGGATTACAAACAGGGCAAGGCTGAAACCTCTCTGGAGATATTCACATTTCTAAGGCAATGGCTCATTGAACACATCCTCAAAACAGATGCCGACTATGGTCGCTTTATCTCCACTCTTAACCAGAAACCTGGGTTAACCTAACTGTCCATACAATCCAGGCAGCTACAAATCCCAATGGATACATAAGTCTGTTTATGCTCATTAAAACCTCCATGTACACAGCCACTCTCTGCGCTTAGTTTGGATATTAGGTGTCATTGCTTCCTCCTTACTTGAAATTAGCAGATCGTCATGTCTGCCTTCGCAAACCAAGAAAACTCGTTACAGGACAGATTTGGGGCTTTAGTGGTGGTTTTAATGAGTATGTATTTGGATTGGATTTGATACTGAGGATTTACTGATAGGTGGGATATTACTGGTGGGGTTATGCTGCCTGGTCTTCGGTTACTTCCTCTTCACCTCCTTTCCTGTTGAGAATGTAGTCGCAAGCTTTTTGTGCTTGAGCTGCTGCATAGATCAGCAATGTTTTGTCATTCTTGAGAGCTATAAGCCAACCGGCAATATATGCTGCACTATTTCCGATAGTGGTGTTCTCAATACCAGTATGACCACAAAGGAATGCTGCACCCATTTCCGCTACCAGTTCTTCCTTACTATATTCGTGTGATCCGAAATAATTTGTCTGGGTGACACCAATCCTTCCGACCCTACTTGCATGGCCTGTTGCATGGGTATGTAACGCTCCGCACACACCTGTTGTGGGGTTTGGTTCATGCGGAATGGTATGATGTACATGCAGACGTTGTGGGGTTTGGTTTCCATACTTCAATCATGATCGTTAATAATTGCCACTGATAGCAAGGCACTAAACATTATCACGCCAGGAACATGGCCGCTTCAGAACCGGCGAGCACACGAAAGAGGTGGTTGCAATGCGGCGGAAACTGCGAGTTGAGACCCGCGAGATTGTCAGGCATTTTCAGGAAATATCAGACTTGATACGGAACCTAGGACCTGTCAACAAAAGTGTGTAAATGGTTTTATCGGTAGTTAAATTTTCTGTATTGCCTCTTTCAGAGCAGACAATTTATACGGTTTCTGAATAAATCCCGCCAATCCTTTGCCCATAAATTTCTGAGTGACTTCATTTTCGCTGAATCCGCTGGACATAATTACTTTAACATCAGGCTTCAAATGCCTGAGTTCTCGAAAACATTGCTCGCCGTCCATGTGTGGCATAGTGAGATCAAGGATCACGAAAGAGATGCCAGGGGTTATTTTAAAAACCTCAACTGCTTCCCTACCGTCATTAGCCGTGATGGTTGTGAAACCAAATTCTTGAAGCATATCTTTACATATGCCCCGTACGGTTTCTTCATCGTCCACTAATAGTACCAATCCGCTGCCTTTCCAATCATTCTCGAAACCATCGTAGTTAAAATGTTTAGCAGGTTTACTTGAAGCTGGCAGGAGTATCTTGAAACTGGTACCTTTACCCGGTTCGCTGTAGAGCTTGATGGCACCCTTGTGTCCCTTTATAATACCAAGTACGGCAGACATTCCTAGACCTCGTCCGGTAAATTTAGTGGTAAAGAAGGGATCAAATAACTTTGCCTGGGTGTCCTTGTCCATTCCGCAACCAGTGTCAGCAATCTCAAGATAGACGTAGAGTCCTTGACTAATATTCACATCCAGCCAGACATTTTTCTGGTAGTCCTTGTTGCAGTCTATGCAGCCTGTGGTAACGGCAATAACACCACTTTTTTCGCCGATTGCCTCCGAAGCATTGATGACCAGATTCATGATGATCTGGCGTATCTGAGTTGAGTCTGCCTCTACAGAGGGAAGATCATTGGTCAGATTGAGTCGCAGTTCTGCCTTCTTGGAGATAGAGATTTCCAACATGTGCAGCATATCTTGCAGGAGTAGGTTCAGATTGATATTTTCAATAACAAACTTCCCTTTACCGGAGTAAGCCAACATTTGTTTGGCAAGATCGGCGGCTCGGGCTGCGGCTTCCTCAATCTTGTGCAAGTTATCCACTCCAGGCGACTCTTTGTTTATGCGGAGCAGCGCCAATTCGGCGTTGCCGATGATTGTCGTCAGAATATTGTTGAAGTCGTGGGCTATGCCACCTGCCAGGACACCGAGGCTCTCCAGTTTCTGGGTCTGCAGCATTTGCAACTCAATAGAGCGGCGCTCTTGTTCGGCAGCTTTCCGTTCGGTGAGATCGGTGATTGTGCCAATCATACGCAAAGGCTTACCGTTACTGTCCCTGCTGATTACCATTCCACGACCAAGTATCCATTTCCAACTGCCGTCCTTGCATAGCATTCTATATTCAAGAGTTGAAGTTCCTGCTTTACCATCAAGATACGGTGCAAGCGCAGCGAACACGCCAGGGGCATCATCTGGGTGAATACGCTTTGACCATTCATCAGATGAATTAACAATTTCATTATCTGAAAATCCGAGCATTTCCTTATAGCGTTGCGAGAGGTATGCTTCGCCGGTCAGAATGTTCCAATCCCAGACACCGTCCCCGGCCCCTTCCAGAGCAAATTTCCACCGGAATTCACTTCCCTTGAGGGCCCCTTCTGCTCGCCTGCGCTCGTCAATCTCTGTTTCAAGGTGCGCTGTTTTGTGTTTCACCATTCTCTTCAGAAGGACTACGAAACCAACAGCTATAGCCAGACAAACAGAAAGTATCAGCACCACAAGTACTAGTCTCGTATGGTCATGCTTTGGGGCTGGATCATATATAAATCCGTCAAGCGAAACGTCACGTGGCAGCATGCCCAGATCGGCATAGGTATCGGCGATGCTGCGCCAGCGACCGAGATTCATATATCCAATCTCAATCAAATTCGGTTGGATCAGTTCCTTCATCTGCTTTGCTTCAAACAGCAGATATTCACGACTTTTTCTTTGAGAGTACTGGGAAAGGATAAGGTCGGCAATTTCCTCAGGATGAGCCAAAGCATACTTCCAACCTTGATTGCTCGCCTCACGAAAAGCTTTGACACGTGCAGAATGAGCCTTTATTTCCTGTTCGGTGGTATAAAGGATGTCACCATAGAAATCTATCCCCGCTGATCTGGGGCTAAAGGCTAAGTAACGGAATCCCGCCTTGTCAAGATAAAATAGCTCATTGGTGGTGTAGGCGGCGATGGCGTCAATCTTGCCGTCAATCAGATCTTGGGGATTGAAGCTGTGCTTGACCAAAGAATATTTGTCGGCAGATAAATGTTCCTTCCTTAAATAAGCCAGCATCTCATCATTGTTTTCATCAAGCATCATACGCTTGCCGGTGAGGCTGTGAATGCTCTTGCTAGGATTATCCTGTCTGGCTATCAGAACGACTGGAGAATGCTGGAAAATGGCGCTCAGTGCCACAACCGGCTTCCTCTCTCCTCGCGTAAGGAGCAAGTTTGGACCGTCAACTCCGTACTGTGCGGCTCCTTCTAAAACAGGAATAATGCTTCTTTGGCCTGGTTTAGCTTCGACAAAATTTACGTCAATGCCAGCATCCCGGTAATATCCCTTGGCTTTAGCCGCGTAGTATCCTGCAAACTGGAACTGGTGTAGCCATTTCAACTGGAGTGTTACTGTTTCGAGGGCTTGTGCAGGTAAGGGGAGGAACAATGGGACGGCTACCACAAGCTGCAGAATCATTATGAATGTTTTACAGCCAGATTTTTTTGATTTATCGGGTTTTAAAGATGCCATTACAAATGCTCTCTGTACTTTAATATGGCTATATTTCGGCAAACATTACACTACAAAGTTGAAATTTAAACAATACTATTAACAACAAAACCTGTCGTAATTATAGGCTTGGCATTCTACCTTCAAATATTATGCTGAACTTATTTAGTGCGGATTTCCAGTCTCTGATTGGCATTGTCCATTTCTTTGAAATGTTTTTCAGTGCCAAATATATCAGCTTGAACATGGCTTCGTCACTGGGAAAATGGCCTCGGTTTCTTGTGACCTTGCGTAGTGACATGTTCAGGGATTCGATAGCATTAGTCGTATAAATCGCTTTGCGAATGTCCACAGGAAAAGAAAACAGTGGGATGACCCGCTCCCAGTTGTTGCACCAAGATTTTGCTATAGACGGATGACTGGCATCCCATTTGGCAGCAAAGTCGTTGAGGTTCTTCTCTGCCAGTTCGGCAGTCGGGGCCTGGTAAATGGACTTGAGGTCATCAGCTACTTCCTTGCGCTGTTTCCAGGAAACATAGTTCAGGCTGTGCCGTACCATGTGGACAATGCAAAGTTGAATCTGAGTCTTGGGAAAGATTGCCTCTATTGCTTCAGGAAACCCCTTGAGGCCATCCACGCAGGCGATGAAAATATCTTTAACTCCCCGGTTCTTCAGTTCCGTGACAACTTGAAGCCAGAACTTGGCTCCTTCATTTTCTGCAGTCCACATGCCAAGGACCTCTTTGATGCCATCCATGTTGACGCCGATAGCGAGATAGACCGCTTTATTGATCACCCTGCTGTCATGGCGCACCTTTATTCTGACTGCATCTAGATAAACTATCGGATAAACTTCGTCCAGCGGGCGTTCTGCCAGAGAAGTACTTCTTCACTGATAGCATCGGTAACTTGGGAAATCAGGGTTGGTGAAACCTCTATTCCGTAAATCTCTTGAAGATGCCCCTGAATGTCACGGGTAGTCATGCCACGGGCATACATGGATATTATCTTGTCATCAAATCCGGTGAAGCGGGTTTCACCTTTAGGCAGGATAATCGGTTCAAATGTGGAATTGCGGTCACGAGGGGTAGTCACTTCGAGGTTGCCAAATTCACCAGTGATGGATTTCTTATAACCACCATTTCGAGAGTTACCGCTGTTTTTGCCTTGCGATGAGTGTCTTTCGTAACCAAGGTGTTCAGTCAGCTCAGCTTGCATCGCTCGTTCTAAAAGCCGCTTGGTCAGTTGTTTCAAAAGCCCGTTCTCACCTATCAGGTCTTCGGGTTTATTGTAGTCCTTCATCAACACGTCAAGCAGTTCGTCTGTTGTAGCCATTGGTCGGTTCCTCCTTGGGTTGGTTTTACCGAGTTTTGGCATTTACACAAACGTGACCTGCCCCAGATTAATGTACCAGATTTTGAGTTAGTCTTTCGTTGTTCTGTTTTGACATGAATAACTGCGTGAAGCCTATTGTCTCTATCGCTTGTGGTGCTGGCGGTCGATATCCCAGCGAACTATGTGGGCGGATGTAATTGTACTCGTACCGCCAGTTTTCAATCAAGACTTTTGCTTCCAGAAGTGTTGTAAATATTTCCCCGTTAAGAAGTTCATCTCGAAGCTTCCCATTGAATGATTCAATATATCCGTTCTCCCAAGGACTTCCTGGCTCGATAAAGAGCGTTTTTACTCCAATCTTGCTCAACCATTCCCTGACTGCATTTGCTGTAAATTCAGGACCATTGTCTGATCGGATATAGTCAGGCAGTCCTCTTTCAACAATCAGCTCAAACAACTCATCAAGCACGTCCTGAGCTGTAATTTTCCTCGCAACCTTGATGCACAGGCATTCTCTCGTGTATTCGTCTATAATATTCAACATCCGTACCGGCTTACCATTGTAGGTCCGCGTCATGACAAAGTCATAGCTCCATACGTGGTTCCTGTGTTCTGGCCGAAGTCTGATACATGAACCGTCATTGAGCCAGAGCCTGCCCCGTTTAGGTTGTTTCTTGGGCACTTTTAGCCCTGCCATGCGCCAGATCCGTTCCACCCGTTTATGATTGACCTGCCAGCCATCAAGTCTAAGCAGGCCGGTAATCCGCCGATAGCCATACCGGCCAAACTGACTTGCCAGCTCTACTATCCTTGCTGACAAAGGCCCCTCATCAGACAAAGGCAGACAGCAATAGCGCTGCGTGGATCTCGGTTGTCCCAGAACCTTACAAGCACGACGCTCTGGGATATGAAACTCTCTGATTACATGCACAACTGCCCGACGTCGCCTTGCCGGGCTTAGAAGTTTCCCCTGCTGACCTCTTTCAGAATGGCATTGTCTAAAGATAGGTCGGCAACTAACTTCCTAAGCCTGGCATTCTCTTTCTCAACATCTTTAAGACGCTTGGCTTGGTCAACCTTCATACCGCCGTATTCTTTGCGCCAACGGTAATAGGTTTGCTCTGTCACGCCGATCTGACGAACTGCGGCCTGGATTGTTTGGCCATTACTGAGGAGGATTTCTGCTTCGCGGAGTTTAGAAATGATTTGTTCAGGCTTGTAACCTTGTCTTCCCATATATTTGCTCCCCTTTCAAAGGCTCCAGTAAGTCTAACATAACTTATGGAGCCATTCTTGGGGGGCAGGCCAACCATGGGAGTTTGCTTTTCTTACTTCCTGCTTGTCTGCCGATACAACCAACACAACAACAATCCTGCCATGAATCCACTTAAAGTGAAATAAACCCTGCGAGAGTTGGCGGACGTATGGCTCATTAACGTAAGGTTGGTACTATTGGTACTGGTCTTTGAAACATGCTCTTAAGCAAAACATCTTGAATTACAATTGTCAACCTGGGTGATATGCAAAGTTTACCATTACTGTGGTTGGAACAGGAGGTTTTGCTGTGAAATGCGGTAGGGATATTTGTTGATGGCAAATAACATATATCCTTGAAGGTGGGCAGAGGGTTTATCTCACGTCATTAGTTTCCAGCACATAGCTGGTGCTATGATTTTCCTCTATATGTAATAGAAAAATTATGCGCTTGGAGCTCAAGAGACGAGCTATGTGAGTCTATGCAACAGGTTTTGCTGTAGGCATATCTGTTGTGCTGAGATAGTAGCAACGGACAACTATATTAGATCATCTGCGTCAAGATCTGCGTCAGGACATAAAAAAAAAGAGGCTAGCTGATGAGCTAACCCCTTGATTTAATGGCGCGCTTGGAGAGATTCGAACTCCCGACCTACGGATTCGTAGTCCGTTGCTCTATCCAGCTGAGCTACAAGCGCAATTTTAAAGGGTTATGCCTTGCGGCGTAACCCTTTGCTTTTATGGTGCCCAGGGACGGAATCGAACCGCCGACACGAGGATTTTCAATCCTCTGCTCTACCGACTGAGCTACCTGGGCGAAAAGGATTTTTTTTATACTCCGCTTTTGGACTCCCTGTCAATAAAAAAGTATTAAAATCGACATGGACTGGAAAGATTATTTTGCTGCATCCCGCTGGACCCTGATTGGGACGTAGTTGCAGAAGGGCTCTTCTTCCATGTAATCGCCGTGGATCGCATCGGCCCTGGCACGGCATCCGCCGCAGACGTTCAGGTATTCGCACTGGCCGCATTTGCCCTTGTAGGCCTTGAAGTCACGCAGGTTGCGGAATATCTCGGAGTTTTCCCAGATTTCCCTGAAGGGGGTCTGCTTGACGTTGCCGGCGGTGCGGTGAAAGTAGGAGCAGGGTTTGACGTTGCCGAAGCAGTCGATCAGGCAGATGGTCTGGGCGGCGATACAGCCTTTGCCGCCGCCAGTGGAAAAGGTTAGGGAGCGTCGCTCGAACTTGACCCCCTCGGCCTTGGCTTTCTGGGGTACGATGCGGTAGTAGTGCGGCGCGCAGGTGGGGCGCATGAGGATGTCGTCTTCCAGCTTTTCCTGCTGGTAATGCCAGTCGAGGATCTCTTCATAGTCTTCCTTGGAGATCAGCTCGCTCATGATCTCTTCGCCGCGGCCGGTGGGTACGATCATGAACATGTACCAGGCGGTGGCGCCCAGTCCTTTGGCCGTTTTGAAGGTGTTGGCGATGTCGTGCTGGTTGCGTTTGGTAAAGGAGGAGTTGATCAGGAATTTCTGGCCGTTGCGCCGGAATATCTCCGCTGCCCGTACTACGCCTTCAAAAGAGCCGGGGCACTGGCGGAAGTCGTCGTGGACCGCGGCGCAGCTCCCGTCAAGCGAGAGCGAAACCATCTTGATGTCGGCCTGTTTCATTTTCTGGCAGATTTCATCGGTGACCAGGGCGCCGTTGGTGGCCATGCACATGCGCAGGCCCAGGGAGGTTCCGTAGCCGGCCAGCTCGAAGATGTCCTGGCGCAGGAGCGGTTCGCCGCCGGAAAGTACCACCACCGGCTTGGAGAAGTCGGCGATTTCCTTGAGCAGTTTTTTGCCTTCCTCTGTGGTGAAGTCACCTTCCGAGGAGGTCATTTCCGATGAGCAACGGCAGTGTACGCAGCGCAGGTTGCATTTCTGGGTGGTTTCCCAGGCAATCCATTTGGGTATGAATTCCGGTTGCATAAAGCTCCTGTTTTTGATTGGGTAGGGTGCGATCGAGTACTCATTAATCTTTTAAATCTACCCGAAAGATGGCATAAACTCAAGGAAATATAAGGTTGGCGCCCCCGGAATGCGTGCTTAATAAGCTTGAAACAGCAATCCAGTTCTGTTATAAATTTTGCTGTTTAATCCTGATATTTTACTGGCAGCTTATCTGACAGATGGCAAGGAGTGAGGCATGTCCAATCCGCAGATGGTCATGTACGACGAAGAATTTCAGGAGATCAACCTGGTTATTGAGCGGCTGCTTAGGGAGGCCAATGCCAAGGTGATTTTTCTGGTGGACAAGAATGGCCAGCTGATTTCCGGGGTAGGGGAGACCGAGCGCTTTGATACCACATCGCTGGCTTCTTTGACGGCCGGGAATATCGCCGCCACAGGCGGTCTTGCCAAGCTGATCGGTGAAAAGGAATTCTCGATCCTGTTTCACGAAGGGGAGAGGGATAATCTGCATATCTCCATAGTGGGGGGCAGGGTTATTCTGGTGGTGCTCTTCGATATCCGTTCTTCCCTGGGGCTGGTGCGCCTGCGGGTCAAGAAATGTTCGGACGAGCTCTCCGCCATCTTCGACAAGCTGCGCAAAAAGGCCGAAGACAAGGAACGGCGCGGCATTTCAGACTTTCCTTTTGCCGAGATCACCGACGATGATATTGACAATCTGTTTAGCTAGTGTTTATGAGGTAATTCACGATGTCCTTCATCAACTATGCCTCGCGCGAAATAAACTGCAAGATCGTATATTACGGGCCGGGCTTGTGCGGCAAGACTACCAATCTGCAGTATATCTATCAGAAGACCGCTCCTGATGCCAAAGGCAAGATGATCAGTCTGGCCACCGAAACCGAGCGCACGCTGTTTTTTGATTTTCTGCCCTTGGCACTTGGTGAGATCCGCGGCTTCAAGACCCGTTTTCACCTGTATACTGTTCCCGGCCAGGTTTTTTATGATGCTTCCCGCAAACTGATCCTGAAGGGGGTCGATGGTGTGGTGTTTGTCGCTGACTCCCAGGAGGAGCGCACGGATGCCAACGTCGAGTCTCTTGAAAACCTGCGCTACAACCTCAAGGAGCAGGGTTATGATCTGGACAAACTGCCCTATGTGGTGCAGTACAACAAGCGCGACCTGCCCAATTCCATGTCGGTTGAGGAGATGCGCAGCGAATTGAATCCTACCAATGTTCTGGATTTCGAGGCATGCGCCACCACCGGCGAAGGTGTTTTCGAGACCCTCAAGGCGGTTGCCAAACTGATTTTGATGGACCTGAAAAAAGGGAGATAGTTTGTAGCGTTTATTGTGGCGTCCTGCTGATGGCGCTCATTAAAGGCACGGTCCGGTTGACGCCGGAAGCATCTCAAGGAGCTTGTGCATGGCAGATCTGATTGATGTTCCCCACGGCATGAAGGTGATGAAATCGATAGTCGTCAAACGTCTGCAGAGCGGCTTCTTTGCCGAGGTTTTTCTGGTACTTCATAATGGCCAGTATGAGTCGGCACTTTTTCTCAATGACAAATACAAACCGGGCCCACCGATTCCCTATCCGCTCGACTCGCCTTCCGAGCTCCACTCGCACTGGATGGGAGTTCGTCCCAGTATTGGTCTGACTCCGGAGGAGGCGGAACGTATTATCAACGAAGTCGAATGCGAGAATTCTCTTCACAAGCAAAACATGATTGACCGCTGGCAATAAATAACTGTTGAGCTACGGGGAGGCGGGTGCTCTTTATTGGGGCGTTTTCTTTTGGCTTGATTTTTGACAAACTGCATGGTAGTTAATGGGTTCTGTTTTATTCAGGAGGAAGTAACTACGGAGAGATGGCCGAGTAGGTCGAAGGCGCTCGCCTGCTAAGCGAGTATACTGGGAAACCGGTATCGAGGGTTCGAATCCCTCTCTCTCCGCCACATTAAATTACCGCGGGTGTCTTGCTGGAGATGATAGTACGCCTTCTAATTGTTGTTCTGGTGATGCTGCCTGTGCTGCTCGCCGGGTGCCGCAGCAAGGAGAGGCAGGCACTGCCTGCAGCAGATGCAGCCCGATCACATTCCGACAAAAAGGTAACAACAATTGTTGTGCCTGATACGGTCAAAGGCAAGTGGCAAGCGGTCAAGATAGCTGTAATTGATAAAACCACCGCCATACAGAATATCTACACCATTCCCCTCAACGGCAAAATTTCCCTTCCATCATCTTCCCTGACCATTGAAATCGAAGCTTTTCTGCCCTCCTTCATCAAGGAAGGCTCGACCATTACCTCAAAATCCAACGAGTTAAGAAATCCCGGCGCCAAAGTCCTGATTGCTGAGAACGGCACGCTGGTGTTCAATGGCTGGCTGTTTGCCCGGTTTCCCGGCGCCCACGCCTATCGGCACCCCCGCTACAGCTTTACTCTGGTGGATGTGGTTCCGGCTGAAGCCTGACCGGCACCCTACTTCAGGTGCAGCAGAGCTTCGCGTGCCAGGCAGTCGCAGCGCTCATTTTCGGAGTGCCCGGCATGTCCGCGTACCCATTTCCATGTGATGGCGTGCTGCTTGGTAAGTCGTAACAGTTCTTCCCACAGATCCCGATTGATAACCGGCTCCTTCTTGCTGTTCTGCCACCCCTTGCGCAGCCAGCTGTGGATCCATTCGGTGATGCCTTTGACCAGATACTGCGAATCGGTGGTGATGACAACCCGGCAGGGGCGTGTCAGCAGTTTCAGGGCCTCGATGGCGGCGGTCAACTCCATGCGGTTGTTGGTGGTATGTGGGGCCGCGCCGCTGATCTCCTTTTCGTGGCTGTTATAGCGCAGGATGGCGCCATAGCCTCCGGGGCCGGGATTGCCGCTGCAGGCCCCGTCACAGAATATCTCCACCAGCGCGCCGCTGCCGGCTGCGCTCTCCTCTTTATGCTTCGCCGACATAGGCTCCCTCTTCCTTCAGCAGTGCTGCGATGGCATTCATGACCCGCTCGACGATCAGCAGGTGGGTTTCCTTGCCGTCTTGCAGCTGGTACAGGTCGCTGAAGTCCAGCGGTGCGCCGAAAACGACCTTGGCGCTCTGCCCCCATCCGGGGAACTTCCATCTGTTCAGGCCGATCAGTGCCGTCGGAATGACTGTCGGCCGGGTGTCGTAGATGATCTTGCCGACGCCGCGATTGCCCTTGCCCAGGCGACCGTCCCGGTGGCGGGTGCCCTCGGGGAACAGCATCACCTTCTGGTCTTTCAGCAGCTCCTCGATGATGTTGGTGGCCTTGACATCCCGTCTGCGCCTGACCGGAAAGGCGCCCCAACTGGAATAAATCAGGCGTTGAAAGGGCTTCTCGAACAGTTCTTCCTTGGCTGGCGCCCAGACCATCTGAAAGGGGTGCTGGCGGACAATAGCCCAGGGCAGGAAAATGGTCTCATAGGCCGAGATATGGTTGGATGCCACCAGCACTCCGCCTGTTTTCGGTATGTGTGCAGCCCCTTTTACGCCGAACCGGTTGAGTACGGAGGCGTAAAATCCGATTACATAGACTGAAAAGGTCACCCAGAAAAGGCGCAGAAAAGATGTCTTCACGTGCCACCATCCTCGTAATGCCGCACCTGCGGTTGTTTTGCGGGTAATACAGCCTTTGCTTATAGCATTATAAATGACGATCGGCAACCGGGAACGGCTGCCTGATATTCGTTGGATAATGGCGGTATTGCTGATATAGTTCTAAAAAATCAGCCTGAATTCCCATCGTTACCTGAATGAGACCACCAGATGAAAACATACAATCGGCAGACCGTCTTTGAGGGGCTGGTGATCGATATCGAAGAGATGCAGGTGGAGGTCGGTTCCCGCGGTCGCCACACTTTCCAGATTATCCGACATCCAGGCGGAGCGGCCGTACTGCCGGTGCATGGCGACGGCAGCGTCTCCCTGATCCGTCAGTTGCGGCCGGCCGCGGCCGCCATGCTGCTGGAGATCCCGGCCGGCCGGCTCGGCCCCGAGGAAGATCCGCGGGAGTGTGCCGTTCGTGAACTGCTGGAGGAAACCGGAATCAGGGCCGAGCGGCTGACTCCCCTGGGCATGATCCACTCGTCTCCCGGGGTCTTTGACGAAGTCATCCACCTGTTTGCGGCCGAGGGCATCACCCCGGGCCAGGCCCAGCCCGAGGATGACGAGGAGATCGAAGTGCTGCGGCTCCCCCTGGCCGAGGCGTTGCGCATGGCCCTGGACGGGCGCATCAGTGACGCCAAGACCCTGGCGGCCCTTCTCAGGTGGGATCTCTTAAGTCGTTGCGAGAATTCCAGCCATGACTGAATTTGCCGTAAGTCCGGAGAAAAACCGCTGGCTGCGCCTGAAAATGACCGAACTACATGTGCGGGAAGAGGATCTGGAAGAGAACTTCGTGCGCTCCTCGGGCAATGGCGGCCAGCACGTCAACAAGACCTCCAGCTGCGTCCAGCTGCGGCACATTCCCAGCGGCATCAGCGTCACCTGCATGCGTGAGCGCAGCCAGTCGGTCAACCGCTTCCTGGCGCGGCGGGAACTGCTGGAGCGCCTTGCCGCTGCCAGCGGCGCAACGACGCCAGAAATGAAACGTATCGAACGACTGCGCAAGCAGAAGGACCGCCGCCGGCGGCGGACCGTAAAGAAGGATATATGATTGCCAAGGAAACCCTGAAACGGCTTGAATTCGACAAGATCCTGGCTGAAATCGCCGGCTTTGTCCACAGTGACGTCACCAACCGCGCCCTGCTGCAGACCGTTCCCTGCACTGATGCCGGCCAGATCCGCTCCATATCCGGCCGGATCAGCGAGATCCGCATGCTGACCGGCCTCGGCATCAGCCTGCGTCTGGGGCATTTCGAGGATATCCGGCCGCAGTTGGATGCTGTCCGGCCGGCCGGCGCCATCCTGGCGCCCCAGGAGCTGCTGCTGTTTATCCCGGTCCTGAGGATCTTTAGCGACATCGCCCGCCAGTTTGCGCCCCGCAGCGATATTCCCCTGCTGAAGTCGCTGGAACCGCCCCTGCAGCCGTTCGCCGACATCCTCGAACCGCTGGCCGCCTCCATCGACCATGACGCCAGCATCATGGACAGCGCCTCTTCACAGTTGCGCGAGATCCGCCGGGCAAAGCGCACCCTGGCCGCCCGCATCCGCAAAAAGATCGAGGAGATCGTCCGGGACAGCAATATCGAGATCTTTCTGCAGGACGATTTCATCACCCAGCGCTCCGGCCGCTGGGTGATTCCGGTCCGCATGGATTCCAAGGGCATGGTCAAGGGGGTCGTGCACGATGTCTCCTCGTCGGGCGAGACCGCCTTCATGGAGCCGCTGGAAATCATCCCGTTCGTCAACGAGCTGGAGAACCTGGCTGCCGAGGAAAAAGCCGAGGAGATCCGCATCCTGCGCCAGCTGTCCGGCTGGATCCGCGAGGATGCTCCCCAGATCCGGGCCTGTTTTGAAACCCTGGTGACCCTGGATGGGCTGGAGAGCATGGCCCGCTTTGCCGATCAGTATGGCCTGGAAGCTGCCCGGATCAACTGCGACGGTGAACTGAGGCTGTCCGGCGCACGCCACCCGCTGCTGCTGATGCTTCAGCGCCAGGGGGGGCTGGGGCGGGTGGAACCGCTGGACCTGCAGCTGGGAGCTGACGGCCGCGTGATGGTGATTACCGGCCCCAATGCCGGCGGCAAGACGATTGCCCTCAAGACGGCCGGGGTGCTGACCCTGATGGCCCTGTGCGGCCTGCCGCTGCCGGCTGACAGTGCCAGATCCACCTTCCCGCTGCTGGATACGCTGCTGGTGGACATCGGCGATGAACAGTCCATCGAGCAGAGCCTCTCGACCTTCTCCGCCCATGTGGCCCGGGTGGCGGCCATCCTCGCTCAGGCCGGTCCGCGGGCGCTGGTGCTGCTGGACGAGCTGGGGGCGGGCACCGAGCCGCAGCAGGGGGCGGCCATTGCCTGCGCCGTGCTGCGCGACCTTCAACAACAGGGCGCCTGTGTGATTGCCACCACCCATCTGTCGGAGATCATCGGCTTTGTCCATCGCACGGAGGGGATGATCAATGCCGGCATGGAGTACGATGCCGAAAAGTACATACCCCTCTACCGGCTGATCAGCGGCGAACCGGGCCATTCCCACGCCATCGAGATCGCCCGGCGTTTCGGCATGCCCGAGCGGGTGATCGAGTTTGCCCGGCAGACATTGGGCACGGCCGGTGCCGAATTCACCACGCTTTTGGCCGAACTGCACCGCAAACGGGAGGAACTGGATGCAGCTCGCCGCGAACTGGAACGGCAGCAGGACCAGGTTATGCTGCAGCGTCAGGAACTGGACGTCCGTAGCGCCGGTATCGAACTGGCCCGGCGCGAGGCCCGCGAAAAGGCCTGGAACGAGGCCCGCGAGCTGATTTCCACCAATCGCCGCCGCATGAACGAACTGCTGGAAGAGTACAAACGGGAGCGCCGTTCGGACATCATCGACAAGCTGCGCTGCAGCGAACAGGAACTGACGGAACAGCTTGAGCCGGCCGCCGGGGGAGATGAACGATTGCCCCTGAAGCAGGTCAAGAGCGGTGACAGTGTCCACGTCCGCTCCCTGGGACATAACGCCGTGGTGCTGCAGGTCGTGCCGAAACAGGGCAAGGCGCGGGTCAGGGCCGGCAGCATGGAGCTGGATGTGGCCCTGGGCGATCTGGTGGCCCCCCTCAAAAAAACAGGAGACAAGGGCCGGCCACCGTTCAAGGGGGTCTGGCAGCAGGAGAGCGCCGGCAGCAGTGAGGAGCGGGAGCTGAAACTGATCGGTCTGCGGGTGGAGGAGGCGCTGGACATGCTGGAACCGTTCCTGAACCACGCTGCCCTGAGCGGAGTGAGTGAAGTGCGCATCATTCACGGCCTCGGCACGGGCAAGTTGCGCCAGGCCGTGCGGGAGTATCTGGCACGTAATCCGCTGGTGGAGCAGTACCGGCCCGGGGAGCCCCATGAGGGGCGGGACGGGGCCACGGTGGTTACGCTGCGCGTTTGAGTAATATTTTAATCAACACGAAAAGGAAATCTGATGGACCATTTCATCATCGAAGTCAGTGAGCAGGAGATCAAGCGCGAGCGGGACAAGTCCCGGGACTTGCGGCGTAGCCGCTGGTGGCAGAACCGGCTGGCTCAGGGGCACTGCCACTGGTGCGGAGGCACGTTTCCGGCAGAGGAGTTGACCATGGATCATGTCATTCCCCTGTCGCGGGGTGGCAAGGCCTCCCGCAATAACGTGGTGCCCTCCTGCAAGGATTGCAACAGCAAGAAGAAATATCTGCTGCCCATGGAGTGGGAGGATTACCTCAACCAGAATGGAAAAACGGAGTAATGGCCGCATGAAATCCATCAAAAGCCGCTACAAGGTTCTGATCTACGACTGCGACGGGGTCATGCTGGATACCCTCGAATCCAATTACATCTTCTATAACCGCATCATGGAACATCTGGGGCGGCCAGAGCTGGACAGGTCGGACCTGGAGGCCCGCACGGTCTTGCATACCTATTCCTTCGACAATGTGATGGAGTATTTCTTTGCCGGCGATGCCTGCCGTGATGCTGCCTGGGATTTTGCCAAGACCATCCACTACCGGGATCTGGCACCCTTCATGAGCATGGAGGCCGGTTTTGTCGAGACCCTCGATCGCCTGAAAGGGCATGTTGCCCTGGCAGTCTGCACCAACCGGGCCATCTCCATGGAGATGATCATCGAGGACTTCGGACTGAGCGGCTATTTTTCCTGCGTCATGACCGCCGGCAAGGTGACCAACCCCAAGCCGCACCCCGAACCGCTGCTCAAGGTACTGGAACACTACGCTATCGAACCGGGCCAGGCGCTGTTTGTCGGCGACAGTGCCGTGGACATGCAGTCCGCCGCCGGGGCCGGGGTGCCTTTCGTGGCCTACAAGACCCAGCTGCCGGGCCAAACCCGCATCGAACACCACTCCGAGATCATCGAACACCTGTTCTGATAGCGGTCCGCATCACAAAAAAAGGGACAGAATCAATCGATTCTGTCCCTTTTTACCGCATGATATGAATTCTGCTGCCGTACCTATCTCACCAGCTTGGAAAGCTTCTTGAACTCCTCCGTGCCGGCCAGCCTCAACAGCTGAAACAGGACCGATTCGGTGCAGGTCGGAACCGTGCCGGTCAGGGTCATGGACTCGATGGCGGTCTGCCAGTTGTCCTTGCTGCGGCTCATGACGGCATCCTTGACCAGATGCACCTCGTAACCGGCGTCGCGCAGTTCGATCACGGTCTGGAGCACGCAGACGTGGGATTCCATGCCGGTGATGATGACCTGGGTGCGGCCGCTGGCCTTGAGCTGGTCCATGAATTCGGTGCTGCCGCAGCAGCTGAAGGCCATCTTCTCATAGCAGGGCGCAGCGGCAGCCTTTTCCTTCAGCTCCGCCAGGGTCGGGCCCAAGCCCTTGACATACTGCTCGGTGATCAGCACCGGCACCTTCAGCTCTGCCGCGCTTTCCAGCAGTATGCCGATGTTCCTGGTCACCTTCTTCAACACCTTGTGATCCATGGCCACGCACAGTTTCTCCTGCACGTCGATCACCACCAGTACCGCCTTGTCCCGCTCCAGAAAGAATCTGTCTTTTACTGACATGGTCTGTTCCTCCTTGAAAATTGTTTGAGGTTAGCCCCGCTTCATTTCGATCCCCAGTTCGGTGATCTTCTTGCGCAGGGTGTTGCGGTTGATGCCGAGGATGTCGGCCGCCTTGACCTGATTCCAGCGGGTCTTTTCCAGGATATGGCGGATCAGCGGCCGCTCCACCTGCTCCAGCACCATGGCGTGGATATCCCCTTTTTCCAGATGTTCGATGCCGTTGAAGCAGGTACCCAGTTTGGCCGCCACCAGGTCTTCCAGCGAGGTCTGGCTGGTGCTGTTGCCGACGTCGCCGGCCTGGGGCTGAAGGCTGTCGAAGTCGGCCGCGGTCAGCTGGGGGTCATTGGAGAGGATTACCGCCCGTTTGATGGTGTTCTCCAGCTCACGGATGTTGCCGGGCCAATAGTGGGCCGTCAGGATCGCCATGGCCTCCCGGGAGAGCTGTTTGGGGGGTATGGACAGCTCAGTGCAGGTCCGCTCCAGGAAATAACCGGCCAGGGCGGGGATGTCCTCGCGCCGCTCCCGCAGGGGGGGCAGGTTGATCGGCACAACATTCAGCCGGTAGTAGAGGTCTTCACGGAACTCCTTGTTGCGTACCCGCTCCAGCAGCTCCTGATTGGTGGCCGCCACGATGCGCACGTCCACCGCGATGTTGTGGGTGCCGCCGATGCGGGTCACTTCCTGCTCCTGCAGTACCCGCAGGATCTTGGCCTGCAGATCCAGCGGCATGTCGCCGATCTCGTCCAGAAAGATGGTGCCGTGGTTGGCCTGCTCGAACTTGCCCTGTTTCCGGTCGGAAGCCCCGGTATAGGCCCCCTTTTCCGAGCCGAACAGTTCGCTCTCCAGCAGGTCGCGGGGGATGGCGGCGCAGTTTATGGCCACAAAGGGCTTGCCGAGCCGGCCGGAATTGAAGTGGATGGCCCGGGCCACCAGTTCCTTGCCGGTGCCGGACTCCCCCTGGATCAGGATGGTTACATCGCTGCCGGCCACTTTGCCGATGGTCTTGTAGAGTTCCTGCATGGCCGGCGAGTTGCCGATGATGTTTTTTTCGACCTGGTAGCGCTCCTTCAGCTCCTGCTTGAGCATGGTCACCTGGCCGGTGATCTCCCTGGCCTTGGCCACCTTCTCAAGGATGGCGTCGATCACATCCAGGTCAAATGGCTTGGTAATGTAGTCGTAGGCCCCGCGCTTCATGGCTTCCACGGCGTTCTTCATGCTGGCCTCGGCGGTCATGATCACCACCAGCAGGTCACTCTTCGTCTCGCGGATGCGGTCCAGCAGATCCAGTCCGGTGATGCCCGGCATCTTGATGTCGAGAATGGCCAGGTCGTAGCTGTTCTCCTGGATCAAGTCCAGTGCCTGGCGACCGTCAGCGGCCAGATCAACGCTGAAACCCTTGCGCTTGAGGGCCTTGGAAAGAACCCAGCGCATGCTCTCTTCGTCGTCGGCAACCAGTATTCTGTTAAGCGACATATAAACCTCTTTATTATGGGACTGGGGACTGGGGACCGGGGAACAGTAAAGCCTTTTTCTCGTCCCTGGTCCCGCGTCCCCGCTTTTACTGTATCAGGGGCAGCAGTATGGTGAACTTGGTGCCATGGCCGGGAGTTGATTCGGCTTTGATCATGCCGCGATGCTCGGCCACGATCTTGTGGCAGATGGTCAGTCCCAGGCCGGTGCCGCCCGACTTTGTACTGAAGAAGGGGGTCCAGATGTTTTCCAGATCCTCCGGGGGGATGCCGGGGCCGTCATCGCAGATCTCTACCGCCACCATGCGAGAGCGCCGCTCGTTCTGGGACAGACAGTAGTCGGACAGGACCCGGCTGGTTACGGTCAGACTGCCCGAGTCTCCCACGGCGTCGATGGCGTTCAGAATCAGGTTGAGAAACAGTCTGGTCAACAGTTCCTTGTCGGCCATGATGGCCGGAATGCTCGGGTCGAAATGGGCGTTGAGGGTGATGTCCCGCTGCAGGATGGTGTGATTCTGCAGCTGAAGGATGTCTCCCAGTACCCGGTGCAGGTTGACCGGCGACAGTTTGAGTCCTCGCGGTGAGGCCAGATCCAGCAGTTCCCGGATGATGTGGTCGATCCGTTCCGTTTCGCGGATCATGATCCGGGTGTACTCGCGCTGTTCGCTGTCTTCAGTCAGTTCCTGTTCCAGCAGCTGGGCCGCGCCCTTGATGCCCCCCAGCGGGTTTTTGACCTCATGGGCCAGGCCGGCTGCCAGCGTCCCCAGGGTGGAGAGGCGGTCGGCCTGCCGCACGGCAGCCTCAAGATCGCGGATGTAGGTAATATCCTTGAGGGTCAGGATTGCGCCGATATTTTCACCGCTGGGCAGCACCAGCGGATAGCAGGTGACACCGACCGGTTTGAATCTGCCATGGTCGCGCAGGACCACGTTTTCGTGGTCGGAAATGGTGATGCCGGTGCGGATGGTTTTGGTGACCATCTCCAGCAGAGTGGTTTCCTGGGCAAAGAGCTTCTCAAAGGAGGCGCCCAGTGCCTGACGCCGCGAGTATCCGCTGATCTCCTCTGCGGCCGGGTTGCACAGGGTGATAATGCCGTCCAGGCCGATGACGATCACGCCGTCGCCGACGCTGTCGATGACAGTGGCGTAGTAATCTCCCAGGCTGCTATGGATGGGATCCGTTGACTCGGTTTTCATGGTTGTATGTCCGTGATGTGATCGATTCTGTCGGCCAGCGCCAGGATGTCGGCTGTTGAGCGGGCCTGGTTGGCGTCCCGGCGGACGTCGGCCGCACCGGGAAAACCCTTGGCATACCAGCCGATATGCTTCTTGATCTCGCGGGCGGCCACCGCTTCGCCCTGCTCCCTGATGAACAGCTGCAGATGACGGCGGATGCTTTCCGACCGTTCGCGGTTGCTGACCGGCAGGTAGCTGCCGCTGCGGGCCAGTTCCAGGACCTGCCGGAAGATCCAGGGTGTCCCCAGTGAACCGCGGGCAATCATGACGCCGTCGCAGCCGGTTTCATCCAGCATCCGCAGGCAGTCCTCGGGGGTGAACAGGTCTCCGCTGCCGATGACCGGGATGGCCAGGCTCTCCTTGAGCTGCCGCAGCTGGCTCCAGTCGGATTGACCGGAAAACATCATGCTGCGGCTGCGCGGATGCAGGGTGATGGCGTCGCACCCCTCCTCCTGGGCAATTCTGGCCAGCTCCGGGTAGACGTTGTCACCGCAGTGCCAGCCGGAACGGATCTTGATGGTCAAGGGGAGGGTGGTGGCGGCACGTACCGCCCGGATGATGGCGGCCACCTTGAGCGGCTCCCTGAGCAGCGCGCTGCCGGCGCCGGTGCCGACCACCTTGCGCACCGGGCAGCCCATGTTGATGTCCAGCAGCTGGCCGTAGCCCGCAACCATGCGGGCCGCCTCGGCCAGATCCCCGGGGGTGTCTCCGAACAGCTGGATGCCCAGGGGATGGTCTTCGGGGCAGCTTTTCAGCAGTGCCAGGGTCTTGGCGCCTTCCCGCACCAGCCCGTTCACGCTGACCATTTCGGTGAATGCCAGCGCAGCCCCCTCACGACGGCAAAGGATCCGGAAGGGGAGGTTGGTGATGCCGGCCAGGGGCGCCAGCATGACGTTATGCGCCAGGACCAGGCTGCCTATTTGTAATGGTTTTAACATGTTATCTGTAATTAGTGTCTGGTGAAAGGGTGAGGGCGGATTATTATTGCCTAAATTTTAGGCATAGTAGCACAGGGGGTGGAAATGGCAAGCGGAAAATGCGAGAAAAAAAGTTGTTGCCAAGATGGCGGATAAAGGCTTTACTATTGATACGTTACTTGCTGTTTTAGATGTGCTGATCATTAAGATAACAAGGGGTTACATTATGTTTGGAATCGGGATGCCGGAACTGATCATTATTCTGGTGATTGCGCTGCTGGTGATTGGCCCCCATAAGCTGCCGGAGTTGGCCAGGTCGCTGGGCAAAGGTTTGGCCGAGTTCAAGAAGGCCACCGACGATTTTCAGCGCAATGTGCAGGAAGAGGTTCGCAAGGCTGATGAAAAACCGGCTCCGCCGCAGCAGGTGGCCGGCGTCGAGAAGAGCAGCGTTGAGACACCTACTCAAGCGCCGCACGAAGAGCGGGTCGAGAAAAAGGAAAACCCCCACGCGTAATGTGGCGGTTGGTTGTACAGAATAAAGGGGTGCTCTCAAGGCTAGCCGGTTACTTCACCTGTTGATATGATCAGACTCCCATCAGCTTCATTGCTGGTGGGAGTCTTTGTTTTGCACATAGTTATTGGCTTTACCGCCACGCCTTACAAAACTTTCCATAACACACTACATGACAGGTTTCTGCGGAAGATATTTTCTGCAGAAATGTGTGCTTGCCTTGCTCTTTGCCACTGCTACCTGGTCATCCTCGAATCGAAAACAAACGGCAGGATGCTGACAATCTTCACATCTCTCATGTCCGGATGTCGCGGGTTCAGGAGATAGTTGTACTCATGCCCGCTAAGTGCTGCTGACGGCACGCGCAACAACAATGAGCCGCCACGGACTGTCCATGAGCGACCAAGCTCCGCAAGACTTTCAGGTGGCGGGTTGTCTGACCAGCTTATTGGCAGATCCTTCACCTCCAGGTATTCAATGGACGCAGTATCTGGAACGTGAATATCTACTCTCACAAAGCGCCCGTTGCGAAGAGTGTAGTTGTCGCAATGGACCAAGGCCTCGATTGATGCGAGGGCAACCGATCCTGCCGCATATACAACTGGCACACCAACAGGGTTCCATCTACCCCCTGCGCGCCTTGCGCCTTCGCCACTTAAATCATCGGCGTGCCTGGCACGAGACAGCTTGTAAAGCATCATTATGAAAACACACCGTAGTCGATGCGCACAAGAAGCTTTCTGACAAAGTCTGCGCCCTCGTTCGTATCGAGATACTCTAGCGGGGTCGCATTACCAATGGCTGCAAGCGGTGTTTTAAGCCAGTGGACCGAAACCTCTTCAGACTCAAACACATCCACACACTCTGCGTATACTTTCGCAATCGTGAGCAGGCGATCCGAGATATTCAAGTCCAGCAGCTTTCCGTGGTGCCTCTGCAAGGTCTTGTGTGACACATGCAGGTATTTGCTCAGTTCTCGCGGCGTAATGCCAAGTTTCGCCGACAAGGCATCAATGCCCTCACTTGGTAGGCCGTGGCGAACAGTGCTTATAAGTTCGCCAACATTCAATGGTTCAGCTATTCCCAGTACTTGTGCCAGTGCATGATAGCTCATATTGGCCACCTCTCTTTACAATATCCAATGCCAAGACAATTGTCTTGCAATGCAGGACATTTGTCAACGTGTTTGCAGGTGGAGATCCACTGGGCAGTTCAAATCAACAGATTAAGTAATCGGCCAGCTCTCAAGGCACCCCTTCTTCAATGGTGATAACATCATAGATCATTCCGTTTGTTGCTGGAATCGCCTTATCTAACCTCGTAAAATAGTGGCTATAAATGGTAAACTCTGCTATGGAAACAGTCTCAGCCGGATTATGTGGGTGGAGCAGTTTGGGGTTTGGTTTTGTCGGTTTGAGTGGTGGTTGAGTGAGTCTTGTATGGAATATAAAAACAAATAGGGATACTTCCCCTAAATACACCCCTAAATACACCCATTAATTGAGGAGTGTCCCTGTTTTACCCTTGGGGGTCTTATGCGACACTGTGAAGAATCACCACCGGGCCAACTGCTTCTGGCTATTCGGCAATTCAATAGCGGCCAATGGTTTGAATGCCATGAAACACTGGAAGAGTTATGGATTGGCGAAGTGGGGGAAGTACGGGATTTTTTCCAGGGGGTCCTCCAGATTTCGGTGGCCTTGCATCACTGGCGCAACGGAAACTTCGGCGGCGCTGTCAGCCTGCTGGGTGGCGGAGTAAAGCTGTTGAGTCATGTTGCGGATGCATGCCTGTGGGTGGATGTGGCCCAACTCATTTCAGACGCAAACCGGGTGCGCGCAGCCTTGGAAGCGCTCGGCCGGGAGAGAATGGCTGAACTGGATCCAGCACTTGTTCCGCGTTTGCGGACGATGTCAGTACAATCGTAATTACCTGGAGGGAGGAGTTATATGGAATCGAATGAGTATTTGACCCCTTTGCTGCGAGCGTTTCGCCAGACTGTCGATCCCTTCGGGGTGGTGGAGAGCTGTTGGCAGGTGCAGCGAGCCTGGTGGGAGCACCCCCGGGAACTCGCCGAAGAATTGGAGCGGTTGAGGGATGGCATGTGGCAGGTGTACAGCACCTCCTGGCTGCGTTTCAACGGGCCCTGCCAGAAAGATGCTTGCCCGGCAGCCACCCATGACGAGCGGTTCCAGGACCGGGTCTGGGAGGAGAACGCCTTTCTGGCTACGATCCGGGAGTCCTACCTGCTGGGCACCCGCTGGCTGATGGATGCCATTTACGAGACCCCCGGGGTTTCTGACAATAGCCGGGGGAGAGCGGCCTTCTGGGTGCGCCAGATGCTAAACGCCACGGCTCCCACCAACTTTTTCTGGACCAACCCGGAGGCCCTGATCCGCTTCATGGAGACTGGTGGCCGGAGTCTCGTGGACGGGTACGAAAACTATGTCGCCGACCTCCGGCAAGGATCGATCCGCATGGTGGACCCCGATGCTTTTGAGGTGGGAACGACCCTGGCCACCACCCCGGGCGCGGTGGTGCTGCGCAACGAACTGGTGGAACTCATCCAGTTCGCGCCGGTCACGCAGCAGGTCCACCCGGTGCCGATCCTGCTGGTGGCCCCCTGGATCAACAAGTACTACATCCTCGATCTTACCCCGGAGAACAGCCTGATCCGCTACCTGGTCGGCCAGGGTTTTACCGTGTTCGTCACCAGCTGGAAGAACCCGGGGCCGGAACTACGCCACACGACCTTCGAGGACTACATGCTCAAGGGGGTGCTGGCATCCATCGACGCCGCCCGGGAGATCAGCGGAGCCCCACAGGTCCACCTGGCGGGATACTGCATCGGCGGCACGATCGACACGGCACTCATGGCCTGGCTGAACCAGAGAGAGGCCAGCGAGGTCCCGGTGGCTCACTGGACTCTGTTCACCACCCTGGTGGACTTTTCTGCGCCGGGCGAGATCGACCTCTTTATCGACGAGGAAAGCATCGAGTATCTGGAGAAGCGCATGGCGACGCGGGGCTACCTGGACGGACAGGACATGGCCACATCGTTTCGGATGCTCCGCCCCAACAGCCTGATCTGGCGCTATTACGTACACAACTATCTCTTCGGGGAGTCGCCCCCGGCCGTCGACGTGCTCTTCTGGAACATGGACTCCACCCGCATGCCCGAAGCCATGCACTCCTACTACCTGCGCCAGTTTTACCTGCACAACCGGCTGGTCCGGAAGGACTCCCTGACCCTGGCGGGCCGCCCCATCGACCTGGGCCGGATCACGCAACCGCTCTACGTGGTGGGGACCGAGCAGGACCACATTGCCCCCTGGCAGCAGACCTTTAAGATCTGCTCCCTGGTTAACGGGCCGGTCCGCTACGTTCTGGCAACCTCCGGCCACATCCTGGGCGTTATCACCCCGCCGGTCGATCCGCCCAAGCGGCATTACCGGGTAGGCGACGCTAGCGGCCAGTCCGACGCCGCAGGGTGGAGCAACAGGACGGACAAGGCCTCCGGCTCGTGGTGGGTCGACTGGGTCGCCTGGCTGCGTCCCCAGTGCGGACCACCCCAGGCACCGCCACCCCTGGGCAGCGACCGTCACCCGCCCCTCGCCGACGCGCCGGGCACGTATGTTCTGGAGCGAACTTGACCTGGGACCGGAATAGAGCGTCCCCTGAAAGGCAACCGTCAGGCCAGGCGGAGCCTAAGAGGATAAGGTCTCGCCGCTTGCTTTGGGCTCTCCTGTTGCTGATGCCACTGGCGCTCTTGCTGCTCCTCTTCTGCCTGGTTGTCGAGAGGGAGCCTCTGATCGTCGAAACCGCGGTGCCGACTGTTGACTCGGCGCATCGCGCCCGGGACCTGGCCCAGGTTGTTCTCGGGAGTCTGAACAGTCAGCGGGAGACCGCTTCCATTTCGGCTTCGGAAGATGACCTGAATGCCCTGATGACGCTGGCGGCAAGAGGTGCCCACCGTTTCTCGGGCAGGGTCAAGGTGACCCCCGGAATCATGTTCGTAATGGTGAGCGTGCGCCTGCCGTCCAATCCGCTGGGACGGTTTCTCAATCTGCGGGTAGAGTTGCTCCCCGATGAAAGAGCTCTGAACATAGATCGCATGAGACTTGGCAAGCTTGGAATTCCCCGTCCGCTAGTACTTGCGCTTCTCGACCTGGGAATCGGGAACAGGGGGGGAACCGCGCTGCTCGAGTCGGTACAGTCAATGTCCCTGAAGGGAGACATGGTCACCCTGAACTTGCGATCAGTGCCCCAGCTCAAGGAGAGACTGACACGTTTGCAGGTTTTTCTGGTCAAACTGAACGGTATCAGCCAGGGAGGCAGCGCGGCAGTGGACCAGGCGCTGGTGAATCGCTATTACCTGCTGCT
>DBMM01000131.1:8626-12293 GCA_002298925.1 Geobacter sp. UBA698 | reverse complement strand
GCGCTGCTGGCCCTCGCCATTTACCTGGGTGACCCGCGTTTTGAAAAGATGGCCGGGTTGCAATTCAAACCGGGATTGCTTGGCAGCTCGTCGTTCTCAAGTGCGGTGAATTTAGGCGGCCGCCAGGATCTGCGTTTGCATTTCGTCATTTCGGCCGGTCTCAAACTGCTCTCGGATCAGGGCATCAGCACCGCCATCGGTGAATTCAAGGAGCTGCTCGATGCCGGCAGGGGGGGCAGCGGCTTCAGTTTCATCGACCTGGCCGCCGACAGAGCCGGCATCCGTTTCGCCGAGATAGCCGCTGATTTGAATGGGGGCAGTCGTCATCTGCAGAATCTGCTGGCCGGTGATTCCCGGGAACAGCTCTTTTTTCCGGTCGTTGCCGACCTGCCGGAGAACATGCCCAAGGAAGAGTTCGAGCTTCGCTTTGGCGGTGTCAATAGCGCTGCATACGATAGTCTTGTCAGAGAGATCGACCGGCGCATCGACGCATGTCAGGCATATAGAAAATAAACCTATAAACGGCAGTTGAAACACTGAGACACAGAGAACACTGAGAAATCATTGAATAAAAAAAGAAATGAATTATCAACCTGTCAGGTGAATCCACAATCACATGAATAAATTGAAGTAATCATTTGATGTAATTTCTTAAGTTAACTCTGTGCCTCAGTGTCTCTGTGTTGAACAGCTTTTTTTGATAAAAAAACGCCAGTCAGCACTGCCCCGTTCGGTGCAGTTGCTGACTGGCGATTAGAACCAGAATAACATCCTTAATCTGTCCGTCTTCTTACCTCGATTTTTACAGCACCATCGTCTCGCCCTTCCCCTTTTCGGTGAAGCCCGCGGCCTCAAGGCAAAGGGCCGGAATTCATTTACCGAACGCCTCCTTGATGTCTTCAAGCGACGAGTGTGCCGTCCTCGGCGATGGGACCATGGTGAGTTCGGTCGTAACCTCTGGCGCAACCATCGCCGGATCCAGCCACATCACGACGTAGCCGCCGACGGCTCCAGCGCCGAAGCCCGGAGCGAAGATCAGGGACCGTTTGGTGATCGCACCGTCGTAAACGGCGTCTGCCATAGCGATCGGGATGCTAGCTGAGGATGCATTGCCGACCTCGGCGATGTTGAAATAAATGTCATCGGCCTTAATGCCCTGGGGCACGGCGATGTCGATGATCATGGTCTTGTTTGCTTGATGGGGCACGATCACGTCGATGTCGTCGATGAGCGCTTTACCCCCTTTCACACTCTTGAGCCCGGAAAGCTCGCCCATCATCTGGTCAAGGTACCGCTTGACCAACTTCTTGACCTCGGGTCCATACACGGTAATGTCGTTGTCGAAGTCATGGTTCGGCCAGATGATAGAGTTCACCTGGCTGAAGGGTCCGCTCGCATAGGTCTGGACCACCTCGACGTCACGTTCACCGTTGGACGGCGCGATCACCATGGCGGCGGCTCCGTCGCCAAAGATCATCCGCGACGGTCGCGCATTCCCGATCTTGTCCGAAAACTTCTCGGCCATTACCATCAGAACCGGACGTTCGACCTCGCGCATCAGGCGGATCGCCTCAGCCATGCCGTAGGGGAACCCGGCGCACGCAGCAATTATGTCAGCCGAGCAATGGGTCTGCATGATGCCCAATTGTCCCGAGAGCCAGGTGGCGGTCGAGGGAATCAGTCTGCTCGAGGTGCAGGTACAGAACAGCACCGCACCGATCTCCCCGGGCCCGCGACCGGCATGCCTCATCGCTGCCCGCGCTGCCTCGAGGGCGATATTCTCCAGTGGCTCGGCCGTGTAGCGGCGCCGCTTGATGCCCGTTTTTTCCACTATATCATCCGCGCTCATCGGGGACCACGAGGGTGGAGCGTTCCGGACGACATCATCGTTGTTGCAAATGACCTCACCCTTGCGGATCGCGAGCGCCTCGATCTTAGGTTGGATCGGAGCATCATTGCCGATCACCAGCGGCGGAAGCGGCCTCACTGGTTTGACGGCAGGGTCTGGTTTCGGTGTCTGCTTTGGGCAGGTGGTTCCGCTCTTCACGCAATTGATGAAGTCGAGCACCTCGCGATTTTTGGGATGGAACAGCACGACGACGTCATCAGCCTCCATTTCGCCAAAGGTTTTCAGCTTGGCTCGGCTTCGATCCCAGGGGTGTTGGTTGTGAAGCACCATGGCCCACCGCCGGAGCGATTCGAGCTCGGGCTGCTCCTCTGTAACGTCGAGAATTTCGTCGCTGCTGTACTGCCGGTAGTCGGGATTGAAGTTCTCGAGGGTGGTCGTCATGGCGCCGGGAGTTGCGAGCGCCTCGGCAATTGTGGCCTTGATCGGGGGGAGTTCCTGAGCGCGATAAAGCTTGTTAGAGAAGAGGTCGAAGAGCATGTCGAACAGTTCGTCCTCAGCCGCTCGGCTCCACTTCGCATCCAGGTGTCCGTAAGCGTCGCGAACGCTTGCAACCTTTGCTTTGCTATCCATCCATGGTTGCAAGAGAGGCACGAATACGTCGTCGCGGGTCCGCGGGACATCCCGCCATCGCGTTGGACGCTTGTCGTACATAGTCAAAGCGAAACGGTTTGCCCAGAAGAGGTGCACTCCGATGTCGCGCAACAGGTCATAGCGAGTCGAATAGCTTCCGGCGGCAGCCCACTTGGCAATTTCGGTTCCCGTCGGAGCCTTTCCTTCGAAGTCCCGACGAATAATGGCCTGCAAGTGGTCGAGATCGGAGATGATCGAGAAGTCGAGCTCGATGAAGATGCTGCAGGGAAACACCAGTTTTCCGTGTTTGTTAAGTCGGAACGGCTTCATAAATCCTCCTCGCTAGTTACTTAAAGACATGTTTTAATATATGCCGCTATTAAAACTGAATTCCGTGTCTACCCAATCCACAGACAACATGATCTAACTCCGACCGGGTGGCCGCGGACGTCCCGGGAGGATGTGTCTTTCAGAGCCTCAGTGCGCCTCCTTGATGACAAACAGCAGATCCCCTTTGTTGACGGCCTGACCGGGGGTGGGAATGATTCGAACAATCTCATACTCCTTCTCAGAATTATAGAAGATGCCACCCGGGTTGCAAGTATTAAGCGAGACCGGTGCAAAAAGTTTCATTGCTTCCAGCAGGCCAATGGTATCTCTGAGTTTCACCGTCTTGCCGATCGGGGCGAAGGGGGGTTCACTGGGGGAAGGGGCATCATAGAAGACCCCGGTGGAAGGCGAAAGGACTTTGAGTTCGGTGCTCCCTTCGATCTCGATCGCGGATCGATCGAGGGCCACCTGAACGGAACCGGTCGCCGCGTCTCCTTCCGCAATCATCTCCTCAACGTCGATACGATCCAGGAATCCGGGAAGATATTGGGTGTTATAGATCCCCTTGCGGAAGGTCTCGTCTTTCAGGACCCGTTTGAGCAGGGGGATATTGGTGTGAACGCCTTGGATTACGGTGTTCTCCAGAGCGGCCAGCAGTTTGTCGGCGGCATCGTCCCGATCTTTACCGGTGACGATAACCTGTGCCATCAGTGAGTCGTAGTAGGGGGTGATCGCTTTACCCGCCTCGACCATCTTGATGACCGTGATATGCTCTCCTTCGGGGATGCTGAAGGCCGTGACCAAACCGGGGGTCGGAATGAATTTGATGTCCGTTCCATCCAGTGCAGTGCGTTCAGC
>DBMM01000131.1:0-8551 GCA_002298925.1 Geobacter sp. UBA698 | reverse complement strand
CGGGTATTCATCTCCATGAAATAGATGGCCATGCTGTCCAGGTTGAAGATGAATTCGACGGTTCCGGCGCCGAGGTAGTCGACCTGGTTCGCGATCAGCTCGGCATAGCGATACACGTCCTGTTCGAGGTGTTCGGGCAGCATGGTCGAGCCGGACTCTTCGAAGATCTTCTGGTTGTTGCGCTGCACCGAGCAGTCGCGCAGGCCGAGAATCGAACAGTTGCCGTGGGAATCGCGCAGGATCTGGGCTTCGATATGGCGCAGGTTGGTGACGTATTTTTCCAGGTAGATATCCCCTGAACCAAACGCCGCCCGGGCCTCCGAGGAGATAGTGAAAAAGGTTTCGCGGAAATCCTCCGGTTTTTCCACCACCTTGATCCCCTTGCCGCCGCCGCCGTGGACGGCTTTCAGCAGAACCGGATAGCCGATGGCCTCGGCGACCTCCATCCCGGTCTCCACGCTGGCGATGATGCCGTGACTACCGGGAACGACCGGAACGCCCGCCTTGGTGGCGGTGTCGATGGCGTTGGTCTTGTTGCCCATCAGCTCCATGCTGGAGAACCAGGGACCGACGAAGTTGATCCCGCGATTGCGGCACATCAGGGCGAAGTCCGCATTTTCGGACAAAAAGCCGATACCGGGATGGAGCGAATCGACCTTCTCCTGTTCGGCGATCCGCATGATCGATTTTGCGTTGAGATAGGACTCGTCCGGGGTGTTGCCGCCGATGCAGACCAGGGTGTCCCTGTCGGTGAGCTGGCCGGCGACTGCTGAATCCATGTCGGGGTCGGATTGCACCAGCACCACCTCTATATTTTCGCGCTGGGCGACCTGAATCAGCTTGGCGGCCGTGCAGCCGCGGGCGTGAATCAGGGTGCGCTTGACCGGCTGCAGCAGGGCGCGTTCGTTCACCAGGGTATTTGCTTCACTGGCGATGGTGTCGACATCGGGCAGATAGAGCCCCTTGAACACGCGCTGGCAGACATCCATGACGCTTTCCACCGGCGTGGGTATGACCGGATCGATGGCGCGCAGCTGTTGGTCGAGGTCGTGGTTGAAGGGGTGTTTGACCAGTCCCTGCATGGCGCCGGGGGTAGAGCTCAAGTAGTTGGACAGGGTCGTTGTCGAGGGGAGGTAGGACGGCACCACCACCTGCCCGGCGAAGGGCATGTTGCACCCGGAGAAGTAGTAGGTCTGGACCAGGGGATGGGTGACGAACGAGGCCTGGGCACCCCCGGTGCAATCCCCGAAACCGAAGCAGATGATGGGGAGTTCGTTGTCCCGCACAAAGCGGGTGATGCGGTCGTTGACAATTGACATGGAGAACAGCGAGCCGGCCCCCTCCTTGGTCTGCATCCCTCCCGAGGAGACAAAGGCCACCACCGGGAGTTTGCGGCGGGCGCATTGCAGCAGGAGGTTGCAGAACTTCTCCGCCGAAGCCATATCAAAGGCGCCCGCCTGAAAGTCGAGATTGGACACCAGCACACCCACCCTGGTGGCGGGATGCTCCCCCTCTTTTTTCAGCTTTGCCAGACCGGTAATGACGCCGCAGGGCTTAACCCCGTTATCCAGCGCCTTCTCGATGGAGATGCGGAATCCGGGGAAGTTGGCCGGGTCGGCGGTCATCAGATCGCTGTCCAGCTCGCGGAAATCGGTGAAAAACTCCGAAACGATCGCCTCAACACTGCATTTTTTGGAGCGCTTGACCTGCATCAGAACATCCTGGATCAACAGGTCGTTATAGGCGGTTGCCAGCCGGTTCCAAAAATCCTTCATGCCGATATCGCGCAACTTGATATGCCCTTCGTAGCTGCGTCCTCCCCGTTCGGCCTCCACGTATTCCAGCAGGAGCTTTTCGAACAGAAAGGTGACGATGGCAAACAGCGGTTCTGAAATGCGGGGATACTGGATCTTCTTCCACTCCTGCACGGGACGGATGAAATCCTTCATCTGCGGGTGCTGCAGGAGGGTGTTGAGCCAGCCGTAGAAGTTGTCTTCCAGGCGGGTCTCATCCACGGCGGCCTCGCCGAACATGGCCTTGAGCTTGGTGGTGGCCGCCTGGATCGATGATCCCAACAGGGCCTGAAAGGACTTTTTGGAGAAGGTGTTGGTGTCCCTGGCTTCGGCGGCAATCGGGCGCAGATCGGAGATGATCTGATCGTAGACCAGGTCGAAGATAATGAAGTTCTGGCACTCCTGGATCATCCTCTCGCGGAAATCAGGCAGGGTGATCACGTCGAGAACCGTCATCTCGGCAGCGTTCGCGGCCTTGGCGGCGGCTGTTGCCGAGCCGAGATGCTTGATCAGCGCCAGAAAGTTGTTCTGGCTCCACGCCTTCCAGAGGTTGTACAGATGGAAGCCGTAGGTGAGGTAGGTGGTATTCTGGGCTTTTTCAAAGTTATCGTTGGGATCGCCGAGGATCAGTTTGGACAGGCGTCCGCGCTCGTCAAACAGATGCTGCTTGCGGTCGAGATAGGTCTTGTAGCTTTTGGCCAGCAGGTCGTCGTAGCGGATGTGCAGCGGCTTTTCCAGCCAGCTGGCAAAGGCGTTGGCCTGCTCCTCCTGAACCCGCTTGGACAAGTCTCCCTTGGGGGTGACCAGATTGGTGGAACGGCTGTAATTGGCCGAAGAGGTCGATTGGATCCGACCCCGCAGGCTTAAGTAGCGCATGTAGCGGTAGGTAATGCCGAAGACGCTGAAGTATTCGGTCGGATAGTGGGTCAATGAAAGCGCCGAGAGGCTGTTGAGTGCTTTCAGCTTTTCCGAAGGGTTGATGTAGCGATTCAGGCTCGCCCGGTAGTGATCCATGATCCCGTCGGTTTCTTTGACGAAGGCGATGGCACGGTTCTCGATGGCGCTCACGGCCGAGACGATCGCATTGCGCAGATTTTCCAGCTGGGGACCCTTTTCACCAGGCACGTAGTCGATGATGCCGTCGACGAAGTCCTGCTGGTAGAGTTCATAGGCACTGACACCGACGTATTTGGCACACTCCTGCCAGCTGAGGTCCAGGCTGCGGGCGATGGCGGCCAGTCCCTTGGGTTGGATGGTGTTTAAAACGCCGTCACGGACCGAGAGCAGAATGTTGGTGGTGGCCAGCGGGATGGCGCCACCCGAATAGCCGTTTCCCAGAATGATGCCGACCGATGGAACGTTGAGATTGGCCATCTCGGCGATGAAGTGGGAAATCGAATGGGCCTGGTTGTTGGCGTTGGCCAACTCACCGGCATCGGCGCCCGGGGTGTCGATAAAGGTGATGACCGGCACCGCATACCGTTCGTATTTGCGGACGATTTCGATGGCCTTGCGGTGGTGCTCGGGACCCCAGACGCCGTTATTGGTGTTGCGTTCCTGGGCCAGCAGGCAGAGCCGCCGCTCGCGGCCGTTAAAGTCAAACTCGGCCTCGACACAGTGCAGGGGGCCGAAAGAGATTTCATTCACTATTTTAAGTTTCAGTTGTTTCAGAATGGACTTGAACCCGAGGCGCCCTTTCTGCTCGGAAGGTTCGACGGTTTCTCTGATATAGGCATCGACGTCCAGGCTCTGGAGACGCTTGGTGGTCTTTTCGATGGTACGGTGGTCGACGAGACCGGCCAGGGCCAGTTCCACTTCCTGCTTCGTGCGGGCTCGATTCGATTGGCTGACTCCCTTGAGCAATGAAAAATCAGAAGCGAGTTGTTCAGCCAGTTCAAAAAAACGGTCGATCGTTGGTGCAGTTGCCATAATTTCTGTTTTCTCCAAGTTGGGATTGTGATGACCCGGAACCCGGGATCACGGGTGATCTTTATTAATACGTTTGCTGACTATGCCCGTGATAGCGGGTCAGGTCAGTACAGGTGGCTGGGCCCATGACAGGACAAGCCGGTTATCTGTCTGGCCTGTTGCAGCCGTTTAATTGAATTCCACATGTAATAGATGTCTTTGGCAAAGCCAGAAGCGAGGTGGAATTTTTTTGTTAGAGGTGTTGCTTACGTCATGTTTGCGGTTTGACCTTTAGTGAGAGGCGGGGGGAGGACCTCAGCGGACAGGTTGATGCGAGAGCAGGAATGCCCTTGAAATTTGGAAGTATGCTGAATTCTTTTTTTACTATCAAATGTTGGAACCTGCCTGCGAAATGAATTGATTTGACTGTTTGGATAGTTCTTGTGAAGTTTGCTTTGTCTGATGGGTTCTGGCGGGAAGTGTACTTGATCGAAATGCATTAAACCAAGCTTGATTAAAGATCATCAAGGCACTCCTTTTCTCTCTAATGAGATAACGTCCCGGTTCGACGTCGCTTTCTGACATATTAAGATAGCATGAAGCGTGCCTAGTGTTGTTTTGTGAACATTAAAAATTAAATGTGCTTAAAAACAGCATGTTACGCTAGATTGATAAGTGTGATTTAAATGAAAGGGGTGCAATAAAACTTGCGGGGTTGAGGGGGGTAGAACACGATATCACCGTAAAAACAACATGTTGTTGTTAATTGCAATAAATGTTGCAGGGCATCAAAACTTGCATTGGACCGGACTTAGGGAGAATTTGCAGTCGATGGGCACGAAAGCATGCCGCCGAGACAGGGCTCACTCCGGAGATTCTTACCCTCCGACCTTGTCGGCATGCATTCTGGCGAGTCTTTGATTGAGGGCCTGGCGACTTATTCCCAGTAAGGATGCGGCAGCGCCCTGATTGCCTTTTGCCCGGCTCAGCGCTTCCTCAATGAGAAGGTTTTCGGCCTCTTTCAGGGTTGGAAACCGTCCTGAGAGACCGTTCGGCCAATCGAAGTCGAGCTTTGCCGGGGTAGATTCCGCGCTGGCGGTTTGCTGTCCGATCTGGCTCTTAAACACGGACATTGACAGCATCCCTTGCGTATGGCGTGCCATGGCATCGAAAATCATCGCCCTGAATTCCCGGATATTCCCGGGGAAATGGTAGAGTGAAAGATAATTGACCAGTTCAGGTGGAAGTGTCGGCTTTTTCTTGTTGAAGGTGCACGCTGCTTCGCCAAGGAAATGGTCAAGCAGCAGCGGAATATCCTTTTTACGTTCGCGCAGGGGCGGCACATTGACCTGGTGGGCGCTCAGGCGAAAGTACAGATCTTTCCTGAATTTCCCCTCTGCCATGAAATTGCGTAGGTTCTGATTGGTGGCCACGACGATCCGGGCGTCGGTCCGCCTGATGACATCCGAGCCGAGCGGATAGTATTCACCCTCTTGCAAAAGGCGGAGCAGTTTCACCTGCGATGTCAGATTCAGATCACCGATCTCATCGAGGAAGAGTGTCCCTCCGGCCGCCTTGGCGATCATCCCGTCCCGCGCTTGCTCAGCCCCCGTGTATGCCCCCTTCTTGTGACCGAAAAGGGTGTCGGAAAACATCATGTCATCGAGACCGGCCACGTTCACGGCAACCAGCTCGCCTGTCCGGCCGCTCAGTCTATGCAGCACTCTGACCAGTCTTTCCTTTCCGACTCCGGTTTCTCCGGCGATCAGGACCGGCTGGCCCGTTTCCGCCACCGCTTCCAGATAACCGAAGATCGCCTTCATTCTGTTCTCCTGGGTGATTATATCCGTGAACGCGTCTTCACGCCTCAATTGTCCGGTCAGCAGACTCTCCCGCAGGGACGAATTTTCTTGGCGCAGGGAGTTCATTTCCAGCGCCCTCCTGATGCAGGAGATGAATCGGCTGATCTCAACCGGTTTCACCAGGTAGTCGAAGGCGCCGGCCTTAATGCAGGCTACAGCGGTTTCAATATCGCTTGCCGCGGTCATGACGATGACCGGCACCTGGGGATAATCGGAAATAACTTTCTCGAGCAGTTCCTGCCCGGAAAAATGGGGCATCCACAGATCCACAACGATGGCCGCCACCTCTTGTTCGGCAAGCAGCGGCAGGAGCCTGCGGCTGTCCTCAAGCGTATGCAGATTGTCCAATCCTGCCCTGCGCAGAATCGCGGCGGAACTGAACAGGATTTCCGGTTCATCGTCCACCAGAACGATTGCTGGAGAGGTGTGACTCTTGTGATCCATGGGGGTCTCCTTTACTCTCGTTCAATTTATGGTAATCGGCAGCTTGACCGTGACGGTCGTTCCCGTCCCGGGTTCGGATTCGAATTCCATGACACCGTTATGCTTTTCGATGATCGATCGGGAAATAAACAGGCCAAGGCCGGTCCCTCCCGAGTCTTTTCTGGTGGTAAAGAACGGCTCGAACAGCCTGGCAAGCACGCTTTCAGGCATTCCCACCCCTTCGTCCCGCACTCTGATTTCAACGAACCCGCCATGCTCCGGATGACTGACCGAGACGAACATCCTGCCGTTTTTGTCCGGCAGCGAGTTTAAGGCATTTATTACCAGGTTGATCACTACCTGTTCCAGCTGTTGCGCATTACCCCGCACGTAGATGGGCTTATCAGCGATAGTGAGGTTGAAATTGACGGTATGTTTTTTGATCTCATGCTCGACAATCTGGCAGGCAATCCTGACCGCTTTCCCCACATCCACACGCTCCTGGAGGCTGCCACCATCCTGGCGGACAAAGTCCTTCAGACTGTTGATGATGGCATTAATTCTGCGTGTCCCCCCCATCAAGCCGGACAAGAGCTCCGGAACCTCTTCACGTGCTGTTGAGAAGGATACCCCGCCCAGATAAAATTCGCCATGCTCCCTGGAGTATTCGTCCAGTACCTCCATGGCGTCCTTCCAGGTGGCCGAGAGGAGCGAAGCATTGGACATGATATAATTGTTGGGGTTGTTGATTTCGTGGGCGATGCTGGAAACGAGCATGCCGAGCGACGCCATCTTGTTCGCATGGATCAACTTCGCTTCTGCTTCCCGTGCCTCCCGTTCCATCTGGACTTTTTGTGTCACGTTCTTGAAAGAGCAACAGGCCACTTCTTCACCCTGAAGCTGAATCAGCTGTCCACGAATGGCGACCAGGATTTTCGCGCCGTCTTTTCTGACGTTGATCTTGTTTGCCAGGTATCCGCTGCCGTTACTTCTGACTTCAGCGATGAAACTCCTGAATTCCTCATAATCGTCCGGGGCAAAGAACAGCTCAGGACTTGATTTGATCAATTCCTCACGGGTGAAGCCATACAGCTGTTCAGCGGCCGCGTTTGCGTCGATTAGTGCCAGAGTCGCGCTGTTGAGAAGCAGGACAGCATCCAGATGCTGCTCGAATATCTGCCTGAAGCGCTCTTCACTGAGCCTGAACGCTTCCTCGGCTCTCTTGCGGCGGGTGATGTCGCGAAAGTACCAGACCCTGCCGTTATGGTTCCTGTCGTTGCCGCTCATCGGTGCCGAGTACCGCTCGAAAGTGACGCCCCCCATCAGCTCGATCACATCGTAACTTTTCTTTTCAGTGTGTTGGTAGAGATAGCGTAATCCCTCCAGAAACTCTTCCGGCTTGACCAGTCTGTCCAGTACCGATTGCAGGGCGCGCTCGTCGGACCTTGATGCAATGACATCGGCAGGGATCTGCCACATGTCGATAAAGCGCTGGTTGTAGGAAAGAATATGTCCTTCCTCGTTCACAACGAGTATCCCGTCAGGAGATACCTCCTGCTGTGCCCGCAGGATGGAGTTCGAGAATCGCACTTCCTCCTCGGCCTGCTTGCGATCTGTTATGTCGCGGACCGACTCGATCGCCCCGACGATTCTCCCTTCGGAGTCGTAGAGGGGGGCGGCTATCCCCAGTATGTATGCTTCGCCATTCCTGATGTTCTGGCTGTAGCCTTCGCCGAAGACCTTTCCGTTGATTTTTTTTACGGCAGGGTACAGCTTTTCAATTTGCAGGGACGGCGTGAGCACCAGGTCAATCAGCATTGGGCGTCTGATGCCATAGAAGGGAAGGGCATATTCATGGTTTCCCTTGCCGAGCATGTCCTGGGCCTTTGCGCCGGTGAACTCTTCAGCTGTTCGGTTCCACAAGGTGATTCTTCCTTCCAGGTCAACGGCAAAAATTGTATCAGGCAGGAAATTGATGATGTCAGTCAGTCGCCTTTGCGAGCTCAGCAACTCCAGGGTCCGTTCATTGACCCGTCTTTCAAGGGATTCGTTTGCTTCCTGAAGCCTTCTGGCCAGCTCTCGATTGCGTAGATGCACGCCAATGCGGGCCAGGAGCTCTGCCCGTTGTAAGGGTTTGGTGACATAGTCCACGGCGCCCGCTTCAAACCCGTGTAGTTTATGCTCGGAATCAGCCAGGCCCGTCATGAGAATCACCGGAATATCATGGGTCTCTTGCGCGGCCTTCAAGCGGCGACAGACTTCAAATCCGTCCATTCCCGGCATCATCACGTCCAGCAGGATGAGATCAGGTCTGGCAACGAGAGCCGTTTTCAGCCCGCTTTCGCCGTCTTCGGTCGCAAGAATGGTGAAATGAGCGGCTTCCAGAAGTATGGCAACCATTGCCCGACTGGTGCTGTCATCATCAACAATCAGGATAGTGTTTTTAGGCGCGCCCGACAGTTTCGTATGTTTTAGAAAAGTATCCATTTTAATTCCGCGTAAAGGGTCGTATCCGCCTTCAGGCCATTGAGGGGGGAGACTCTTTAATTGATGTAGTTCAGTAAA
>DBMM01000148.1:42226-43285 GCA_002298925.1 Geobacter sp. UBA698 | reverse complement strand
TGAAAAAAACAGCTGCAATACCCCATCACCCCTGAGAGCTCACCACCGCCAGCATTCGGGATAAATTCTCCCCCACCCCATGGAACGTGTGGGGCAGGGCTGCGTCCAGGTAGGCGCTGTCCCCCTGTTCGAGCCGGTAGCTGCGGCCGTCATAGAACAGTTCAATGGCCCCCTCCATCACATACACGAACTCCTGGCCGTCATGGGTGATCGGCGCCCCCTGCTGGGCATGCGGGTCGAAGGTCAGCAGAAACGGCTCCATCACATGACCGGCCGTACCGGGGCGGGTCAGGGATTTATAGGCATAGCCCTGATCGGTGTCCCCCTGCTCGCCCGCCAGCGACTCTCCCGCTCTGCAGATGGTGAGGGATTCGGAAACCATCGCTCCTCCATGCAGCAACCCTTCCATCCTCGATCCCAGCACCCGCGACAACTTGATCACGGTTCCGACGGAGGGGACCGCAGCCCCTTCCTCATAAGCGCGCAGACGGTCCGGTTCGAGCCCGGTCAGTTTGCACACCTGCTCCAGGGTCAGCCCCTGGGCCTCACGCAGCTTCTTAGCCCGTTCTCCCACGTATTTACGCATAACGCACCCCTTTGATTGTTGATTGGTTCAACCGTCCCGCCTGGCTGGGACGATACGGCCACTCAGTGCCCGCAGATTCTGCCAGTAGCGATCGATGGCAGGACGCAGGTCGGACGCTGTCAGGCCCGATTTCTGGAAGCGGCGCTGCAGCGACAGATACATGTCAAGCGCCTCATCTGAAAAATCCGGTTCGATATTTATAACCAGACGTTTCCCGTCAAAAACCTCAAACACCGGGAACAGGCCGGAGCGCACCGCCAGCCGCACCAGCTCCATTCCCTGGGCGGGCTCTGACTTCCAGCCGGTGGGACAGGGCGCCAGTACATGCAGGAAGCGAAAACCCCTCATATCCAGGGATTGCCGCAGTTTGCGCAAGGCATCGTCGGCGTGCGCCAGCGAAATCGAGGCAGCGTAAGGGATACGGTGGGCCGCCATGATGGCCAGGATGTCCTTTTTCTGTTCCTCTTTACCCC
>DBMM01000148.1:0-42214 GCA_002298925.1 Geobacter sp. UBA698 | reverse complement strand
TTGCGCTCCGCCGCAGCCGAAACTGTGGCGAAACCGATATCGTAGGTACCTCCGTCTCCGGCCAGACAGATCACGCGGGTATCCTCGCCGTTGAGCAGCGCCACGCTGGCTGCGCCGGTGGCCGCGGCTGCCGCCGAGGCGAAGGTTGTCAGCAGCGTTGGAACCCCGTATGTGCTTTGGGGAAAGCTGCCGGCTGCAACTGCGCCGCAGCAGGCAGGAATCATGAGCTGCACCCGCCGGTCGGCTACCGCCCGCCGCATCATCTGCAGCAGATTCGACATGCCACAGCCACCGCAGTTGGTGTTGCCGGGCCGCAACAGCGGCTGGGGACGATCCAGGGCGCTCTGCGCCATGCCGCAAAGTACCGGTTCGTTCATCATATAGCCTCCACGAGGACCGCTGGGCCCTCCGCCTGGCGCGCCCGGAGGTCGGCCAGTATTTTCATCAGGTGCTCGGGACGTATGTCGCCCCCGCCCAGGCCCGCCAGGTAGTTCTGCACCAGCGTACCCGCGGCGGCAAGCCCTCTCAGTTCTCCCCACAGCACGCCACCGAAACCCAGACTGATGTCCCGGTCGATGACGGCTATCCTGGATTTGCCCGCAAACCACCCTCTGATTTCATCGGCCGGCAGGGGACGGAACATGCGGACGCGCAGCGAGCCCACCCGCTCTCCCTGCGCCCGCAATGCATCCACGACCCGCTCGGCGGTTGCGCCGATCGTCCCCATGGAGACGATCAGCGTCTCGGCGTCGTCAGCCCGGTAGGCGACCACCGGGTCCGGGAGCCGACGGTCAAATATCTGCCCGAACGACTGCTGCAGCTCGGCGTAGACCCGCGACACACCCAGCATGGCCGTGTGGTGCTGCAGGCGATGCGCCTCGGTCTGGCGGGGCACTTCCATCTGCCCCAGCACGTGGGGGATGTCGCCCAACCGCTGGGGGATGTTTGTGAGCGGCAGGAACCGGTCCACCTCTTCCTGCGCCGGGATCCGGGTCTGGGCAACGGTGTGGGAGAGGATAAACCCCTCCATGCAGACCATGACCGGCATCAATACCCGCGGGTCCTCGGCCAGCCTGAAGGCAGACAGCACCGTATCGAAGACCTCCTGGTTGTCGGCACAGTAGAACTGGATCAAGCCCTGATCCCGCAGCATGAGGGCATCACCGTGGTCTGCCCAGATATTCCAGGGCGGGCCCATGGTGCGGTTGGCCACCACCAGCACGATCGGAAGGCGCAGGCCGGCCGCGGCCACACAGTTTTCGGCCATGTACGCCAAACCGTTGGAAGAGGTGGCCGTAAATGAGCGTGCCCCCGCCGCGGAGGCGCCGATGCAGACCCCCATGGCACTGTGCTCGCTCTCCACCCGCACCACCCTCCCCTTCTCGATCTCCTGCACACACAGGTATTCCATGCACTCGGTCGAGGGGGTGATGGGGTAGACGCCGCTGCAAAACCCCCGGCCGGTACGGTTGGCCCGCCCGGCCAGAGTTGCTGCCAACGCGGCGGCATGATTGGCACTGATCAGCTCAACTGGCATGGGTTCACCTCCTGCTCGTTTTTTCTTTCATTTCCATGGCGTAACGCGGGCATTCCGCTACACACATGCCACACCCCTTGCAGTACTCCTCATCGACCCGATAGCCCTCCCCGCTCCGGTAGACCACCCCGTCCGGGCAGTAGATCAGACAGGTATCGCATTTGGTACATTGTCCGCAGGAGAAGCACCGCTCGGCCTCTTCCGGTCCGGCCAGCCCCAGGTTGAACTCCGCAAAGCTGTTACGAGCGGTTGCCAGGGGGAGATGCCGATCCTTGCGGGGCGGAACCACCTCGAAATGGGAAAAACGGATCTGCGCGGGGGCCACCACCGCTTCGGGCGGTTCCTGCAGTGGCGCAGCTGGCTCTCCGGCGAGAGTCGCCAGGGCTGCCTGGGCGATCCGCCGCCCATTCCCGATGGCGTGGGTTACGGTCCCTTCGCCGGTGGCACAGTCGCCGGCAAACCTGACCTGAAGCGGTTGTTCCCCGCGCCAGGCGCGGCCGTCCCGCATCTGCCATGCCTCAGGCAACAGTTCAATGTCGGTCTGCTGCCCCAGGGCCAAAAGCACCTGGTCACAGGCGAGGGTTGCTGTCCGCTTTGTTATGACCGGTCGCCGGCGGCCACTGGCGTCAGGCGATCCCTGCTCCACCTCGGCCAGCACGACTGCCGACAGATGCCCGTCACCGCTAAAAGAGAGCGGTTGCCGGTGCAGCATCAGGCGGACACCTTCACGTTCGGCGTCCTCGATCTCCTCTTTAATGGCCGGCATCTCCTCACGCCCCCGCCGGTAGACCAGTGTCACCGTAGCGGCACCGGAGCGCAGTGCGCTTCGCGCGCAATCGATCGCCGTGTTGCCGCCGCCAACCACCACCACCTGGCCCTCAACGGTTACCTGCCCCTGCTTGACCCGATCGAGAAAGGCGAGTCCTTGCTCCACACCTTCCAGCTGTTCACCCGCAGCCGAAAGAGCGTGGGCTTGACCGAAACCGGTGCAGACGATCACGGCATCGTAATCATGTTCAAGGCGCTCCAGATCGTCCCGCCCCAGCTGGCGGTCATACTGCACCTCCACCCCCAGTGACAGGATGCGGCCGATATCCCGGTTCAGCACATCCAGCGGCAGCCGGAAGGCCGGAATGCCGTTCAGAAGCACGCCTCCCAAAGCGGGGCCGGCTTCGTAAATCGTTACGCCGTGGCCGCGCAGCGCAAGCTGGTAAGCGGCACTTAAGCCCGCGGGCCCGCCCCCCACAACGGCCACCCTGCGAGGATTGGCCGCCGTTTCCCGCACCGGTTGCAGCAGAGAGTGGTCGGATATCCACCGTTCCAGGCTGCGGATGTTCACCGCGCCGTCAAAGGCCCCACGGTTGCATTCCCGCATGCAGGGTGCCGGGCAGACCCGGCCGCAGACGGAGGGGAGCACCTGGGTGCTCAGGAGCAGGGCCGCGGCCGCCTCCGGGCCGTCATGTTTCAGCGCCTGGATGAACCCGACCACATCGTTTCCGGCCGGACAGGCGGCATTGCAGGGGGCCGTGTACTCCCGGTAAACTGGCGCCTGGTTGCTCCATGACCCGGTCTTGAGCGCCGCGGGGATGTCCATGGTCAGCCCGGTCACGGGTATAACAGCTTGCAGTTCAATGCCGGCCGCTGTCCCGGCCGCGGCTGGACTGCCCGCGTCTTCAGCCGGCTCCTGCAGCTTGACCCGCTCATAAGCCTGTCGCGCAGCGACGAGATCGTCGACCAGCCCCAGGGAGGCGTAGGACTGTTCCAGCACAGACATCGACACACCCAAAAGCCGTGCGTAGGCCCCCACGATGGTCGTATTGATGATGACCACCGAGCTGGAGCCGATCCCCTGCTCGCGGGCAATTTCCGTGGCATCGACAACAGCGAAGCGGTACTTCGCGTACTGGCCGCCGAACTCATCCAGGCTGGCGGTGGTGTTGAGCAGGAGCAGCGCACCCGGCGCCACCCCGGACAGAACCTGGCTTCCCATCAAGCCCGGATCCAGAACGATCAGGTGGTCCGGCCGATAGACCTTGTTCCGGTTGGTGATCGGCCGATGGTCGACCCGCGTGAAGGCCTGCACCGGGGCGCCGGAACGCTCACTGCCGTAGTCCCCGAAGGTCTGCACGTACAGACCCATGTTGGCATAGAGCGCCGCGATCAGTTTTGCACAGGTGACGCCGCCTTGACCTCCCCGGCCGTGCACCCGCACTTCCAGTGGCAACGGCAAGCCAATTGGCAGCGCTGCAGCTCCCGTTTGCCCGGACTGTTCCGATTCATTCTTATGCTCCATAAAACACCTCCCAACCGGCCGCTACTGCTTGTCTTGAATAATTGCACTACTCTGGAAAGTAAAAAGACCTCTGAACCTGCCAATACCTGGCGGACAAACAAGAGCCCAAGTGCAATAAAACAATGTTATCCCTACTTACGGACAGCAAGAGTCTTGCCAACTAAATAATATATGCCGTGGTAGCCCGTGAGGTTCTCTTGCCGACAGCGGCGGGAAAACGCGGAAAGCAGCCACCAGGGGCGATTGGCGGCTCGTGCCGGGTGGCTGGCCTCGTTCTGATTCCGGATTCCGTGACAGGGGGGGGAGAGACAGTGTGGAGATATTGACAGGAAAAGAGGGAGGCAGTGGAAACTTTAGCTACCACTAGATGGAAGACAATACGCTAACCATTTGCAATTAAGGACCTTTACATTAATGGCACGAAAAGTTACCAGTGGTGTGATTTGTTTCCAAAGCTTACTGATGCTTTTTCATTTTTTTCAGAAGGGCGGTGTGGGAGATGTCCAGTTTTTGGGCGGCTTTGCGAATGCTCTGCGACCCGGCCAGTGCCGTCGTGATGATCTGCTTCTCGTAACGATCCAGCATGGCGTGCAGAGAACACTGTTCCAAAAAATCGTTTGACTGGCTCCGCATCTCTTCAATGGTTTTGCTCGAGTCGAAGCTGATGATAATGCTCTCCGCATCCACCTGTTCAGCGGAGCAGAGGATGACCGCCCGTTCGATCACGTTCCTCAGTTCCCGCACGTTACCCGGCCAGGAGTGCCGGCAGAGTTTGGCGAGCGCTTCCCCGGATATTCCCCGGATGTTTTTTTCGAGATGAGTGTTGAGCTGGAGGATGAAATGTTCCGTCAGCAGGGGAATGTCTTCAATTCGCTCGCGCAGGGGGGGTATGTGAATCGGCAGGACATTGATCCGATAGTAGAGGTCTTCCCGAAACTGCTTCTCCTTCACCGCCTGTTCGAGGGTTTTGTTGGTGGCGGTGATGATCCGGGCGCTGACGGCGATCTCCTGGGTGCCGCCGATGCGCCGCACCGTTTTTTCCTGGAGGGCCCGCAGGAGCTTGGCCTGCAGCCCCAGGGGGAGTTCGGTGATCTCGTCGAGGAAAATGGTGCCCCCCTTCGCCACCTCGAACAGACCCGGCTTCCCCTCCTTCCTGGCCCCGCTGAAGGCTCCCCCCACGTAGCCGAACAGCTCGCTTTCCAGGAGCGCCTCCGGCAGGGCCGCACAGTTAACCGGCACAAACAGCCCGCTCCGACCGCTGGCCAGGTGGATGGCAGCTGCGAACAGCTCTTTTCCCGTGCCGCTTTCCCCCTGGATCGAGATGTACGAATCCGTCGGGGCGATTTTCTGGGCGAATGAGATCGCTTCCTTGATGGCGCGGCTTTCGCCGATGATGTCGCTGAACGTGATGTGCGGCGGCTGGATAACGGCATTGGCCAGGGTTTTGATCTCCTTCATGTCCTTCAGCATCTCCACCGCGCCGATGATCCGACCGGCCGTGTTCTTGATCGGTTTGCAGGTCACGAAAAACTGGAGGCGCCCGGTATCGGTGATGATATCCTTCTTGACGTTGACGAAGGTTTTGTCCGTCAGGCACTCCAGGATGGTGTAGTCGGGCAGCTGCAGCTCGGTCACCTTTTTGCCGAGTACGTCCGGGGCGTCAACATTGAGCACCTGCTGGGCGACCTTGTTGATCAGCACGACAGTCCCTTCCTCGTCGATAAAAAAGATCCCATCGCTGACGCTGTCCAGCAGGATCTGCATCCGTTTCTCCCTCTTTTCATGGGGGAGGGCCTGGATGGTTGACATTTCGAGCAGTTCCGGGATGGTCCTGATCTCTTCCATCAGCATCTCTTTGCTGGGAGCGGCTCGGCCACCTTCCGCTTCCAGATAGAGCGTGGTCCTTTCCTCTTGTCTCTCAACATCAACCGCAACGATGTTGAATCCCTCTCGGGCGACAAGTGAGGCCAGATTGGCCAGGACGCCCGGCTTGTCGGAAAAGAGCAGTCTCAATTTCAGATTGGTATCCATAGGATTCCTTGTAGATCCAGACCGGTAGCGGGGCGCAGCGGTTTATGCATCACCGTCAGCTTGAATCACTAAATAGGCATGTTGTGATTCGATAAAAATTCAGCAGTGTCTGATTTGGTTTTTCCTTTTGCCTTAAAGTCCCCCCTCCCCTTGCGGGAGGGGGTTAGGGGGTGGGGTAGTTTGCCATATTTGACACTGACGGCAGTTTCACCCACCCCTCGATCCCCTCCCGTCAAGGGAGGGGAGGTTATAAGCAAAGATCTAACCGGACAACACTGATTAATTTTATAAACTCAAGAAATAGTACCACACAATCAATCCTGTCATGCAGCCAGCTTTTCACTCCACATGGCTACAACGGCATTCATAGCCGGATACGATCGTTTGCGGACACAAAAAACGCCGTGCCACCAGTAAAGGCGACACGGCGTTTTTATGTTCTATGAAACGTTTTTTGAAGCGTATTGCTGACGATCAGTCCATCTTGACCGGAACCTTGGCCTTGAGCACAAACTTGCCGCCTTTGACCTCAAGCAGACAGAGGGGGGTCTTGATCGGCTCGCGGTTGGGCCGGATGGTGATCGTACCGGAAACACCCTTGAAGTCCTTGGTCTTGGCGAGGGCATCCTTGAAGACCTTAGGGTCGGTGCTATTGGCGCGCTTCATGGCATCGGCCAGCATCATCATGCCGTCATAGCCCTGAGCGTCGAAGAGTCCCGGCAGGGCACCGTTGAATTTCTTCTTGAAGGCCTCGATGAACTTGGCTGTCTCGGGAGAAGCCTGCTCGGGAGAGAAGCCCAGAGCCGCCATGCTCCCTTCGACGGCATCGCCGCCCAGCTTGATCAGCTCAGGCGAGAACAGGCCGTCGCCGCCGAACATGTTGGCCTTGAGCCCCTGCTTGCGGGCTTCCTTCATGATCAAGGCCGCTTCGGTGTAGTAACCGGAGAAGAAGATCACATCTGGTTTCTTGGCCTTGATGTTGGTCACCTGGGCACTGAAGTCCTTGTCGCCGTCCTTGACCTTCTCGTCGGCCACGATTTCAACACCCTTGCCCTTGGCGGCATCACGGAAGGTCTGGGAGAGACCGACGCTGTAGTCGTTGTTGTCGGAGGTGATCACGGCCACTTTCTTGTAATTGAGATCCTTGGCAAAGTAATCGATGCAGGCCGGGATGGCGACGCTGTCCAGCAGGGTGTTGCGGAAGATGAAGTCACCGATCTCGACCAGACCGGGGCCGGTGGCGCCGGCGGACAACAGCACTACTCCGGCCTTCTGGGCGATGGGGGCCACGACCTTGGAGATGCCGGTGGTCGGGTCGCCCAGGATGGCGACGACATTGTCGCGGCTGATCAGCTTCTGGGCCACGGAGGCGCCTTCCTGCTTGTCGCCGCGGTTGTCGGTTTCAACGATCTCGATCTTCTTGCCATTAACGCCGCCAGTAGCGTTGATCTCGTCGGCCGCCATCTTCATGCCTTCCAGGGTCGGCTTGCCGAACATGGCCACGTCACCGGTCAGGGCGCCCATGAAGCCGATCTTGATCGTATCGCCGCTAGCCTTGGATGCTTCACCCGACTTGGCCTCTTCCTTCTTCTTGCATCCGGCGGTCAGCGCCAGGGCCAGCGTACCGGCCATCAGCAGTGCAGCAATCTTCTTGAAGTTCATCGTCTCCTCCTTCTGTGAGATGGTGTTCCTATCAACGACCCGGCTTCGACAGGCTGTCGAGAATCTCGTTAGCCTCTTTCAGCTTCTGCTCCAGCTTCTTCAACTCTTCGGCGGAATAGACCTTCTTCCCTTTTTTGATCTCGGTATTGATCTTCTTCAGTTTCTGCTGGATGCTGTCGACTTCGTTCATGCAGCCTTTGGAGACAAGCAGGCACTCGTCCTTGGCATTGGCCTTGGGAGCATCCTGGGCGAAAGCCATGGTGGTGGCGGACAGGGCAACAGCGGTCAGTACGGCGATCAGAGTTCTTTTCATGTGAAGTCTCCTTTTTTGGGATAGCTGCCAAGCTGGTAGCGAAACGGGGGCAGTGACGTGCCCCCGTAAATCCTGCGATTAGAACGTGTACTTGAAGATCAGCTTGAAGTCGTAGGGGTTCTCGGGAGTACCGTTGAGAGCGACATCCTTGTAGTAGTCACCCAGCATGACGTAGGCAGCACGGGTGCCGACGGTCAGGCCGTCCAGCAGCTGATAGGTGGCTTCGGCATTGATCTCGGTACCCAGGTAGTTGCTCTTGTTGGCACCACCGGTTTTGGTATTGATGGGTTTATTGGCGTTTTCCTTGGCAACGGCGGCAAAACCGGCATTGAAGGCGGTGGTCAGCTTGGCGTTGATCGGCAGATCGTAACCGATATAGCCGCCGATCTGGCCTTGGGCGTTATTGCCGGCAGAAGGAATAATCGAGTTGTCAGTGGTATAGGCGTTCTTGTCACGACCAAGGATGGCCATCTCGTTGTCATAGTAGCCGTGCTCATTCAGACCAATATGGTTAAATACCGAGTAGAAGGCGTTGCTGTGGCCGGTGGTTTTGTTGTCACCTGAGACGTAGAGGAATTCGGTACGAGCGGTACCGGGGCCGACTTTGTACTTGGCGCCGGCATTAAGAGCCCAGGCAGTTGTTGAGCGAGCGTTAACCGTGCCCGCCTGCAAAACACCAAACCCGTTCAGGGTCAGCGGTCCGCTGGTATACTCGGCGTTCAAGCCGAAAGTAGACATCTTGACATCTTGCTTAGCAACATCGTTGAGAAGATTACTATTGGTAGTAACCGCGTTGTTTCTGAAGAGGTAATAGGCAGCGCCGACTTTCAGGTCTTTGGAAACTGCATATTTTCCGTCCAGAAGAAACAGATCGTTGGTCAAATGCCCCAAGACCCTGTCTTGAGCTACACCGGAGTCGTTGAAGCGGAAGTAAGCGATGGAGGGTGTAAAATTTTTGTAACTGCTGGAGAAGGCGATACCGGCCATGTCGGCATCAAACAGGATACCTTTGAAGGAGTCGTTATAGGGCTGCATGCCCAGCTTCATGTTAACACCCTTGGCAACGTTGGCATCCAGGTAGACGCTCTTGGTCTCGAAATTGACCGTGTCAGCGCCGATGGCGCCACCACCGTTACGTCCGCTACCACTACTTACGCCAGGAGCAGAGTTGAAGCCGAAGGAACTGTTGCCCCAGTAGGTATAATCGAGCTCGAAATGGGTAACCAGTTTCAGGTCGGCATTGGCCTTGGCGATGTACTGCAGGCGGGCGCGTTGCTCGATGAAATTGGACGAGAAAACATTTTTGGGTTTTCCTTCGGGCATGTAGAAACCGTCTCCGCCGTATTTCGCTCCGTCGCTAAAGCTTGTGGTACTTGTTCCGTTGAAGTTCGAGTTGATGTAGCGTGCACTGAACATCCCGTGGAACTCGTTCTCAAATGCACATGCCGATGTTGCTGCTGCGGCGATCCCCAGGGTGAGGACGGCTGCCAATACACTGCTTTTTTTCATTGTACTTCCTCCTTGTGGTGTTGTTCCTGCAAAATCAGTTCACGATTGGGATAACTGATATTAATAACATTACAATATCTGGCTCAGAAACAGCCGGGCCCGCTCATGGGTCGCACTGGTGAAGAAATGCTCCGGGGTACCCTCTTCCACGATGCGGCCGTGATCCATGAAGATGACCCGGTCGGCCACTTCCCGGGCAAAACCCATCTCGTGGGTGACCACCACCATGGTCATCCCCTCCCGAGCCAGGTTCTTCATGACATCCAGCACCTCGCCGATCATCTCCGGGTCCAGGGCCGAGGTCGGCTCGTCGAACAGGATCGCCTTGGGGTTCATGGCCAGGGAACGGGCGATGGCCACACGCTGCTGCTGTCCGCCGGAGAGCTTGGCCGGGTAGGCGGCTGCCTTTTCGGCGATGTTGACCTTGCGCAGCAGTTCCATGGCGATCTCTTCCGCATCTTTTTTGCTGCGCTTGCGGACCACGGTCTGGGCCAGGGTCAGGTTTTCCAGCACGGTCTTGTGGGGGAAGAGGTTGAAGGACTGAAAGACCATGCCGATCTCTTCGCGCACCTTGCTGATATCGGTCTTAGGGTCACTGACATCCATGCCATTCACAACGATCCGCCCCCGGTCGATGGTTTCCAGGCGGTTGATGGAGCGCAGGATGGTGCTCTTACCGGAGCCGCTGGGGCCGATGATGACTACCTTTTCGCCGTCCTGCACACTGAAGGAGACATCGCTTAAGGCCTGGAAGGAGCCGAAGAACTTGGACACCCCGCTGACTTCGATCATGGGGCGACTAGCGGCCTTCATTGAGACGTTCCTCCATCATGCTGATCAGCTTGGAAAAGAAGAGGGTCATGATTAGATAGACCAGGGCGATGACCGTGTAGGTTTCAAAATAATTGAAGCTTTCCGAGGCATACTCCCGGCCGCGGCGCAACAGGTCGGCTACCGCCAGGATCGAAACCAGCGATGAGTCCTTCAGCAGGGCGATGAATTCGTTGCCAATGGGAGGCAGCACCACCTTGAAAGCCTGGGGCAGGATCACCTGCCGCATGGCCTGCCGGCGGGACATTCCCAGGGACAAGGCCGCTTCCATCTGCCCTTTGGGTATGGACTGGATGCCGGCCCGGAAGATTTCGGCCATGTAGGCGCCGTAGCAGAAAGCCATGGCAATGATGGCACTGACGATATCGGGGATTTTAACGAAACGGCCGAGGGCATAGTAGATGTAGAAGAGCTGTACCAGCAGCGGCACGCCCCGGATGATCTCCACATACAGTGACGCGGCTCCGTTGATCAGTCGGTTGCTGGATATTCTTCCCAGTCCGGCGATCAGACCGAAGACGATCGCCAGCAGGATGCCGCCCACCGTAACCTTGAAGGTAACCAGGATGCCGTCCGGGATGAACTTGAAGATCGCCAGATACTGATCGGGACGGCCGAACGCCAGAAAAAGACAGAGGAGTATCGACCCAAAAAAGGCGATCCGCCAGGCGGTGAAGAGTCCGGCGTCGCTTTTGTGGGGGATTGCAGCTCCGTCGCCGACCGCTATTGGGGTATGTGTGGTTGGATTTTCAGACATGGGTTGGCTGCAGGGCGGGAGAGCATGGCGCCCTCCTCACCCTGCAAACTGGATTACTTAACCCACTTGGTGTGGATCTTGGTGTCGAGATTTTTGGCTTTGACGGCCTTGATGCCTTTGTTGAGCAGGGCGACCAGCTCCTTGTTGCCCTTCTTGACAACAATGCCGTAGCCCTCTTTGGTGAAGGCCTTGCCGACGATCTTGAACTTTTCCTTGTACTCTTTTTTCTGCAGGGCGAAATGGGCGGCAACCGGCTCATCACAGACAACACCGGAGATGCGGCCGGCAGCCATGTCCTCAAATGCCAGGCCGATTTCGTCATAGGTTTTTGATTCTACGCCGGCAACCTTCTTGACTTCCATAGCACCGGTGGTGCCGATCTGTGAGCCGACTTTCTTGCCCTTCAGGTCGGCAATGGTCTTGGAGCTCTTGTCGGTTTTAGGCACAACCAGAATCTGGCCGATGCTGGTATACGCGTCGGTAAAATCGTATTTTGCCTTGCGCTCGTCGGTAATGGTAACCGAAGAGATGATGGCGTCGTACTGGCCGGAATCAAGACCGGCGAAGATGCCGTCCCAGGCGGTATTCTTGAACTCGACAGAAACGCCGGCTTCTTTGGCTACGGCATTGAGAAAGTCGATATCGTATCCCACGATCTGCTTGTTGGCATCCACCATCTCCATCGGCGGCCAGGTGGCATCGGTAGCAACCTTGATGCTCTTGGGAGCGGCCAGAGCCGTCAGGGACATGGCAGCCAGCATGGCTGCTGCGACGATCAGGGTACGCAGAACGTTCATAGAGTTCTCCTTTTTGATTAGACCAAACATGATCACAATAAAACAGCCTAACTTATTATGAAAACCACCCGCTGTTGTCAACAAAAAAAAAGCATTTCCGGCTTTTAATTAAACGGTGTTTCTCTTCTATTTCCGTATTTTTTATTGCGCTGCCAGCAGGCATGGGCTAAGAATTCATGCTGCTGTTTTTTGATGAGGATTAAAATCGGGAGGCACAATGAACCGCTTCAAGGCGGCGGCACTGCTGCTGACAACCACCCTTTTCTGGGGAATAACATTTACCATCGTCAAACAGGCCGTGGAAAGTGTGGATGTGTTCGTATTCCTGGCCCAGCGTTTCATCCTGGCCCTGCTGCTGATCCTGCCGATCATCGCCGTCAAGGGCAAAAAACTGGATGGCCACACCCTGCGCCAGGGGTGCCTGATGGGACTGTTCCTGTTCGGGGCCTACGCATTCCAGACCATGGCCCTGCTCTATACCAGTGCCTCGAACACCGGCTTTCTGACCGGACTGAACGTGGTCCTGGTGCCGGTCATGTCCGCGCTGATGCTGCGCCACCGCATCCCCCTGCCGATCAAGATCGCCGTGGCACTGTCGCTGGCCGGCCTGTTTCTGCTGTGCGGCAACGGCGACTGGCACTTCAATCTGGGCGACATTCTGGCCGCGGTCTGCGCGATCTGCGTTTCGCTGCACCTGATCTATACCGGCGAATTTGCCCGCAGCAGCGATTATTACTGGCTGACCGCCATCCAGCTGGGTGTGGTGGCGCTGCTCAGCACGGTCTGCGCCCTTGTGCGCAGACACGAGGTCTTGGTCTGGCATCCCCAACTGCTGGGAACGCTGCTGATCTGCTCCCTGATCGCCACGGTCTTTGCCTTTCTGGTGCAGACCTCCATGCAGCGTTTCATCAGCCATACCAACACCGCCCTGATCTTCTGCACCGAACCGGTCTTCGCGGCGGCCTATGCCTGGCTGGCCATCAACGAACGACTGGGACTGTTCGGTCTGCTGGGAGCGGTGCTGATCCTGGCCGGAATGGTCGTTTCGGTTCTGCCGGAACGGGGCGCCGGCGGGGTAGTAGCGGGGGAATCGGAAGCGAGTGTGCTGGAGGAATTCCGGGTGGGGGAGTGAACTATAACGTTAATCAGTTGTTGATGCTCTCGCTTGCCAGCGCTACGATGGCGGCCGCATCCAGCAGGGTGGCGTCGCCGTCGGCCAGCCTGACCAGGGCGATGGCAAAGTTTTCAGCGGGCGGTTCCGACAGATCGACCTGACCGGCTGGCACGATGCGCACGACCCGCTCCACCAGGAATGCCAGGGAGGCCACGCGGCTGTCGAGCACCACCAGCTTTTCAGTGACATGACTGCCGGCCTGGCCCATGAAGAGCGCCAGATCCATGACCGCCACAATGACACCGTGAAAGTTCATGGCGCCGGCGTAGTAGCCCGGGGCTGCCGGAATCGGGCACAACAGCGGCAGCTCGCACACCTCCGCCACCTGGGCCAGATCAAATGCGTAGCGCTTGCCGTTCATGATGAATATCAGATATCTGCGCTCAACTTCCGCCATAGCCAGCCGCCTACCTGTCGATAACCTGAAAACGTTCCACCACCACCAGCAGATTCTCGGCCAGGTGGGTCAGTTCCCTGGTGGCCAGGGCCATGTCCTGCATGGCGGCCAGCTGCTCCTCGGTGGCGGCGGAAACCTGCTCGGTGGCGGCGGCATTGTCGTCAGCCACCTTGGCAATCTCGTCCACCGCCTTGACCATCCGGCCCGAGCCTTCCAGCTGCATCTGGGAAAGATCGGCGATGCTGGTGGCCTTGCGCTCCGTCTCCAGAACCGTCTTGAGGATCTCCTGGAAGGCGGTGGCGGTGACATCGATGTTCTTCTTGCCCTCCTTGATGGTGCGGGCCCCTTCCAGTATGCATTGGTGAACCTGCCGGCTCTCATCCCGCAGATTCTCGATCATCTCGTTGATTTCGGCCGCCGAACGGGACGAGCCGTCAGCCAGCTTGCGCACCTCTTCGGCCACCACGGCAAAACCCTTGCCGTATTCGCCGGCACGGGCCGCCTCGATGGAGGCATTCAACGCCAGCAGATTGGTCTGGCGGGCCACCTCGCCGATGAAATCGGCGATCTTGCCCACCTTCTGCAGCTTGCTGTTGAAGGCCTCGAACTGACGGACAACGCTCTCCTGGTTTTCAAAAAAATCCTTCATCCGTTCCAGGGAATCACCGGCCAGGCTGCCCCCCTGCTGGGCGGTCAGGCTGGTCTCGTGTGCGGCCTTGGCCGCCTCGCGGGCGCGGGCCGCCACCAGATCGATGGAAATGGCCATCTCGCGGATGATGCCCGAACTCTTTACCACCATTTCGGCCTGGGTCTCGGCACCGCGTGAGATATGTTCGATGGACTGGGCGACTTCCTCGGTGGAGGCGCTGATCTCCAGGGCGGTGGAATTGATCTCCCGGACCGACTGCGAGAGCTGACCCGAGCTTTTCTTGATGTGTCCGACCAGGTCGCGCAGGCTCTGCTGCATCATGTTAAGCAGGCCGGCCAGGTCATGGGTCTCGTCGGGAAAGCGTGAATGTACGCTGAGGGCTTCGCGGGTCAGATCGCCCCGGCTGATGGCCTCGGCCGCTTCCGTCAGTTTGCCGATATTGGCAGTGAAGCTTTTGGAGAAGGCCCAGCCCAGAATCAGCCCTAGGGTCAGAGCCACCACATATCCCAGAATTTTGCTGAACTCGACCGAATAGCCGAGCATAGCGACCAGCTTGGGACTGAAGGCCACCGCCGCCACGACCACGACAAATCCGATGATGAATTTATATCCGATGGAGACACGCATAGTTGTTCCTCCCTGCTTTCAATTGCTGTTACACCCGGCGGTAGATCCGCTCCGCCAGGGAAATCGTTACAAAATGTCGGCGCGCATCCCCCACCAGGGTTTCGGACCTGCCCAGCACCAGAATGCTGCCCGGCGCAAGCATGCCGGCCAAACCGTTCAAAATCTTTTCCTGTTCAAGCCGGTTGAAATAGATCAGGGTGTTGCGGCACAGTACCAGGTCACTGGCCGGATAGCGGTCGGTGCAGCTGATATTTTCCCGGCTGAACGCGACCATCTCGCGTATGCCCGGTATCAGACGGAAGCGCCCTTCCTGAAACCTGAAATAGCGCTCCCTCAGTTCCTGGGAAACCTCTTTGAGGCGCTCTTCACCATACTCGCCCCGCTCTGCCGTTGCAAGAGTCGCCGCATCAATGTCGCTTGCGATGATCCTGACCGGAATCTGCCGGATCTGGCGACCGAAATGTTCCCGCAGCAGAATGGCCAGACTGTAGGGCTCCTCGCCGCCGGCACACCCCAGACAGCAGAGACGCACGCTTTCGGCCTTCGCCTTGCTGGCGGCATCAAACAGGCCGGGCAGAACCTGCTGACGCAGCATGTCGAACATGGAAGGGTTGCGGAAAAAATGACTGACATGGATGGTGAGCGCTTTCTGGAGCAGATCCAGTTCCTGCTGGCTTTGCCGCAGCAGGCAGCAGTATTCGGCCACGCTGCCGCAGCGGGCGGAACGCAGCCTGATGGCCACACGCCGCTTCATGTAGGTGTCCTTGTAAACGGACATGTCGAAGCTGCGCCGCATGCCAAGGATCGTGGCGACCTCAGCCAGTTCCTCATCGCTGATCTCCGCCATAACCATTGTTGTGCTGTTGCACTCTCCAGCCGTCATCTATGGCCTTTCAGGCTGATTCCGTGTAAACTGATGTTCCAGACGCCAACCTTTCGAGTTGTACCACGAAGCTTTCGGCTGTGCAACCGCCAGCCCCCCATTCTCCGGAGAAGATACCCATGAAACGCTTCATCCCCCTGTTGTGCCTGCTAGTGACCTGGCTCTCTCCGCTGGAGGGGCAGGCTGCCCGCTACGGCCTGGCCCGCACAGCCGTCCCGGTTCTGAATGCCCCGGCCGTGTCAGCCGTCTTCGGAGGCAGGGACGGCCGGACACTGAAAAGCGATCGTTGCGGTCAGGTTCGGGAAGTGGAATTCATCGCCCTGCCCGGGACCGTCTTCAGACTGCTGGGGGAGATCCGCCGGGGCAAGCACCATGTCTACCAGGTTGAAACCGATGACTACCCCACGCCGGAAAACGGGGCGCTCTATGTGGACAGCCGCTTTATCGAGCCCAGCGAATTACAGCCACCGGCGCGCCCCCGCGAACGGCCCGAGCGGGAAGCCGTCATCTCCGCCCTGAAGGGGTCCATCGGCACTCCCTATGTCTGGGGCGGAAACCTGCGCTTGGGAGTGGCGGAACTGTCGGAAATCTACTACGTCGGGAAATTTTCCAGCCAGGACACAAAACGGCTGACCCTGGCCGGGTTGGACTGTTCCGGCCTGCTGTATGAAGCCACCGGCGGCTGGACTCCGCGCAATACCTCCGGCCTGCTGTACTGGGGCAAGGGGCTTTCCGTGGCGGGCAAGCAAGCCGCGGAACTGGCTGCCATGCTGGAGCCGCTGGATCTGATCGCCTGGAACGGCCATGTCATCATCGTGCTGGATCGGGACACCGCCATCGAAAGCAGGCTTAAGTGCGGCAAAGGGGCTCAGGGCGGCGTGATGACGACCCCCCTGCGGCAGTGGCTGGCGGAGATCATGCGGACCCGCCGGCCGGTGGATGCCTGGCCGGCAGGTGGCAAACAGAAGGATGTGTTCGTGGTGCGCCGGTGGTGGGCACCCTGAATAAAGGATTGCAGTGGGTGCTGCCGCTGAGCGGGCTGACGCCTATTTCTTGCGGCTCTTTTCCGGCACCGGCAGCTTGAGCAGACGCAGCACCTGGGTCATATCATCCCAGACCTCCCAGAACGATTCCAGATTGCCTTCTTTCTGCCGGCGCAGCAGCAATGACGGGTGGTGGGTCGCCATGAGCGGAATACCGTGATAGTCGCGGAATTTTCCCCGCAACTTTGCAACCGGTTCCCTGGTTCCCAGCAGGGTATCGGCGGTGAACGAGCCCAGGGCTACGATCACTTCGGGCTGGATCGACCGGATCTGGCGCTGCAGAAATGGTGAACAGGCCGCGGTTTCATCGGTCTCCGGATCGCGGTTGCCGGGCAGACAACATTTGACCACGCTGCAGAGATAGACATCCTCCCGCTTGAGCTCCATGGCCGCAATGATGCGGTTGAGCACCTGACCGACCTCACCCACGAACGGCTCACCCTTGAGATCCTCATCAGCACCCGGCCCCTCGCCGACAAAGACCAGCCGCGCCCGCGGGTTCCCCGCGCCAAATACCAGATTCTTTCTGCTCTTGGCCAGCCCGCAACGCTGACAGTTGCCCAGTTCCTGCCTGATCTTTTCCAGCGTTTCAGGTTGGCGGGATTCCGGCCCAAGCTCCGCCTCCGCTGCTGAAGCCGCGGGGGGCGCAGCTTCAGCAGCTCCGGCAGATAACGCTCCGGCCATGCTGACCGGAATGCCGTCCAGACCGCTCTCCTGAAGGGCATTCAGATAGGCCCTGAGGGAAGCCAACAGAAGCGGCGTGCCGGCTGCATGGGTAGTGGATCGTTCTGATATGTTCATCGCCGTTCCACTCCGCAAGCAGATCCGTCACAGGACCGCTTCAGCATATCAGCCCAGTGGCGGTGATAGGTGTCAAAAGGGGGGATTCCCACCGGAAAACTGTCATTCCATTCGATAATCGGCATAGCTGGCACCACCAGTGAATAAATACGGTCTACTTACGTGCAAACATACTCTGTCAAAGTACGGGTACGAGCCTGGCAACGCCGGTCATTACCTGATCACGCGGCTGACCGCAGCAAAGTCGGCATCACCCAGCCCCTGCGCCAAGGCTTTTTTGAAAAGTTCATTAACGATTGCCGTTGCAAAGAGCGGCTGACCGACCGCTTCAGCCAGACGCAGTGCCAGGCGCAAGTCCTTCTGCATATGCTTGAGGGGGAAGGCGGTCGGGAACTCGCCATTGCGGGCGATCATTTCGCCCTTCAACCGGAACATCGGGTTGGACAAGGCACCGGAATCCAGCACTTCCAGGAATTGGGCAATATCCAGATCGCTGCCCGCGGCCAGGGCCACCCCTTCGGACAGAGCCGTCAGCATGCCGCCCATCACCAGGTTGTTGGCCAGCTTCATGCGGGCCGCGTTTCCGGTATTACCCAGGTAGAATATCTTTTTGCCCATCTTTTCCATGGCCGGCAGTGACAGATCGTACAGGTCACGGTCCCCGGCCGCCATGATGGTCAGGGTGGCGTCTTCGGCCGGCTTGCGGCTGCCGGCCACGGGAGCTTCCAGGAACAGCGCCCCGCGCTGATGAACCAGGCGGGCCGACTCTTGGGAGGTTTCGGCATCGACGGTGGACATGTCCACATAACCGGCGCCCGGCCTGAGTCCGGCCAGGATGCCGCTGTCACCGTCACGGACCGCTGCGGCCGCCTCCGGGGTGGCCATCATGGCGAAGACGATCTCCGAAGCTTCCGCCACGGCACGGGGCGACCGGGCCAGGTCGGCGCCCGCCGCTGCCAACGGCCGGCATTTGTCTTCCGAGCGGTTCCATACCGTCAGCTTGAAGCCGGCCTTGAGCAGATTGGCCGCCATTGCGCTCCCCATGATACCCAGTCCGATAAAACCGATGCTCATTGTATCCTCCATTTGCCATGTTTCAGCACTCATGGCTTGTGTCTCGACAATCATAGCGCTACACTTACAAAATCAAACCGGAAGAACAAGGTAAAAACATGATGACATTCTGCATCTTACTGGCCGTGCTGCTGCTTCCCCAGCAGGCCCATGCCTGGGGCGGCGGCATGCACCTGCAGATCGGATTGAACATACTCGCCAATCCGGCTCTACTGCCGGCCAACGTCTCTGCGCTTTTGGCAGCCCACCCCCTGGACTACCTGTACGGCTGTATCGCCGCCGACATCACCCTGGGCAAGAAGTACACCCATTACCTGCTCAACTGCCACCGCTGGGGCATCGGCCGCAAGGTGCTGCAATCCGCCCGCAGCGATGGAGAAAAAGCCTGCGCCTATGGCTATCTCTGCCACCTGGCCGCCGACGTGATCGCCCACAACTATTTTGTCCCCTACAAGATCATGCGCTCATTTTCCTCGGTGACCATGAAACACACCTATTGGGAGATGCGCTTCGAAACCTTTGTTGACAAGGATGTCTGGGAGCGGGCCCGGGAGGTCTGCCAGAATGACCAGCGCGCCAATGACGCCCTGCTGCGCAAGGTGCTGACGCCGACCATATTCTCCTTCGGCACCAACAAGCGCATCTTCAACTCGATCATGCTGCTGTCGCGTCTGGAAAAATGGCAGCGGGTCATGCAGACCCTGTCGAACAGGTCCAGATACGTAGTGTCGGAAGACGATCGCGATGAGTTCATGCAGTTGACCGGGGAGACGGTCCTCGACTTCCTGCGGGACCCCGATGAAGCGCTTCTGCTTAAGGCCGACCCGACCGGTGAGCGCGCCCTGGCCATGGCCGAGGCGGTGCGCAAAAATCTGCGGCTGCTGTACAAGAGCGGTAAATTGACCAAGATTGAGGGAATGGATCAGGTGGAAAGTCTGCGGCTACAGCTGCGGCAGGCGCTGCACAGGCCGGAACTGCTGAAAAATCTGTACAGCGGATGAATTGATGCCGACCTGGCCCAGCTATTTTCCGGCCAGCCCGGCGGCAATCTGGTCGAGGATCACGTCAGCCAGTTCACCCTTGGTCATCAGCTCGCACTCCGCATCCCGGCCATCCTTGAACAGCAGCAACGCCCGGTTTGTCTCCACATTGAAGCCGGCATCGGCCTGGCTGACATCGTTGGCCACGATCATGTCCAGGTTCTTTTCCTGCAGCTTCTTTGCGGCAAATTCCCGCAGATTGCCGGTTTCGGCGGCAAACCCCACCAGAAACGGTTTTTCCTTGAGAGCTCCCAGTTCAGCCAGAATGTCCGGGTTCCGCACCAGCTGCAGCGTCATTTCCCCGGCCTGTTTTTTCAGTTTGACCTGATTGCGCTCCACCGGCCGGTAATCGGCCACTGCAGCGGCCTTGATAATCACGGAACATTCCTTGACCCGCGCCATGACGGCCTCGCGCATCTCCCGGGCGCCTTCGACCCGTACCAGCTCGACAGCGCCGGGAGCCGCCAGGCTGACCGGACCGCTGACCAGGATCACCCGCGCCCCGCGGCGGGCTGCGGCCTGGGCCAGGGCATAGCCCATCTTGCCCGAGGAGTGGTTGCTGATGAAGCGAACCGGATCAATCTCCTCGCGGGTCGGGCCGGCAGTCACCAGGATGGTCTGACCGACCAGATTCTTGCAGGCAAGTACAGTGACAGCCGCCTCGAAAATGGCCTCCGGCGCAGCCAGCTTGCCTTCCCCCTCCCAGCCGCAGGCCAGAGCGCCCTTTTCCGGCGGAACGAACAGATATCCAAGACGGCGCAGCTTATGTTCGTTGTCGCGGTAGATCTGGTTGGTGTACATGTTGACGTTCATGGCGGGAGCTATCAAAACCGGGGCCTTGGTGGCCATGACCGTGGTGGTCAGCATGTCGTCGGCAATGCCGCCGGCAATCTTGCCGATGACGTTGGCTGTGGCCGGAGCGATCAGGAACAGGTCGGCCCGCTCGGCCAGGGAGATGTGACCGATCTCTCGTTCGGCAATCAGATTGAACAGTTCGGTATGGACCGGATTGGAAGAAAGGGTTTGGAAGGTAAGCGGGGTGACGAATTCTTGGGCGGCGCGGGTCATGATGACATGCACATCGGCCCCGGCCTTGGTCAGCAGCCGCAGCAGCTCCACGGCCTTGTAGGCGGCTATGCCACCGCTGACGCCCAGGATAATCCGTTTAGCTCGTAGCATACCGCTGCCTCCTCACCCTGACAAACTGGATAATTGCAATATCGAAACTGTATTCTGCAGGTTAAACTCTGAATACACCTTCTCACTTACTAAAAATAAGGGTTGTGCCGCTTTTCGTGGCCGATGGTTGTTTCGGGGCCATGCCCAGGATAGGCGGTTACATCGTCCGGCAGGGTGAACAGCTTGGTGCGGACCGATTCCAGCAACTGTTCATGGTTGCCGCCCGGCAGGTCGGTACGGCCGATGGAGTCGGCAAAGAGGGTGTCACCGGTGATGATCTTTTTTTCCGATTCGAGGTAAAGGCAGCAGCCCCCCTGGGTGTGGCCAGGTGTGTGCAGTACGGTCATGCGGCAGCTGCCAAAGGCGATCTCCAGTCCATCGGACAGAAAAGAATCCGGCCGGGGAGAACTCACCCCGCCGATGCCATAGGAGCGGGCAACATCGGCAGCCCGCTCCAGCATGGACGCGTCGGCAGCATGGATCAGCAGTCGGGCGCCGAAGTGCATCAGTACCGCCTGGTTGGCGCCCACATGGTCGAAATGGCCGTGGGTGCTGACAACCTGGCTGATGGTCAGGCCACGCCGTTCCACCGCAGAGATGATCTTATCGGCATTGTCACCGGCGTCCACCACAACCCCCTGATGGGTCTCTTCGCAGCCGAGGATGAAACAGTTGACCCCCAGTGGTCCTACTACCAGCATATCGAAAATCATCGTAAACGCCCCTTATTAGTTTGTGTTGGAGAGAATCACGGCAGCTCTGTTGACAGAACTCTCAGAGTTGAGTATACATTTCATCAGGATCTCACGAGGAGGAATCGCCATGAAAAAGCCTTGGGTCGACCAGGAAAACTGCATCAGCTGCGGACTGTGCATCTCGACCTGCCCCGCTGTTTTTCGCTTCGGCAACGGGGGTAAATCAGAGTGCTATGACCCCGGCGGTGCCCCGGAACATGAGATTCAAAGCGCCATTGACGGCTGCCCGGTGCAGTGCATCAGCTGGGAAATCAACTGAACAAAGGAGATTATCTATGGAACGTTGGATCTGCACCATCTGTCAGTATGTCTATGACCCTGCCGCCGGTGATCCCGACCGCGGGATTGCACCCGGAACCTCTTTCGAGTCGCTCCCTGAAGACTGGTGCTGTCCACTGTGCGGCGCCGGTAAGGATGTCTTTGAAAAAGAATAGCCGATCACTGCCGGCTGTAAAAAAGCCCCTGCTTGCAGGGGCTTTTTTATTTGGGCTGATCCGCTTGCCTGATGATGTCGATTCTGGCAACGCCGGCCTCAATCTTGACTCTCCAGACCAGACCACAGGCGCTGCACTCCTTGACGGGTGACTCCTCCGAAGTGAATCCGTTGGAATGCATATCGAGATCAACGCTGGTCCTGTCCCCACAATTCGGGCATTTCATACAGTTACTCCTTCTTGTCAATTGCTGCCTTGGCAGCGAATTTCACAGATCAGTTCATGCCAGTTCAGGCATGATGGCAATCATGGCGGCAAACAGCTCGTCCAGATCAGCACGGGTCATGTCGCCCATGTGGGCGATGCGGAAGGTCAGCCCTTTGATCTTGCCGTAGCCGTCGTCAAAGGCAAAACCTGCCTCACCCAGCTGCTTTTTCAGCAGCGACAGGTCGATGCCGCGGGTATTGCGGGTGCAGGTCAGCGTCAGCGAGGCCGCTCCCTGCTCTGGAAACAGTTCGAAGCCCCGGCTGGTTACCCACTGGCGCACATGGTCGGCCAGCTGGCGGTGCCGGGCCCAACGGGCTTCCAGCCCTTCGGCAAACATCCGCTCCAACTGGCGGTCCATGGCATATATCTGCGAAATGCACGGCGTCGAAGGTGTGTTGTCCTTGGCATCGTTGGCGGCAAACTCCAGGAAGTCGAAATAATAGCCGCGACCCTCCATTCCGGCTGCGCGCTGTAGCGCCTTTTTACTGGCAGTGAATACGGTCAAGCCCGGCGGCAGAGCAAAGGCCTTCTGTACACCGAAGATACAACTGTCGATCCCCAGCTCATCCACCGGAATCTTGACAGCACTCATGGATGAAACCGTATCCACGATGAACATAACATCGGGGAATTTGCGCATCACCTCGGCTATTTCCGCCAGCGGAGACATGACACCGGTGGATGTCTCGTTGTGGATCATGGTCATGCTATCGTACTTGCCGGTGGCCAGCGCCTTCTCTACGGCTTCCGGGGTAACCGGCTTGCCCCACTCGAAACGGAAGGCATCCGCCTGTTTACCGCAGCGCAGGGTGACGTCGTGCCATTTATCGGAAAAAGCTCCGTTGCAGAAATTGGCGCAACGAGTTCCGACCAGATTACGGATAGCACCTTCCATTACCCCGAAGGCGCTGGAAGTGGCCAGAAAGACCCTGTCTTCCGTGAACAGCACTTTCTTGAGGCCGGCGGTAACGCGACCGTGCAACTGAGCATACTCCTTCATGCGATGACCGATCATGGGGGTTGCCATGGCGGCCAGAATATCGGGGTGCACAGGAACTGGACCGGGGATGAATAGTTTTTTTACCATGAGATTGTATGCTCCAGACCATCCCCGCTATTCCGGGATGGGCAAAATTTCAACGAATTGCCATCAAATTAAGCTAGCAAAAGGTACCGGCAAAGTCAAGAAGGCACTCCTCAACGACACATCAACCAGTACTTCCTTTGTCAGCCAGCAACCGCACAACCGACCGTTAAAAATAAACAAAACACTGTTATCATTGTATACTGTATTCAATTTTAATTGCATTTACCCCTTGTTTTGTGTAGATGTATACAAATTATATACAGTCAGGGTTTTCTAATTTTTTGGTTTACGGAGGAAGACGCTTATGCAATTTGTTTTATGCCGTATGTTGCCGCTTCTGATGCTGTTTGTCGCTTGGGCCGGCCCGGCAATGGCCGAACAGGGTATGGCCATCGACCCGGCCACCTGCCTGGGTTGTCACAGCGAAAAGATCTCCGTTCATGACTTTGCTGCCTCGGTACACGGCAAGAACGCCTGTACCAGCTGCCATGTGGATATTACCGATCTCACCAAACACATGAAAAGGGAGATCAAGGTTCAAAAGGTTCAATGCGAGCGCTGTCACAAAAAACAGAACTCCGAACATTTTGCCAGCATTCACGCCGAAAAAGGTGTCACCTGCGCCCAGTGCCATACCGACATCCACACTCACAAATACTGGAAAAACGACAAGCGCATCGCTGTTGCCAAATGCATCCAGTGCCATGACAAGGAAGCCGTATACCAGAAATCGGTACACGGCAAGGGCGTGGCGGCCGGCAACATGGATTCAGCCGCCTGCTTTGACTGCCACAACCTGCACGACATTAAGGCACTCGGCGACCCCAAGAGCCACTCCAACCGGGAATTTCACACCAAGGTCTGCATGAAGTGCCACAGCGACGAGAAACTCATGGCCAAGAACAAGGTCACGACCGTCGCCGTTAAATCCTACATGGAGAGCTATCACGGCAAGAACTATCGACTGGGCTTCCCGGAGAAGGTTGCCGGCTGCGCCGACTGCCATACCGCCCACTCGGTACTTCCCAAGGACGACCCTCAATCCAGTGTAAATCCTGCCAATCTTGTCAAGAGCTGCGCCAAATGCCACGAAAGGGCCACCGGTCTGTTCACCCAGTTCTATGCACACGGCGAACATAACGACCGCGAGAAATACCCGATCCTTTTCTATACCTTCATCGCCATGACCGGCTTACTGGTCGGCACTTTTGCGGTCTTCTGGGTACACACCCTGCTCTGGATGTTCCGCGGCTTTGTTGAAAACCGCGAGAAGGCCGCAAAACTCTGGTCGGGGGAGTACTGCCAACACATCGTACCGGATGCACACAAGCAGTACCGCCGCTTCAACCGTGTTCACATTTTCATGCACATTCTGGTCATAACCAGTTTCCTCGGCCTTTCCCTGACAGGCCTGCCGCTCAAATTCAGCACCCAGCCCTGGGCCGTGGCAATGATGAAGATGTACGGCGGATCAGCCAATGCCGGCATGGTCCACCGCTACTGCGCCGGCATCACCTTCGTCTACTTTGGCATGGCACTTTTCATGAGCATCAACTTCCTCTTCATTCGCAAGGATATTCCCGGCAACTTCCTGCAGCGCCTGTTCGGTCCCGACTCACTCTGTCCGAACCTGCGCGACATCACCGATGTCATCAACATGGTCAAATGGTTCCTGTTCAAGGGACCGAAGCCGACCTTCGAGCGCTGGACTTACTGGGAAAAATTCGACTTCATTGCGGTCTTCTGGGGTATGTTTGCCATCGGCGGTTCCGGGTTGATGCTATGGTTCCCGGAGCTATTCGGCATGATCCTGCCCGGCTGGGCCTTCAACGTAGCCACCATCATCCACTCGGATGAAGCCCTGCTGGCCACCGGCTTCATCTTCTCGGTCCACTTCTTCAACACCCACGGACGACCGGAGAAGTTCCCGATGGACTTCGTCATCTTCAACGGCCAGATCGGCAAGGAAGAGATGCTCGAAGAACGTGGCGATCAGTGGAAGCGTTACGAGGCGGCCGGCATTACCGAGAAGTTCGCCTGCAAACACACCAGCGGCGTTGCCTATGACTTCCTTGTCAAGGGCTTCGGCTTCATAGCCCTGTTCACCGGCCTGGGTCTGCTGCTGCTGATGATCATGGCCTTTATCGGAGGATCCCACTAAAGTATCCTGATACAAAGTGCAGCTGGAATACGGAAGGGGGGCAATTTTGCCCCCCTTTTTTTGTTTTTAACGTCTGGCAGACACCCGCAAGGGCTCAGCCGGGGCTGCCCCGACGGATCATGCCAATCCACGGAATAATCGGTAGATAAATAAATTTGTTCTACGCATAACAACTCAAAATAACACATAAAATAATTTCGCATTTTGTTATTTACAAAATTGACAAAAAACTGTTTTATATATACCCGTGTTTCGGGTTACTGTTATACGCGTGAAGCCGATGTTAGGGGGAGGATATGTCCGCAGGCCAGGAAGCACTTGCAGAGAAGGTCGAGCAACTTAGTAATGAAGTAAAGGCACTCACCATACGACTGGCGGCGCTTGAGAGCCATTATGGACCCGCCGCGGCATCACCGGCTGCGCCACCGGGTATCGCACCGGCGAAGCCTTTGCCAGCGGCAATCGACCTTGAAGAGCCAGCTGATATTTCTGAAGAAGTGATCAGTTGGGCCGGGAAGGCAGCACTCCTGCCGCGTCTGGCAACATTTTGCTTCCTGATGGTGATTGCACTGATCCTGCGCACCATAACCGATAGCGAACTTATCAATACCCTGATCGGATCGGCGCTCGGAATGGGATATGCGGCGGCCCTGATGCTGGTCGGATGGTTTCAGTACCGCCGCAACAGCCAACTTGCTCCGGTGTTTGCCGCCTGTGGCGCTGTGCTCATGCCGGTGATCGTGGTTGAAACTCACGCCCGATTCATGTCGCTACCGCTGGTCCCCGCCTATTTGACGCTGATGGCAACCGCAATCGGCATGGCTGTCATCAGTCGCCAGTTTTCCGTTTTTCTACCGGTGTCGGTAGCTACGCTCGGCATGTGTCTGGCTGCGGCGGCCATTGACTATCCGAATCCTTTTTTTCCCTACCTGTCAATGGTCCTTTTAGCCGCAAATCTCCTCGGTTATTATGCGGCTACGCTCAAACGCTGTTCATGGCTGCGCTGGATAGTATTCATCGTCACACTGATCATGCTTCAGTTATGGGGAATGCGCCTGGGGTTGGCCATCGGGAGACATCTTCCAACCGATACGCTGGCGTTGCCCTGGTATTTACCCGTGCTGACCCTGTTCGCAATAACCTTCTCACTGCTCGCCCTGAGGGGAATTGTCAGAAGCGGCCACGAATCGATCGCACGGTTTGATTTTGCACTCCCTACAATTTCCATTGCCGTTATCTATCTGTCGGCCCGCTACGTGATCAGCGCTGACAAGGATACTACGATTATTTTGGGGGTTATCGGCCTCGCCTACGCGTTGGCCTTGGGATCTGCGGGGTATTGGCTGGTAAGGCGCAAGGAGTACGGTTCGCCGGGAACGAACGCCTTCATCTTTGCTGCTGCAGTCCTGTTGGCCCTGGCGCTTCCCAACGCCGTTAACAGCCTGCTGATTGCCTTGCCATTCAGCGCAGTCATCGCCCTCTTGCTGGGGATTTTTTCCCGATATTGGCAGAGCGGAAGCGTTCGCCTCACCTCGTATCTGCTGCAGATTTACGGAGCTGTTGCTCTGGGGCTTTTCTTCACGGGAGTCAAGCCAGATGATCCTTCATCTATCACGGGAATACTGACCGCGGCATTTGTGGCTGCCGTCACCATGGAGCACTACCGCTGGTGCCGGAAAAATCCGCCTCCCACCAGCACGCATGATATCTTCAGCAGATTCGACGAACACGATCTGAGCGCGGTTAGCCTTCTTGTCAGTTCTCTCATCTGTGCATTTTTTGCCCTGCGAAGTACCCTCTATCAGTTTTTACTGCTCCAACCCGCGAATCCAGCCAATGCCTTTAAATGCGGCCAGTCGGTACTGATCAACCTGTCAGCAATTGTTCTCGGACTGTACGCTTTCCGGTCGCGGAACAAGGAGATCCGAAATGTTGCTCTTCTGGTCACGGCAACAGGGGCAGTAAAAGTATTTCTGTATGACCTGCTCGGCACAAAGGGTGTCCCGCTGGTTCTGAGCGTCTTTTCATTCGGACTGGCTGCAGCGGTGCTCTCGATTGTTCTGAGTCGCTGGCAGCGCGGAAAATCAGGGATGCAGGCACCACAACCTCCAGCGGCTTCATCGCCTGCCAACATGAAGCAAGAAGGATGAAGAAACTTGTTCCCGCTGTCGTTATGTGGTTCTTGACTCAACAGGGTTGTTTATGTCCAGAAAAAGCCCTCAACAACGAGGCGCTGTGATCGTTGATACAGGTAGTAACACCAAATGCGACTCTCAATTGCCGCACATTTTGGTTGAAGTTTTATTTTCAAAAAATCATTGTCTCAATGTTTCAACAGCCGAGTAGAAAGGTTATGCAACTGCAGCCGGACGCGCACCTAAAACAAGTGCAGGGAGGCAAAAAGGGGAGCAGATGGCGACGAATTGCTGCGTATGCCCCAAAAGCTCCTGATTATTGGGCGTTGCATACATGAAACAGAAGGATGCTGTCGCGACAAAGGAAAGCGGTCCCTCTTGCCATCCAGTAGCTGCCATCATGATTGACAATAGCCACAGAAAAAAAAGCGGGGCACCAGTTTATGGTACCCCGCTTTTATTTCAGCCAACATGGCCTGACTTCTAGTGGGAGGAATCTTCTTTGAGGAAGGCCGGAAGAAATTTGTTGATGACGAAGAACAATACAAAAGGGGTAGTTATAACCGTGAGGGCACCCAGCAAGCCTTCTTTATAGGTTTCAATGCTATGGGGAATGATTGGCAGGTGGTAATCCATGAAGCCGGCGAAGCTCAATGAGAAAGCCTGGCCGCCGATTACGACGTTGTAGCGCATCATGAATACGCCAAACAGGACTAGCACCGTTGCAATGGTAGTGCGGCGTACCGTGCGACCCGGCAGGGCCATCATCAGGAACGGCACCAGATTTCCGAGGCCGTACTGCAGGATAAAGATTTTGGTGAAGTCACGCTCCATGATGACTTCACGCAGAATGTCCCACGACTTGACCTGGGTGTAACCGCGGAAGATCAGGTCGAGAATTTCCAGAGTAATGGCGGCTATCATGAAATAGAGCAGATAATTAGAGGCAAGCATGACCTCCATATGCTTAGCCCCTTCAAGCTCCTCTACGGTGGGAGCATCGACATCTTTGGCCCAGCGGGCCATTTTTCGTTTGGCCATGAATTTACGAAATTCCTGAACAATTACATAGCACAGTATGCAGAGGGCTACCCCTGATACAACCGCGGAGCAGATAAAAATCACCGGCATGAGAGGGGTCATCCAGAGCGCATTGGCCTTGACCGAACCGAAGATGAAGCCGGCGTAACCATGCAGGAAGCAGGCGACAGGAATGCCGATACCCGCCATGATCTTGCAGGCGTGGTGATCCTTTTCGATCGCCTCATGGCTGATATCCCAGGCGCCGAGCGTCAGGCAGGTGAATATCAGTAAACGAAAGTTGTCGACAGCACTACGATTCTGTTGAGCATTCAATGCTTGGGCCGTCAGGACGAAATGCTTGCGATAGACCAGCCACAACTCCGTGGCCACAATGCAGCCATAGGTACTGAAGACTATGCCGAAGGCGGCAATCGCCGATGTAAAGTGGGGGGTCATCATGACGTTTATGCCGCGAAAGGGTTGCTGCAGATGCATCAAGAGAGGCATCATGGCAACCGGGAGCAGGGCGAACGAAAATACCAGGGAAAATCGGGCAATCTCCTTGAGTTTTTCAACACCGAAAACGTGGTAGAGGGAAGACAGAACAAAGGCTCCTGCCACAAGTCCGGTCATGAAGGGGTACATGACGATCTGGATCGACCAGTAGATATATTCGTTCGGCAGGACAAACAACTCTTTGATGGTCCAGGCCTCACCGTGAACTTCCAAAACTTTTTGGGCGAGTTGTTCAACCATGACTAGCGCACCTCCTGGGCAAGGCCGATATAGAAGGCCTGGGGCTTGGTTCCGAATTCATCCTTGAGTACGCCGACACGCTCATTCATGATGAGTTGGGTGATCGGGTCATTGATGTTGTGGATATTCCCCATCCTGCGTGCACCGAAGGGACAGGCATTTACACAGGCCGAGTCCAGCCCTTTGGTGATGCGGTGATAGCAGAAGGTACACTTGTCGGCCACATGAAGCAGCGGATGAAAAAAGCGGGCAGCATAGGGGCAGGCCATGATGCAGTAGCCGCAGCCGATGCACCATTTGCGGTCAACCAGAACTACGCCGTCGTCGGTCTTGTAGGTTGCTCCAACCGGGCAGACCTGGGTACATGGGGGTGTTGTGCAGTGATTGCAGAGCTTGGGAACAAAGAATGCCTTGCCTACATTTTTGGGATCGATCTCTTTGAACTCTCCCTTGCCGAGGTCAATGCGCGATTCGGTGTAACCGTTCAGGGCACCCTTCGGGCTGTCCACGTAGCGCCGATCGTCTTTGGTATAGACATAGCGCTCCACCCATGTACGGGTGACGTTGGCATCTAAGGGGATATCATTTTCGGTCTTGCAGGCCATGACGCAGAAGCCGCAACCAACGCATTTGTTGGTGTCGACCAGAAAGGCCCATTGAATATCCGGATTTGCAGCCAATACCTTGCGGGGGTCGATCAATGTCAGCGCCGACAGGGGGACAGAGGCGCCGGCAATGACCATGATGCAGCTTTTCAGAAATTCTCGCCTCTCCATTATTTCATTTCCTCCAGTCTCGGGTTGTGGGGATTGTGACATTTTACACATTCTATGCCCGGATTGTGCCCTTTGGGATCGATTCCGGGAATACGTTTGCGCTCACTAGTGGTGTAGGGAAGACTGGTGTGGCAGCGCAGGCAAAGTTCTCTGGTGCGGTCGATGTTCAGTTTTTCGGGAGCTTCGGGATGGTTGAGTGCCGGACCGTGGCAGTCTTCACAGGGAATAATGCCATGGAGGTCTTCCGTGCGGACCTTGACAACCGCGCCGTGACAAGCACTGCAGTACTCGTGCATTCGTTCTTTTCCGGTCGCTCCGTATTTCACGGGCTGCTTCTTCCACTCCTCCTCATTTGACATGCGATGAAAGGAATACATGAAACCCCTTTTCCCGGAGCCAAAGTCATTCGGGACATAGAAAAAACGGAACACCAATAATCCGACAACAAGCGCAATGACCACATAGAGCGGCCGCCAGACATGACTTTTCACAGTCTACTCCCTTTTATCTGTAGTGGTTGAAGAAAATAAAATATAGTTAGCAATACGCGTTAATAATATTAATTCGGATTAGCAGTAAGATAGCTACATAAAGAGATAATATTTTAACCTGAAAGTGTCAACAAATAAATGGTAGTAGAACACCAATTTAAACTGTACCGATCACCTGTTGCCATGAGACGTCTAATCATTCTGCTGAATCATGCCTGAATTCAGGATTATCGGTAGAATCCTTCTCATCCTCAGAATTATGTTGAATCAGGAACAACTGGTCGCCGATATAGGAACCGACCCCATCATCGGCGACATGAAAATCCCCGTTCAGTATGGGAATGGCAACCCGTAAGAGCATGGTGAAGACAAACAGGCCGGTGGCCCAGATACCCATGGAGAGGAGCAGCTCGATACCTGTCGGAGCATATTCGTAGATTTCATGGAGCACATCGGGAATGAACCCGGGAATAACCAACCCCATGCCCTTTTCGATGTAGACTCCGACAAACACCAGGATACAGCCGATCACCAGGGTCACATTATTCCTCCGCGTATCGGGGACCAAAAAAAGAACAAAAGCGGTGATATTGAACAGCATGGCGGTCCAGATCCAGGGCACCAGCGCGGAATGGCCATGCAGCCCCTGGAAGAGGTATTGGACCGGCGCCAGATGGACTGATGCGGTGTAATACTCCTTGAAAAGCTCGGCCCCCAGCAGAAGGAGGTTGATAAACATCGCATAAGCGATCAACTCGGCCACTTTCTGTATGGCCTTGTCCTCGATCTTGAATTTGGTGTATTTGCGGACCAGCATGAAAATCAGGATCATGAAGGCCGGACCGGAGCAGAAGGCGGATGCCAGAAAGCGTGGCACCAGAATCGAGGAGTTCCAGAAGGGCCGGGCACCGAGACCATTGTAAAGAAAAGCGGTCACCGTATGGATGGAGATCGCCGAGGGGATTGAAAAGAGCAGGAGCGGTGTGGTGAAATTCTTGTTCGGCTGCCGCTTGTAGTAGAGGTTGTAGAGGATGTACACCGCGATCGTCAGATTCAGGGCCAGATACGTATTGAGCACCACCACGTCCCAGGCCAGAAGCGACTGGGGGAAATTGAGCAGGCCGATCTTGGGGATCAGGTGCCAGAAGCGCTCGGGGTGGCCTATATCGACCGTCACGAAAAGCAGGCACATGACAATCGCCGACACCGCCAGCAGTTCTCCCAGTACCGCGATCTCCTTGATCGGCTTCCAGTGGTAGACATAAGCCGGGATCACCAGCAGTACCGCCGCCGCCGCCACCCCTACCAGGAAGGTGAAGTTGGAGATGTAAAAGCCCCACGAGACCTGGTCCCGCATGGCGGTTACGATCAGCCCTTCATCCAACTGCCGGAAATAGGCCATGGCGCCAATGGCCATCAGGCACAAAAGAAATAAAACCCAGCAGTAATACGCCTTGCTACCCTTGGAGGTCAGCACCACTGTGCCTTTGAAAAAGTACCAGATATTTTTCATTGTTGCCCCCCGCGGTCGGCATTAGGTTGCATAGAAGTAGTAGAATTTGGGCTGGGTGTTGAGATCTTCCTTGAAGATAAAGACGCGCTTGTTCTCGATCAGGTAGCGGATTTCACTCTCCGGGTCCAGCAGGTTTCCGAATTTGCGAGCACCCACCGGACAGATCTCTTCGCAGGCCGGGTAGCGGCCGGGCTGCTCACGGGTGCGCTGGATGCAGAAGGTGCATTTTTCCACAACCCCTTTGGGGCGGGGGCGATTGCCAAGGTAGTGGGTAACAGGATTCATTTCCTTGGCAGGGAGGGCCGGCTTGGCCCAGTTGAAATGGCGGGCGCCGTAGGGACAGGCCGCCATGCAGTAGCGGCAGCCGATGCACCAGTTATAGTCAACCACCACAATGCCGTCATTCTCCTTCCAGGTGGCCTGCACCGGGCAGACCTTGACGCAGGGCGGCTTCTCGCACTGCTGACACTGGACCGGCATGTAGAAATGCCCCTTTTCAGGAACCTGGGCCGGATTATAGTAGTGCTCAGCGTGGGCCAGATCGACGCCCTTTTCCTTGTCCAGCTGCATGACTCTGATCCAGTGAATCTGGGGATCGCGCGACTGGTTGTTCTCTCCCACGCAGCCATAGACACAGCGACGGCAGCCGATGCAACGTGAAAGGTCAAGGCCGTAGCCGTAAAGGACTCCCGCCAGCGGTGGGGTGGCCTTGACGGTGACCTGTTTGCCGAATTGCTTGCTGTACTGTTTTTCGAAACGAGCCAATGTTTTTCTGAGCTCATCCTTGGAAAGTTCCCTGAAATGCTTTTGGAAAAAATCCTCCCACACCGAGGCCGAAGCGTCTTTACCGGGCAAGGCGATAAGCCCGATGCCGGCTGCCAGGCCTTTCAAAAACTTGCGTCGGGATTTATGCAGAACATGTTTGTCACACTTGTGTACATCTGACATGATCGAGCTCCCTGTACAGATTGGCTAGAGTCTTAGTGCTTAGCCTCCCCCGGTCGTTGCGGAGGCGGCATTGGCTTAAGTGACTTGAATTTGGGATCATGGGGATTGTGGCAGTGCACACACAGCAAATACTGCTTATCACCATTCCAGTCCCCGGTTCGTTTGCCATGGACGCCGACCTTCCAGTCACGAAACTTGTCGCCATGGCACTGGCCGCACAGCAGATATGACTCCGAAAAATCGATCAGTTCACCCGAGACCAGTCGCAGCTTGTCGCGGTCCAACAGATTGTGGCAATCGGTACACCAGCGTTGCCCCTCAGCATGATGCAGAACAATTTCAGTGTGGTAATCGGTCAGCACCCTGCGTTGTGGATTGGGGGTCATGCCGGAGTGACATTGGGAACAGGGGAAAATCCCTTCTGAAAAAGGTGGGCGCGGTACCGGAAAGGTTTTTTCTGACTTGCGGTTTTTGATTTCGTAGGGCCGGAGGAGTTCCGCAGCCGACTTTTCTACTACTATCAGCTTTCCCGAGCTATCAAAAAACTTTTCCCTGTCAGCATGGCATGTGGTGGCAACCAGGAACTGGACAAAAACCAAGGCGACTGTCAGCAGTAAAGGACGAGCAAGGATTAATGTCTTCATCATTACCTCAATGTCGTTGACAGGGCTATTTATTGCATAAAACGCTGTTTGCGGAAATTACCAGTTAATCAGTAATATAAAAGGTAGCACGTTTTGTCAATGATTTTCCAGAATGATTCTGCAATCCCCAACTCTGCCTCTAGTTGAATCTGCCAGAATTTATCTGTCCTGCGATAACCACGTTACACGTTACTCCGGCCAACTCGCAGGGACAAAATCATTTTTCAGTAAAAAGACAGTTGACGCAGGCACAACAATGATCTATTTAAAACATAGTTGTATAATTTTTAGAAATTATCGAAAAGGGGCCACAAAAATGAAAAAAACTGTCATTGCCATGTTAGCCATTGTTGCGTTTGCGGGAACCTCCTTCGCTGGCGACGTCATCGAGTTTGCCGCACCAAAAATGGGAAAGGTCACATTCCAGCACAAGAAGCATCAGGAGCGACTCAAGGGAAATTGCAAAAAATGTCACGAGAAGACTCCTGGCAAGATCGAGGGGGGCTTCAGTAAGGACTGGGCCCACAAAACCTGCAAGGGGTGCCATACCACTAACGGCAAGGGTCCCACTGGCTGCAAGGATTGTCACAAAAAATAACATCCTGTTAATGCAGCGGCTGTCCACAAAAGGAGCTGCGCTTATGGCGCTGCTCCTTTTTTATACCATAAAAATGATATTTTTATATTCCCGAGCTTTTTCCAAAACAATGCAACTAAAATTTTGTTTTGACAACATCCAATATTATAGGTTAAAAAACTAGATTGATTTATTCAGAGCTGTTTGCACAAATTAGAGCAAAGAAGGAGATGTTATGGCAATTCGCAAAACCGCCGGGTACGCCTGGAACCTGATCAGTCTTGTCGGTATAATACTGGCATTGACAGCCACCGGACTGATCATCACCTTTACCGCCTTTGAAATGATCACCGGCGTCGAGCATCCCTACCTGGGCCTGATGACATACTTCCTCTTCCCGGGCATGCTCATATTCGGCCTGATCCTGGTTCCGATCGGTGCCTGGATGGTTCGCAACCAGCGCCGCAAAGCGATATTGGAAGGAATGCTGTCACTTGAGGAAGAGATTCCCAAATACCCCCGCCTGGACCTGAATGATCCGGCCAGACGTCACCTGGTCATATTCTTCGTCGCAGCTTCAGCGATTTTTGTCGTCGTGGTCGCCCTGGCTTCCATCAAGGGCTTCGAGTTCACCGAATCCACCACTTTCTGCGGCGAACTCTGCCATGTGGTCATGGAGCCTGAGCATACCGCCTGGAGTAACTCCCCCCACGCCAAGGTCAAGTGTGTGGAGTGCCATGTCGGCCCGGGCGCAGCCTGGTATGTAAAAGCCAAGATCTCCGGCATGCGCCAGCTGTACGCCGTTGCATTCCACACCTACCCGGAGACCATCGAGACCCCCATCGAAAATCTGCGTCCGGCCCGTGAAACCTGCGAACACTGCCACTGGCCTGAAAAGTTCTACGTCGGCCGCCAGAAGATTTTCTATCACTACGCGCCCAACGAGGAGAACTCCCCGCGCAAGATCGATATGCTGATCCATATCGGCGGCAACCCCAAGTCCCCGACCAAAAACGGCATTCACTGGCATATCGGCCAGGAAGTTGAATTTATTGCCAAAGACAAGAAACGCCTTGAAATCCCGTATATTGCCGTCAAGGGCAAGGACGGCAAGATTACCGAGTACATGAGCACCGAGAAACCGCTCACCAAGGACGAGATTGCCAAGTCAACCAAGCGCCTGATGGACTGCACCGACTGCCACAACCGTCCGACCCATATCTACCACTCGCCGGATGAGGAGATGGACCTGAACTTCGTCTCTGACCATATTGACACAAAACTGCCGTACATCAAGAAGGTGGCTGTCGAGATACTGAACCGCCCCTACAAGAACAAGGAAGAGGCCTTCGCCACCATCACCAAGGAGATCCCGGCGTATTACGCCAAAAACTACCCGAAGGTTGCCCAGGGGAAAGGGGCCGCCATCAACCAGGCCGTTGATCGCATCAAGGACATTTATGCCCGCAACTTCTTCCCGGCCATGAAGGTCAAGTGGAGTACCTATCCGAACTACATCGGACACTTCTATACACCCGGCTGTTTCCGCTGTCATGACGGCAAGCACAAGAGTGCCGACGGCAAAGTCATCTCCAAAGACTGCAAGATCTGCCATGACGTCCTGGATCAGACCCAGGAGAACATCCCGTTCGGTCAACGGGTGACCAACTTCGTCCACCCGGTGGATATCGGCGACGAACTGTTCAAGACCAACTGCAGCGAGTGCCACGCCGCCAGCGGACATGACGTCCCCGGCGAAGGCAAGGAAGCCAAAGCGCACTAAGGCAGAAAGAAAGCCCCCGAAGAAAACTTCGGGGGCTTTTTGCTATCCGGGAGACTATTGCCGCAACCAAATCAAGAGCCGTTACAACTCCTCATATTCTTCTTCTCCGGCCTGCCCCGCTTCAGCCTTGTCATCGTCAACATCATCATCGTCATCCACGGCATCCGCAACCAGGGCCTTCAGAAACTGCTGATTATCCTGAATGGTTTTACGCACATCCCCCAGCAGCTTATCGAGATCAGAGACTGTATCAGACATGGCTTCCTCCCTCTACTTGCCCAACGACTCCAGATACCGCTCGGCATCAAGGGCGGCCATGCAGCCGGTGCCGGCCGAAGTGATCGCCTGGCGGTAGATGAAATCCTGCACATCGCCTGCCGCAAAGACCCCGGCGACGCTGGTTGCCGTGAGATTACCATCGCTGCCGCAACGGGTGCGGATATAGCCGTTATCCATATCCAGCTGCCCCTCGAACATGGTGGTGTTCGGGGAATGGCCGATGGCGATGAAGACTCCATGCACCGGGATTTCCTTGGTGGAGCCGCTGACGTGGCGGATGCGGATGCCGGTAACGCCGCTGGCGTCACCCAGCACTTCGTCAAGGGTATGATGCCACTCGATAGTCACGTTGCCACCCTTGGTCTTTTCAATCAGCCGGTCGGACAGAATTTTTTCCGAGCGGAACTGCTCGCGGCGGTGCACTACCGTCACATGACCGGCGATGTTGGAAAGGTAGAGCGCTTCTTCAACAGCGGTGCTGCCTCCGCCAATGACAGCCACCTGCTTGCCGCGGTAGAAGAATCCGTCACAGGTGGCGCAGGCCGAAACCCCTTTTCCCTTGTAAGCCTGTTCTGAAGGAAGCCCCAGATATTTGGCCGAGGCGCCGGTGGCGATGATCAGGGCATCGCAGCTGTATGCCGCCTGATCCCCTTCCAGCAGAAAGGGGCGTTGGCTCAGATCGGCCCTGGCGATACTGTCATAAATCATGCCGGTATTGAACCGCTCGGCGTGCAGTCGCATGCGTTCCATCAGTTCAGGCCCCTGAACCCCGGCGTGGTCGCCCGGCCAGTTGTCCACATCGGTGGTGGTTGTGAGCTGCCCCCCCGGCTGCAACCCGGTGATGATAACGGGTTCCAGGTTTGCCCGTGCGGCATAGACAGCCGCGGTATAGCCGGCAGGCCCTGCCCCGAGAATGATGAGTTTGTGATGAGTTGGCGCCATATAATCTCCTGAGTATAAGTTATGGTAAATGTATCAGCAAAGTAAGGTGTTGCCAAGTCTCAACTGCCGAACACCAGCATCTGTCACTTACGTTTGCCCGGCCGCATGCCGACCAGCAGGTTATTTTTCATTTCGGTTACGCTCTCAATCAAGCTGAAAATATTCGATTATTTATAACATCATAATTTTAAAGACAAATACTTACTTTTCATTAACAAATATGCTTGTTTTATCGGCAATATTAAACTATGTTTGCCCTGTTAATATCTTAATCTTGCAGAAACAGTATTGGGAGGGGCTATTGCGGCAAATTCCTGAAGCAATTATCGATGCAATTGAATCGATTCATTTGCCATCAATGCCCCAGGTACTGCTGCGTTTCCTTACCTTGGCAGAAGACGAACGCGCCGATAGTTCCCAACTGTCAGCAGTGGTCAGACAGGATCCGGCCTTGTGTGCCCGCATCCTGACCGTTGCCAATTCTGCGGCGCTGCGGCGCGGTGCAGAGATCAAAACAATTGAGCAATGCCTGAACACCCTTGGCACCCGCCTGGTGCGAACCCTGGCCTCCTGCCTGGCTATCCAGAGCACATTTGCTCGTAGCGACGGCGAACAGGACTACGATTATTCCGGATTTTGGTGCCACTCGCTGCGGGTGGCCGAGTTGGCCCGTGCAATCGCCATCAAAGTTGGCTATCCTGAATTGGAGGAAGCCTATCTGGCCGGCCTGCTGCACGATACCGGCCAACTGATCCTGCAAGGCGGTCTGACTGAGCGCTACGCGGCCCTGCTGGCATGCAGCGTTGATGAAGAGGCTCTGCACGACTTGGAGAATTCGGTACTCGGTAGCGATCACGCCACTATCGGCGCCTGGCTGGCGGATCAGTGGCACTCTTCTTCCTTCATGGCGGACGCGATCCTGTTTCACCACTACCCGGCCAAGAATATCATCACAGCAGATCTGCTGAGCCGGATCGTATGGTCTGCCCATTCCATCTGCTGTTCTTTTGAAAAACTGGACTCCACCACAGAAGAAACGTCATCTCAACCTGCCCCGTTCGAATCGATTCTCGGCCTGGAACTGGCCACTATCACCTCCCTCGCCCAGCAAGCCTTCCAGCGGGTGACCATGCTGGCGGAAGCATTTGCCATAATCGAAACCGCCGAAAGGCGCACTATCCCCCATGCTTCCATCTCCTTCGAAAGTGACCAGGCCCCCCCGAACGAGCAGGCAGCAGCCTGGTCCCAGATTGAGGATGTGGTACGGAACATGGCTCTGATGCAAACCCTGCAGCAGGATCTGTCGGCACTGTCAAATGAGACCGAAATACTGGTTGCCGTACGCGAATGTGCCCGGATTCTTTTTGGGCTGGGGCGGATTTACTTTCTGCTGATCCGGCCGGACGATAATATTCTTTCCGGCCCGGATATGGCCGGCCAGTGCGAACGGCTGCATGGCCTCCAGATCAGCCTGGACGACGGTCACAGCCTGGCCGGGAAAGCTGCCAGGGGAGATCGCCCCTGTTCCACCTTTGACAGGGAGACTCCTGTCTCGTTGGTCGATGTCCAGATAGCCCGCGCCCTCGGCAGCAAGGGGGTGCTGTATCTCCCCATGCGCACCCGTGAACAACGGATCGGCATCATGGCATTCGGTTTAAACGAACCACAGCTGACCGCCATCCAGCACCTGCTCGGCAGGATGACAAGCTTCGCCGGTCTGGCCGCGGCCGGACTCGAATCATGGCGCAAGACCAAAGAGCGCGAAAATAAACTTCAAGCCGAACTGATCAGCCAGTTCGACCTGCAGGCCCGCAAGGTTATTCACGAAGCCGCCAATCCGCTCAGCATCATCAAAAATTATCTCCAGATCATCAGCCAGCGCAACTCCGCCGATAACAGTCTCCTGCCGGTGCTGGACATACTCAGGGAAGAGATCGACCGGGTCGTGCAGATCGTACATCGCTTTAACACCGTTGCCGTATCCACCCCGCCAGAAGACACATTCGACATCAACGCCGTGATTGAAGGCATGCTGGCGCTGTATGCCGAATCCCTCTTCACCAGTCGCGGCATATCCGTCGAAAAAAACTTAAGCCCGGCCGTGCAACCTGTCAGCGGTGATCGCGACTGTTTCAAGCAGATTCTGTTCAACATCTGGAAGAATGCGTCCGAGGCGATGCCGAACGGCGGTTTTTTTACGATTTCAACCCATGACAACCTGATTAAAGGTAGCCATATTTGCAGCGAAATCCGCATGAGTGACTCCGGCCCCGGTTTGCCGGAGGATATCATCCAGCGCCTGTTCCAACCGTTGAAATTCAACTGCCGTCCTGGAACTTCAGGAATTGGATTGTCTCTGGTGGCGGAATTGGTGAATCGGCTGGGTGGGCAGATTGTCTGTCAAAGCAGTGCCGAACTGGGAACGCGTTTCAGTATTCTGTTACAGAAATCCGAGGTGGGCAAAAAATGAATTCAATTGCGAAGGCGAGTATCAGTTCAATCCATGACTGGGCTGACCAACCCTATCATGTTCTGCTGGTCGATGACGAAAAACGCATGCGATCAAGCCTGAGGCTTTTGCTGGAGTGCGACGGACGCTGCATTCGGGAGTGTGCGACAGGCAGAGAGGCGATCGCCCTGCTCGGTTCCCAAGCCATCGATCTTGTACTGCTGGACATCAACCTCCCCGACATATCCGGGTTGGAAGTAGTCGAGTGGATTGCCCAACACAAGATTCCGACCAGCGTGATCATGGTCAGCGCTGATAGTCAGATCGAATCGGTCATTCAGGCCATGCGAAATGGCGCCGTCGAGTTTGTGCGCAAACCGAATGGACTGGCAGAGATCCCGCACAAGGTAGACAATATTCTGCATCGCCGCAGCCTGGAACGCAACCACGTCCTGATGACCGCCCGCCTGGAGCAATCTGAACGGCTGCACCGTTTCCTGGTGGAAAACTCCCCCGATCTCATCTACACGCTGGATTCCAGCGGCTACTTCATGTTTATCAACAACCGAGTAGAGTCTCTGCTGGGTTACTCTCGAGAGGAGTTGATCGGCTGCCATTACGCCGCCATTGTACATGACGACGATGTCAACCATGCCCTGTATGCCTTCACCGAACGCCGCAGTGACAGTAGAGCAGCAGCAAATGTCGAGGTACGGCTGAAATGCAAGAACAACCACTACCGGCGCTTCGAAAGCACCCACATCGTAGCCATGCTGAGTGCCATGGGCATCTATGATGTCACAAACAGCGGCCAGGACATCCAGACCAAAACTTTTCTGGGCACCTACGGCGTGGCTCGCGACATAACCGAGCGGAAAATGGCTGAAGAAACCATCAACTTCCAGGCCCTCCACGACCAACTCACGCACCTCCCTAACCGACGATTGTTCAAGGACCGTCTGGAACTGGCCCTGATCCAGGCCAAGCGCAGCAAAAAAAATGTGGGGGTCATGTTCATCGACCTCGACCGCTTCAAGCTGGTCAATGACACCCATGGCCATGCGGCGGGCGACGACCTGCTCAACAGCCTTGCCCAGCGACTGCTCGGCTGCATGCGCTCCGGCGACACACTGGCACGCCAGGGGGGTGACGAATTTACGGTACTGCTGCCTGACCTTCAGCATGCCGAGGACGCAATCATCATTGCCGAGAAGATTCAGCAGACACTCGTGCCCCCCTTTATAGTGCGGGATCAGGATTTCCGGGCCACTGCCAGTATCGGCATTTCCATCTTTCCTCGGGACGGAGCAAGCGCCGATGTGCTGCTGAAAAATGCCGACATCGCCATGTACAAAGTCAAGACCGACGGCAAGAACGGCTTCCTTTTTTTCAACCCAGACATGAACGCCTGCTATCACGAACGCCTCAACCTGGAAAACGAGTTAAGGCTGGCCGTACAGAACTCGGAATTCGAACTGTACTACCAACCCCAAATCAGCGTCAGCACCGGCCAAATCGTAGGGCTCGAAGCTCTGATCCGCTGGCAGCATCCGGTACATGGCCTGTTAAGCCCGGATCACTTCATCGGCATGGCAGAAGAATCCGGTTTGATCTGCAGCATTACCGACTGGGTGCTGGAGAAGGCCTGCAGCCAGCTGGCCCTCTGGCGCAGCAGAGACATGCTGGAATTGCGCATGTCAATCAACGTCTCCCCGCAGGAATTCGATCGCATCGATATGGTCGAACGAATCATTACCGCCCTGGCCAGACATAACCTTCCAGCCAATGTTCTCGAGATTGAGATCACCGAGAACCTGCTGCTGCGCGATGTCGCCAGCGTCATCGATACGATGCGGAAACTGTCCGAACACGGCATCCGCATCTCGATTGACGACTTCGGCACCCGCTACTCTTCACTCAACTACCTGCGCCGCTTTCCGATCGACAGCATCAAGATCGACCAGTCTTTCGTACGCGACCTGCAGGAGGGCAAGAGTGACTCACCCATCATTCATGCCATTATCGGCATTGCCCATGGATTTGGGCTGCACCTTGTCGTGGAGGGGGTCGAAACCGCTTATCAAATGAAAACCCTGCAGGAGCTCGGCTGTGACGAAATGCAGGGGTACTATTTCAGCAGACCGGTGCCGGCGGCCGAGGCCGACTTCATGCTGACCTCGGGCACATTCATCAACAAGAGCCAATTCAGCTATTCTGTCGGAGCAACTTAACATGGCCACACAATTGCCTCACAGTCCTGAAATTATCGCACAATACGGGTTTTCCCAGGGGCATTTGCATCTGCGAGGGCTTCTGCTGGGAGGTGTTCTGGCACTGTTTGCCATTTGTTTCATTGCCATAGTCGTCGAAGAACTGTTCCTGGGCGGCCGCCGCCGCCGGCGGGCAGAAAAAGCCTATCGGGAACAGCTGAACACCAGAGGCAAGGACAGCGACACAACCTTGCCCGGGCAGTGACCACAGACAATCCCTCATAACCGTGCACCCCGGAATAATTCCGACTGTTATTTTTGTGCAAGGACAGCCTCAAACAAATTCAATATCCACCTCATCCCGCCCGTCTGCATGCATGTATATTT